>CAVRLN010000010.1:0-169355 GCA_963722325.1 uncultured beta proteobacterium
CCCACAGCAGTCGGTGGGTCTTCTCCAAGCAGTCGTTCAGCGAATCAGGCTAGTCGGCAACCGCGGGCGAGCAGCGCGAAAGGGCGAGCTACCGGGAACGTTCTATCACTGAATCACCTCGCCCCGTAGCTAAAGCAGGATTCGCTCAGACCGCTTTAGCCTTTCGGCCGGCGCGGCCCTGACCATTCCGTCATGCGGCGTCTGGTTTCGCACACATCGAACTTGTTATCGCGTTTGCTGCATCTCCGTAGGTGCTGCCAGGTGCCAGCCCTAGAAGAATGCAAGTCCCGGAGGGCAGAGGATTGCACCAGACCCAGGAGATCGCGCACTGTGTTGCGAAGGACGGGCTGATCATGCTGATCCAATGCGTTCAAGAACCTGTCGCGCAGGACAGGGGAAGCGCGTTGTCTGGTGGGCGTGCGAATGAGGTACACCGAGTGCTCCTGGCTCGGCAACGACTCACCTGAAGCACGTCACCGGCGCATTGGCAGGAGCGTTATTCGACGATGTCGTAGCGCTCCCGCGTGTCCGCCATGAACTCTGCTATCGACATCTGGCACTCGGACTCGTCGTAAACGGGCCCGGAGCGCCTCAATCCCTGCATCTTCCAATTGCCGCCTCGGATTCGTGCCGGATCGTCTACCCCATCCAGTGCATCGAGGTTGCGACGTGCCTGACGAAACGCCATTTCCCGATTGATTCCCCTCACGAGCGCGTGTTTCACGATTGTCACTCGCTCCACATTGTGTCCAAAAGCTATGGTTACTGGATAGCCAGCCTCTTCCCCGCCACCGCGGCCTTTCTTAACCAGCTTGAGCTCGAGGACACCGTTGTCATAGGTGGCCACGGATGCCGACTCCGTCCAGCTCCACCGGTAGTGTGAAACTGCGATAGATGTTGCCGAAATACCGCTCGTTGCGCAGCATCCTGTCGCCTTCCTTCTTTTCCCATGCCTGCTTAACTTCGGCCGTGATAGCGATCTGGTTGCCCTCGATCGCGATGTCGATGTCTCCCTTCTTTACGCCCGGCATTTCGGCATGAATCAGGTAACCGTTCTCGGTGTCGGTCGCATCCATCTTTATCATTACCGGGGTAGGTGCGCCTTCCACGCGCACCGGCCTGAAGAATCCGCGGAACAACTCGTCAAGACCGGTTTAGCTGGATCGTAAGAGATAAGGTTTTGCATGATGCCTTCCTTCTAAATAGTAATGCTACGGGGCCGGGCCAAACTACTGCTTACGTTTTGGGCCCCTCCTAAAAAACGAAATGGCCCGGTTGAGGGTCGGGCCACTGAGAAAAAGCAAGTGGCATCGCCACGAGTTGCGCTTAGAGTTATTTTTCCCCTTCGAGCAAACTAGAACGCCTGCAGCTTTAGGCCGTTGCAGTCGCGCCGATCTTGTGGAAAGTCGAGTTGGAAACCTCGACGTATCAACCTGAGAATTTCCGTCAACCAGATTCGCCAGGATCTCGGTCACTTCTGCGTATGGTCCGCGGTTGTAGGCATCGGCGCTTTCTTTGTTGTCCCACAAACTCACGCCGAAAGCTTCGGTTCCGGCCGGGGCAACGAAGGTGATTTCATCCTGAAACCCTTTTTGTTTGCGAAGCATGGGAATGACTTGCTGTTCCAGCCGCTGGGTAAACGCAGCGGTGCTGTCGGGTTTCAGATGCACGGACACTCGATGTGCATACATGGTGTGCTCCTTGGTGGTAGTGGCCGAGCGGGCATTTCAGATTACCGTCTTGATTCCAGATGACCCAAGACTCTCTCGGTCCATTAACCAGTATGGGTTAAGTTACTGGACATGTCAAGCACTCTTTTGCTATGCTTAATCAAAGGCGGTTAATTACCGGAGCGTGCAATGGATGTTTGTTTAGTCATCAAGGAGCGGCTAGAACAACTGGGGCTTGAGCAAAAGGACTTGGCGGCCGCTGCCGAAGTCACTGAGTCCTACGTCTCTCAGCTCCTGACTCGGAAGAAATCGCCCCCCGCGCCCGATCGAACAGACATCTACGAGAAGATGGGCAAGTTTCTCAAGGTGTCGAGCGGTAAACTTGCGAAGCTGGCTGAGCTCCAGCGTAGGGAAGAGTTAAAGAGAGATTTCGAGGACCCCCCGGCGCCCTTGTTTCAAGAAGTGCGAGGGTTAGTTCTCCGCAAGTGCACACCGGCAAAACAGCAACAGATACGAACAATTTTTGAGAAGCAGCCCTTGGGGGAACTCGAACGCCTCGTCACACAGACGCTTCTGGAGGTGATCAAGCGCGTCGCCAACGAGGAGTTGAAAAATGAAAAGTGGCTCCGCTCCGTGGCTCGACACAGTGGCCGAAGCTATAAGCAGATGCGAGTTACGATCCTCGAGTTCCTGGACACAGACGTCTTCCACCTGTCAGCGGAGAACTGCGTTTCCTTCCTGGATCCGCTGATCGAATCCTGGGATATCGACCTCCCCCACTTTCGGTATGGAGATTATGCTAAACCGAAAACTGACCCCAGGGCACTCGAAGCGATTTGCGTTTGTTGAAAGAGATCCTGACCAACCTTCCGGGGGTGAGCCGGGGCTCAACGCGTTTCCTTAAGGATGCGTCACTCAGCGGTAATGTGACTCAGGAGGAAATCGACTTTCTCAAACGGTTGAGACTCAAGGGAAAGCGGCCGACGCCGCTCTACTTTTACCGGGAATTGCAGAATCTCAGAGATCCGCTACATTTTCGTAATGTAGTGGGGCGCACGGTAGCCAGCGAAGTGTAAACGGCGACTGGACAACACGATGGCAAGGCGTCCTGGCCTCTAAGGTCCGCTGGTGGCCGGCCGTGTCAGTGAACGTCGGCTTTGCAGAACGAGACGCTACGGCCGGTTGTGGCCGAAAGCGGTCGCGGTAATACGAAGTACTCAGCACCAAGAATTCGTTCTCGCACGAGATGCCAAGCTCTCTCCGTACTCGGCACCTTGTACTTAGCACTTCGTACGAGAGGCTCAGTGCTACGCGCGAGGATGAATGCCTCGAGCTAAACACTCCTAGGTGCCACCCTGGCTGTGGCTCCTGTCCGCCTCAAGCGATTCGCGGTTCAGGTTCCAGATCAGGGCAGACTCATTATGCACATTCGTGCATATTGGTCGGTGATATGGTTTCCGCTATGGTTCCAAATAGCGTCGATACCGAAGATCAAAATTCACCGGCCTAGTCTGGTCCAGCCGCTGGTGGCAGCTGCCGACCCAACATCATCACGGTTGCTACATGCCGCTCGGCGGGACATTGTCATGACTAAGGAAGGCACGGACGCCAGTTTTACGCCGGAGTTGCTTGGCGGGGTGCCGGAAGCCTTCGTGCAGACCGCTTTACTTGCCGGCGGCGTTGGCCTGTGGGAATGGCCGATCGGCAACGACCGCATGCAGCTATCGCCTTACCTCGAGACGCTCCTCGGTTACCCGTCCGGCGGGTTCGATAGCACAAAGTCGACATTTCTCGCGCGGCTCAACCCGCTCGACCGGCCGCGCTTCGAGCTTGCGCTCGCCGCCGCAATTGAACGTAGCGCTGAGTGCGATGCGGAGTTCCGCATATTCGATGTTCACGGAGCCGTCCGGTGTTTCGTGGCGAAGGGGCGCGTGATGCGTGATTTGTCGGGCACGGCGATCCGCATCGTCGGCACGATGCAGGAGATCCCGGCCACGGTCGTCACCGAAAGGCGGATGCGCCGACAACAGAGCGCGCTGCTCGCACTGGTCTCCAACGAGCGCGCCGACAAGGTGTCTCTCGATGACAGGCTGGCGCGCATCACGCAGGTGGCCGGCACCACCCTCGATGTAGAGCGCACCAGCGTCTGGTTGTTCACAGAAGACCGTTCGAAACTCGTTTGTAGGAGCTTGTTCCGGCTAAGCCTTGGCCGTCAGATGGCCGGTGCGGATCTCGACGCCAGCATGTTCCCCGCCTACATCCGCGCGCTCGAGCAGAATCGCGCTCTGGACGCCTCCGACGCGCAGAACGATCCGCGTACCCGCGAACTGACCGAGGGCTACCTCGTGCCGCTTGGCATCACGTCGATGCTCGAGGCGACGGTGCGCATGGACACCGGCGAGCTTGTCGGCGTCGTCTGCCACGAGCATGTCGGACCGATTCGCCAGTGGGTGCTCGATGAAAGGAGCTTCGCTGCCTCGATCGCAGACATGGTGACCAGCGCGCTTACCGACGATCGTCGCCAGCGCCTCACCGCTGCGGTGGCGCACAGCGAGGAGCGGTATCGCACCTACGTTTCGATCTCCACCGAGGCGATCCTGGGGGCCGAGTTCGATCCGCCAGTGCAAACGGATCTACCGCTCGAGCAGCAGGCGGACGAGGTGACGGCTCGCGCCGTCATCGTTGAATGCAATCAGGCCCTCGCGCGAATGTTGGGTGTGGGTTCCACGGAATCGTTGCGCGGCCGGGCCATCGCCGAGCTGCTGCCCGAGGGCGTCGCGCGCCGCATCGCGGTCGAATGGGTGCGGGCAAACTACTGTCTGAGCGAGCAAGAGTTCCAGATTACGGCGACCGACGGCCGGTTGCGATGGGTGCTCGGTTCGAATGTCGGCATCATCAAGGATGGTGCCTTAACCGGACTTTGGTCCACATGGCGCGACATCACTGGGCGCAAGGGGGCGCTCGCCAAGCTCGAGTATCAGGCGCGACACGACCCGCTCACCGGCCTGCCGAACCGAGTGTGGCTCGCCGAGCAGCTCAGCGCGCGCATCGCCGAGTCGAAGACCAACGGCGAGCGGCTCGCACTGCTGATGATGGACCTCGACCACTTCAAGGAGATCAACGACGGCCTTGGGCATCACGCCGGCGACCAGGTGCTCAAGCTGATCGGGCCGCGCCTCAAGCCGCTACTCGATGCGAGCCTCGGGGAGATCGCGCGACTAGGTGGTGACGAGTTCGCCGTGATCATCCGACGGGCGGGGGACGAAGACGCGATCCGCGCGACGGCCGCCGAGCTCGTCGCAGCGCTGCGCGAGCCATTCCTGATCGGGACACTGCATCTCGGCATCGACGCGTCGATCGGCGCAGGTATCTTTCCAGTGAATGGCAATGACGCCTCGACACTGCTTCGGTGCGCCGACGTTGCGATGTACGAGGCAAAGCGCAAGGGACTGCGCGCTCAAATCTATTCACCGGCGCTCGACCGCTATTCGCCGCGTCGGCTGACACTAGCGACGGCGCTCGGCGAAGCGATCCGCATCGGCCAGATCAGGGTCCACTATCAACCCATTGTCAGCTTGCGCGAGCGGCGCGTTGATGGCGTCGAAGCGCTCGCCCGGTGGCAGCATCCGGAATACGGAATGATCCATCCCGATGAGTTCATTCCAATTGCCGAGATGGGCGATCAGATACGCGATCTGACGCTGTACGTCGTGAACGAATCGGCGCAGCAGTGGGCAGCGTGGCGCAACGCCGGCTTTTGCACGACCGTTTCGATCAACCTTTCCGCGCGCGTGCTGATGGACAAGAGCATCGCCACCGAGGTTCGACGCATCCTGCAGGCCCACAGAGTGCCCGGCGGGAACGTCCAGTTCGAGATCACTGAGAGCGCAATGCTCACCGACCCAGCGCGCGCCATCGAGACAATTGCCGACCTGAACACCTTTGGTATCTGCTTCTCGATGGACGACTTCGGCACCGGGTTCTCAGCGCTCTCGTCCCTCAGACAGCTGCCGCTTGCTAGCCTGAAGATTGACCGCTCATTCATTTCGCAGATGCCGACCAGCGAGCGCGACAGCTCCCTCGTGCGCTCAATCATTCACCTCGCGCACGACCTCGATCTCAAGGTGGTTGCCGAGGGCGTGGAGGCGGCTGATTCGCTCGCTATGCTCACGCGCATGGGCTGCGACCAGGCCCAAGGCTTCGTGATTGCCCTGCCCGCCGAGGGCTCTGTGATCCTCGACTGGGCACGCTCGAACGGCTGGAACTAGCCGCCAGCCGAGTTAGCGCCCCAAACGACCGGAGCGAGCGCCGGCCATTCCATTCTGTAGTCTCGTGCAATGCGCTATGAATTGCAGCTTCGGGTCGATGGAGCCCTCGAACGACCGCTCTCGGTGACTTGCCGGTACGACCGCTGCTGGCCGATAGCGGCCATGGAGAACACTGAGTCCGTCGAGTTAGACCGAAGCTCCGACGGCGCCGCAGTAACCTCTACGCGTCAGACTAGAGAAGGTGTCCTGAATTTGAAGTAGCCTGTCCAAAGTGCGTAGAGCAAGGCACAAAGTGGTCGTACGTCGAGTTTGCTCGAGGATCGCGGTGGTCGGAGCGTGGTCTTAGTACGACGGATACGTTCACTGGGTTTGGATAGTTGCCCACTTTGTTACGCCGTGAGGCGCCACGGCCAGCATGAAGGAATCTTGGACATTGCTCGTTCGCAAGTATTATTCTGTTGGTACGTACTTGGCCCGTGCAGCCGTAAGCAGAGCAGTCGCGGTCGAACTATGGAATCGCTGTTGGACATTCGAAAGGAGACACGACATGACCACAAGTGGATACTCCGAGCGTTTGAGCGGGGAACTGAAACCAACACCGAACGGTTCAACTTACATCAAGCCTGACGCGATGGAATGGAAACCTTCGCAATTCGAGGGCGTCGAAATCAAGGTGCTATATGAAAACAAGGAAATCGGCGAGATGACATGCCTGCTGCGCTGGCAGCCAGGTACCACGCTACCGTTTCACAAACACCCCGAGATCGAGCAGTCGTGGGTGATTTCAGGTTCGTTCTCCGACCACGATGGCATCGCCCGCGCCGGCGAATATGTCTGGCGGACCGCGGGCTCGATGCACGAAACTCATAGCGCGGAGGGCTGCATCATTCTCGCGATATATCGCAAGCCGAACATCTTCCGAAACAGCGCCGGATTCAAACCGGGCGCAAAGCGCGTCAAGACTGACCACTTACCGACGACGTTCGCGACGAGTCGGTGAGAAGCGGCAGGAACCACCGGCCCGAACGACTAGGCCGAACCGAGCATCGAGACCTGAGAACGCCAGACTTTGTGCGAAGGAGCTGAGAACGGCGACGCCCTCGGTCATTCGCGCTGCAGTACCATATGCAACATGCAACGCGTTCTTATCGCGATCGGAGTGGTTCTCCTGCGTGGTTGGACTGCTCTGGCCATGGCTTTCGAAACTCGGTCTCGGACGATTGCCGGGCGACATTCGCGTTGAAACGGCGAACGGCGTTTTCTACTTTCCGATCACGACCTGCGTGATCGTATCTATCGTCCTGTCACTCATTATTTGGTTTATCCGCCGTTAGTCCGATGTGGAGGGGCTGAGTACGGCGTACTTTGTGGGCCAGCATGAGATCGAGTCCTACCCAGGATCCCGGGGCGAGCTTCGACGGCTCGCCCGGGATCTCGGGGTCTTGCGTAATGCGCTACCGCGCGAGCGAAAGCGGTACGCTGAACTCCGACGTCGACCCAGCCGCGCTGGTCGCGGTTGCGGTAAAGAACGCCGCCGTGCTGCCGTCGTGGAGGGGATTGCCGTTCGGCGCCACGAAGCTGAAGGTTGCGTTTCCAGCGGCGTTGGTGGTCACGATCGTGGCTACCAACGTACGCCTCGCCTTCGCCGAAACCGGCAGCGTTCAACCCATGACTCGCGAAGAATTCAATCGTGAACGTGGCATTGGGACGCGACCCGAGCGACCCCTGCAGGGTGATGGTGCCGTTCGAGGCCCAGTTCGATCCGGCTGACAACACCGGGAAGTTCTGTAGTTCGTTCGGACCGGTATCGCAGTCAGGGGCGCCGTCAGCGCATCCCGCGGCGGAGTCATTGAGCGTAACACCATTGACCCCGAGGTCGATGCCGAGCAGCGCGGGGCTTGCCGGATTGGTCGTGCCGCCCGCTGACGTCGGCAGCGACAAGATCGGCTGGCCGTTGTTGAAGATACGGTTCTGCGTGATCGTGACGCGCGCGTTGCCGCCGGGACCGACGCCCATCCGGTTGCCGGTGATCGTGTTGTCCTTGATCAGGACGCCGGTGCCGCTGGTCGTGATCCCATAGGTGGATTGCGTAATGACATTGCCCACGACGGTCACGTTGGATGCGGTGTTGAGCTGCAGGCCGTCTGAATACCCAGTGAACGTGTTGTAAAGAAATTGGATGCCAGTGTTGTCGTTCCCCGCGCATTCAACGCCTTGCGAACGCGGGCTCACGGTATTCGGCGACGACTGGAAGAACGTGTTGTTCTGGTAGGTCGTGTTCGATGTTCCGCGCGTACATTCACCACCGTCGCCGGTGTCGTAGATGATGTTCCATTCGATCAGATTGTTCGTCGACAGGCCAGTGGTCGAGCCGCCCGCTGCGGTGCCATCATCGCCGGTAATCATCACGCCGGCGGCGCCCACCATGTCGTGGATGACGTTGTGGTGGATGTGATTGTCGTGGCTGCGCAGCAGCATGATGCCGATGCAGAAATTGCGGATCTCGAGGCCGCTGATCTCGACATTGCCCGAGTCGACGACGGCGAGTCCCGGCTTCTGCAAGGAGCGAACATTCGGCCCGCTGCCAACGCCATTTTCGGCCGGACACGACGCGGTCGTCGTCACGTCCACGACGTTGGACCCATCAATGACGACCCCCGGACCATCTTGGTTGCCGCGGCTCTTGCCTTCGATGATGACCGGCGCCGTGATCCTGGGCAGGAGCGAGTTCACCTTGATCACCCACTCGTTGTGCGGATTGCCGGTGGGATTGATCTGGATACGGTTGCCTCCGCCGTCGGCGTTGTTCTCGAGAATGGCCCAGCGCAGGGTGTGCTTCGACCCATCGTCTTCGGTCTTGTTGACGACGAGCGTATTGGCGTTCGCAACCACGCTCATAGTGATCACGATTACGCCGGTCATTGGCCTGATCTTCATTCGTTTCTCCTCGTTGTGCGAATGGCATCCCTCCGCCGTGCCGCTGAATTTTGTCGTCGTCCTCGAGGCTATAGCGAGCCAGGGGAAGGCTTCGGCGGTCGAATCGATGCGGTCGTCTTGGCGGAGAATTAAATCGTACTCCACAGTCACGTGGATTTGGGTTGGGCCGGTCAGATAGAAGGCGGACTCGCCGATGTACGACAAGCACAGGACTTGCTCTCGTACTAAGACCACGCTCCTACCGCCGCGCTCCTCGATCGAACTCGACCTACGACCGACGGCTACGGACTTTGTGCTCCGAACAACTTCTAACGACCCGAAGCGGTCGTACACGAAAGCGATCACGCGACGCGCAGCTACACGGCTCTCCTAAGTTGGGCGCGGGTCAAGGCGCAGGAACCCAACGAAGGAGGCTATGGAGGCCAGGAGCAAAACCGAGACGCCAAAGTGGTAGAGCTTATAGGTTGGTCCCCCCAGCCCGCCAAAGAGGGACCAGATCAGCACGGCCGGTGTCAGAATCATGATCACTGAGCCGAGGAGCCATAGCGTCACGCTACGGGAGGGGACACCGGAGCGACCCAGCACCAGATGTCGGTGAAGGAAGTGTACGCCGCTAATGACTTGGAACACGGCCAGAAGACCCACCGCCGTCCCCCACGAGGTGACGCCGAAGTCTCGCGCAACGGACGGCAGCAGCGAAAAGCCGAGTGACCCCAAGCTGTATTGAACGAGCATCCAGAAGCCGAGTCGGAACCGTGGCGCCCACTCGTTCAGATGTCCGCCGCGCAAGGCCGCGAGGATACTGGTGAGTGCAACAAGGGTTATTGACACCACGGCGATTGTGTCAAGCTCGATGTAACGGTCCACGTGCCTCCCAGTGTTCTCGTTATAGGGATTCCGCTAGAGCCACTTAACTAGAAGTACGGGACCAAATTGGCTCAACACAAAGCGTCAATCGTCCATTCGGTCGATTTCTGAGGGAGACAAACGGCCCAGAATCAAGCTAATCATATACGGCCGCTTATGGCCCGCCGAAAGCAGCCCCTGAAAGTACTTAATCCGTGGCGTTAGACCGAAGCCCCGAGGACGCCGTAGAAACCTCTACGCGTCGGACTAGAGGGGGCGCCCTGGATTCGAATTGGCCCGGTCAAAGTGCGTCGAGCGAAGCACGAAGTCGTCGCACGTCGAACACGCTCGAGGACCCCGAGATCGAGCAGTCGTGGGTGATTTCAGGGTGTTCTCCGACCTCAGCGCGTTTGCGGTGCGGGTTGAAATGCAATATCTATTCGCGAATAGTGCGACGAAGTGCAGGCGTGAAGACGGCCTTTCATGACGTGCGGGTTGAAATGCGATATCTATTCGCGCATAGTGCGACGAAGTGCAGGCGTGAACCCGTCCGCGCGCTCGTGAAGACGGCCTTTCATAATAAGTACCGTTCCGTTCCAAAGCCAAGGAGGAAGAACATGTACGCATCGAATCATCGATCGCGGCACCTGCCGCGCTGGTGGGCTGCCGTTTTGCTCGCATGCGGCGTTGCCGCATTGGCCCACGCCGACGAGGGGGGCGACACACCTGGCCTGTCCTCGTCCGTCACGTTGCCTCCGCAGGCGAAGGGTAAGCCGCCGTCCTGGGCGGGAAAGGCATTTCAGCAGGGTGTGGTGGCGGTGGCCAATCCCTACGGGGCGGAAGCGGGCGCCGAGATCCTCGAGCAGGGCGGCAACGCGATCGACGCAGCCGTGGCTATCGCCTACGCGCTCAACGTCGTCGAGCCGCAGTCGGCCGGCGTCGGCGGCGGCGGCTTCATGATGATCCATCTCGCTCGCACGGACGAGACGTTCTTCATCGACACGCGCGAAAAGGCACCCGCAGGTGCGACGCCCAACATGTTCGTGGGTGTGCCAAACCCGACGCTGCAGGGTGTGGCAGTGGGCGTGCCGGGCATGGTACGCGGAACGGCGCTCGCCCTTGAGCGCTACGGCAACCTGAATTTGGCCGACGTGATTCAGCCCGCCATCAAACTCGCCGACGATGGCTTCGCCGCCACGCCTCGGTACACCGCCGTGAGCTGTAACAATGGCGGCCGGTCCACAAACTCGCCGGAGGCCGCAGCCTACTTTTGCCCGGGCGGCCAGCCCGCTCCCGTGGGCTCGCTGGTGCAAAACAAGCCGCTCGCACAGACGTTCCGACTCATCGCCGCTAATGGCCCGGACTGCTTCTACAAGCTGATCCCCGCGAAAGGGTGCGACATCGCCAAGGGCATCGTCGAAGGTCAGAAATTCAACCGCCCGCAGGCTCCAAATGGCAAGGGCGGCACCATGACCTATGCCGACCTGGAGAATTATCAGGCCGTCGTGCGCACGCCAGTCGTAGGGACTTACCGCGGCTATCTGATCAAGTCGGTCGCACCACCCACATCAGGCGGTCTGACGATCATTCAGATGCTGAAGATGCTCGAGCGCTTCCCGCTCGGCGATGCATCGCAAGGCTACGGCTTCGGCTCGTTCAAGACCACGAACGTCATGGCCGACGCAATGCGCGTTGCCTTCGCCGATCGTTCGATCTGGATGGGTGACCCCGATTTCGTGCCGGTGCCGGCAAAGGGGCTTCTCAACTCGACCTACGTTGGCCAGCGGAGCGCACTTATCGTCCCCGGCGCGCGCATCAACCCGAACCCGACGCCCGGCGATCCGCGTCCCTACGAGACCGCCGGCCTGAGCACGGGCACTCGTCTGGCGGTGGCCGCGCCCGTCACCGGCCCAGGCGAAACGACGACTCATTACTCGGTTGTCGATAAGTGGGGCAACATGGTGACGTACACCAACACCATCGAGTCCTCGCACGGCATCGGCGTTTTTGCCGGGTACAAGAACGAAGATGGATCGTTCCACAATTTCGGTTTCCTGCTCAACAACGAGCTCACCGACTTCAATACGACGCCATCGATAAACCCGTACACGGGCAGCCCCGGCTACAACGACGTTCAGCCCAACAAGCGCCCGCGCAGCAGCATGTCGCCGACGATGATCTTCACCCCGGACGGTGAGCCGCTGATCGCGTACGGCTCGCCCGGTGGGGCGAGCATCATCAACTCGGTGCTCAACGTGACGCTGAACCTGATAGACCACAAGATGACTCTGCAGGATGCAATCGACGCGCCGCGAATGTCGATCACGAGCACCAGTAGCACGATCTCGATGGAACCGGGATTCCCGCAGTCCACAATCGACAGCCTGCGCACGCTCGGCTACACGGTGGGTATCACGACACCGGGTGGCGAGATCGGATCGGTCCAGGCGGTGCTCGTCGACCCTCACACGGGGAAGCAGTACGGTGCAGCTGATTCGCGTCGCGAAGGCACGGTGATCGGCCTGCCGAGACCAAGGTCACACTAACCGGCAGCGACTGCTCTCCTCGAAGCCCGGCCCGGCCGGGCTTCTTTTTGTTGTGCGCCTGACTGTTGTGCGCCCGACGCCGGAGCTGCTCGAGTGCCTCGCCGCTCTCGTGCCGCCGTCGCGCGGGGCAGCTCGAACGCCCGCCTTAGGACCCTCTCGAATTCGCGCAGGGGTTCGATGCATCCGTTATTCCTTTTTCGCGCGCCCAGTTGTACATGGCGGACAGAACGGCGACCTCACGATTACCGGCAATCTTCGCGCTGCGTCGATCCAAATACTGTCTTATGTGCAGTGGTTTGATCTGCGACAACCGCCCCGGGGGTACCCGTGACGTTGTGCCTCCAATGCCAGCAGGACGACGTTGATGCCCCGATAAGTGCGCTTGGTGCCGGCGTTTTGGGGCAGGGTATCGATCCCGGTTGACCAAGGCCGCACCCATGGAGCGACACCGGCTTCGAGGGCGGCCACGATCTGGCTGGTCACCGTTGCGTAGAGGTCCTCATGCATGGCGCGCTTCCCCGTGGGTCCCTGGCGCGCAGTACGCCGGGGTACCAGACGCCGCGCCGGACGAATCCGTACCAGCGCTGGTGCCAGCGCACGTAGAGAGCACTGAAGACCCCGCTGACGATCGCCGCCATAGCGCCGTCCGCGGACCCACCGTGGATAGCGAGACCGGAGCCGATAACGATCACGTGAATGAGCACCGGACTACCCATGAGCCGAGCCTGCTTTGCAGCATCGACGTCCCGCAGGATCAGCCATAGGCCGATAAAGACGATCAAGCCCCAGGTCAGCATGACGTGGCCCTCCGGTGTGCGGTGATGTACTGGAGCAGTACGCTAAGGCCGCCGAGGGCGTAGAACGCTCCGAACAGCCAAGCGCCAACGTGGCCCAGATCGCGTACGCGCTAAGAACCTGGAGCCCAAGGCCCGCGCCCATCGCAAGGTGTGTCACGGTGGGGCTCGTCATGACGGCCTCTGCAAAACCCGCGCAAGAGCGCAAGAACGGCGGCCGAGCGCGTACCGGGCGGTGTTGAGCGCATCGAGAACACCGCAATTTGCACTGAGCGCTGAATACAGCGTCAAGCTCCGGTCCCGAGTAAACAGGTGTAGCAACGCGTGAGCACGCCAGCCCAGAGGGCCGGCTCGCTTTTTGCTACGACACCGTTTACGCCACCGAAGCGGCGTTTGCAGGGCGAAAAAGTGTCAACCCGCGGCACAAGGTGCTGCGCGCGGAGTGGCGCAAGTGGGTTTGAATCAAATCGGGTCGTGAACGGAGGAACAACAAAATGGAACTTAGGGAGTTTCGCCAACCGGAACAAGAAGACTTTCTTGACGAAGTGAGCGAGGGGATGGCGATGATCAGAGTATATGTCGGTGAAGCCGCTCAGCGCCTTGGAATTGAGCTGACGAATATTTCTTGGGGCGACGGGGAATCCGTGAACGAGGGATCGATTACGTATCCCCTGACGATAGCGTCGGGTTCGGTTTCACGGACACTGGAATTCCCACTTCAAGTACTCGCGGACTACCCCGGCGGGCGCGGCTACGTAAAGCCCACATTTCACGTAGACAAGATGCTCCGCGAACTTCAGCACGCGCTCGCGTAATCCTGCACGTACGAGTTCAGGTACTGGCGGTCAGGAAGAGGAGCGATGCTCCAATGCGCAACTCTTTACTGGAGCGATCACACAAATGAAGTTGCTTCTCGCCAGCGTGCTCGCGTTCGTATTTTTGGCGGTCGTCGTCGCGGTTGCGCTTCGCTTAAAGAGGCGCGGTTCGAACGGGCCTTGGCCATACTTCGCCAAAAAGCCCCTCAGTTCGCCAGAGCAAGTCTTGTATTTCCGTCTCTCAAAAGCGTTGCCCGACCACATGGTCTTGGCTCAGGTGCAGCTTTCACGAATGCTTGGAGTGAAGAAAGGAAACAACTATCAAAGTTGGCTCAATCGCATCAACCAAATGAGCGCCGACTTTGTCGTGTGTGCGAAAGACGCAACGATCTTAGCCGTGATCGAACTTGACGACTCCTCTCACCAGAGCGCTCGAAGAGTCGCGGCAGACGCGAAGAAAGGGCGCGCCCTAAGTGCCGCTGGAATAAAGTTGGTCCGCTGGCAAGTACGCGAGCTTCCAAACGACGACGCCATTCGCTCTGCTTTGCTTCAGGCTCACTGATGTCGATGGGCAGTGTGCGCCGCCGAGGAATGTAGCACTGAGCACGAAGCACTTGGAACCTTGTGCGGAGGGCTCGAACTGGCAGCGGAGTACTGAGTTCCACGGCGCGATGCTTCGAGCTGAATACGACGCACTGAGAACGGCGTACTTTGCGTGAAGGACGGAGTGCTTAATCCGACAAACGCGAGCGTTTATCTACTTCGTGTTAAGGAGAGCCTAAGTGAACTCGACAAGACGTTCCTTGAAATCGTCGCGCCAGTCGCTCATTGCTTTGGCAATATAGATGTGATCAACGTAGTTGGGCTGGCCGAACGTCAGCAGCCTGCGCACTAACTTGAAATGAGTGGCGGCACTTCGATAGCCGCGACGGAGGAGACCAACCGAACGCGAAAATTGCTCGACACGATCCGTGATCGATCGATCATCCCACGGGGCGAGCGGCAAATAGCTTACCTGGCGCGGCGCACTGAGTACCTTGAACGTCCAACAAAGGACTACTAATGTCGAGTCAATTTACCGGCTGCAACGGCGATCACCGTCGCGCATTACCTAGTTAGGGTTCGTTATTGCATGGCTTCCGATTTCAGTATGCGAATGCCAGGCTTCGCATCGAGAATTGCCCCAAGCAGCGAGGACGCCACGGTACGGGCCGGAATCGGCCGCACCGCCTTGGGCATGAGCCAACCGAGCGGCACAAGCAAGCGGGCCGCCCAAATTTCACTGCTGCGCGCCGGCTGCCCTAAGGCATCTCGATCGCCCAGCAGCAATGATGGTTGCGCGATCACAACCGCTGCGAAGCCGAGCTCCGCGATGGCGTCCTGCATCTCGCCTTTCACGCGGTTGTAGAAGATGTGCGACTTCGCGTCGGCGCCGATCGCCGACACGACGGCCAATCGCGTCGCCCCCGCGGCCTTGGCGCCTCGTGCGACATTCACCACGAAGTCAAAGTCCACCTGCCGAAAGGCTGCTTCCGAGCCCGCTGCCTTGATCGTCGTACCGAGCGCGATGAACACGTCATCAACGGCCGGCAATACCGCAGGCAGCCGTGCGAAGTCAATTGGTGAATATTCAGCTTCCCGCTGGCCTTGATGTCAGGGCGTTCGCCGCAGGAGAAGATCCACACTGCGGTAGTGATTGCTCGCAAGCAGCATGGACAAGAGCGCGCGACCGACGAGGCCGGTCGCACCGGCGAGCAGCGCAGTTCGCTGAAGTGCGTCGGCGTTGGTCATGCACCACTTTACCCGCACCTTGAGGGTCGAACAAAGTGCTCCCAGCTTCGAGCCAAGTGCTTCGGGTTCCTTACAAGGCACCAGGGACGGGGGACGGGCTGCTGGTCAGCTGTCGCTACCTCGACGAGACGGAACGGTCGATGTCCGATGGACGGGACTCACACTCCCATCGGTGGCAGTGAAAGTCTAACTACATGGTTATATCCTGGGCGTTAAGTCCGCGTTGTGCGCGCGGGCGAACGGTGCCTTGTCCTGCTCCGGTCCGTCGAGATAAAACTCGCCGCGCTCCAGCGCACCCTTGTCCTGCTCAGCGAGATACGCTTCGGCCTCGGCCAGCGTCTTGAACGATCGCGGTAAAACTTTGCAATCTTCACGGCCGACCGTGTACGGGTGGATCGTGTAGTCGATTTCGTTGATGCCCACTGCGTTCTCCTTACCTTTCGGTGATTGCGATCGGCGAGCGCGACCGTCGTCGCTATATGACGAGCAGCGTCACCGGGGTAACTCACACGGCAGTAAACCGCCACCTAGGGCAGCTACCCGCAAGGGGTGTGCCAAGTCAAAAGTGAGGCGGGTCGAACCGAGCAACGTGCTCGAGGTCCGAATCCAGGTGCATCCTGCCGGCCGCGCTTCTCAGTACAACACTCAACGTCTCAGGTAGGGTTCCCTTGCGCTAGGCTCGACGTGCGCCGGCTAAGTGCTTCGGACTTCGAATTGCCGCAGCGAGAGGAAGGACACGCCTGGGCGCACTCGCGGCAGGGGACTGAAATGCAATTCAAATCTGTCGGACAACGCTGTTAGCTCCAATTCCGATCAGGACATCTAGCGTTCACTTGTTCGTTGTCTCGCTAGGCGTTGGGAGCGGAGTGCCCGGCTTCCACATCTTCGTGAGTTCGTTCGCTTTCTCGATTTGCTTGGGTGAAAGGCTCTGCGCAATATCGGTCCGATTGCTCGCAGCAGTTTTATCTCCCGACAAAGCTGCCAAATTGAAGAGCAGGTAGGCCAGCAAATCATCCCGTGGCACGCCTCGGCCGCTGTGGTACAGATTGCCGAGGTTGATTTGCGCATCGGCGATGCCTTGCTCCGCCGCCTTGCGATACCACACCGCAGCGAGCTTGTCGTCCTGCGGCAGGCCACCGCGGCCACCTTGGTACATGACCCCGAGGTTGTTTTGACTGGCCGCAAAGCCCTGTGCGGCCGCCTTGCGATACCACTCCACTGCTTGCTGATCGTCCTGCGGTACACCCCGGCCGTTGAAGTAACTGAAGCCGAGGTTGTGTTGGGCTGGTTCGTAGCCTTGCTCCGCCGCCTTCCGATACCATACAACTGATTGTCCATCGTCCTGCGGGACGCCTCGGCCTTTGAGATACAGAGTGGCAAGGTCGTGTTGGGAAGGTGCGTAGCCTTGCTCGGCCGCTTTGCGATACCACTCCGCGGCCTGCCTGTCGTCCTGCGGGACGCCATGGCCATTGAGGTACATATTGCCGAGGTTGTCTTGGGCGCGTTCATAGCCCTGCTGGGCCGCCTTGCGATACCACGCGACCGCCTGCTGATCGTCTCGCGGCACGCCACCGCGACCACCTTGGTACAAGACCCCCAGGCTGTTTTGGGCAATTGCAAGTCCCTGTTCGGCTGCCTTGCGGTACCACGCGAGCGCCTGCAGATCGTCCTGCCGCGTACCCCTCCCGGTTAGGTACATTTCGCCCAGGACAGCCTGGGCTGCGGGGTGACCCTGATCCGCGAGCGGCTGCAATTCGATCAATGCAGCGGCGTAGTCCCCACTTCTGTATGCGTCCAAACCCTCATCGAATCCAGCGACCGCCGGTTCGATCGTGATGAATGGAAGTAGCAGAGTGAAAATTGCAATTCGGTGCATCATGCGCTTCCCCCGAATCGAGATGCGACGCAGTTATGCGCGTCCGGGAGGCGAAGCACTTAGACCTTGGCCCGGGGTGCGACTGCTTCGAATGGTAATTCGATCGGCACGGCCTTGCTAGCTCCGGCATCGAGGTCTCGCAGTACGGGAAGAGGCTGAAGGGGCGCCTTGCTTCGAGCTCGTCCGTCGCACCTAGCCCGTCAGACGGGGCGGGAGCTCAAAGTGTTTCGGACTAAGTGCTTCGAACTTTGAGAGCGCTGCCGGTGCTGCCGATCACGTCGCGGCCGCCAACGGCAGCAATGCCCGTCACTGCGGTCATTCGGCCGACGTCCATCAACTGCTGCTTTCGGCCATGAGCCGTCGGTTAGTGTCGCCGCTCAAATTGCCAGGAAGCGGTCATTGGCACTGCCTCGCTGATTGGGTTTCGCTGGTGCATCACTGAATTACCTCGTTGGCGCGCGCCAACAGCGAGGGCGGGATCATCAACGGCTCACGAAGGCCTTGACATGAACCATAGAATCTCAATGGCTGGCCTACACGTACCCCTGTCAACGCTTCGTGCTGTGCCTCACGACACCCCATGTTACTAACACCCCGAAGTTCGTGGGTGGGTTGACAATCCCGTTAGGGCGGACCATATTTGTAGCGTCGTATTTGTAGTATGCACAAGAAGATCAAGGAAAAAACATGGTGTCCCTAGCCGACAACCAAGTGAAGCCTTGCCTGTCTGTGGCTTTACCCAGCGTGCGCCCGGCACCGAAGCGACTGTCCTGGTCGCTGCAGCAGACGCTCAAGCGTGTGGAGTTGCAGTGGTTTCGATGCCGAGCCCGTGCCCGTCACGGTCGGAGCGCGTTCATGCAGCGCGGGTCGTTCGTACCGTGAACGCGTCCGGCAGTTTGTTGTTGCGTCCCAAGATGCTGATCCTGGGGGCGGTTCTTGTGAGCCTCGCAGGGATCCTGGTCTTTGCCGCGAGTCGCGAAGCGCCCACGACTTCACTGTCGACGACCACTCAACCTTCGGCTCGGCCGCTACGAGCGGCCCTGACCCCGGCGGAAGAGCGGTACATCCAAGAGCTGTGGCCGATTCACGGCGACGTCCAGCGAAGCACCGTACGGATGAGTCTTGGGCAAATCTTTTATAAGGCGCAGGACCTGGAGCGAGCGGAGCTCGGAACCAGAGTCGAGCAGGCTCTCGCTACCTATCGCGCGGCCGATGCTCGGCTCCACGCTCTGGAGCCGCCGGGGTCGCTGCGCCGAGAGCATGAAGAATACCTCTCCGCGGTCCGTCTATTCGAAGAGTCCGCCGTCGAGCTGCTCAAGATGTTCAAGGACGGCCGAGATGACCACATGCTGGCCGCCTACCCAAAGAGCCAGGCGGGGAGCGACAAGATCCGGGAGGTCGGGGGGAAGTTCTGGCCACACGAGTTCCCGGCTAACTGAAGCAGGGCTACGTTCCGGCGGCGATCTATCCGCGGCTTCGCCGACGCATCGATGAGAGGAGTAAGCACCAGGCTGCGGGATGCCAACGACGGTAACAATTGTGTGCACGTTCTAAGGAGGTCACCTCATGATTCGCAAACAACTGATGCATCGCGGGATGCTGGTGGGATTGGTGGCGGCCACTGTGGGCCTCGGAAGCTCCGGGTGGCTCCTAGCCAGCAACGACGATGACGACCAGGGCAACGGGCAGAAGCGCCCGCCCCAGACCGAGCCGCAGGGCTTCGAAAGCACAAAAGAACTGCTGCGCGATGTGCAACGCGCGCAAGGAGATCCGCTGTACTCGGCCTGGATCGTGGAGAGCAGCCGGTTCCTGAATGTGCCCCACCGCGCATTCCAGCCGGACGTGGGCGACCCGCCTTTCGTCGACTTGCCGGTGAACGTGGGGATCATCAAGGGTCCGGATGGAAAGATCACGCTGTACGACACCGGCTGGAAACAACTCGCGTACATCTTCGACTGGAACACCTCGTGTTGCTGGTACGGCCTGCGCGCCCAGATGGCAGCCATCGGCCTGAACCCCGATGACGTCACCAGAATCGTCGCCGGGCATGGGCACTGGGATCACGTCGGCCAGCTAAGCGAATTCCCGAACGCGGTGCTCTACATTCAGAAGGAGGAGCTAAAGCAGATAGATTTCTTCCTGGACTATCCGACCGAGTTTAACGGCGGTCACATTAGAGCCGTAAACACGATCGATCCGCTCACCGGTCAGCAGGTCGGGCCGCCACAGCAGGCCTGCGCGCGCAGCCCTGTATGCGGCTATCCGCCGCAAACGATCCAGGAAATTCTAGGCAAAGTCCTCAACGGCAAGGCCAAGATCGTCGACGGAAGGCACGAGGTCGCCCCGGGGCTGATCATTCATCCGGCGTTTCGCGGGCACACCTACGGATCGCAGCTCCTCCAGGTCAACACCGCGCGGGGGCAACTGGTTTTCGGCAGCGACGCGTACTCGTCGTGGACCGGTATCAGAGACTGGCTCGTGGCGAACATCCAGCAGACGGACACGATCCAGCAGTTCCTCGCATACGAGAAATGCTATGTCCTCACGTCGCAGATGAACAGCTTCAACAATTGCATCGCGGCGCACGAGCCGACCTCCTACACCGCGGCGTATCCCATCACGTCCAACTGGTGGAACATTCCTGGAGGGAACTGCTCGCGTGCGGCGGAGTTGACCCGGGCCCCGGGTGAGCCGACGCATGTGCCAGCCAACCCGGACCGGACGCCGCCGAGCCAGTGTCAGTCGACGATTCCACCACATATCATTAAACCATAGCCGGTCAGCGGTCTTGGGTCTGGAGCCTCCGTACAGCACTGGCGCCACGCAGGGGGTCCAGACCCGACCCGCACGCTGACCGGGCTTCTCGCGACCTCGGCCGCTCGAGGCGTCCGCCCTGTGAGGTTTCACCCGTGCTTGCGGCCGTCGTTCCCCGTGTTGGCGAGATGTTGGCGACCCGTGGCGCGTGGTGCCTGGCGGGTTTCCGTGTGCTCGCGCTGGCCATGATCGCCGCCCTGTGGGCCGAAGGGGTTCCGGCCCATGACCCCGACGCTGGCGGTGGGCTTTTCCGTACCCATGACGCTGGCGCGACGTGGCTCCCTGTCAACCCCGGGATCTTCGTTAGCGACGCACTCGCGCTTGCAGTCAGTCCGCTTGACCCGAGTCACTTGTTGCTTGGGACCGACAGTGGCGTCTGGCGCTCGCGAAACGGCGGACGTGATTGGGAAATCGAGGCGCCGGGCACTTTAGTCGGCCCGGCCTTCGCCATGGCATTCGATGTCGACGGCGAACGTGCGCTGGTCGCGGGTGCTTCGACTATTTTCCGCAACGATGGAGATCGCTGGCGGCCAATCCAAACTCCCGCGGGGAGCGCACCGGCGCGGGCGTTGGTGCCAGGATCACTGCCTGGGCGAATCTATCTTGCTGGGAGAACCGGGCTTTACCGGAGTGACGACTGGGGCAAGTCGTGGGTCGATGTGGGCCGGGAGCTCCCGGCTGAGCATGTCAATGCCTTGACAGTGCCGCCTTGGCGCCCTGAGGAGGTTTACGTTGTGGCCGGCGGACGCCTCTGGGCGAGCGTCGACGGCGCCCGCAGCTGGCTACCCCGCCTTGGCGCGCCTAGCGGGGGCGGCGTCGAGATCGCTGGTTTTGATCCATCAATTTCAGGCCGTCTGTGGGCAGTCGCGGCGGGGGAGGTGTTCCGCAGCGAAGACCACGGCCAGCACTGGCATACCGTCGGCAAAACCCTTCCCCAGGCGCCGCTGATTGCGCGTGCCATCGTGTCCCGGGGCGATGTGGTCCTGATCGCCACCGACCGAGGTGTGTTTCGGAGTTCCGACGCCGGCCAACGATGGGATCCGCCGAGCGATGGTTTGCCCGCTCACTTGCCCGCCGCACTGCTCGTCCGCGATGCGTTGCGTCCCGCCACGTTCTATGCCGGCTTTGCATTGGTGCCCTACGAGGAGCTCCAGCAGCGAGCACCCAAAGGCGGACGCGAGCTTACAATCGTCAGCATCGCCAGCGTGGCCGGAGGCGCCGCGGTTCTCGCCGCGCTTGCCCTGGGAGCCGGCGTGGCGGTGCGACGTCTGGTGCGCACGCACCCTCGGGTCCTGCCCTGATCGCAATGCTTAGCCAACGAGCGGACCGGTCCGTCGCGAGACCGCCGTGGTCGTGGCGCGGAAGCGTGGGGCTGACTATCGCCGTGGGCATCGTCAGCAGCCTGGCGCTGCTTGCCTGGCGCATCGGACCCATTGGCTCACGGGGATTCGATGAATTCAAGCTGCCGAATTGGGCCGCCGTGCCGGTGGCGATCGCGGTAGCGGGAAACGGCACCGTCTGGTTCACGGTGGAATCCTCCGACGCGATTGGGCTGTTCCGCCACGGGCGAATCGAGCGGGTTCCGAAGGATGCGGAGAGCAACGAGCCGCTCGGCTTGGCGGTCGACGCCCGCGGCCGGGCCTGGTACACGGAAGCACCGCAGCAGAGGATCGCTCGAGCCTCGATCGACGGCGCTATCAGCTCCTTCAGTCTCTCGACGCCGGTGTCCCGGCTGGGGCGGCTCGCAGTCGGGCCCGATGGCGCCGTGTGGTTCGCCGAGCCCTCCCTGATGAGCGTGACACAGCTCAGCCATGGGCGCTTCACGCGTCACGTCCTCGGAGCGCGTGCCGCGACGGTGCCGATAGATGCGACCGCGTTCGGTGTCGCGGTCGCTCCCGATGGCACGGTTTGGGCCACGCTCCCGAACGCGGACAAGTTGTTGCGGATCGCTCCAGATGGGGAGATGACGGCGTTCGACGCACCTTCGCGTCGCAGCGGCCTCGGCGACATCGCCGTCGACTCCAACGGCGCCGTCTACTTCCTCGAGCTCAGCGCAAACAAGATCGGCCGGTTTGCTGGTGGACGATTCGAGGAATTCGATGTTCCCACCCCTGCCGCGGGACTCACCGCTCTCGCCGTCGCGCCCGACGGAGCCGCGTGGTTTACGGAGTTGCGCGGCCACCGGCTCGGCCGTCTGCACGGAGGCGCGATCACGGAGTTTGACCTGCCTCGATCAGACGCACGTCCATTTGGAATCACCATCGATGCTGGGAACAACGTCTGGTACACGGACCTCAGCGGATGGCTGGGACGGCTCGACGCCGATCGAGCACGGGTCCCGCTAACCCGACGCCAGGATGAAGCAACAAGTCTTGGGTTCATGGATGACCGTTCCCCGGTTGCCAAGCAGTTTCTCAGCGGGAGGGGTGCGGAAGTCATCGAGGCGCCGCCGCGACTGCAACTCAAGGAGGAACGCACTGCCGATGTTGCGCGCTATGACGTCCCAACGCCCGAGTTCTAGTCGACCGAAGGGAATATGTTGCCCGAAGTGATGCGGCTCGTCCGACGCGTCCTGCAATGATGTCGCGTGCGCTGCTGCTGCTTCGCGAACCGCTGCTGCAGTTTCTGCTCGTCGGCGCGGCGCTCTTTGCCGGTTACCGCTTCTTGCATCCGGAGGTGTTCGCGCAGGACGCGTCGAACCGCATAGTCATCACCGACGACGACCTGCGCCAGATGAGCGCGCAATGGCTCGCGCAGGGACGTCCGCCGCCGACGGCAGAGCAGTGGCGCAGCTTGATCGAGACCAAGGTGCGCGAAGAGGTGCTGTTTCGCGAGGCCTTGGCATTGGGGCTCGACAAGGACGATACCATCGTCAAGCGCCGCATGGCGCAGAAGATGGACTTTCTAGGGGAGGACCTGTCCCGGCTTGTCGAACCGAAGCCCGACGAGCTCAGGGCCTGGTTCGAGAGGAACAAAGCGCAGTTCGCATTGGCGCCTCGCGCCTCCTTCCGGCATGTGTACTTTTCTCCAGACCGGCGAAGCCAGAACGCGCAAAGCGACGCAACTAAAGCGCTGCTCCGAATCGCCGGAAAGCCGCGGGACTCGGCGATGGCGGCAAGCGGTGATCCCTTCATGTTCCAGGACTACTACGGCGATCGGTCATATGATCAGCTGGCCGCGCAATTCGGGCCGAAATTCGCCCGAGTGCTGTTCGATCAGAAGCCCGGAGCGTGGTGGGGGCCGATCGAGTCACGCTACGGCTGGCATCTCGTCTTCATCGACTCAATCACGCCCGAACGCGTTCGGCCTTTCGAGGAAATCGAGCCCGACGTCAAGGCCCAGTGGAGCGCGGAGCAACGCGAGGAGACCAAGCGCAAGATGTACGATGCGATGCGCGCGCGCTACAAGGTAGTGTTGCCGGATTCGAAGGCCGTACCGGATGCAACGCCCGCGTCGAAGAAGAGTCCGTAGCGCCGCCATGAAGACGCAGCGATGGCTCGCGGACCTCTGGTCGCGGAAATCGCTTACGGCGAACGCGCCAATGCGCCTTACGCCGCCCTGCGTTCTCTCATCCGCAGCTCGGCGCGCGCGCGATCCAGTCATACCGATGCTGATGAAGAAGCGCAAGGATCTCGCAGGATACGCCGCGCGCGAGTTCACCGAACGGGGGTTACTGGGACGCGGGGAGTACTCGCCTTGCTCAAGACAAAGCTGCCGAATCCCGCACCGCGTTACGCGATGTTGAACTACCTCAGCGAGTGTGCGCGCGCTAACGCAAAGAACGCGGCCACGATGCTCGCCGCCGAGCAGTCCTACTAGTTTTCCATGTGCCACCTGACACGCTCGATTCTGATTGGCGTCGCGCTCGCGTTCCTTGGGCACGTGCCCGCGACCTTTGCGCACGAATCGCGTCCGGCGTTCCTGCAGATCAGCGAGACTGCGCAGAATCGCTACGATGTGCTATGGCGCACGCCTATTTTGTCCGGCGCGCCATTGCCGGTAGTCCTGCAGTTCCCGTCCGACGTGCGCAATGTCACGGCGCCACACACGCAGGAGTTCCCAGACTCGTTGGTCGAAAGGCGGGTGATCGAAGTGCCGGGAGGACTCGCTGGCAAACGCATCGAATTTGTCGGGTTGCAGAGAACGATCACCGATGTGCTCGTCCGCGTGCAACCGAGCGACGGCAACTACTCGACGACACTGGTTCATCCGTCGCAGGCGTGGATCGAAATTGCCCCCTTGCGCGGCCCTCTGAACGTGGCAGGCACCTACCTGACGCATGGCATCGAGCACATCCTACTCGGCTACGACCATCTGCTGTTTGTGTTCGCCCTGATACTCATCGTTCGCAGCACACGCGCACTGATCTGGACCATCACCGCGTTCACGATGGCGCATTCGATCACCCTGGCGCTCGCGACGCTGGGTGTCGTGCGCGTGCCAGGACCGCCAGTCGAAGCATCGATCGCATTTTCCATCATCCTCCTTGCAAGCGAAATTCTGCGCCTGCGCCGTGGCGAGCGAAGCCTTACAGCGCGTTGGCCGTGGGTCGTGGCGTTCTGCTTCGGGTTGCTGCACGGCTTCGGTTTTGCAAGCGCGCTCTCGGAAATAGGCTTGCCGCGCGGCGACATCCCACTAGCGCTCTTTGCGTTCAACGTGGGCGTGGAGCTAGGTCAGCTGGTGTTCATCGGCGTCGTCTTGGGCGCCTTCTCGGCACTGCGACGCTACGCGTCGACCAGGGCGTTGGAAGCACGTATTGTCTATGTTGCGCCGTATATCATCGGATCGCTGGCCGGATTGTGGTTTGTACAGCGGGTCGCGACATTTTTGTAGGTTCAACGATCCATCACGAATCGTCTCGCACCGCGTTGAAGGCCACCAACCACGTCGCGGTTCGCGTGACGAAGGCGTGGGCTGCGACGTAAAGGGCGCATCGGACATCGGGATCGCCCGCCTTGGAGATTCGACCCAGCCTCAATCGATTTTGTCATGATCCCAATTTCTGCCCAGCGGCATTGTGGCGGTGCAATGGCGCGATTCCAGCGCATTGTCACATGATGCAATCGAATGCCGTGTCGCGATTGTGATTGTAGGCTGATGACGCCGCAGCTTTGGACGCGAACAATCATCGCGCGGAACGACTGCCTTACCAGGTCACCGGATAGGCTGTGTGGGTCTTACTACGGCACACACATGAGGAGGATTCCAAGATGGATAGGCGATTCCGCGACGAGCACGCTAGTGGTTAGAATCTGACACTTGGTGCCCGCGCAGAGACGCCACCGGAGGCCCATGTGCCGTCGCCGCGCCCATGCCAGCTGGCAGACGTCGAATGTCTCTGGAGGTGGATTGCCGACGCAGGTACGCTGCGTGCCTCGGCCAGAATTGCACCGTGGAGGATGCTGACAGGAGCTGACAGCACGTGCGGTTAAGGTCTGGGTTCCGAACACGGGAGTAGAGCGATGCGTGACCCTGCCTATGCTGCGTTTTCCGCGCTCGATCCTTTCTTTGACATCGTTAGGCAGGGGTTGGCAGGCCTTGTCGACGGTGATCACTACTTCGACACGATCGCTCCCCATGCGGTGTTCGAGTTTCGGTATCGATTTCCTGGCTGGCCAACAAAGCTCGTGGGCCGTGAAGCCCTCATGGCTCTGTATGCGGGTTACGGAGAGGGTACGGCGTTGCATGGCGCAGACGCGCTCGTGGCGAACATTTCCCAGACTCCCGGCGTCGTCATCCTCGAGTATGAAGTGCAGGGCAACGCAGTCGGCTCCGGCAAGCTCTACGAAAACCGCTTCATCGCGGTTGTCACCATTGAAGATCGGAAGATTGTGGGTTGGCGCGACTACATGGACTCGCTGGCGGCGATGTCCTCAGAACATCGCGTGTGTGCGAGGAAAACCGAACACTGAGGACGAGGTGGTGAAACGTGGACTGGTCCTTCCCGCCTCTCACCTGGAGCGGGCAAGTCTCTCAGAGGCCCGTTGCCGCAGTTTGAACGGCCGTTTTCATGGGTTTCAACGACCGCTTCAGAGCACGGTGACGGTCAACTCCGGGTCGTAAGCGGCCTCCGAATCCTGACTGCTTTCGGCCAAGAGCGGACTTCGCAAAGGCATACAACCCCGTCTGCCGGTTCGGGTAGGATGTTCTGCGCCGCAACGGTTTTGGGCCAGTTCGGCCCATCCTAGAACTGTCGTAGGGGAAATGTACAACATGAAAGAGTTATTGCTCGCGGCTATTGTCGCCGTCGTACCGCTCACGGCGTCGGCGCAGGACTACCGGATGACTACGCCCATTGCACCGGGCATCGCCGTGTCAGACAAGGTGGAATCCTCGATCGGGACGCTCAATCTTTCATACGGCTACCCGGACGACGCCACGGTTGAGAAAATCTACGACAATCTGGATCGCTCTCGCGCGTTGCAAGCTTACTTAATGGCGATCGCGGTGGTGAATCAGGCCGGCATGCGTGAGTCGCTGCGCAAGATTCGGCGCGATCAACCAGACAAATGCAATTTGGGAAAATCTGGTCGATTCACGCACTGTGGAGCTGACGGCCAACGACAACACTGTGTATAGCTTCGTGTGGCTGGACACGAAGCAGGGGCCGCTGGTCGTGGACGTGCCGCCCAAGGTTCTCGGCACCATCGATGACTTCTGGTATCGCTGGGTTGCGGACATCGGCATCACTGGCGCCGACCGCGGTAAGGGGGGCAAGTACCATGTGCTGCCCCCCGACTACAAGGGCAAGGTCCAGTCGGGTTATTTCGTGGTGAGGCCAAACACGTTCGGCAACTTCATGTTCTTCCGCTCGTTCGTCGTGGACGGCTCAACCAAGCCACGCGTGGATCTCGTCAAAAAGACCTTCCGTGTTCGCCAGCTTGGCGACGCTCATCCGCCTACCATGAATTTCGTGAACATGTCCGGCGTGCCGGCAACGTTCGTCGCGCCCGGTGACTACGCATTCTGGGAACTGCTGAACCGGGTGATCCAGGAAGAGCCGGCGGACGCAAGCGACCCGACGGCTATGGGCCTCTATGCCTCCATCGGCATCGTCGAAGGCAAGCCGTTTGCCCCAGATGATCGAATGAGAAAGATACTCACCGACGCGGCTAACATCGGCGCCGTTACCGCGCGTTCTATTGCATTCAAGATTCGCGACAAGGACGCCTACTTTTACCCGAACAGCACATGGCGCCTGCCGTTCCATGAACCAACCTTTGCCAGGCAGCGTTTGCACCCAGTTGCCAGCCATACCGGCGGGCGCGGTGGGGCCGAAGTACACATCTGCTGAACCGTCAGGGATTGGTCTTCGAGTCTTGCCTTGGCTGCCGACGCTCGGCGCCGCCTGATCAGTCTGAATCATCGAGCGCGTCTGGTTGTCGTACACGATGACCGACCAGAAATCCTTGACCGGTACGTTGGGCGGCAGGTGCATCTTGTACGTCTTTGCTCCGTCAAAAGGCTTGCCGCTCGCGTCCTGTACCGACCATGGGTATTGCGACCCTTGGCCCACCATCTTCATTTCCATTGCTGGCGTCAGCGCCAGTGGCGAAGTAGTAGAACTGAACCGAACCGTCCAGATTGCGCACGCCGGGTGAGACCTCGAATTTGTAACCGCCAAAGCAGACAGCAGTCTTTTTCAGGGCTGCAGTTGAATCTCTCCCGGCCTCCAACTCTCGGTGTCGGAACCACGGGTGCGAGGGTGACTCGTAGAGTCTGAGGGATGGGCGGGCGCTTCGGCGTCCGCTGCTTCGCTGCCGCTTGGGTCGTTAGCAGTCATTTGTGAACGTCAGCAATCGGCCAGGAGCGGCCGAATAGCAAATTTGCTGATAGCGGTCGTTCGATGGCGCTGTCGGCCCAAGAAAGTGGACGCGTCGGTGGTGTCTCGGCCATGACTAGGTACGTACCGGCGTATTGACATTACCGTGTGCACTTGGCGATGAACCTTCGGGGGGCGACCTGATGAACGGCCTTGCTAGGACTGCGTCTTGGCTATCGCAATTCAGCCTGAGGTGCGTAATATCGTTCCCCTGCGTTACTCCACTGCGGTCGCCTTCGACGCGAGGAAGAGCGCTGAGGAAATAAGGACCACGGCCCCATTGACAGCTATGTTCGTGCACCCTCTGACAGTAGGGCCGTTTGATACCGTTGTCCGCAGTGAGGCTGGTTTACGACACAATGCGATCGTGATCGCTCCCGCAAAGGGCCGGCCATGCACGTAGGCAAATCCTACAAGCTCGGGGAATTCCTGGTCTGGACGAGAAGAGATATCTATGTCCTCGTCGTGCTCGGCGTCGTGCCCGTGGTGCTATACCAAGTCGCCGGTCTGAAATGGCTGGGCATTCCCTGGACGGCCGTGGCGCTGCTGGGAACCGCCACGGCGTTCATCGTGGGATTTAAGAACATCCAGACGTATAGCCGGACCTGGGAGGCGCGTCAGATCTGGGGAGAAATAGCAGGCAGCAGCAGAGCCTGGGGAACGATGAGCCGGGATTTCGTGAATCGCCCCGAGAACGCCAGGCTTCTCATCTACCGGCATCTCGCTTGGCTGACCGCGATGCGGTACCAGATGAGGGACAGCCGGGCCTGGGAGACAGCAAGTAAGCCGAACAACCTGGAGTATAGAAAGCTCTACTCCGTCCCCGAGAAGGAAGTCGCGCTGGAAGTCGAGCTGGCGAAATACGTCGCCGCCGACGAGCTGAGGGGCGTCCTCGCGGCGAGCAACAAGGCCACTCAGATATTGGGCCTGCAGAGCGGCACGCTCAAGGAGCTCTTCGCCGGCCAGGAGATCGTCGTGCTGCAGTTTGTCGACATGCAAAGAGCGGTGCGGGATTTTCATTTGCAGCAGGGACGAAGTGAGCGCATCAAGGACTTCCCGTTCCCGAGACAGTTCGTGGTCGTCAGCTCCATGTTCGTCAAGCTGTTCTGCTTCCTGCTTCCTTTCGGCCTGCTGAGAGAGTTCGACAAGCTCAATGAGAGCGTAGATGGGCTGATGAAGGGGAACATGGTCTGGCTAGTCATCCCGATCAGCGTCGTGATCTCCTGGATGTACACCTCGCTGGATCAGGTCGGAGAGAGCACCGAGAATCCGTTTGAGGGCACCGCGAACGATGTCCCAATCTCGCAGATGAGCCGGGCCGTCGAGATCGACCTGCGGCAGATTCTCGGCGAGACGGACCTGCCGCCCGCCCTGCAGCCGCAGAACAACATCGTCCTCTAGCGAACGGAAGATTCCATGTTGAGGGCGAACGTCAACGTTTGTCCGGAAGGATAGGAGATAGCGACCCACATCTGCTTCTGGCAGTAGAGCTACGCAAACGTTCGCTTATCTCGCACAACAGGCGGCAATGGGTCGAACTGGTCGAAGGCGACGGTAAGAGTGCGGCCAGGAACGGACGTCATCAGAACGATTGGCCCGCGCTGCTGCGGGCCAATCAAGGCATGCTAAATGACGTTGTTCAGCGCTTCACGTCCTTACTGCGCCGGAACAAAGTAGCTGCTAAATCGCTTTCGCGTCCAATGCCGCACACAGGAATCGCTTCATGCTTTTCAACTCCGGATTCGGAAAAGCGCCGTTCAGGACTTGATGAATGCAAGAAGAGCTGGGTTCACAACGTCGGCGTGTGTCGTGCACATGCCGTGTGGAAACTTCTCGTAGATCTTCAGCGTGCTATTTTTGAGAAGCTTCGCCGACAGAGGCGCGGAATCAGCGATTGGAACGATTTGATCGTCGTCGCCATGCATCACCAGCGTGGGAACCTTGATAGTCTTCAAGTCCTCGGTAAAGTCGGTCTCCGAGAACGCCTTAATGCCGTCGTAATGCGCCTTCGCACCACCCATCATGCTCTGGCGCCACCAATTCTCGATCACGCCCTGCGACGCCGTCGCGCCGGGCCTGTTGTAGCCGTAGAAGGGCCCACTGGCGAAGTCGAGGTAGAACTGCGCGCGATTGGCGGCAAGCGCCTTGCGAAGCCCATCGAGTACTTCGATTGGCAGGCCCCCTGGATTGGCGGCCGTCTTCACCATGATCGGCGGAACGGCGGCGATCAGTACCAGCTTGGCGACGTTGTGGGTCTCGCCAAATCGGGCGACGTAGCGTGTCGCCTCTCCGCCTCCGGTCGAGTGTCCGATGTGGACCGCTTTGCGAAGATCGAGATGAGCGACCACTGCGGCAACATCGGCTGCGTAGTGATCCATGTCGTGGCCATCGCTCACCTGCGTTGACCGGCCGTGTCCGCGCCGATCAAGAGCGATGACGCGGTAGCCCTTGTCGACGAAATAAAGCATCTGAGTGTCCCAATCGTCGGCGCTCAGCGGCCACCCGTGATGGAAAACGATCGGTTGGGCATTCTTCGGGCCCCAATCCTTGTAGAAAATCTCGACGCCTTCGTGCGTGGTAATCGTGCTCATCGTTTTGGCCCCACTAGTTGAGTTGAAAGAAACAGGCGTTGGCCTTGACTGGGCCGACGCGGTAGCGAGCGCGGCGAGGTGGCTCCGAAGGCGCTTTCCGACGCACCAGCGATGCATGGGGCCCGATGCCTGGAAGGCAGAACACCCCGAGTGGGGGCGATTCACTCTACGCCCTTGGAAGTGCGCCCACAAGGCGCGACCGCCAGGCAAATCGCGTATGTGCAGTTGAATTTCGGTGTCGGAAGACTCTAGTTCGCCTACGCGGCTGCTGCCTCGAACCATGAGGCGATCTGCGCGCGCTCCTCCGCTGTCAGCACCAATTTGAGCGCTTCGGCCAGATGGTCCAGATGCGGTGCCACACGCGACGGCCCGACGACGGGGGCGGTGCAATCCGGATGCGAAATCAGCCAGGCAAGAGCCAGGCCCCCACAGCTCACGGAACGCGCCGCGGCCGCGCTCCGGAGTCGATCGAGTGCATCGTGCACCGCGTCGGTCATCATCTTCGCATGCGCTTCGGGCCGAAGCGCCAGACGAGTTCCCTCAGGAAACGGCTCGCCGCGCACGTATTTCCCGGTCAAGATGCCGCCGGCTAATGGTGAGGACGGCGTATAGCCAAGGCTTCGTTCCCGACACACGGCGCGGACTTCGCGGTCGTCGTCGGGCGCTAACAGGCTGAAACCGTTCTGCACCCACTCAAATCCGGGGACGCCGAGCCGTTCGGCCGCATCCAGCGCCTCTATCAGCTTCTCCGATCCGACGTTGCAGCATCCGGCGTGCGCCACACGTCCGGCGTCGATCACCGCGGCAAACCCTTCCAGTGTTTCCTCGATGGGAGTCGTATTGTCCAGCGAGTGGGAGAGGTAGAAGGTCACGCGCTCCAGGCCCAGCCGTTCGAGGCTCATCTGCAATTTCCGCTCGATGTAGGCGCGATCGAATGGCGTCCCATCGACACCGCCGGCCGACGGCGGAGCGACTTTCGTAGCGATCCGTACCCCCTTTGTCAGCTCGCGGGGGCGCTGGCGAAGCCACTCGCCAATCGCGCGTTCGCTCTCGCCATCGGCATAGCGTTCCGACGTGTCGAGCACATCGATGCCAAGAGCGAGCGCCTCGTCAAGCACATCGAACGCTGCCTTTCGGTCGAGCCCACGACCGACCAGATGCCGGACGCCGCCGATCCCGCCGAAGGTGCCGCAGCCAAGGAATGCCCGCGGGATCGCAATGCTTGTCGTACCGAGCGTCCTGCTCGTCATCCAACTCCTCCAACGGATAGGGCCTTTGAAAGCGCGAGTTGAAGTATTGGAGGGCTAGGGTGGGCGGGTCAATCTTCGTCTCACTCGGCCAAGAGCAGTCGTCTACGCGAGTCACCGATAGCGGACATGGCGATCGTTGGTGACCGGCCGGGGGGCGACCCGGATGCCGCGTGATGCGTCGACAGAAAATCAAACGGCCCGCCAAAGTGGCGGGCCGCTGATGTTCGCAAGAACTAGCCCCTCATTTCATGGGCACGAATAGATACCGAACCCGGGAGTGCGCGCCACCGCGGCTCTCACCAGCTTGACGTCAATGAGATCGATGACACCGTTGTTATCGAGATCCGCGGACGGAAGGAAGCCTGCTTGTCCGGTGCGCGTGCCGACTGCCGAGTTCGCCATTGCCAGGTCCGCGCAATTCGCCACATTGTCGCCGTTGACATCGCCGGGTACGTACGGCTCCATGTCGTACGCGTACAGCTTTACACTGGTACCCTCCTCTGGACTCGCCGCCTGCAAGGCGATGAACCCGCCGGTAGACCCCTGCCTCTGACTTATAGCGTTACCGGTGTCTCTATTCGGCGTATTGCCATTTGCCACTTCTTTCAGCACGTAATGTTGGTTGGTGGCGCCTCTGCCTGTGTACAGGAACATCTTCATCTCGCCGGTTTGCTGGTCTATTGGCGTGTGGAACCATACCGCCTGATCGAGCGCTCTGTCCGCGATTTGCGGACCCTCGGAGCCGTTCGTTTGTCTTGTTATCAGCGAATTCTGACCACCCACGACAGTTCCGGTTGCTCCATTTCCCCTGAATACGATGTTTGGGTAAACATTGGTGCCGTGGATGAAGCTTTCCATCGTGAACCCTTCCTGAAGCGCGTACGGTCCTGCGGCCGGGCTTTGCATCTCCTCGAAGACGAACTTGAGGTTATCCTGCGCCAGCTCCGGCTCACTCTCCGGCGCATTCGTATTCCTCGAGGGCAAAAGAATGTCGCCACGCAGTATCACAGGCGTACGCGAAAGCGATTCAGGCACGGCCGGCGGGTTGGACGTGGCAGTTGTCGCGGGCTTGGTTCTGTTGGTCAGGGCATAGGCCTTTGTTTCTCCATTTTCTTGGAAAACTGACGCCGCAGACACTACCATATAGGTTCTGCCGGCTTCAATTCTCTTGACAAGCCTCCAGGCTTTCTCCGTCGTGGAGTCCTTGTTCAACCGTAATCCAACTAGGGCAGAGATTGGTTCTCCTGACTTAAGGATGAGCGTGTTGCGCCCATGTTTCGGTACAGGCTTAAATTCGGTTTCGCCGGACGCTTTCAATATTCCGTCGTCCCCATAGTAAGTCTTGTACTGTTTGAACTTGGTCACGCCGTCACTGAAGCGAACTTCAGCATAGGAGAGGGGCGCTTCCAAGGCGGCGGTGTCCTTGATCCACGACACGGCCATCTGCCCGAAAGTCAGTACGTACGTCGCGGTGTTCTCCACACCAACATTTTTATATGCAGCTGCCGGATCTGGCCCCCTCGCAACCACCGTCACATGGCACGGCTTCCCAGGAATCACGGCGCAGTCCGTCGGGTTGTATTTGATGCTTTCAACGGCAAACCCGGCGGGCAGGGAGACGTTCGCAGCAGTGAAATTAATGTTCTTCGTTCCTGCCGGCACGTTGATGTCGAGCATCGCTTGAGTATTCTTCCCGCCCCATGTCCTGGCTATGAAAGTCTCTCCGCCGTAGCTGAATGTCGCGGTGACACCATTCACCGGCAAGCCTGCATCGATGAGGTACTGATCCGGATTCGCCACGGCCCAATACGCTTCCTTGGGCTGACCGACTCCCGACCAAGGATACCCGTTGACGTGATAGCCCGGGTCCGTCATCGACCACCATGTGACTCGGTTTATGCCCCCTTCGTACTCGGGGTGACGACCGCCAGGACCGGCGGCGTACTCCCTGAGCAAATTGAATAGTTTCGCGTAGTAAACCCCCTGAGCCATGAAGATGTCGTTCATTTCAGACCCATTCGGTATCCGCTGGCCTTTGTCCAAGCCAAGGGAGGGCGCGACGTCCAGCTCGGTTAGATCGACATTCACGCCGAGGTCGAGATATGTCTTGATGGTCCTCTCGAAGGCGTCCAGATTGAGCCTCATGTCCAGGTGCCCCTGTGTTCCTATGACTTCGACCAGCGGCCTGGGGTTTCCATCAGCATCCAGCAGTATCCTGCCTTTACCTGCGGCCGATTCAGCCGCGTACCTTTCATTGAACTCCTTGACCATCGAAGCGATCGCGTTTGCTTTCGACTCTCTCTCGGTGTCGTTGAAGTCGTTGTAGTTCAGTATCGCGGTCGTATTTTGGCGCATGAAGTAGAAAGCGTCATACATATAGTCCCAACTTTTCCCACCTTTGGAGTAGGCCTGGGCCCATCTGGACGGCCGCTCCTCCGGGCTGTAACCGGTGCGGAGGGCGTTCCTCCAGTCGGCAGGGTTATCGGGGTTGTCTTTCATCGCTTCGTTGACGACGTCGAAGGCGTAGGTATTGAATGGTTGCAGATCGAAATGCCCGCCTACCGTTTGGACGTAATATCCCAGATTCGTCTTTGCCGTTACATAATTCCACGGGGTTTCCCATCCGCCTGCGGGCGTAAGGACATTGGCGGCAGGCCACTGAGCCGACTGGTTGTGCCAGATTATCGTATGCGCATTGACTTTGAATCCGCGGGCGTTGGCCGCGCTGATGTCATTGTTAATGCCCGAAGTCAAATTGGTAAGGAAAGTCGGGGTTGTGTTGGCAATACCAGCGCTCCAGAGGGAATCGGGCTTCATGGCGTTGTCGGGCGTCACAACGTTGAAGTGTTTCACGGTCATGGCAGCCGTCGAATTTTCACCCGGCACCACATTGGCGCCGAAATTGGCTGCGCTGAGATTAGTGTTGCCTATAAGGAAATAGTCTTTGTAAACATCTTTCACTGCCGGCCAATCAGCAGGATTTGTAGGCCGATCAGCTGCCAAAACGCCGGTTGCAACCGCAAATACCATTAGCAGAGCAATAGAAATAGAATTAATTCTAAATTTCCTAAACATCATTCACTCCTCCTCTTCAGCCCGCGGACGCTCCGGCGTTTCCGACTCACGGAACACGTCCCTTTGTTCATGCCACAACCTGATTACAATCTCCAACCAGCGTCAGGGGCCGGTTCCATTGCCCCGCTGCCGGGGGTCACGCACACCGGCTCCTTCTGCCGAGGTGCCTGGACATGTTCGATAGCGACTTCCGAGGTGAAGGGAGTACTCATGAGTCCCGGCCGAAGTCTGCTGTAATCGCCGTCCGGCTCTCTTGAGATGGCCGTTCAACGCCGCTCCGGTTCGATTGCGTGCCGCGATCGGAGGTCGTGTCCTATAGTTTCATCATATGTATATTGAACTGCAATGGGAGTCTCGTCCATATTGACGTCATACGTATAATGAACGACGTGAGAGGGCCGAACACACGCCATCAGGACGCCGTCTCGTGGACGTAAACACCACGACTCAGACCGCGAAGGAATTGGACGAGACTGCGCCTTGTCTGGACGCCGTCACCTCGTTGGAGGTCGTTGTCGATGGCGTGCCCGTTCCCAACTTGCGCGAGAAATTTCGCGTCAAGTCCGAAGTGTTTGCAGTCGCGCTTCCGTCGGATAATCTGTTCGGCCTCGACGCCCGAACGTACTCGCCGGCGATCGACGACGGTTTCTATTGATGCTAAGGCCGCTCAGCGTCGGGCCGCACACGGTTCGCTTCCGGGGTACCAGCGCCCGGTTGCCCGCTACTCGGCGGTCCCTTCTCCGTAGAGGTGCGTATAACCTCACGGTAGGGCCGGTCAGGCTCAAGTAGGGGTCACTGGTTACCTAGTAAAGGGCGTCAAGAGCGAGACTGTGCGAAGGTACAGGAGCGAGCGCACACGGGACGTCACGACGCAACGTCCGCTTTTCATACGGCCTAACGTCCGCTATGGGTCGTAAGCAGCCATCCAGCGTTGGACAATCAACGCGTTTCGCCGATACCAGAGTCTTGTCTTGTTCCTGTTATCGGGGCAGGGTGCGGGTGCCAGGGTTGAGGGTGATGGTCACTACATGTCTCTTTTTTTGAGCGGGTTCGCCGGGCTCGTTCGCACGAGCCTGCTATTTGCCTGCCGCGCTGTGAGGGATTGAAGGGCCTCGAGCGCGCGATTGCGCAATACCGGGGCAGCAACTAATCGTTTTTGAGATCGCTAGAAACGGCGAGCGTTAAGCGGGAGGCAGCATAATGTATAAAAGCGGGGAAAGCGCCGAGCCACGTTCTGCCCCCGTCACGAGCGCTCCGTCATGAGCAATGTTCCCGTCGGGATGAACGGTGCAAACGACATCGGGTCCTTTGATGGTGACCCGTTGGCGATGGGGGCGGAGGTCGATGTCGTAATCGAGGTTCCACGCGGCAGCTTCATCAAACGCGGGTCGACGGGCCGAGTGGACTTCATCTCTCCCCTGCCGTGCCCGTTCAACTATGGCTCGGTGCCGGCCTACATAGGACTCGAAGGCGATCTTCTCGACGCGTTGGTGCTTGGGCCGCGCCTTCCACTCGGCGCTCACGTACGGGTGAAGGCCTGGGGAGCCGTGATCTTGACCGACCGCGGCATGACGGACGACAAACTGATCTGCAATAACGATCGCGTAACCGAAGCACAGCGGCGCATGGTCCTGAGATTCTTTGGCTTTTATGCAAAGTGCAAGGGCTTGTTGAATGTTTGGCGACGCCGCCCCGGCCGAAACGCTTGCGAGGGATGGTGCGATGTGACGCAGGCGCTTGCGCGTGCCCGACCGCGAGACGATCTTTGGTACGGATCACCGGTCGAGTTCTGATCATTGCGTGATATCGACCTGACAGTACCTGCGCTCGACGGAGCGATGCTCGCCCATTGGCGAATGGGACAATCCCTAATATCCTAGCGAGCGCAGAGGTCATGGAGAAATTATGCAAGACTGGTTCGCGGCGTGGCTCGGATTGCCGGTGTTTGGGATTTTCGCAAGTCTCGCTGCGTTCTACTTCGGCATGGCGGGACTGATGGTATGGCTATCGTTTCGATCGAGGTTTAGCGGGCGCATCCAGACCTTCAAGGGAGTCGTCGCGCCATTCTTCGGCTCCACCGCCATTATCTTCGGCATGCTCATCGCGTTCCTGTCGAATGACATTTGGGAGCGCAACAGGCAAGCCGAACGTACCGTATTTACGGAAAGCGATACGCTCATCGCCCTCTACAGTGTCAGCGCGGCGAGCGGGTCCGATAATCCGACCTTGCGATCTGCTATTCGAGGGTACGTCAGCTCCGTTGTAGAGGACGAGTGGCCTCGGCTTGCGATGCAGGAGAGGTCGGCCAAAGCTGATGCGGCGCTGAACCTTCTTCTCCGCGAGGTGGCGCTGCCTGCTAACGCCAAGGACGCCAGTGTCCAACGGACCATGCTGGACATGGCGTTGAAAGTGCGTGCCGCTCACGAAGATCGGATCGCCATCAGCAACGATCGCACTGTCGTGACCAAGTGGGCGGCAGTCTTGCTGCTTGCTCTCATTACCCAGATTGCCATCGCCGTGGTACATCTCGAGAAGCCACGCCCTCAGGTTGCCGCATTGAGCATATTCACAGCTGCTGCCGTGCTCCTTCTAGGGCTGCTTGCCATTCATGAAGCACCATTCGAGCCGCCTGTGTTCATTCCACCCGGGCCAATCATCGAGGTCTTGCGCCTGGTCCCCGCCTGACGAGCCGCAACACCCCCATGAACGCGTCAGCAGACTAGACTCGCGGGGCACGCTCACCCAGATTGCGCGAGCAGCGGCCCGCTCGCAAAATGTGGGTTCGTCGCTCCGCGCCCCGCTTTCATGCCCCCAAGTTTGCACTCCGAACGCTCGCCGCCAACCGGCACGGTGACGTTCCTGCTCACGGACATCGAGGACAGCACTCGCCTGTGGGAATCACAACCCACGCGGATGGCGAGTGTGCTCGCGCGTCACGACGCGCTATGCCGCGAGGTCGTCGGCGAGAGACGCGGTCGCGTCGTAAAGACCACTGGTGACGGTCTGTATGCGGCGTTTGACGATCCATTCGAGGCGTTGTCGGCCGCAATCGAGCTGCAACGAGGTATTCAGGCGCTCGGCCGCGAATCCGACCTCGCGTTGAAAATGCGCTGCGGCGTTCACTGTGGCGAGGCTGAGGCACGCGACGGCGACTACTTCGGGCCAACGGTGAATTGCGCGGCACGGGTGATGGATGCCGCACACGGCGGTCAGGTGCTGGTGACGCAGGCGCTAGTCGACCGCGTAGGGGGGCGCCACCCCGAGGGTGCCGACCTGCTGCACCTTGGACGCGTGCGGCTGCGCGGCGTTTCGTCGCTGGTCGATGTCTGGCAGGTGCGCCACGCCGATCTTCGCAGTGCGTTTCCGCCGTTGCGCACGCTCGACTCGATTCCTCACAACCTACCGCATTATCAGACGAGCTTCGTCGGCCGGGAGAACCAAATCCGCGAGGTGATCGCGCATTTCAACACGACCAACCTGCTGACGCTGACCGGCGCTGGCGGCTGCGGGAAGTCGCGGCTCGCGTTGCAGGTGGCGACCGACCTTCTCGAGTCGCATCCAGACGGCGCATGGTTCGTTGAACTCGCGGCGCTCGCCGATCCCTCCTTTGTACCGCACGCGGTCGCAACCGAGCTCGGCATCGCAGACGAGGCGGGCGTGAGCATCACCGATACGCTCGTGCGCCATCTCACATCGCGTAGGTTGCTGCTCGTGCTCGACAACGCGGAGCACTTGCTCAATGCGTGCGCGCAACTGGTCGACCTCGTGCTGCGGCGCTGCCGCGACGTGAAGGTGCTCGTGAGCAGCCGTGAAGGGCTCCGGGTCGCTGGCGAGGTGATATACCGCGTGCCGTCCCTCACGACTCCCGACGCGAAGACGGGCGCCACCCCCGAGCAGCTGGCCGCGTTCGAGGCGGTACGCCTCTTCGTGTCGCGCGCGCAGGCGTACGTTGCACAATTTGCGGTCACGCCACAGAACGCGACCGCGGTCGCGTCGATTTGCGGCCGCCTCGACGGTATCCCGCTCGCGATCGAGCTCGCGGTTGCGCGGCTGCGCTCGATGACGGTCGAGGAAGTCGATCGCAGGCTCGACCACCGCTTCCGCCTGCTGACCGAAGGCTCCCGCGCCGCACTGCCGCGGCAGCAGACGCTGCGCTCGCTGATCGACTGGAGCTACGGCTTGCTGAATACGGTCGAGCAGGCTCTGTTTTGCCGGTTCGCGGTGTTCGCGGGTGGCTGGACTCTGGAGGCAGCCGTTGCAGTCTGCGGCGGCGATGGGGTCGACGAGTGGGATGTGCTCGAATTGCTCACGTCGTTGGCAGACAAGAATCTCGTGGTAGCGGAGGAGCGCAACGGCGCGACTCGCTACCGCTTGCTCGAGACATTGCGGGAATACGGCCGCGACCGGCTGCGGGAAAGCGGTATTGATGAGCGCTGGCGCGACCGGCATCTGGCGTACATGGTGACGCTGGCCGAAGAGGCTGCGCGACAGTTATACGGTGCCGACCAGCAGGCGTGGCTCCAGCGTCTGGAGACGGAGCACGATAACTTACGCGCCGCGTTGTCCTATGCTCGCAGCCCGGGCGCCGAGGCCGGCGGATTGCGGCTGGTCGCTGCGCTTTGGTTTTTCTGGCTGCTGCACGGGCACGTTGCTGAAGGCCGCAGCCATCTCTCTGCAGCACTTTCACGCGCGCGAGGCCAGGACGAATCGATCATCGCAAGGGCGTTCTCCGGTGCGGCCATTCTGGCTTTCGAGCAAGGCGACTTTGCCGCGGCCCGCCCGCTGTGCGAAGACGCCTTGGCGATACAGGAGAGGTCCGGCAACCGACGTGGCATGGCCAGGTCATGGCACGTTCTGGCAAGCTTGGACCAAATCAAGGGAGACTATGAATCGGCTCGGACTTTGTACGAGCGAAGCCTGGTAATTCACCGCGAGCTCGGTGACCACATGGGTGTCGCGAATTCGCTCTGCAATCTGGGGCTTGTGGCTGCCGATCAGGCGGACTACCCATCTGCAAGGGCCCTGTACGAGGAAAGCCTCGCTATACAACGGCAGTTGGGCCATAAGAAGGGAATCGCAAACTCGTTAACCAACATGGGACTTGTGGCGTATGAGCTGGCCGACTACGCGTCCGCGCGCGTGCACTTGGAGGAGAGCCTCGCCGTCTGTCGACAGCTCGGCGATCGGGCCGGCATCGCAGCTTCCCTTGGCGGCCTTGGTGACGTCGCGACGGAAGAAGGGGCGCTCTTGTCGGCACGGGCGCTGCATGCGGAGAGCGCGGCGATACGCCTGGAATTGGGCGATCGGCGCGGTATCGCCGACTCGCTGGAAGGATTTGCGTATGTCGCGCTGGCATTGGCACGGCCTCTTCGGGCGGCCTGCATCTGGGGCGCAGCGGAACGCCTGCGGGCAGACATCGGATTGCCGATGCCGCCTGGCCAGCGGCCACGCTACGACGGTCGTGTTCAAGCCGCACGCGTAGCCTGCGCCAACGACGCGGCGTTCGAGGTGGCGTGGCACGAAGGTAGCGCGATGACATTGGAGCAGGCTGTCGCCTACGCAGAACAAGCCGATGCGTATTAGGCCGTTGATCGTCTACTTTGTGGCTCAATGATCCATTGGTCAGCGCCCGCCGCCCCGAATAATGCCCCTACAAGAATATGTGGAAGTAAGCGACGGCATCTGCCGATTCCGTCCGCGCGGTGACTGCTCTCTGGTTGAAGCAGTGGATATCATCACACGCGCTATTGCATATTGCCGAGAGCGGGGCGTTAATAAGCTCTTGGTCAATGTGACAGGACTGACCGAGGTCTCTATCCCTTCGCTTGTTGACCGCTTCCTGATGGTCGAAGAGTGGGCACAAGAAGCGAAAGGCATGGTTCTTGTCGTGCTGGTCGTCCACGCGGAATACGTTCACCCCGAGAAGTTTGGCGTGAAGGTAGCTGCGGACTTCAGTTTGGTCGCCGACGTCTTCACTTCCGAGACAGATGCATTCAAGTGGCTTTTGAGCGGTGTTGATCTACGCTAACACCTATGAGTTCGTCCTCGTGGGCTCGCTGTCCTCCCGCAGGTGAAGCACAGGCCGAGTTCGGCCATCAACTGCCGTTGCATGGGACAATCGGTCTTCCTCGAAAGCGGACGTTCGAGCGAGCGTCCCGATGCCCATGCAACGTTTGTCTCTGCGAATTACCCGGGGTGCGGGCCTCGCCGCTCTGGCTCTGCTGATCGCTGGGATCGGAGTCTGGGGCGCGCTGCTGCTAGAGTTTGCGGGGCCGAGCAACGTACTGGCCCGTCGGGTGCTGGTGGTCGGTTTCTCCATGGCTGCTGCGGGGACGCTGACTGCGCTCTTCGTGCGCCGCTGGCGCTGGCGCGCGATCGGCACGTATGGGGTTTTGTGCGCAGGCCTTGCGATCCTGTGGTCGAGCATCGAGCCGACCAACGAACGCGACTGGCAGCCGGATGTGGCAGTGCTGCCGTACGCCACGATTGAGGGCGATCGCGTCACCGTCCACAACGTCCGCAATTTCGACTATCGCAGCGAGACCGACTTCACGCCCGCCTATTACGACAAGTCCTTGGACGTGCGGGAACTGCGATCGGTGGACATCGTGACGTCCTACTGGATGGGTCCGGCGATTGCCCACGTCTTCGTGAGCTTCGGTTTCACGGGGGACGACTATCTCGCGATTTCCATCGAAGTGCGCAAGCCGAAAGGACAGGATTACTCGACGCTCAAGGGCTTCTTCCGGCAGTACGAGCTCGTCTACATCGTGGCCGACGAGCGGGACCTCATCCGGCTACGCACCAACTATCGCCATGATCCGCCCGAGGATGTGTACATCTACCGCGTGAACGCTTCGATCGACGCCGAGCGGCGACTGTTCCTCGAGTACATACACAAGTTGAACGAGCTTCGGACGCACCCCGAGTTCTACAACACGCTGACGACTAACTGCACGACCAACATCTGGACGAATAACCACGTCAATGCGGGGCGCGTGCCGCTTAGCTGGAAGATCCTGGCAAGCGGTTATGTGCCGGAGTATCTGTATGAACAGGGACGGCTGGAGACGGCGGGCCTGTCGTTCCCGGAATTGCGAGAACGGTCCCATGTCAACGCGCGCGCCCAGGCGGCTGATGGCGCGGCCGATTTCTCGCGGCGAATTCGCGCGTGGGAAGAACCGCGGTCCGGCGACGGGAAAAAGAGCCCGCGAACACACTGAACTATCCATTGGGCCACGCCCATTGGGGGGAAGGCGACTCGAATCGCGTCCGGATTACTCAGGGCGCAACATGCCCTACCCCTTTATGGCAGTCGATGCAGGTCGCAAGGCCCTCGAGCACCGGCGCATGTATCTGCTGCACCATTTCCGGCTGCTTCGCGAGCACTTCCTTGGAGAACTGGTGGCAGCCGCGGCACGCGCGCGAATCGTTGGCCTTGTATTCCGTCCACACGTGCACGGCCATGCGCATCCGCTCATTCTTGAACTTCTCCTCCGTGGAGATGATGCCGCGGATCTCCCCAATGACGTCCCTGGTGCCCGCCACCGCCTTGTACCAGAGGAGCTCGGGGTACTCCCTGGGGATGTGGCAGTCGTGGCACGTCGCGTGCACGCCGGTGCGGTTCGCGCCATGAATGCTGTCCCGGTGTTCCGCTGCGACCCATTGCATCGAGTGGCACGCCCCTCCGCAGAATTCATCGGTGCCCGTGACATGGACCATCACTTGAGTGCCAATGATCGCGATGGCGCCAACCACGAGGCCCAGCAGTGACGAGCGCCAGGACCGACCAGCGGGCACTCGGGCTGCGCAGCCGCCGCCACGCACGCGTCAGCACGCCGGGCTGGTCGCGTGTTCCGCTCGCCTCTGGAATTTCGGCCATCGCCCCTCAGGGCTTCGCTGGCGGGGGTGGCGGGATGTTGACCACGGGCACGGTCGGCTTGAACGCCGGGTCGCGCAGTGCAATCTGACCCTGGCGCGCGAAGTCGATCGACTCGCCCAGGATGCGCGCAGCCTCCTGCGGCGCATGGAAGCCCGTGGAATTTTCCGCCTCGACGAAGTCCAGGTAAAACTGCGAGCGCCGCTGCAGGTAGCGGGCGGCAAGCAGTTCCTCATCCTTGCGCCCAGCGGCCCTCGCTGCCTTCAGGTCATCGATCAGCGCGACCACGGCCGCCATGGCCTTCTCGCGAAGCGCCCAGTGACGGTCCTGGATCTGGTAGACGCGAGCCTGAAGATCCTCCGCGGTGATTTTCGCCTCGTAGCTTCTTGTGGCAGCCGACGCATGCAGCCTGGATGTTCAACAGGGGGCTGCGCACCCAGTGATCGGTGAGCGAAGGCGAAATCGATGGCATGTGGCAATCGGCGCACGTGACCCCGGCGCGCGCATGCGGGCCCTGGTTCCACGTCTCGAACTCGGGATGCTGTGCTTTGAGCGCGGGAGCGCCGGTGTCCTTGTGGGTCCAGTCACGGAAGCCGATCTCGTCGTAATAAGCGGTGATCTCCTCGACCTTGAGGCCCTTCGACCAGGGATAGACGAGGCTCTTCTCGGGGCCCTTGAAGTAGTACTCGACGTGGCACTGGCCGCACACGTAAGCGCGCATCTCCGCCGTGGAGGCCTGCTTGTTCACGTCGTAATCCTTAACGCCCAGCGAGGCCTTATAAGCACGCATGCCTTCGATGAACGCAGGGCGGGTGACTCGCAGTGCGAGTGTCGTGCCATCGTGGCAGTCGATGCAGGCGACCGGATGGCTCACGAGCTTTGTCGCCTCCGCGTAGGGCATCGCGTTGATCTTGTTGAAGCCCTTGGTGATGTCGCCGTTGCCCGCCTTCTTGTACGCGAGGTACATCGACCCGTGGCAGTTCACGCACGCGCCCGGTTGTTTCACGACTACCTGGCGCTTCGTGAGCCGCTGGTCCTCGAGCATATAGGCGTGGCCGCGCTCTTCGCGGAAATCTTCGGAAAAGGCGTAGCCCTGCCAGATGGCCTTGAGCCCCTTGTCCTCGTCGCTCTTGGAGCGCGCGACGACCGAGCGCGGGTCGGCCTGGGTCGGTGTGTGCGGCACGGCCTCGCTGCCGCCGTGCTTCGTGCGCTCCATGTCGACCGACTTCTTGTAGAGCTCGTAGTGCTTCGGGAAGGCCTTGCCCCATTCGGCCGGATCCTCGATGTTGTCGTTGAAAGGTGGGCTCGCGTTCTTTTTCGAGTCGGATTGCGGGACGCCGGTTGCAGGAACGAGCAGGAGGGTGGCTCCGAACGCAGCCAGAATCGTGCCGGTGAGAACTCGCGGCGAGTGGCGCAGTTTGCCCATGCGGTTGCTCCTGTGAGTCGGCAATGCGTGCTGAGGCATTGTATTCCTGGCGGCGGGGATTCAGCAGGAAACCCGGCACGGGTGCGCGAAACGGCGGTTTGCCCAGTAGAAGTCCCGACGGTCGATGACCGGCCATAAGCGGTCATGCTGAGGTTTCATCCGATACCAGACGGTTGATTCAAAGGAATGCAACGTCACGCCACTAATGCTTGCAACCACACAGCTAACTGTCGATCACGCGCATTGCGGTCCGCTGAAATCGGTAGTAGCGTCGTAATCTTTCGACGAGAAGGGCGACATGCGACGACGTGATGCGCTCTGCCTTCTCGGTTGTCTTGCCTTTCTTCGCTCGCCGGCAGACGCGAATGCGCAAACGCGATCGAGCGTCCGGCGCGTCGGCGTTATCGCGACCGGCGAGTTGGCATCGTTACAGCGCGCCCTGGACGAACAAGCCGACGCGTTTCGAAGGTTCGGGTGGGTTCCGGGGAAGAACCTCGTTTTCGAACTGCGCTCCGGACCGAGTTCCAGGGTGTACAGGAAAGATGTAGACGACCTGGTCCGAGTGAAGGTGGACGTAATTGTGGCCTACGGCGTCGACGCAACCCGTGCCGCGATGCTCGCAACGTCCACTACGCCAATCATTTTCTCTGGCTTAAGAGGCGATCCTGTGCGGCTCGGCTTCGTTTCCAGCCTCGCAAGGCCTGGACGCAACGTTACTGGAGTCGTGCTCCTTGACGAGGAACTGATGGTCAAACGGGTGGAGTTGCTGCGTGAACTCCTTCCCAACGTTCGCACGATAGCCGTGCTCGGGAAAGATCGCTTGGCAGATGAGCAGTTGTACGCGTCACTCGCGATACGGCCTCTCTACTTCGACGTCGAGACGGCAGCCGACTACGAGGCAGCCGTCGGGCAAGCCGCTCGTCAAGGCGCCGAGGCGGCGCTAATTTCCGGAATCTACTTTCCAAATGGTCCCGCGCTTGCCACCGCCGCGATCACGAACAGGCTTGCCACGATCGCCGAAGATCCGCAGTTGGTGGAGGCAGGCATCCTGGGTTCCGTTGCACCGGATCTTGCGGAACAGTTTGACGTCCTCGCGTACTTGGTGGATAGGATCCTTCGCGGAGCCAAACCGTCGGACCTTCCCGTCCGTCAACCTACCAAATTTGAAACGTGCATCAACGCGAAGACTGCGAGGGCACTTGGGATCCCGATATCTGAAAGGTTGCGCGTAGGATCGACGCGAATATTTGAGTAATCTCGAAAGCGCTCGTCGGCAAATAGTCGCGAAGACCGAAACCGTCGTTTCCTGAGAGCACGTCTGCGATTTTAGCGATCGCATCGGTGCCGCTCGATCTCACGTACTATCAGGGTAGGCCCTCGGCCACGACCGATCGGTAAGCCTGGGCGCCAAATTGTCCATAGTGCGTACACTCGCCCAGGGCAAATCAAGTGCCAATGTCGACTTAAGAGCAGGTATTGGAACCTCGGTTTCGGGGCGTAGGACGTTCGCGTCCATCTGAAACAATTTGTTTCAAAAAACCGTTCAGGGCACCGAGGAAATAAGAAATTAATCTAATGATTCCACGAGGAAAAAATGGCCTACTCGAATGTAGGCCGCTGACTCTGTAGCAAATCCTGCTCCTGAGAAATACCTTTAGCCTGCAGGAATAACGCGATCTACGGATATGCGTGAGGCTAGCGCCAGGGGCAATGGGAATTGCAACGGCAACGGGAACCAGGGCCCGAGTGCGAGAGTTTGGACGGTCAGTGACGCCAACGGTTTTTAGGTACTGCGCTTCACGGACTGCTTCATAGCGCTCCACAAGGCCCCGTCGACATCAAGAGGAGGAAGTAATGTCTCATATTCCGAGATCTTCCAAGCACGCCGTGTGCGTAAGCATCGCGCTGGCGGCCACAATGCTCGCTTACGGCGCCCCGAGCGAGGCCCGCGTCACGAAGATCATGATCGATGCGACCTCTCCCCTCACCGGTCAGAACATCAGCTACACGCAGATGCGCGGTCGCGCTTTCGGCGTGCTCGATCCCAACGATCCGCACAATCAGATCATCACCGATATCCAGTTCGGCACGGATCCCGACGGCATGGTGCGCTATGAGGCGACGTGGACGCTCACGATGCCCACGGACCTTAGCCAGGCGAGCGGCTTCATGTGGCACGACGTGCCAAACCGGGGCGGCGCGATCACGATCGTTGCTGCGGAGCGCAATCTGGGCGATATCGGTCTTTCGAGCGCATGGCAGGCCGACAATGCAGGCTCGGAGGAGGCGGCACCGCGACGGCAATCCCGACCATTCACGTGCAGGGTGTCAACGGCAACCACTGGGTCGCGGTGCCGATGGCGAAAAACCCCGACGGCTCGCTTGTCACGGGAACGGTCCTCGGGAGAATCGTCAATCGCAGTGGGGTTGCGTCGCAGCCGCTCAACGTCATGGGCAATCCGATCCCTTACCTGCCCGCGACTCTCGACACGACGCAAGCCACGCTCACTACGCACACGCACGAGACGTACACCGGCGTCATCACGCCGGGACCGACGATTGCGAGCACGGATTGGGCATTCGCGCGCTGCGATGCGAACAATCCGTTTCCAGGCACGCCGCAGGATCTCGACGTGACTAATTTGCCCAGTTCGCTTCCGGTGCACATCTGCCTGCGGAACGGCTTCAATCCGAGCCTGGTCTATCAAGTCGTCTATCCGTCGAAGGGCGCTTATGTGTTAGGCGCTGGCGTGGCGGCGTTCCGCGACGTGGGCTCGTTTTTCCGTTACGCGACGGCCGATGACTTCGGCACCGCGAATCCGATTGCCGGAAAGGTGCGCTGGGAGGTGATCCGCGGCGTCTCGCAATCCGGCAACTACACGCGCGGCTACATCATGCAGGGCTTCAATCAGGACGAGGCGAACCGAATCGTGCACGAAGGCGCCTGGCCGATCATCGCCGGACGTCGTATCGCTTCGAACACGCGTTGGGGTCAAACCGATGGCGTGCCCGAGCTCTATCAGTTGAGCGGTGAGGGCCCGCAATGGTGGTCCGATTTCCCCGATACCATCCGCAACTATCCATCGAACGGTGTGCTGCATCGCTGCAATCTGAACGGAACCTGCCCGAAGATCTTCGAGCATTCCGGCGGGTCGGAGATCTTCGCCTTGCGCCTGGCGATGGAATGGACCGGCTCGGAGGGAACCACCGATATCCCCGTCCCATCGAACGTGCGTCGCTATTACGTGCCGAGCACGACGCACGGCGGCGGTGGTGGCGGGTTCAACGAGGCCATTCCCAATACTCCAGTGAATTGCCCCGGGAACAACTGGGGACCGAGCACTTTGAGGGCCAATCCGGTTCCGGAGACCCAACTCGTGAACCGGCTGCGACTCGCCATGCGCGACTGGCTCATGCTCGGCACATTGCCGCCGCCAAGCCGCTATCCGACACTCGCCGAAGGCACCCTGGTCGATGCGACGAAAGCGGCGATGGGCTTTCCCTCCGGAGTACCGGGCATTCCCGATTCGATCTTCCTGCCCGAGAACTTCGTCAACCAGACGCTCGACTACGACTGGGGACCGCAGTTCAACCCCGTCGACATTACCGGCGTTCCGACGAACCAGCCGCCGTCAATCGTGCACGTGATTCCGCTCAAGGTGCCCAAGGTCGACGCCGACGGGAACGAGTTGGGCGGCGTCCCGACGGTGCTGCGCGATGCGCCGCTCGGAACGTATCTTGGCTGGAATATCACGGCATCGGGATTTCATGCTGGCCAGGTCTGCAACTATGTTGGCGGCATGGTCCCGTTCGCCCGCACAATGGCCGAGCGACTGGCCAACGGGGATCCGCGGTTGTCGCTGCAGGAGCGGTATGGAAGCCACAACGCCTACGTGTTGGCGGTAAAGAACGCAGCGGGGAACGCCTGGAGGCAAGGCTACTTACTCCCAGAGGACATGATCAATCTCGTCGGTCAAGCTCAGGCGAGTAACGTTTGCAATCATGGCTCGTCTGGGCAGAGTTGCGACCCGGCCGCGCCGTAGCGGGCCTCGCATCGCATAGCGGAAGGCGGCGAGAGCCGGGCAACCGGTTCTCGCCGCGTTGATCCTGCGACGACCGCTGATGCTGCAAAAGCGCGGCGCCGGCGAACATAGAATCCACGGTTTCGGTGCACCGGATGGCGGCTGCGGCCGCCGTTCTTTTCGTCCGGCATCGACTTCGCGATCGTGGTGTGAAGCGCTAGTTCGGGCATGACATCGACGGACAGCGCATAGCAAGCGAGCCAGACGAGCAGGACTCACCACCACGCAGTCACATCGACTGAACCTTCCGGGCGAGCGCGCACAGGGTGGGCGCGCGGAACCGGGGAGTGATTCTCTGTCGAATGGCGCGACTGACGCGGTTCAGCGGTGAATCGTTGATCACATCAGGCAGCAGATTGTGCGATGTCATCTCAAAGGGGACCAGGCCGGCACGCTTGAGCAGGATTTCGAGCGCGCGTGACGTGCTGCGACGCTCGTGGAAGTCCTGCTTGCGGACGCGGCGCAGCCACCATTCGTGCAAAGAGTATTCGTAAGGATAATAGGTCACGACGAACAACCCGCCCGGCTTGAGAATCCGGTGGATCTCACGCAGCGATTCGTAATCCATGGCTACGTGTTCGAGAACACCCGAGCCGATCACCGCATCGAACTGTTGAGCCTCGTAGGGCAAACGCACGATGTCGGACAGCTGCTTGTAGATGGGCCGGGCGTACGCGCGCACCGTCGGGAACGTGCTCTCCTCGATGACGTCGCAGGCGTGAATGTCCAGCGCCTCGCCGAAGGCCGCACGCAACAGGCAGGAATCGGGACCGTGATTGCAGCCCCAATCGAGAACCGCTCCCGTCGCCGGGAGATGCCGGGCGTACCAGCAAAATCCATTGACGTGTGTTTCAATGACTTTGGGCCGGGCGTGTTCATTCAGATAGGCATTCGCGCCGGTGGGATCCTCTTCGGCAAGGAGCCTTTTCAACTGCGCGACCAACTCGCGCGCCTGAGCCCGCTGAATGAACTTTGCCATCGAATCGGACGGTAACGCACCCTCCGCTGTCGCCGCAACATCAAAATCTCCGATGCGGCGAACCCCCATCCTGGGGCGTAGTATTCGAGGACTTCGCAAACCGCTCATATGACCGCGCGCGCCTTACTCTTTACCGACGTCGTTGACAGCACACGTTGGGTCGAGCGCCTGGGTGACGCCCGCGCGGCGGAAGGCTGGGCGGCACACGACCGCCGCGCCCGCGACCTCATCGCTCGGCACCACGGCCGCGAGATCGGACGCGCCGACGGCTTCTTCCTGTTGTTCGACGAGCCGGCTGATGCGGCACGCTACGCGCTCGCCTATCACCGCGCGCTTGCTGACCTTGGACTCAGCGTCCGCGTCGGCCTTCACGTGGGCGCCGGTCACGCTACGCGAGAACATTCCCGAGGACATCGCACGCGGAGCGATAAGCACCGAGGTCGAGGGTCTCGCCACGCCGCTCACCGCGCGCGTCATGGCGCTCGCCCGCGGCGGGCAGACGCTGCTCACCGCGGCCGCCCGCGGGCCTCGCCGACACGCTCCCCGAGGGTGCGCAGATCGAGAGCGCACGGCCACTACCGTCTCAAGGGTATCGAGGAGCCGGTGGAGATATTCGAGCTGGGCATGCGCGATGCGTCGGCCTTCGCTCCCGCCCGCAGGATGGCGACAAAGCCTACGGCGTGGTCCGCACGGGCGACCTCTGGCGTCCGGTCCGCGAGGTGCGCCACAATCTTCCCGCCGAGCGCGATGCTTTCGTCGGCAGGATCGGAGAACTGCGCGCTCTCGCGGCACGGCTCGACACCGGGATCCGGCTGCTGACCGTTCTCGGCCCCGGAGGTACCGGCAAGACCCGTTGCGTCCGCCGTTACGGCTGGACGCTGGCTCGGCGATTGGCCGGGCGGCGTCTACTTCTGCGACCTATCCGAGGCCCGTTCGCTCGATGGCATCTTCTTCGCCGTCGCCTCCGCGCTCGAGGTTCCTCTTGGCAAGGAAGACCCCGCCGTGCAACTCGGACACGCGATCGCCGGCCGCGGCCGCTGCCTCATCATCCTCGACAACTTCGAACAGATCGTGGAGTACGCGTCGGCCACCCTCGGTCGTTGGCTCGATCGTGCCCCGACGGCGGCCTTCGTCGTCACCAGCCGCGAACGACTGCACTTGCCGGGCGAGGAGATCTTCCCGATCGAACCGCTGCCCTTGGAACAGGACGCGATCGAGCTGTTCGCGACGCGCGCCCGCGCGCAGAAACCGGACTTCGTCCTCGGCGACGCAATCGCGCGGCAGTCGCCGAGGTCGTGCGGCTGCTCGACGGTTTGCCGCTCGCGATCGAGCTGGCGGCCGCGCGCGTGCGCGTGCTTTCGCCGGCGCAACTCGTCGAGCGGATGCGCGATCGGTTCAGTCTCCTTGCCGGCGCCCGCGGCGCGGCCGCGCGCCAGGCCACGCTCAGGGCCGCGATCGACTGGTCGTGGGACCTGCTCACGCCCTGGGAGCAGGCCGCGTTCGCGCAGTGCTCGGTGTTCGACGGAGGATTCACGCTCGAGGCCGCCGAGGCGGTGCTCGACCTTTCGGCTTGGCCGAAGGCGCCGCCGGCGATGGACGTGATCCAGGCGCTCGCCGACAAGAGCCTGCTGCGCACCTGGATCCCCGGCGGAGCAGAGCCGCTACGACATCGAGGAGCCGTACTTCGGAATGTACTTGAGCATCCACGAGTACGCCGAGGAAAAGCTCGAGGCGAGCGGCGCGGACGCGAAACGAGATGCAGAGCAACGTCATGGACGGTACTTCGCGGGCTTCGGACGGGGATGACGCCTTCGACGCGCTCTTCCAGACACGGTGGCGTCAAGCAGCGCCGCACGCTCGCACTCGAGCTCGATAATCTGGTCACGGCCTGTCGTCGAGCCGTGGCGCGCGGCGATGGCGCGACGGCGGTCGCCACCTACCGCGCGGCTTGGGAAGTGTTCGAGTTCCGGGGACCCTTCACCCTGGGCGACGGACCTGGGCAGGCAGGTGCTCGGCGTTAGGGACCGCATCAGTCTTTCGCAGTGCGCCACCGCTGGCTTGACGCTCGCGCGTGCATTGCGATGCACCGGGCGCGCCGAGGAAGCCCGGACGTGGCTGACGCAGGCGCTTGCCCTTGCCCGCGACGTCGGAGATCGGCATCGGGAAGCAAGCGCCCTCAACAGCCTGGGAAACCTGCACCGCGAGCAAGGCAGGATGACCGAGGCGCGGGAGCGTTTGGAGGACGCGCTCTCCCTCGCCCGCGAGCTGGGCGACCGCCGAATCGAAGGCAGCGCCCTCGCCAGTTTGGGCCTTCTTCACCGCGAACAGAGCCGGATAGACGAGGCGCGCGAACACTTCGACGCCGCGCTTGCCATCGCCCGTGCAATGGGTAACCGCCGCGAGGAGGGCCTCGTCCTCGGTAGTCTTGGCCTCCTGCACAGCGAGCAGGGCCTCTCGGAGCACGCGCGGCGACACCTCGATGTCGCCATTGCCATTGCCCGCGAAGTTGGTGACCGAGGCCTCGAAGGTGCCGTCCTCGCCAACTTGGGGCAACTGCACAGCGAGCAAGGTCGCAGGGAAGAGGCGCGGCAACATTTGGAGGCCGCCCTCGCGATTCAGCGCGAGTTGGGCAACCGCCGCCTCGAGAGCATCGCCCTCGGCAACTTGGCTACGATCCACGGCGAACAAGGTCGAAAGGCGGCGGCGCAAGGACACTACGCGGCGGCGCTCGCTATCGCGCGCGAAGTGGGCAACCGTCGACACCAGGGTTTCCTTCTCGTCTCCCTCGGCATTCACCACAGCGACCAGGGCCGAATGGACGAGGCGCGGACCGACTATGAAGCTGGGCTCGCCCTCGCCCGCGAAGTGGGCGACCGCAGGGTCGAGGGCATCGCTCTGAGCAGGTTGGGCGTACTGTGCGGCGAGCAGGGCCGGTTCGAAGAGGCTAGCTCGCACTATGAACAAGCCCTGGCCCTCGCCCGTGAGGCGGGTTACCGCCGCCTCGAGGGCGTGGTTCTTGGAGGTCTCGGCGATCTCATGGCGAGACAGGGACAGTCTGGCAAAGCGCTCGATGCGCTGCGCACAGGCGAGACACTTCTGCGCGAGCTCGGAGACCGGGAAGAACTCGCAAAGCTGCTCTGTGTTCGAGGACGCGCCGAAGCGGGTGCCGGCGAACGTCCCCGCGCAAGCGATGCGCTCGCGGAGGCCGAGACGCTTGCTTCGGCAATGGGCTCCGCGCCGGACAGCGAGCTCGGCCGCGAGATCGCCATGCTGCGCGAGGCTCTCGCATGACCGAACGCGCCCTTCTCTTCACTGACGTGGTGGACAGCACCCGCCTGGTCGAGCGACTCGGCGACGCGCCGCGCGGCGGAGGTCTGGGCCGACGCACGATCGCCGGGCGCGCGATCTGATCGCGCGCCGCAATGGCCGCGAGATCGGCCGCGCCGATGGCTTCTTCCTGTTGTTCGACGAGCCGGCTGACGCGGCACGCTACGCGCTCGCCTACCACGAGGCGCTTTCCGACCTCGGGCTTGCCGCCCGCGTCGGCCTCCATGTCGGGCCCGGTCACGCTACGCGAGAACATTCCCGAGGACATCGCACGCGGAGCAATCAGTACCGAGGTCGAGGGGCTCGCCACGCCGCTCACCGCGCGCGTGATGGCACTCGCGCGCGGCGGCCAGACGCTCATCACCGCGGCGGCCCGCGACGCGCTCGTCGGGGCACACGATCGACGGCACGCGCATCGAGAGCCATGGCCACTACCGGCTCAAGGGCGTCGAGGAGCCGGTAGAGGTCTTCGAGCTGGGCGCAGCGAGACTCCACTGCGTTCGCCCCACCGGCGGATGTCGACAAAGCCTACCGCGTCGTCCGCGCACGGCGATTTCTGGCGCCCCGTTCGCGAGGTCCGTCACAACCTTCCCGCCGAGCGCGATGCCTTCGTCGGCAGGATCGCGGAGCTGCGCGCGTTCGCGTCGCGATTCGACGCCGGCGCCCGGCTCGTCACGGTGCTCGGTCCGGGAGGCACCGGCAAGACGCGTTTCGTGCGCCGCTACGGCCGCACCTGGCTCGGGGATTGGCCGGGCGGCGTTTACTTCTGCGATCTCTCCGAGGCTCGTTCGCTCGACGGCATTTTTTTCGCTGTCGCGTCTTCGCTCGGGGTCCCCCTCGGCAAGGAAGACCCCGCCGTGCAGCTCGGCCACGCCATCGCCGGCCGCGGCCGCAGCCTGGTGATACTCGACAACTTCGAGCAGGTCGTGCAGCACGCGCAAGGCACGCTCGGCCGCTGGCTCGACCGCGCCCCCGATGCGGCCTTCGTCGTCACCAGCCGCGAGCGTCTCCACTTGCCGGGCGAGGAGATCTTCCCCATCGAGCCGCTGCCGCTCGAGGTGGAGGCGATCGAGCTCTTCGCGACGCGCGCTCGCGCGCAGAAGCCTGACTTCGTTCTGAGCGAGTCCAATCGGGCGGCCGTCGCCGAGGTCGTGCGGCTGCTCGACGGTCTGCCGCTCGCCATCGAGCTGGCAGCCGCGCGCGTTCGGGTGCTTTCGCCTGCGCAGATCGTCGAGCGGATGCGCGACCGCTTCAACCTTCTCGCCGGCGCCCGCGGCGCGGCCGCGCGCCAGGACACGCTCAGAGCCGCGATCGATTGGTCATGGGACCTGCTCACGCCGTGGGAACAGGCCGCTTTCGCGCAATGCTCGATTTTCGAGGGTGGATTCACGCTCGAGGCGGCCGAGGCGGTCCTCGATCTCGCGTCCTGGCCGAAGGCGCCCCCGGCGATGGACGTCGTACAGGCGCTCGCCGACAAGAGCCTGCTCCGCACGTGGGTCCCCTCGGAGCAGCAGTCGCTACGATATCGAGGAGACGTACTTCGGGATGTACATCAGCATCCACGAGTATGCGGCGGAGAAGCTGGACGCCAGCGGGCAGCCGGCGCGCCGGGCGGCGGAGGAGCGGCACGGGCGATACTTCGCCGGCTTCGGAACCGACGAGGCGATCGAGTCGCTTTCCCTTCGCGGCGGCGTCAAGCGGCGCCGCGAGCTCGCGCTGGAACTCGACAACCTCGTCGCCGCGTGCGGCAGGGCGCTGCGGCGCGGCGACGGCGAGCACGCGGTCGCAACGTATCTGGCGCTCTGGGAGGTGCTCGAGCTGCAGGGACCGTGCGCCCTGGGGATCGATCTCGGCGCCCAGGTGCTCGCCGTCGACACGCTCGATGCGTCGCAGCGCGCCGTGGCGCTGCAGGCGCGCGGTTCGGCGCTGCGTCGAGGCGGCCGCAGCGAAGAGGCAGCGACGGCATTCGAGCAGGCGCTCTTGCTTGCGCGAAGCATCGGCGACCGGCGTCGCGAAGCGGGCATTCTCGTCATTCTCTGGTAACCTGCGGCGCGATCAGGGGCGGATGGGCGATGCGCGGACGCATCTCGACGCCGCGCTGGCGATCGCGCGCGAGATCGGCCATCGCCGCCTCGAAGGCAATCTCATCGGCAATCTCGGCATCCTGCACGGCGTGCAAGGACGGCTCGATGAAGCGCGGGTTCATTTCGAGCAGGCGCTTGCCATCCACCGCGAGGTAGGCAACCGTCGCATCGAGGGCATCGACACGGGCAATCTGGGCAGCGCGTACATGGAAGAGGGAAAGCTGGAGGAGGCCGCGGCGCATTTTCGTCAAGCCATCCTCATTCATCGCGAAGTGGGCAATCGCCGCGACGAAGGTGTCGCCATCGGCAACCTCGGCCTTCTGTCCCGGGACCAGGGAAGATTGGACGAGGCGCGCGAACGCTGCGAAGAGGCGCTCGCGATCGTCCGTGAAGTCGGTGATCGCTTTTTCGAAGGGGTCATCCTCGGTGAGTTGGCCACGGTTCATCGCGACCAGGGACGAATCGACGGAGGCGCGGGTGCATCTTGACCAGGCGCTCGCCATCCATCGCGCGGTGGGCAACCGGCGCTCCGAGGGCTTCGTGCTCGGCAGCCTCGGGGAACTGCTGGCGAGGCAAGGACGGTTCGACGAAGCCCGCGAATCGTTCCGACGCGGAGAGGCGCTGCTTCGCGAGGTCGGCGACCAGTTGCGACTTGTCCTCCTTCTATGCGACTGGGGGCGCGCCGAGGTGGTGGCGCGCGACATCGACGCCGCGCGCAGCGCGCTCGCGGCAGCCGAGAAGGTTGCCGAGGCGATGAAGGCTGGGCCCGACTCCGAGGTTCGCCAGAGAATCAGCGCGCTTCACGAGATGCTCGCCTGACGGGGCGTGCGCTTGTTCTGCAATGACGTCGGGCCATTCGCAGAAGACGCAAGCGTTTGCACCGGGGTACCATGATTGCGTTTCTCTCCTGGTGGGCAAGGATTCAGTGAATCGTCGCAGTGCTCTCGTCATGCTTGGCGGCACGCTGTTTCTCGGCGGGACGCATGTTGCGAAGGCTCAAACCGCAAAAACCATTCATCGCATCGGCGTCTTGTCGCTCGGTGCCCCGTTCGGCGCCGCGCAGACTCAACCGGCGTGGGCGGCGGCGCGCGAGTTTGGCTGGGTCGAAGGACAGAACGATAGTCGTCGAGCGGCGTTTCGCAAACAACAACGCCGATCTGCTCCAGGCCAAGGCAGCGGAGCTCGCCCAGCTCGACGTGGAAATTATCTTTACCTTTGGCACGGCGGCAACCATCGCCGCCAAGAATGCAACGACCCGTATTCCCATCGTGATGATTTCAGCCGGCGACCCAGTTCGCGCGGGGCTCGTCGCGAGCCTCGCTAAGCCGGGCGGCAATGTAACCGGCTTTTCGATCATTGCTCCCGAGCTCGACGCCAAGCGTTTGGCGCTTCTGCGCGAGATCCTTCCCGGCGCTGAACGAGTGGGCATACTGGTCAATACGGCCAATCCGTACTATGAGATCGCGCGCGAGAATAGCGAACGAGCATATCGATCGATCGGCGTGCAACCAATCATCGTCGAAGTTGCGGGGGCAGGTGACCTCGAGAAAGCGGTCGCGGAGTTCGCCCGGCGGCGCGCGCAGGCGCTGATCGTGGGCAGCGATAACCTACTGTTCTCGAACCGGGACCTTCTTATGCGCGCCGCGCTTCGGCACGGTTTGCCAACGATCGTTGGCGACAAGGAGATGATAGAAGCAGGCGGTTTGTTATCGCTCGCTATCGACGATGCCGAAGTAAATCGCAGCTTTGCGTACTTCCTGGACAAGATTCTTCGGGGCGCCAAACCCGCCGACCTTCCTGTTCAGCAGCCGACGAGGTTCAAGCTATCGATCAACCTCAAAACGGCAAAGGCGCTCAATCTCGCGATCCCGCAAGCGCTGCTTCAGCGCGCCGACGAGGTCATTGAATGAAGTCCCGAGCGCAGTGGCTTCATGCATTCGCTGCTATAAAATCCGCACGTCCGCCGACAACGCCAGGGCGCGCTGAATCGCGGCATCACGTGACAGGCCGCGCCCCACGGTATATGCGAGGTCGAAGTCCGACGCGGTGTGCCGTGCGAGCACATTCGCGAAGCGCCTTTCGCGGTCCGCGTGCTCCGAAGGAAAGACGGGAACGTGCCACCGCTCCCTCAGCGCGGCTGCGCTTCCAAGGAGCTGTGCGGCGGCGATCTCGTCAGAATGCATCGCCGCAAGCGCCTCGAACAGACCAGGCAAGGCTGTGTCGCGGTCCGTTTGCTGCTCCGCAGTGATCCCGTCGCGGAGCGCACGCCGCGCGGAAGCCAAATCTCCTCGCGCGGCGTGGATGCATCCGACGATCGACAGCGAGCCCGCCAGCGAGTGAGAGAAGCCAAGCTGGCGATAGACCGCGACGGCGGATTCTGCGTGGCGGAGCGCCTCGTCTGTCTCGCCCATTGCGCATAGAACGGTTGCTTTGATTTCGTCGGCGTGTGCCCCGCAGTTCAGGTCGTGCAAAGCGCGAAAGGCGCGCAAGCTTTCCTCCGATTGCGCACGCGCCTCGTCCAGCCGCTGTTCGTTCAGCGCCAGTTGCCCAAGCAATCCCAATGTAGTGGCGGCATCGTGCACGTTCCCGAAGCGGCGATGCTGAACCAGAGCTTCGACGAGCAGATGACGTGCTGCAGCGAAATCGAGTTGGTCGAGCGCACACTCGCCCGCGTGCTGGATCGCAAGCGGGATGCCAACCACGCATTGGGCGCTCTCGTAGAGTTTCGCACTCTCCAGAAAAAGGTGTCGGGCCTCTGCGTACCGGCCGCGAAATCTCGCGGCGCGGCCCAGCACCAGGATCGCAAGCGCCTCAGCCGGTTTGTCGCCTGCTGATTTCGCGAGTGCCTTGCGCGTGAAGCGCGAGCGGTTCGATCGCGTCCGCCCCCTGCCAGTTTCGCTCGAACGCCCGGACCAGCGTCGCTTCTGCTTCACTGCTCGCGTCGCCTAGCTCCTGCGCCACCGTCACTGCCTCATCCGAGAATCTCTTCGCTGCGCTGCCTCTTATCGAGCCGATAGGCAAGCGCCCCTGCACCAAGCAAGGCGGCGAGCCGGATTTCGTCGCGCGCAGCGTGCAAGGGCAGTGCCCGTTCGAGCCGCGACCAGCCTTCGCCGAAATGGCCACGCATATCCCAAAATTTCCGCAAGGTGCCGGTTAGTCGTGCGTAGGCTGTGGCGTCGGCATCGGCGCACCAGTCGAGCGCGGCACGGAAGTTGTCGTGTTCTGTTTCGAGCCGGTCCAGCCATTCCAGGGCCAGCGGTCCCTGCAGTTCGACGGTGGCGCGCTCTGCGAGCTGCAGGAAGTACGCGAAGTGGTTCCTTCGTGTCGCGTCGGCTTCCCCGGCTTCGACCAGTTTCTCGCTCGCATACTGTCGTATCGTTTCGAGCAGTCTGTACCGGGTCTCCGTCTCGTGCTGCTGCTCGGCGATGAGCAGTGACTTCGCCACCAGATGCTCGATGGCATCGAGCACGTCGGCTCGGCTTGATGCATCGGCGGCGCAGACGCGTTCGGCAGCGTCGAGTGTGAAGCCACCGGCGAAAACCGCCAGCATGTTGAGCATGTTGCGCTCGGCCGCGGACATCAGGTCGTAACTCCAGTCGATCAGCGCGCGCAGCGTGCGTTGCCGCGGTAGTGCGGTGCGCCGGCCGCCAGTGAGCAGCCGGAAACGATCGTCGATACGCCTCGCGAGTTCTTCAACCGAAAGCGCGGTGAGCCGCGCTGCGGCGAGCTCGATCGCCAACGGTATTCCGTCGAGACGCCGGCAAATCTGTGCAATTGCGGCGGCGTTCTTGTCGCTGAGCGCAAACGCCGGTGTGACAGCGATAGCGCGTTCGAGAAATAGTGCGCCGGCTTCGCTCGAGGTGATGTCGGTCGTGGTTGGTGCCGCATCGGATTCGGGCATCGTCAGCGAGGGCACCCGATACACGGTTTCGCCTTCGACACCCAACGCCTCGCGACTGCTGGCTAGCAGGTGAAGGTCGGGAAGGGATCGCAGGAGGGTCTGCGCGACTTTCGCCGCCTCGTCGACTACGTGCTCGCAGTTGTCGAGCAGAAGCAGAGCGCGCTTGCCGCGCAGCGAAGCCTCAACCAGCGTCATCGGCGATGTGTCCCCCTCGGCGCGCGCGCCGAGTGCGCCTGCTATCGCGTTTGGAATCAACGCCGGGTCTGCCAACGCTGCTAGTTCGATAAGCCAGACGCCGTCGGGAAAGGGGACGAGAAGACCGCCTGCCGCCTCGAGCGCCAGACGGGTCTTGCCTGTACCGCCGGCGCCAATCAAGGTAACCATTCGCGATCGGCGCACCTCCTCGCGGACGTGCGCCAGCGCCTGAGTGCGACCCACAAAAGTCGTCAACGCCGGGGGCAAATTACTGCGCAAAGCTTCCTGTGTCCGGATTGGCGGAAATTCCGAACGCAGACCCGGCATCACGAGCTGTGACAGCCGCTCGAGACGCGCGAAGCCGCGCAATGTATGATCGCCCAGATCGCGCAGTGCGCTGCCTGCAGGCGGCGTCCGGTCCAGCAGCGCCACGGTCGCCGCAGTAACGAGGATCTGGCCGCCGTGCGCCGCCGACATCACGCGCGCAGCGCGCGCCAGCGTGGGCCCGCGAAAGATCTCATCCTCGGCGTCTTCCACCGCTCCGGAGTGCAGTCCCATGCGCACACGGATTGGCGTATCTCCCCAGTTTTCGGCGCAAAGCGCTCGCTGCGCGTCGATCGCGGCAAGAACGGCGGAGGTCGCGTCCGCGAACGCGACGCAAAACGCGTCGCCGACGACCCGGAACGCGTGTCCGCCGTGCGCGAGAATCGCTTCGCGGAGCAGCGCGTTGTGGCGGTCGGTCGCCACGCTCATCGCTTCCGGTCGCGTGTCCCACAGGGGCGTGCTGCCCTCGATGTCGGTGAACAGGAAGGTGAGGGTGTGCGGCGATGTTGAAGCAATCATCGTCGGGCAACGGCTAGGGTCTGCTGCGCCATTCTCCTGCAAACCCGGAGGTTAAAGCCAGGCTGCGCGGCTTCGCCGGCCACGCGATCTGGGTGGCGACTAGCCGGCATCCGGCGAATGGCTCGTCGGCAAGCTTAGGTCGTGGTCAGCTCTGCCCCAAATTGAAAAACTCCCGCCTGCCCCGCATCTTGCCCACCCGCTCCGTCAGCAGTTGCAGATGCTCCGGATTCGCGACGAAGTTGAGCCGCTCGCTGTTGACGATCATCAGCGGCGCCGCCTCGTAGGCATAGAAGTACCGGCTGTACGCATCCGCCAGCAACGCCAGGTACTGCTCCGAGATCGTCTTCTCGTACCCGATGCCGCGCTTGTGCACGCGCTCGATCAGCGTCGCCACCGGCGCCTGCAGGTAGATCACCAGGTCCGGCGTCGGCGTTTGCGGCTTGAGGTGCGAGTAGACCTTCTCGTAGAGCGCGAATTCGTCGTCGGAGAGATTGAGCCGCGCGAACAGGGGGTCCTTGTCGATCAGGAAGTCGGCCACCGTCGGCCGGCGGAACATGTCGAGCTGCGTGAGCCCGCGCAGCTGGTCGACGCGCTGGAACAGGAAGTTGAGCTGCGTGGGAAGCGCGAAGCGCTTCATGTCCTGGTAGAAGCGCTCCAGGAACGGATTGTCCTGCGGCGCTTCGAGCAGCGTGTCCGCGTCGAGGTGCGCGGCAAGCGCGTTGGCGAGGCTGGTCTTGCCGGCGCCGATCGGGCCTTCGACCACGATGTAGCGCATTTTCTGCGGGTTCATGCGCCTACGCTCCGCGAACGTTCAAACCTGGGCATGGACGCTAGCGCCAGGCGTGACGCCGCGTCGGCCTCAGGCGCTGCTCGCGCACCGCGCGCAGCAGCGGGCGCACCGCGCCGTGTCCGGGCACGCTGGCGGCGGGCGCGAGGTCCGACAGTGGCTTGAGCACGAACGCGCGCTGGTGCATGCGCGGGTGCGGCAACGCCAGCCGAGGCTGGCGCGCGCGGCGCCGTCCGAACAGCAGCAGGTCCAGGTCCAGCGTGCGCGGCGCGTTGCGCGCCATGCGCGTGCGCCGGTGCCGGCGCTCGATGCTGTGCATGCGCGCCAGCAACGTGCGCGGCGAAAGCGAGGTTCGCAGCGCGGCGACCGCGTTCACGTAGTCAGGCTGCGGCTCGTCGCAGCCCACCGGCGCGCTGACGTAGTTGTTGGACGCCGCCACCACGCGCGATCGCGGGAGCCGCGCAAGCTCGGCGATGGCACGTGCCACGTGGCGCCGCGGGTGCTCCAGGTTGCTGCCCAGCCCGATGTACGCGAGCGCGGCCATCACGAGTTGCCGGACGATCCGGTCGGCTCCGCACGCTCGTTGGCCGCTTCGGGCGACTCGGTCGCATCGCCGCGCTTGCGGCCGCGCCCGCGCGAGCGGCGTTTTTTCGGCGGTCCGTCGTCGGGGCGCAGCAGCGCGTCGCGGTCGGCCTGCGTGCCGTGCTGGAATTTCTCCCACCAGTCGGCCAGCCCCGCGAGCTCGCCTTCCATTTCGCCGCTGTCGCAGCGCAGCCTCACGAAATCGTAGCCCGCGCGAAAGCGCGGATGCTCCAGCAGCCGGAACGGCCGCTGCCCCGCGCGCTGCTCGAAGCGCGGCTGCAGCGCCCAGATCTCCTTGATCGCCGCCTCGAATCGGCGCGGAATCGCCAGGCGCTGCGCCTGCTGCTCGAGCACCTTGTCCATCGCCTCGAACAGCGCCGGCATCGGCCGCTCGCCGCGCGCCTTGGCCGCGTTCCATGTCGCCAGCACCTCGTGCCACAGCAGCGTCGCGAACAGGAACGCCGGCGTCACCGACTTGCCTTCGCGCACGCGCGCGTCGGTGTTGGCGAGCGCGAGCTCGATGAAGCGCTGCCCGAGCGGCTGCTCGACGATCACGTCGAGCAGCGGCAGCACGCCGTGATGCAGCCCGTGCTCGCGCAGGCTCTTCACCGACTCCAGCGCATGGCCGGAGAGCAGCAGCTTTTCCATCTCGTCGAACATCCGCGCCGGCGGCACGTTCTCCAGGAGCGGCGCCAGCGTCGGGATCGGCGCCTTGGTCTTTTTCTCGATGGTCAGGCCGAGCTTGGCCGCCAGGCGCGCGGCGCGCAGCATGCGCACCGGGTCCTCGCGGTAGCGCGTGACGGGGTCGCCGATCAGGCGCATGCGCCTGCGCGCGCACGTCCGGCACGCCGCCGACGTAGTCCCACACCTCTTCGGTGGCGGGGTCGAAATAGAGCGCGTTGATGGTGAAGTCGCGACGCAGCGCATCCTCGGCCTGCGAGCCGAAGACATTGTCGGAAAGCAGTCGCCCGTGCTCGTCCGCCGCGTCGTCGCCGGTCTGGCGCGCGCGGAAGGTCGATACCTCGATCGTTTCAGGTCCCGCCAGGACGTTCACCAGGCGAAAGCGCCGTCCGATGATGAAGGCGCGCCTGAACAGCGGCTTCACCTGCTCGGGCGTGGCGTTGGTGGCGATGTCGAAGTCCTTGGGAGTGATCCCCAGCAGCAGGTCCCGCACCGCACCGCCGACCACGAACGCCTTGTATCCCGCCTGCTGCAGCTTGCGGATCACGTCCTGCGCCCCGCGCGAAAGCTGCGTGCGGCGCACCGAGTGCGCGCCGGGGCCGTACACGCGCGGCTCCGACGAGCCCCTGCCGGGAATCAGTCGTGCGAGCAGTCGGCGGATCATGGGAACGCGGGAAGGGGAGGAGGACATCCCCGTGATCGCATTGGGCTTCGGGGTGGGCTGATGAGGGCGCGGAGCAAGGCGCTTCGGCGAGTGCGTGGGTGCGAGTGCACTGACCTCGGGCGACATCTCGTCGGCGGCTGCGTCAGTTACAACGTGGGTGCAGTCGAGGTTGGTGCAGGCTCGCGCAGCGACGAATCATAGCATGGCAGCACGGCCCGGATTCGCGGATAATCAGGCGCTTCCAGCGCAGCGATCGTCGTATCCAGGAGAAGCCATGCCCGCTTACCAGCACGTCACGGTCCCGGCCGGAGGCCAGAAGATCACCGTCAACAAGGACTTCAGCCTCAACGTTCCGGACCAGCCGATCATCCCTTACATCGAAGGCGACGGCACCGGCGTCGACATCACGCCGGTGATGCTCAAGGTGGTCGACGCGGCGGTGGCGAAGGCCTACGGCGGCAAGCGCAAGATCCACTGGATGGAGATCTACGCCGGCGAGAAGTCGACCAAGGTCTACGGCGCCGACGTCTGGCTGCCCGACGAGACGCTGGCGATACTCAAGGACTTCGTGGTGTCGATCAAGGGCCCGCTGACCACGCCGGTCGGCGGCGGCATCCGCATCGCTCAACGTGGCGCTGCGCCAGCAGCTCGACCTGTACGTCTGCCTGCGCCCGGTGCGCTGGTTCAAGGGCGTGCCCAGCCCGGTGAAGGCGCCGGAGAAGATCGACATGGTCATCTTCCGCGAGAACTCGGAAGACATCTACGCCGGCATCGAATGGCCGGCCGAGTCCGCCGAGGCGAAAAAGCTGATCGACTTCCTCACCAAGGAGATGGGCGTCAAGAAGATCCGCTTCCCGAACACGTCGGGCATCGGCATCAAGCCGGTGTCGAGCGAAGGCACCGAGCGGCTGGTGCGCAAGGCGATCCAGTACACCATCGACAACGACCGTCGCTCGATGACCTTGGTGCACAAGGGCAACATCATGAAGTTCACCGAAGGCGCGTTCCGCGACTGGGGCTACGCGCTGGCGCAGCGCGAGTTCGGCGCCAAGCCCATCGACGGCGGCCCGTGGTGCAAGTTCACGAATCCCAAGACCGGCCGCGACATCATCGTCAAGGACGTCATCGCCGACGCGTTCCTGCAGCAGATCCTGCTGCGCCCCGACGAGTACGACGTCATCGCCACGCTGAACCTCAACGGCGACTACATCTCGGACGCGCTGGCCGCGCAAGTCGGCGGCATCGGCATCGCGCCCGGCGCCAACATGTCGGACACGGTGGCGATGTTCGAGGCCACCCACGGCACCGCGCCCAAGTACGCCGGCAAGGACTACGTCAATCCCGGCTCGGAGATTCTTTCGGCCGAGATGATGCTGGTGCACATGGGTTGGAAGGAAGCCGCCGCGCTGATCGTGAAGAGCCTCGAGCAGGCCATCGCCGACAAGGAGGTCACCTACGACTTCGCGCGCCTGCTGCCCCGACGCCAAGCAGGTGTCGTGCTCCGGCTTCGGCCAGGCGATGATCGAGCGGATGTGAGCGGTTGTAACGTGCTCGTAACGAACAAAAACCCGCCGGCTCGGATCGGCGGGTTCTTGCTAATCTGATGCCAGCCGGAAGTGCCGGTCGGCTCAGGCGGCCTGGATGTTCGACGGCTTGCTTCCCCTTCGGCCCCTGGGTGACTTCGAAGCTCACCTTCTGGCCTTCCTTGAGTGACTTGAATCCGCTCACCTGGATCGCGGAGAAGTGCGCGAACAAGTCCTCACCGCCGTCATCCGGCGTGATGAAGCCGAATCCCTTGGCGTCGTTGAACCACTTGACCGTTCCGGTTGCCATAGTGCTACTTCCTTCCCCAAAATGACGATAATGGTGTTTGACAGCGAAGGGTTGCCGACGCGAGCGCGCGCGAAGCTGCTCACCACGCGCACCGGCGCGAAAGCCCTGCTGGCGCCAAACGGAATATTTTTGCGCGTCCTCTCGGCGGACTAGTCAAGTCGAGAGCGCTCGAACGGGTGGCCGACTTGAAAATTCTGTTGCAATCATCACATATGGGGTGTCGAGTTGGCAGGTTCTCCCGGGCGGCGGTACACGACAATGCGGGCAATGCGCGAAAACGAGGGCAACGTCCTCGAGGTCGCGAAGACCCGTCTAAAGCCCCCGCCGCTCTATAAGGTACTTTTGCTCAACGACGACTACACTCCGATGGACTTTGTCGTTGTGGTGTTGCAGACTGTGTTTGCAATGAGCAGGGAGAAAGCGACGCAAGTGATGTTGCAGGTGCATCGCGAGGGCATGGGGGTTTGCGGAACGTACACGCGAGAGGTCGCGGCCGCGAAAGTCGATCAGGTGCTGGACATCGCCGAAAGGCATCAGCACCCGCTGCAGTGTACGATGGAGGAAACGTAGGGCACTACGCGGCAGGCGCGCCGTGGTGGCGATGTCGCCGTGTTCGGAGTCGGGACGGACCATGATTGCGCAGGAACTCGAAGTTTCCCTCCACATGGCTTTTGTCGAGGCGCGGCAGAAGCAGCATGAGTTCATCACCGTCGAGCACCTGCTGCTCGCGATGCTCGACAATCCGTCGGCCGCCGAAGTCCTCAAGGCCTGCGGCGTCGACCTCGACGAGCTGCGCGGCGTGCTCACCGACTTCATCAACGAGCACACGCCCCGCCTGTCGCCGCACTCCGACGCCGACACGCAGCCCACGCAGGGATTCCAGCGCGTCATCCAGCGCGCCATCCTGCACGTCCAGTCCTCCGGCAAGAAGGAAGTCACCGGCGCCAACGTGCTGGTCGCCATCTTCGGCGAGAAGGAATCGCACGCGGTCTATTTCCTCAACCAGCGCGGCGTGACCCGCCTCGATGTTGTCAACTACATCGCGCACGGCATCACCAAGAAGGAGCAGCAAAAGCCGGAGAAGTCCGAAGCGGCCAAGGAAGACGGCGACGAGCAGCAGCCCGCCGGCGCGCTCGACGCCTACACCCTCGACCTGAACCACCTGGCGAAGACGGGCAAGATCGATCCGCTGATCGGCCGCGAGCACGAGCTCGAGCGCGTCATCCAGGTGCTTTGCCGTCGGCGCAAGAACAACCCGCTGCTGGTCGGCGAGGCCGGCGTCGGCAAGACCGCGATCGCCGAAGGCCTCGCGCGCCGCATCGTCGAGGGCCAGGTCCCCGAGCTGCTCAGCGAGTTCACGGTCTACTCGCTCGACATGGGCGCATTGCTCGCCGGCACCAAGTACCGCGGCGATTTCGAGCAGCGCCTGAAGGCGGTGCTGAAGCAGCTCACCGAGAATCCCAAGTCGATGCTGTTCATCGACGAGATCCACACCATCATCGGCGCCGGCGCGGCATCGGGCGGCACGCTCGACGCATCCAACCTGCTCAAGCCGGCGCTGTCGACCGGCGCGCTCAAGTGCATCGGCGCCACGACGTACACCGAGTACCGCGGCATCTTCGAGAAGGACCACGCGCTGTCGCGGCGCTTCCAGAAGATCGACGTGCCCGAGCCCTCGATCGCCGAGACGATCGAGATCCTGAAGGGACTCAAGACGCGCTTCGAGCAGCACCACGGCGTGAAGTACGCGCCTGCGGCGCTGACCACCGCGGCCGAGCTGTCGGCGCGCTTCATCAACGACCGCCACCTGCCGGACAAGGCGATCGACGTCATCGACGAGGCCGGCGCCGCGCAGAAGATCCTGCCCAAGTCGCGCCAGAAGAAGGTCATCAGCAAGACCGAGATCGAGGAGATCGTCGCCAAGATCGCGCGCATTCCGGCGCGCAGCGTGTCGTCGGACGATCGCAACTCGCTGAAGACGCTCGACCGCGACCTGAAGAACGTCGTGTTCGGCCAGAACGAGGCGATCGACGCGCTCGTCTCGGCGATCCGCATGGCGCGCTCCGGCCTGGGCAATCCGCACAAGCCGATCGGCAACTTCCTGTTCTCCGGACCCACCGGCGTCGGCAAGACCGAGGTCGCGCGCCAGCTCGCCTACTGCATGGGCGTGGAGCTGCATCCGCTTCGACATGTCCGAGTACATGGAGCGCCACGCGGTGTCGCGCCTGATCGGCGCGCCGCCGGGCTACATCGGCTTCGACCAGGGCGGCCAGCTCACCGAGGCGATCACCAAGCATCCGTACAGCGTGCTGCTGCTCGACGAGATCGAGAAGGCGCATCCGGACATCTTCAACATCCTGCTGCAGGTCATGGACCACGGCACGCTCACCGACAACAACGGGCGCAAGGCCGATTTCCGCAACGTGATCATCATCATGACGACCAATGCCGGCGCCGAGATGCTGTCCAAGAGCTCGATCGGCTTCACCGACAACAAGCAGATGGGCGACGAGCTCGAGTCGATCAAGCGCATGTTCACGCCGGAGTTCCGCAACCGGCTCGACGCGACCATCTCGTTCGCGCCGCTCGACCACGACGTCATCCTGCGCGTGGTCGACAAGTTCCTGCTCGAGCTCGAGGCCCAGCTGCACGAGAAGAAGGTCGAGCCGTCGTTCACCACGGCGCTCAAGGAGTTCCTGGCCAAGAAGGGCTTCGATCCGCAGATGGGCGCGCGGCCGATGGCGCGGCTGATCCAGGACACGATCCGCAAGGCGCTCGCCGACGAGCTGTTGTTCGGCAAGCTGGTGAGCGGCGGCAAGGTGACCATCGACGTCGACAAGGACGAGAAGATCAAGCTCGAGTTCGACGAGGCCAAGGAAGTCGCAGAGCCGGTCGCCTGACCGCTCTCCGATATCGCACACTTGCGGGAGCCCACGGGCTCCCGTTTTGTTAGGATTGTCGTTACCGGCGCGAGCGAGGAGCGGCGTTGCGCGCCGCTCGCACCGGCTCACTGGCTTCACTTGCCCGCTCGGCCGGAGGCGACGTGACTATCCGCACGTGGCGTGTCCTGTTCAGCGTCGGCTTGATCGGGCGCCGGCGTGTGCTCGGCCGCCAGCCGCGACAATCGTCGGGCCGCGACATCGCCGCCAATTGCGCCAACTGTCACGGCACCGACGGGCGCAGCCGCGGCGTCATTCCGTCGCTCGCCGGGCAGCGACAAGGCGACGCTCGTCGCAGCAGCTGAAGGACTTTCCGCGACGGCACGCGGCCCTCGACCGTCATGCAGCAGCTCGCCAAGGGCTACACCGACGCGCAGATCGAGGCCGTCGCGGCGTATCTGGCGGCGCAAAAGGCGACGCCGTGAATGCACCGGTGAGCTGCGTGCTGCGCACCACGGCGACGGCGACGAGCTCAAGCGTGCGGCGACGAGGTATTCCGAAGGCGGCGATGCGACGCGTCGGTTGTCTCGCGGCGCTGGGTGCGCTGCGCGACGATGCTCCGGCGCCGCGGCGCCGCCAATCCGCCCAAGGTCATCGTCGTCGGCGGCGGCTACGGCGGCGCGACCGCGGCGAAATACGTGCGCATGTGGAGCGACGGCAAGATCGACGTGACGCTGGTCGAGCGCGACGGCGAGTTCGTCTCCTGCCCGCTGTCGAACCTGGTGATCGGCGGCAGCGGACGCTCGCCGACATCACCGTCGCCTACGACGGCCTCGACCGATGGGGCGTTCGCCGCGTGCGCGACGAGGCGATGGCCATCGATCCCGCGGCGCGCACGGTGAAGCTGGCCGGCGGCGCGCACGCTGCCCTACGATCGGCTCATCGTGTCGCCCGGCGTCGACTTCATGTGGGACCAGGTGCCGTCGCTGGCAAGCGCCGAAGCGCAGGCGAAGGTCCTGCACGCGTGGAAAGCGGGCCCGCAGACGCGTCGCGCTGCGCCGTCAGCTCGAGGCGATGCCCGACGGCGGCGTCTTCGCGATCACGATTCCGCTGGCCCCGTATCGCTGCCCGCCCGCGCCGTACGAGCGCGCCTGCCAGGTCGCGCTCTATTTCCAGACGAGCGAAGCCGAAATCGAAGGTGCTCATCCTCGACGCCAACGAGGACGTGCAGTCGAAGAAGGCTCTGTTCATGGCGGCGTGGGAACGGACGCTACAAGGGATATGTCGAGTACCGCCCGAACAGCGCGCTGGTCGACGTCGACGTCGCCGACACGACCGCGAAGCTCGACTTCGAGAGCGTCAAGGCCGACGTGCTCAACGTGCATTCCGCCGCAGCATGCCGGCGCCATCGCGCGCGCAGCTCGGCATGGCCAACGCCAACGCGCGCTTCTGCCAGGTCGATTTCCTGACCTACGAATCGACCGCGCAGAAGAACATCCACGTGCTCGGCGACGCGATCCAGGTCGCGCCGCTGATGCCGAAGTCCGGCCACATGGCGAACCAGCACGGCGAAGGTCTGCGCGTCGGCGGTCGTCGCGCTGCTCACCGGCGGCGAAGTGCCGAACCCGGCGCCGGTCATCGCCAACACCTGCTACAGCTACATCGACGACAAGGAAGTCGTGCACGTGGCGTCGGTGCACGCCTACGACCGCGGACAAGAAGACGATGCTGGTCGTCCCTGGCAGCGGCGGGTTGTCGCCGGCGCCAAGCGCGCGAGGAAGCCCCTTACGCGGAGGCCTGGGCGCGCAACATCTGGGCCGACATGCTGGCTTGAGGCACGCCCGCTGGCGGCGACGACCTGTCGCGAGGCTGCGCGTCGGCGCGGATGCGCGCTCCACTCAGAAGCTGGCCTTTGCGTCCGCGTCACGTGCTGGCGCGCTCGATAAGCGCAACGGGTGTTGGAAAAACGCATCAACAGCGCCGATGGTGCGGCACGATCAATTGCCCAAGCCCATTGTCATGCACGTCATGAACTAGTCTGATTATAATTATCGGTAATTCCAACTGTTGCGCCGCCACAATTTGAGTTGTAATGCCGGCGCAATTTTGCTACTGTCCATGTTGAAAGGTGCGCCCCGTCACCGACGGTGCGCACGCGCAGGGCCTGGGTTTGATCGCTTACCCCATCCATGCCCGCCCGACCGGCCGAACGATCTTCGCCGGAAGTGCTGTGAAGAGCCCGCGGCGTTGTCCACGAGCGATTCACTCGCGATCAGCGCTCGCTCCAGGCGGGCGAGATCGCAGACCAGGTTCCGGCTCGCGCTCGAAGCGCGATGCTGGTGTGGCCACGATGCAGACGATGGGAACAACCATGAACTACGACCTCGAAGCGGCAAGACTGAAGAAGGACTGGGCGGAAAACCCGCGGTGGAAGGGCATCAAGCGCGGCTACACCGCCGAAGACGTGGTGCGCCTGCGCGGCTCGGTGCACATCGAGCACACGCTGGCGCGCCGCGGCGCCGAAAAGCTGTGGAAGCTGGTGAACGACGAGCCGTTCGTCAACTCGCTCGGCGCGATGACCGGCAACCAGGCGATGCAGCAGGTCAAGGCCGGGCTGAAGGCGATCTATCTTTCCGGCTGGCAGGTCGCGGCCGACGCCAACGTCGCCGGCGAGATGTATCCCGACCAGTCGCTCTATCCGATCAACTCGGTGCCGATGGTCGTCAAGCGCATCAACAATACGTTCGCGCGCGCCGACCAGATCCAGCACATGGAAGGCAAGAGCGACATCGATTTCTTCGCGCCGATCGTCGCCGACGCCGAAGCCGGATTCGGCGGCGTGCTCAACGCGTTCGAGCTGATGAAGTCGATGATCGAGGCCGGCGCCGCCGGCGTGCACTTCGAAGACCAGCTCGCCTCGGTGAAAAAGTGCGGGCACATGGGCGGCAAGGTCCTGGTGCCGACGCGTGAAGCCGTCGAGAAGCTCATCGCCGCGCGGCTCGCCGCCGATTGCATGGGCGTGCCGACAGTGATCCTGGCGCGCACCGACGCAGAGGCCGCGGATCTGGTCACGTCCGACATCGACAACAACGACAAGGCGTTCTGCACCGGCGAGCGCACCGTCGAAGGCTTCTACAAGACGCGCGCGGGGCTCGACCAGGCGGTGTCGCGCGGGCTGGCCTACGCGCCGTATGCCGACCTGCTGTGGTGCGAGACCGGCAAGCCGGATCTCGAGTTCGCCAAGGCATTTGCCGACGCGATCCATGCCAAGTTTCCCGGCAAGATGCTGGCGTACAACTGCTCGCCGTCGTTCAACTGGAAAAAGAACCTCGACGACGCGACGGTCGCCAAGTTCCAGCGCGAGCTGGGCGCGATGGGCTACAAGTTCCAGTTCATCACGCTCGCCGGATTCCACAGCCTCAACTACAGCATGTTCAACCTGGCCCACGGCTACGCGCACAACCAGATGACCGCGTTCGTCGAGCTGCAGGAGGCCGAATTCGCCGCGGTGGCGAAGGGCTTCACCGCGATCAAGCACCAGCGCGAGGTCGGAACCAGCTACTTCGATTCGGTCACGCAGACGATCCAGGGCGGCCAGTCGTCGACGACCGCGCTCAAGGGCTCGACCGAGGACGAGCAGTTCTTCGAAAAGCCCAAGGCGGAATTGTCGATCGCCAACGCCTGACCGGCGTCTTCAGCTGTTCAACGCCACGGCGCGGTGCCCGCAAGGGCCCGCGCCGTTTCTATTGGACCCTCGGGTTACGCTGCTACTTCATCTCGCCGCAAAAGATGTCCTGGTTCCCATCGGCAGGACTCGTGCGCAAGACGATCGCGTATTCACCCGAGCGCAATGTAGCCATGGGCACGGGTAACGTTTTGCTGAGCGTGAACGGCCCGGACAAGCCGATGGCGTTCTGGGCGTTCACCTGCACGGTATCGTTCAGCGCGTAAGCGGGCGCGGCGTCACGCTTGGCGCACGAACCCGCGTAGACGAACGTAAAGAGTTGAATCGGACGCGCTAGCCATGGCGGCACACCGCTGATGGTCAGGTTGACCAACGTCCTGTCGCCCTGGGCCGTCATGAACCCTCTTCCGGTCTCGCCTGCGTTACGCGGATCCGCTTGCAGCACGAACGAAACCGTGTCGGACCGGCGATTGTCGGCCGTCGCCGCGCATCCGCAGGTCAATGCGGCCGCAATGACGGATGTAAGCCAGTAACGCATCACCATGAATCCTCCCTCGGACACGCAGCATAGGGTCGCGAGCAGTCGCTGATCTTCGATCGCAATCGGCCAGGAGCAGCCACAGCGCATCGCGCTTCATTGCAATCGTTGATCGACGCTGGTTGGCCAACTGCGAGCTGCCGGTACGGAGGGTGCGATAATCTCGCGATCCCGGCCATCGATGCCATCTTTGGCAGCATGACGTTGCTGACCGTTCACCGCGGTAGGCATGGCCATCAATAACTTGACGAGGAGGAAACGATGCGTTCAATTCAATCAAGCTTGTGCCTTGCGCTATGCCTGGCCTGTGTCGCGACGTTTCCGGTACGCGCTGCAGACCTCATCGTTTCCGCACAGGATGGAAAGTTCGTACGCGTCGATGGGCGGGCGACGTATCCCGAACCGGCGCCGCCGGACAGCCTCGTCGTGCTCGATGCATCGCGATTTCCACCGGTTGTGAAGGGCACCGTCGAGGGTCTCGAGCACACCGTGCAGGGGCCGCCGCAGGCGGTTGCGATTACTTCCGATGGCAGGCTCGCCATCGTCGGCGCGCCGACCAGATACGACTACGTGGCGAAGAAAGAGTTGTTCGACAACTTCCTGCAAGTCATCGACCTCGAGACGACGCCGCCCAAGCTGATCGACAAAGTCGATGTGGGCGCCCATCCGAACGGGTTGTCGATCAATCGGGACGGTACGCTTCTGCTCGCTGCAGCCCACGACGGCACGGTCAAGGTCCTCGCGATTGAGGGCAAGAGCCTGAAATTGCTCGACTCGGTCAAGGTTGGCGAAAAGCGGATGTCGGGCATTGCGTTCACCCACGACGGCAAGGCGGCGATCGTTGCCTTGCGCGACGAGAATGGCGCCGCCGTGCTTGCCGTCGACGGCCTGAAGGTCACGCTAACCAAGGAGCGAATCTCGACCGGCGTGAATCCGTATGCGATCGACGTCTCGAGCGATGGCCAATGGGCCGTCATCGGCAATACTGGCGTCGGCAGGACGGTGGACGATGCCGACGTGGTGACACTGGTCGATGTCAGCAAGCGGCCGTTCCGCGCAGCCCAGCAGATCTCCGTGCCGGCGACGCCGGAGGGAGTTGCCATCTCGCCCGACGGTCGCTGGATCGCGGTGTCGTCGATGGCGGGGTCCGGCCTGCTTGCGACCGACCCGGGGCGCAACAAGCTCGGCAAGGTCGCGCTGTATTCGATCAACAACGGCGTGGCGACGAAGGTCAACGAGCTGCCCGGCGGCGAAGCGGCGCAGGGCGTCGTGTTCACTCAGGACAGCAAAACCATCATCGTGCAATTCGACGTCGAACGAGCGCTCGCAGTCTATGCCGTCCAGGAAGGCAAGCTTGTCGACACCGGCGAGCGCATCAAGCTTTCCGCGGGCCCGGTTTCGATCCGATCGATGCCGCGGTAGCTATTAAAATTCATGAATGTCCGATCCTGCTGTCCGCCTCTTTTTCGCTCTATGGCCCGACGAGACGACGCGGCGAGCGCTGGCGGCCTGCGCCAGCGCCGTCGTCGCGCAGACGGGCGGTCGTGAGGTCGCGGCTGGCAATCTGCACCTGACGCTGGCGTTCATCGGAGAACGCCCGACGACGCTGGTGCCCAGGCTTTGCCGAGCGGCAAGCCTCGTGCCGCTATTGCCGATGCGGCTGGTGCTCGACGAAGTCGGTTGCTGGCGCAAGAGTGGCATCGCATGGCTGGGATCGCACGCACCGGACCCGAACGTCGTGGCGCTGCAGTCGCGATTGCTCGACGCGCTGGCGACGATCGGTATCGAATTTCCCGAATCGCGCTTCATGCCGCACGTCACGCTCGCGCGCAAAGTGGTCACGCGCATCGCGCTGATGCTCGCGCAGCCGGTGCTCTGGGAAAGCACGTCGTTCGCGCTGGTCGCTTCGGAGCTCGCTCCGGGCGGCGTGCGCTATCGCGTCATCGAAACATGGCGCTCGGACGCGTAGACGTCAGCCGCCGCGCGCCACCGGTCGCGACGGATCGGACGACCACTCGCTCCATGAGCCGGGGTAGAGCCGCGAGCCGTGCAATCCCGCGATTTCCATCGCCAGCACGTTGTGGCACGCGGTCACGCCGGAGCCGCATTGATGAACGACCGACGAGGGCGCGCGCTGCTCGAGCTGCGCCTCGAATTCGTGGCGCAGCGCTTGCGCCGATTTGAACGTGCCTTGCGCGGTGAGGTTGCCCAGATACGGACGGCTGAGCGCGCCCGGAATGTGTCCGGCGACCGGATCGATGGGCTCCATGTCGCCGCGAAATCGCTCGGGGGCACGGGCGTCGAGCACGGCGATCGTTCCGTCGTTCAGGTGCTGAAGGATTTCGTCGGCGGTGGCGGTGGCGCGCGGCGTCTTTGCCTCGAAGCGCGTCGGGCGTGGCGTCGGCGCTTTGGCGTCGACCGGCCGCCCCTCGGCGATCCATTTGTCGAGGCCGCCATCGAGCACCGCGACGCGGTCGTGCCCGAGCCAGCGCAGCAGCCACCACAGGCGCGACGCCCACATGCCGGCGTTCTGGTCGTAGGCGACGACCTGCGTGTGCGGGCCGATACCGATGCGGCCGAGCGTGTCGATGAGCGTCGCGCGATCCGGCAGCGGGTGGCGGCCGTTGCCGCCGGTCTTCGTGCCGGACAGGTCGCGGTCCAGGTGCAGGAAGAACGCGCCGGGCAGATGAGCACTGCGATAGGCCGCTTCGCCGGCGTCGACGTCGCTCAGGTTATGACGGCAGTCGACGATGACGAGCGACGGATCGGCGAGGCTGCCGGCGAGCGCCTCGGTCGAGATGAGCGTGCTGTATTGCATCGATGCGCGTGCGCGATCGGCGATCAGAACAGCGTTCCCGCGATCGGCCAGACCTCGACGGGGGCGATGCCGAGCTTCGCCAGCGCCGGTTCGATCTGCCGACGGTCTCCGACCGCGATGATGACCATCGTTGCGGGGTCGAGATAGCGCTGCGCGAGCTTGTCCGCCGCTGCGGCGCGCACATCGGCGTAGCGTGACGGCAGCCGCTGGAAATAGTCGAGGGGAAGCCCGTACACGAACAGATCGGAGAACGACGCCGCCACCGCGCCGTTGGTCGCGAAGCGCGCCGGCAGCGATTGCATCAGCGCGCCGCGTCCCTGCGCCATTTCGGCGGCGCTGAGCGACGAGGTCTGGGTGCGCGCTAGCTCGGCGAGTATTTCGTGGATGGCGGGGCCGGTCACGTCGCTGCGCACCGCGGTCGCGACGTAGAAGGCGCCGAGCGTTCGTCCGTAGTCGAAGCGCGACTGCGCGCCGTAGGTGTAGCCTTTTTCCTCGCGCAGATTCTGGTTGATCCGGCTGGTGTATCCGCCGCCGACCACGAAGTTGAGGACCTGCAATGCCGGATAGTCGGGCGTGGTGCGCACCGTGCCCAGCCGTCCGACACGTATCTCGGTCTGCGGCGCGTTCGGCTTGTCGACCACGATGGCGCGCACCTTCACGGTCGTCGCCGGCGCTGCCATCGTCTTGTCGGGGGTGCGTGCGACGCCCAGCCAGCCGCCCCATTCACGTTCGGCCAGCGCGCGCACGGTGGCGCCGTCGATCGCGCCAGTCACCACCAGCGCCGCGTTCGAAGGACGGAACTGGGCTTCCCACCAGCGCCGCAGATCGTCGCGCGTGATCTGCGCCACCGATTTCTCGGTGCCGATCCCGGGGACGCCCAGCGGGTTGTCGGGTCCGAAGATCGCGCGCGCAAACGCGGCGGCGGCCAGCGTGCCGGCTTCCTCGCGCGCGCTCGCGATGTCGCTTTCGCGCGACTTGCGCTGGCGCTCGACCTCGTCGGGAGGAAAGACCGGATGCTGCGCGATGTCGGCGAGCAGCTTCATTGCGTCGCCGACGTTGCGCGCCAGGCTGTCGACGACGAGCGTCGTCGTGTCGCGCTGCGTCAGCGCGTTGTACGCGCTGCCGAGCTGTTCGAGCTGCTCGGCGATCGCCTGCGCGTTGCGCGTGGTCGTGCCTTCGTCGAGCAGCGACGCCGAAAAGTCGGGGACGCCGGGCCGCGCCGGATCGGTCGATGCCAGCCCGCCGTTGACGACGAGCTCGGTGGTGACGATGGGCATTTGCGGACGGTACAGGTGCAGCACCGTCAATCCGTTGGCGAGCTTGAACGACTCCGGCCGCGGCAGCGTCGGCGCACGCACCGGGCCCGGCTTCGGCGGCGTGTTGCGCCACGGCTCGTCGGCGTTGATCGATTCGGTCCCGCTCGCCGCCAGCGGCGGCGGCGCCGGTGGATCGGGGTCGAGCTTCTTGTCGCCGCGCACCGCGAAGATCACGACGCGGGCGTTGGACTTCAGGCGCTCGCTGATCGCGCGCTTGACGTCGGCCGCGCTCACGCGCGCATAGCGCTCGATGTCCTTCGGCAGGTAGCCCGGATCGCCGAGATACTGGTTGTAGAGGTTGAGCTGGTCGGCGCGGCCGCCGACTTTTTGCAGGCCCTGGTAGAGGGAGCGCTCGAGCTGGTTGCGGGCGCGCTCGACTTCCTGGTCGGTCGGTCCCTGCTCGGCGAGCTTCTGCAGCTCGGCGTCGACCAGCGGTGCGAGCTCGGCGGCGGTGTGGCCGGCGCGCGCCACCGCCTGCAGCTGGAAGATCGACGACAGCGCGTAGGAATCCTGATCCGCGGAGACGTCCTGCGCGACCTGCAGCTCGTAGACGAGCTTCTGGTAGAGCCGGCTCGCCTTTCCGCCGGCGAGGATGCCCGCCGCGATGGTGAGCTCGGCATCGCCGGGCGCGAACTTCGGCGGCGTGAGCCAGCCGATGTCGAGGCGCTCGAGCTCGATCTGGTCGGTGACGGTCAGGCGCTTCTCCGCGGTGAGCGCCGGCGTGACCACCTTCGGCGGCGGCACGGTCTCGCCGCGGCGGAAGGTGCCGAACTGTTTCTGAACGAGGCGCTTTGCGTTCGCGGTGTCGAAATCGCCGACGATGACCAGTGTCGCGTTGTTCGGGCGATAGTAGCGCTTGAAGAATGCGCGGATGTCGTCGATGCGCGCGGCCTGGATGTCGACGTGCGAGCCGATGATCACCGGCCGGTAGGGATGTCCCTGCGGGAACAGCGCGTGGAACATCGCCTCGTCGACGATCCCGTACGGGCGGTTCTCGGTCGATTGCCTGCGCTCGTTGCGCACGACGTCCTGCTGGTTGGTGAGCGCGGTCTGGTCGAGCGCGTCGAGCAGATACCCCATGCGATCGGCGTGCGTCCACAGCGCCAGCTCGAGCTGGTTCGAGGGCACCGTGTCGAAATAGTTGGTGCGATCGAACGACGTGGTGGCGTTGGAATCGGTGACGCCCGCGGCGGCGAGCAATTCATCGGCGAGCCCGCGCTTGGCGTGCTTGGTGCCGGCGAACATCATGTGCTCGAAAAGATGCGCGAAGCCGGTTCGTCCCGGCTCCTCGTTGGCGGCGCCGACGTGGTACCAGAGGTTGACCGCGACCACCGGCAGCGTGCGGTCCTGCGCGAGGATGACCTCGAGGCCGTTTTCCAGCGCGTATTTCTCGAACGGAATCGTCGGCAGCATCGTCGGCGACGGCGGCGCCGCCGCAGCCGTCGCGGCGTTCAGGGTGAGCGCGAGTCCGGCGGCGGACAATAGTGAGCGCGTTCTGTGCATGGGGGAAACGGGCCTCGGAATGTGAGCCGGATGCCGCCCGCGGCGGGGCGGCGTCCGGAACGCTGTGTTCGACGTCAGAGGTGCGGACCGAGTTCCCGTCGCAGGAACTCGTGGAAGTGCTGCATGCCGTCTTCCATCGGCGATTGATACGGCCCGACCTCGTTGCGTCCCTGCTTCCACAGGGCGCGCCGACCCGCATCCATGCGCTCGCCGATCTCGTCGTCCTCGGCGGCGGTCTCCATGTACGCGGCCTGCTCGGCTTCGACGAAGTCGCGCTCGAACAGCGCGATCTCCTCCGGATAGTAGAACTCGACGACGTTGGTCGTGCGATCGATGCCGTCGGGAATGAGCGAGCTCACGATCAGCACGTGCGCGTACCACTCGATCATCACGTTCGGGTACAGCGTCGCCCAGATCGCGCCGTGCGCCGGCGGCTCGCCGCGGTAGTACTCGAGCACGGCCTTGTGCCAGCGCTCGTAGGTCTTGCTGCCCGGCTTGGAAAGCCCGGCGTTTACGCCGACGGTCTGCACCGAGAAGCGGTCGCTGAACTGCCAGCGCAGGTCGTCGCAGGTGACGAACTGGCCGAGGCCGGGATGGAAAGGCCCGACGTGGTAGTCCTCGAGATAGACTTCGATGAACGTCTTCCAGTTGTACGCGCAGTGCTTGATCTCGACGCGGTCGAGAACGTAGCCGGAGAAGTCGAACTCGCGTCCCGGGTCGAGGCCTTCGAGATCGCGCGCGATGTTGCGCTTGCCGTCGAACAGCAGCCCGTTCCAGCGCTGCAGCGGCGAGCTGCGAAGCTTGACGCAGGGCTTGTCCTCGAACAGCGGCGCGCCGAGCAGTCCGCCTTTCAGGTCGTAGGTCCAGCGATGGATCGGGCAGACGATGTTCGGCGCATTGCCGCGACCGTCGAGCATGATCGCCTGGCGGTGCCGGCAGATGTTGGAGAGGAGCTCGACGCCGCCCTCGCCTTCCGCGCTTCGCACCAGCACCTGCGACTTGTCGCGCCAATCGAGCGTGTAGTAGTCACCGACCTCCGGCACCATCAGCTCGTGGCCGGCGTAGCCGAGCCCGTCCGCGAACAGGTGCTTCTGCTCGAGCGCGTAGACCGCGGGATCGCAATACCAGGAAACCGGAAGCTGCGACGTCGGCGAACTCAGTGCAGTCCGCAGCCGATCCGCAGTGGCGAGGTCCGACATCAGCCATTCCTTTCGTGAACCGCCAACCCAACAACCAATATAAGTGACGGCTCAAGCGTGCGTGGTGGCCGTCCCCCAACCGATTTGCTAAGTCAGCCATCGCCTACGAAAGTCGTAGCCAGGCTGCGTCGTCAAATGAGATTGCAATTGTAGCCCGATATGGACCCTCGGTCCACGCCGAAGTTCCCTCCCTTCGAGCGCGCACACGCCTCCGGCGCACGTTGCCGCAGGGCCGAAATTGCGGTACGTTCACTGAAATTCAAGCGATTTTTCGCGTCCCGCCGGACCTTCCCGCGCCGGCCTCCATCGTCGCCGCATCGCCCGACCCCACGCCATCATGCCCACCTCGTCCGCGCCTCCGCCGGCAAGCTTCGAGACCGCCCTTTCCGAGCTCGAAAGCATCGTTGCGACGATGGAGGCGGGGCAGATGCCGCTGGCCGACGCACTCGCCGCGTACAAGCGCGGCGCCGACCTGCTGCGTGTATTGCCAGGGGGCGCTGAAGGACGCGCAGCAGCAGGTGCAGATGCTCGAGAAGGGCGTCCTCAAGTCCTTCACCGCGCCAGCGAAGGGCGGCGAAACCGACGATGAACCCTGACCTCGCCTTCGCGGTGTGGTCGGGCGAGCGGGCTGCGCGGGTCGCGGCGGTGATGGACCAGCGCATCCCCGCGATCGACGTGCCGCCGCGTGCGTTGCACGCGGCGATGCGCTATGCGGCGCTCGGTGCCGGCAAGCGCGTGCGTGCGCTGCTCGCGTACGCGGCAGGCGAGCTGGTCGGGCGCCGATCCGGTCGACGTCGACGCCGCCGCCGCCGCGGTCGAGCTCGTGCACGCGTACTCGCTGGTGCACGACGACCTGCCGTGCATGGACGACGATGTGCTCAGGCGCGGCAAGCCCACCGTGCACATCGCATTCGGCGAAGCGACCGCGCTGCTCGCCGGCGATGCGCTGCAAAGCCTGGCCTTCGAGATCCTGGGAGCCGCGGCGCATGGCGCGGGCGAGACGACGGCCGCGAAGAGCGCGCTGCTCGCCGTCGCGGTGGGCTCTCGCGGCATGGCGGGCGGCCAGGCGCTGGACCTCGAGGCCGTCGGCAGCCAGTGCGTCCTCGCCGACGTCGAGCGCATGCACGAGCTCAAGACCGGCGCGCTGATCCGTGCGTCGGTCCGGCTCGGCGCGGCGTGCGGCGCGACACAATCCAGCGCGGAGTGCGATGCGCTCGATCGCTACGCTGGCGCGATCGGTCTCGCCTTCCAGGTGGTCGACGACGTGCTCGACGTCGAGGGCACGGCGCAGACGTTGGGCAAGACCGCGGGCAAGGATGCCGCGCAGCAAAAGCCCACCTACGTGTCGCTGCTCGGCATCGACGGCGCCAAGGCGCGCGTCGGCGAGCTGCGCGCCACCGCGCACGCCGAGCTGGCGCGCTTCGACGCCCGCGCGCGCCGCCTGCGCGAAATCGCCGACTGGATCGCGCTGCGAACCAATTAGGTCCGAAGCGTTGACTCCACGTTCAGACCTCGACGTCGACTCCGATGCTGCTCGAGAACATCCACACTCCCGAAGATCTGCGCCGGCTGTCGCCGGAGCAGCTGCCGGCGCTCTCGCGCGAGCTGCGCGACTTCGTCGTGCATTCGGTGAGCCGCACCGGCGGTCATCTCTCGTCGAACCTCGGCACCATCGAGCTCACCGTGGCGCTGCACTACGTGTTCGATACGCCGTGGGACCGCATCGTGTGGGACGTGGGTCACCAGACCTACGCGCACAAGGTGCTGAGCGGGCGGCGCGACGGCATGGCGACGCTGCGCCAATGGGGCGGCGTTGCCGGATTTCCCCGGCGCACCGAGAGCGAGTACGACACCTTCGGCACCGCGCATTCGTCGACGTCGATCTCCGCGGCGCTGGGCATGGCGATCGCGGCGCGGCTCAAGGGCGAGCAGCGCAAGGTCGTCGCCGTCATCGGCGACGGCGCGATGAGCGCCGGCATGGCGTTCGAGGCGCTGAACAATGCCGGCACCGCCGATGCCGACATGCTGGTCGTGCTCAACGACAACGACATGTCGATCTCGGAGCCGGTGGGCGCATTCAACAACTATCTCGCGCGCCTGCTCTCGGGAAGCATCTACAACAGCGTGCGCAGCGGCGGCAAGGAAGTGCTTGCGAAGCTGCCGCCGGTGCGCGAGCTCGCCAAGCGATGGGAAGAGCACATGAAGGGAATGGTGCTCCCGGGCACGCTGTTCGAGGAGCTCGGATTCAACTACATCGGGCCTATCGACGGCCACGACGTGGGATTGCTGGTGAAGACGCTGCGCAACGTGAGCGCGCTCAAGGGCCCGCAGCTGCTGCACGTGGTGACGCGCAAGGGCCACGGCTATGCGAAGGCCGAGGAGGATCCGATCCTCTACCACGGCGTCGGCGCATTCGATCCCGGGGTGGGAATCGTGCCCAAGCCCCCCGGCAAGATCACCTACACGCAGGTGTTCGGAGACTGGCTGTGCGACATGGCGAAGGCCGATGAGCGCCTGGTCGGCATCACGCCGGCGATGCGCGAGGGATCGGGACTGGTGCGCTTTTCGCAGGAGTACCCGGAGCGTTACTTCGACGTCGGCATCGCCGAGCAGCACGCCGTCACCTTCGCCGCCGGCCTCGCCTGCGAGGGATTGAAGCCGGTGGTCGCGATCTATTCGACTTTCCTGCAGCGCGCCTACGACCAGCTCATCCACGACGTCGTGCTGCAGAATCTTCCGGTGATGTTCGCGATCGACCGCGGCGGACTGGTCGGCGCCGACGGACCGACGCACGCGGGAAGCTTCGATCTCACGTACCTGCGCTGTCTTCCGAACACGACGGTCATGGCGCCCGCCGACGAGAACGAGTGCCGACGCATGCTCTACACGGCGTTCCTGCTCGACACGCCCAGCGCGGTGCGCTACCCGCGCGGCAGCGGACCGGGCATCGCCGTCGAGCGCGAGATGAACGCGCTGCCGATCGGCAAGGGCGAGCTCCGGCGCGAATCAGGCCGCCCCCAGGCAAGCCGCGACGAGGAGCGTCCCGGCGCGACGGCGGAAGAAGCGCCAGCAGCGCATCGCGGTGCTCGCCTTCGGCAGCATGGTGCAGCCCGCGCTGGAGGCGGCGAAGCAGCTCGACGCCAGCGTGGCCAATATGCGCTTCGTGAAGCCGATCGACACCGAGCTCATCGTGCGCCTCGCGCAAACGCACGACGCGCTGGTGACGGTCGAAGAAAACGTGATCGCCGGCGGCGCGGGTAGCGCCGTCGCGGAAGCGCTTTCGGAGCAGGGTATCGAGATACCGCTCTTGCACCTGGGGCTTCCCGACGCGTTCATCGATCATGGCGATCCCGCGCTGCTCCTGTCACAATGCGGCCTCGACGCCGACGGCATCGCCAGCTCCATCCTCGCGCGCTTCGGCCCGCAGCGCGTGGACCCGCCGAATGCCGTCGCCGCCGCCACAGTCAAGCCTGCCGCCGCCTGAGCAAGAAGATGAACCGACCCGAATCGCCCGGCATCCCCGACGTCCAGTCGGACGCGGACCTGCGCGCGCTGGCGATCGATCGGGTCGGCATTCGCGGCCTGCGCTATCCGATCCGCTTCGAGGATGCGGCTGACGCCGGCGAGCCGGCGATCCAGTCGACCATCGCGACCTTCGGCGTCTACGTCGCGCTGCCCGCAGATCGCAAGGGCACGCACATGTCGCGCCTGGTGGCGGCGATCGACGAGACCGACGCGCCGCTGTCGCTTGCTGCACTGCCGGCGTGGATGAGCGCGCTGCTGCGACGACTCGAGGCGGAGGCCGGCAGCGTCGACATCGAGTTCCCGTGGTTCGTTCGCAAGTCGGCGCCGGTATCCGGCGTGGGCAGCATGATGGACTACACGGTGAGGCTCGCCGCCAGCGCCGACGCGCGCGGGTGCGACATCACCGCGAGCATCGTCGTTCCGGTGATGAGCCTGTGCCCGAGCTCGAAGGCGATCGCCGACTACGGCGCGCACAACCAGCGCTCGCATATCACCATCGCCGTGCGCCCACTGCGCGGCGTGGCGCCGTCGCTGGCCGGGCTCGTCCGCGTCGGCGAGGAAGAAGCCTCGTGCGAGCTCTACGGGTTGCTCAAGCGCAGCGACGAGAAATACGTCACCGAGCGCGCGTACGAGCAGCCGCGCTTCGTCGAGGACCTGGTCCGCGGCATCGCCGCGCGTCTGCTCACGGACACCCGGCTGGCGGGATTTCGCGTCAGCGCCGAGAACTTCGAGTCGATCCACAACCACTCCGCCTACGCCGAGATCGTCCGCGGGACGATCTGACCGCGGCGGCCAGCTCAGGCGCCTTTCTGGCCGGCGCGGCGCGCAGCCGCCGTTCTCGCGGGCCGGGCGTGCTCGACCAGCCGCGCGGCCCGGCGCTCGAACGCATCGCGCGGGCTTTGCGCTCGCCGCTGCCGCTCGGTGACGAGCGCGTAGTGGCGCAGCCCCGCCAGGCGCGCGTTTGCCGCGTCGCAGTTGCCGCGCGCGCTCACCCATAGCGCCGGATCGAGGCGGCGCAAATCGAAAGCGACCGAGTAGCTGCGCAAGGTCTTGCGCCCGCGGCGGTCGAAGTACTCGTGGACGTACGACATGGCGAGCTCGCGCAGGCTCCGGTAGACCGCGTCGCGGTGACGCAGATGCACGCCGTTGCTCTTCGATATCGCGCCCCACGCCCCGTGCCTGCGGAACAGCGTGACGACGTGCGGATCGTCGCTGGCGGCGCAGTCCAGATGCATCACCAGCGGCGGCTCGCCGTGGATCCACAGCGCGCACCCCGCCACGAACGCGGCCTCGATGCAGTGAGCGCGCCGCTGCGACAGCACGCTCGCAACCGAGAGCAGCGTTTCGCCGTCGGGCTCGTGATTGGTGGGAATGGCGTTGATGAACGCCTGGATTTTCTGCGGCGTGTCGAGCTTGCGCAGCGCCGTGAACGCCGCGCGGTCGAGACCCAGCGCTTGCTGCGAAACCCGCGAGGCGCGCTGCGGGGCGATGGCGGCGGCGGTGCCCATGCGCGGCGATGATAGCACCGCGATGTCGGTCGCTTGCGGGCCGCTCGCCGCTGCGCGAGCGCGCGGTACAATCGAAATCGTCATGAAACCGGTCGCCATTTTTCGCTTTTCCCCCACCGAGGGCCCCGGTCATTTCGGCGAGTGGCTCGACGCGCGGGGCCTGACGTCGACGCTGGTGGCGCTCGATCGCGGCGACGCCGTGCCTGCCGACCCGCGCGCGTTCAGCGGCATCGGGATGATGGGCGGCCCGATGAGCGCCAACGACGATCTCGCCTGGAATGCGCCGCTGCTCGCGCTGCTGCGCCGCGCGGTCGACGCCGACGTTCCGGTCATCGGCCATTGCCTCGGCGGCCAGCTTTTCGCCAAGGCTCTGGGCGCCGAGGTGCGTCGCACCGCGACGCCTGAGATCGGCTGGGTCGACGTGCGCGCCTCCGACCCCGATGCGGCGTCGTGGTTCGGACAGCGCGACGCGTTCACGACTTTCGAGTGGCATTACGATGTCTTCGAGCTGCCGCGCAACGCCGTGCGCGTGCTGACCAACGGCTTCAATCCCGAGCAGGCGTACACCCTCGGCAAGCACATCGGCTTCCAGGGCCACATCGAGATGACGCGCGAGATGGTCGAGAGCTGGTGCGCTTCTGCCGGCGCGGACGAGCTGCCGAAGGTGAGCAACGGCGCGCAGGCAAAGCCGCGATGACATCATGCGCGATGTCGACACGCGGCTCGCCACGCTGTCGCGGGTGGCCGATGACGTGTACGCGCGCTGGGCGCAGGGACTCGTGCGCTGATGCCGTCGATCCGCTCGCTTTCCGATCAGCTCATCAACCAGATCGCCGCCGGCGAAGTCGTCGAGCGCCCGGCCTCGGCGCTCAAGGAGCTGCTCGAGAACAGCGTCGACGCGCAGGCGTCCGAGATCGACGTCGACCTCGCACGCGGCGGCGTCAAGCTGATCCGCGTCGCCGACAACGGCGTCGGGATCGATCGCGAGGAGCTGCACCTCGCCGTCGCCCGGCACGCAACGTCGAAGCTCGATTCGGCCAGCGGGCTCGAGGCGATCGCCACGCTCGGCTTTCGCGGCGAGGCGCTGGCCAGCATCGCCTCGGTGGCGCGCGTGTCCCTGACGTCGCGCTCGCGCAACAAGCCGCACGCCTGGCGCATCGAGGTCGACGGCGGAGAAGCCGGCATGCCGCAGCCCGCGGCGCTGTCCAGCGGCACCACGGTCACGGTGCACGAGCTGTTCTTCAACACGCCGGCGCGGCGCAAGTTCCTGCGCACCGACGCCACCGAATACGGGCATTCCGAGGAAGCGTTCCGCCGTATCGCGCTGGCGCATCCCGAGGTCGCGTTCACGTTCCAGCACAACGGCAGCGTTCGCTACCGACTGCTCGCGCAGGGATTGCGCACGAGGGTGGACGCGCTTCTCGGCGACGCGTTCGCGGCGCAGGCGGCGCGCGTCGACGAGCAGGCAGCGAGTTTGCATCTGACCGGCTGGGCGGTGCGTCCCGCGTACGCCACCGCCGGGCGCGATCACCAGTACCTGTTCGTCAACGGACGCTTCGTGCGCGACCGCGTGCTCTCGCACGCGCTGCGCGAAGCGTATCGCGACGTGCTGCACCACGATCGCCAGCCGACGTTCGCGCTGTGGCTCGACATCGATCCGCGGCTGGTCGACGTCAACGTGCATCCGACCAAGACCGAGGTGCGCTTTCGCGACAGCGGCGGCGTGCACCAGTTCGTGCGCCGCGCGGTGCAAAGGGCGCTGGCCGCGACGGCGGCCGAGCAGCCCGCGGTGTCGGCGGCGGAGAAGCTCGGCATCGCCGCGGCGCGCACCCCGCCCTGGATGCCGGAAGTCCTGCCGCTCGCGCAGCAATCGGCGATGCCGCTGGGCACGACCGAGCCCGCGTCGTTCTATGCCCGCTTGTTCGGCGAGCGGCGGGAAATCCCCGACGGCCCCGATTTGCCCAACGACGACGATCATCCGCTCGGCTTCGCGCTCGCGCAGCTGCACGGCATCTTCGTGCTCGCGCAGAACCGCGATGGCCTCGTGCTCGTCGACATGCACGCCGCGCACGAGCGCATCCTCTACGAGCGCCTCAAGACCGCGCTCGCCACCGGCGTGCCGATGCAGCCGCTGCTGGTGCCGGCGGCGTTTCCGGCCGATCCGCTCGACGTGGCCACCGCCGAGGAACAGGGTGCGGTGCTCGGCGCGCTGGGCTTCACGCTGTCGATCCTCGGGCCCACGACGCTGGCGGTGCGCGCCGTGCCGGCGCCGCTCGCCGACGCCGACACCGTCGCGCTCGCCCGCGCCGTGCTCGCCGACGTGCGCGAATACGGCGGCAGCCAGGTGCTCACCGCGCAGCGCGACCAGATGCTCTCGACCATGGCATGCCACGGCGCGGTGCGTGCGCATCGAAGCCTCGCGGTGCCCGAGATGAACGCACTGCTGCGCGAGATGGAATCGACCGAGCGCGCCGGGCAGTGCAACCATGGCCGCCCGACCTGGTACCAGCTCACGCTCGGCGACCTCGATCGGCTGTTCATGCGCGGGCGCTAGCGCAGCCGCCGGCGGCGCGCCGCGCATGCTTCCGACGGTACTCCTGATGGGGCCGACCGCGTCGGGCAAGAGCGCGATCGCGCTCGACATCGCATCGCGCGCTGCCGGTGGAGATCGTCAGCGTCGATTCGGCGCAGGTCTACCGCGGCATGGACATCGGCACCGCCAAGCCGGACCTCGCGACGCGCCGCCGCATTGCGCATCACCTCATCGACATCGTCGATCCCGACAAGGGCTACTCCGCGGCGAGCTTTCGCGACGACGCGCGCCGAGCGATCGACGAGGTGCGCGCGCGCGGCCGCGTTCCACTCCTGGTCGGCGGCACCATGCTCTACTTCAAGGCGCTGCGCGAAGGACTTTCGGATCTTCCGGGCGCCGACGCGTCGGTGCGCGGCGAGATCGACGCGCGCGCCGCGTCGCTGGGCTGGCCGGCGATGCACGCCGAGCTCGCGCGCGTCGATCCCGGCAGCGCGGCGCGGCTCGACCGCAACGACGCGCAGCGCATCCAGCGGGCGCTCGAGGTGCACGCGATCACGGGCCGGTCGCTGTCGTCGTTGCAGGGAGCGCGCGGCGGCGCGCCCGCGGACGACTTCGTCGCCTTCGCGCTGTTTCCGTCCGATCGCGCGGATTTGCATCGACGCATCGCCGATCGCTTCGACGCCATGCTCGCCGCCGGACTGGTCGACGAAGTGCGCGCGCTGCGCGATCGCCACGCGCTCACCGCTGACATGGCGTCGATGCGCTGCGTAGGCTACCGGCAGGCGCTGCAGTTTCTCGACGGCGACGGCGACATGGCCGCGCTGCGCGAGCGCGGCATCGCGGCGACGCGGCAGCTCGCCAAGCGGCAGCTGACCTGGCTGCGCTCGACGCCGGCGCGCCTGTTCGACAGCTCGCGCGATGCGCCGGCGGCGATCGCCGCGCACATCGCGGCTGCCATCCAGGCGGCCGGAGGCCGAGTCCGCCATAGCGTTAGACGAAGCCATTGCTGCCGTGCAATAATTCCCGGTTCACGCCACGGTTGGCGCGGACTGCACGATGATTGCGCGCACGCTCTACGACAAGCTCTGGGACAGCCATGTCATTCGCTCCGAAAGCGACGGCACGGCGCTGCTTTATATCGACCGCCACCTCGTGCACGAGGTGACGAGTCCGCAGGCCTACGAAGGCCTGAAGCAGGCAGGGCGCAAGCCGTGGCGCGTCGGCTCGATCGTCGCCACCGCCGATCACAACACGCCGACGCAGCACTGGGATCGCGGCATCGACGATCCGATCTCGCGCACGCAGGTCGAGACGCTCGACGCCAACATGGCCGAGCACGGCGCCAAGGCATACTTTCCGTTTCGCGACCTGCGCCAGGGCATCGTCCACGTCATCGGGCCGGAGCAGGGCGCGACGCTTCCCGGCATGACCGTGGTGTGCGGCGATTCGCACACCAGCACGCACGGGGCGTTCGCCTGCCTCGCCTTCGGCATCGGAACGTCCGAGGTCGAGCACGTACTGGCGACGCAGTGCCTCAACACGCGCCAGACCAAGGCGATGCGCGTGAGCGTCGAACGGCGCGCTGCCGTTCGGCTGCACCGCCAAGGACATCGCGCTCTCGATCATCGGAAAGATCGGCACCGCCGGCGGCACGGGCTACACGATCGAGTACGACGGCAGCGCGATCCGCGCGCTGTCGATGGAAGGCCGCATGACGGTGTGCAACATGACCATCGAGGCGGGCGCGCGCGCCGGCCTCGTCGGCGTCGACGACACCACCATCGCCTACCTCAAGGGCCGGCCGTTCGCGCCCAGCGGCGCGATGTGGGAGCGCGCCGTCGCTCACTGGCGAACGCTCACCTCCGATCCGGGCGCGACGTTCGACCGCACGGTCGAGATCGACGCCGCGCGAATCGCTCCGCAGGTGACCTGGGGCACCACGCCCGAGATGGTGACGACCATCGAGGGGCGCGTCCCCGATCCCGATCGCGAAAAGGATCCGATCCTGCGCGAAGGCATCGAGCGCGCGCTGGTGTACATGGGCCTCAAGCCCAATACCGCGATGACCGACATCCGCATCGACAAGGTGTTCATCGGATCGTGCACGAACTCGCGCATCGAGGACCTGCGCGCCGCCGCGTCGGTGGTCTCGGGGCGCAGGAAAGCCGACAACGTGAAGCTGGCGATGGTCGTGCCCGGGTCCGGACTGGTGAAGGCGCAGGCCGAGCGCGAAGGTCTCGATCGCGTGTTCACCGCCGCCGGCTTCGAGTGGCGCGAGCCGGGTTGCTCGATGTGCCTGGCGATGAACGACGACCGGCTCGAGCCGGGCGAGCGCTGCGCGTCGACGTCGAACCGCAACTTCGAAGGACGCCAGGGTAGCGGCGGGCGCACGCACCTGGTGAGCCCCGCCATGGCGGCGGCCGCCGGCATCGCCGGACATTTCGTCGACGTGCGCAGGCTCGGATGATGGAACCCTTTCGCGTGCTCACCGGGCTGGTGGCGCCGCTCGACCGCGCCAACGTCGACACCGACGCCATCATTCCCAAGCAGTTCCTCAAGTCGATCAAGCGCTCGGGCTTCGGGCCGAACCTGTTCGACGCGTGGCGCTACCTCGACGCCGGCGAGCCGGGCATGGACAACGCCAAGCGTCCGCTCAATCCGGACTTCGTGCTGAACGAGCCGCGCTATCGCGGCGCGCAGATCCTGCTGGCGCGCCGCAACTTCGGCTGCGGCAGCTCGCGCGAGCATGCGCCGTGGGCGCTGCTCGACTACGGCTTTCGCGCGGTCATCGCGCCGTCGTACGCCGACATCTTTTTCAACAACTGCTACAAGAACGGGCTGCTTCCGATCGTGCTCTCCACGCACGAGGTCGATCGCCTGTTCCACGAAGCTGCCGCGTTCCCCGGATTCAGGCTCACCATCGACCTCGAGCGCCAGAACGTGTCGACCGTCGACGGCTCGACGAGCTTCGGATTCGAGGTCGAGCCCTTCCGCAAGCATTGCCTGCTCAACGGGCTCGACGAGATCGGACTGACGCTCGAGCACGCGGACGAGATCCGCGGGTTCGAGGAAAAGCACAAAACGGAACAACCGTGGCTTTTCTGAGCGGACAGTCCCCGACTCCCGACGCGAAGCGCACAGACTCTCCGAAATCCCGACGGCGGACCTGTGCGAGTCGCCGCTCGCGCGCCGTACGGAAGTCGCCGATGAAGATCGCCATCCTGCCGGGCGACGGCATCGGCGTCGAGATCGTCGCCGAGGCGCAGAAAGTGCTGCTGCGCCTGGCCAGCGACGGCGTGCGCGTCGAGACCGAGATGGCACCCATCGGTGGTGCGGGCTACGACGCGGCGAAGCAACCGCTGCCGGACGCGACGCTCGCGCTCGCGCGCAGCGCCGATGCGGTGCTCATGGGCGCCGTCGGCGGCCCGCAATACGACAATCTCCCGCGGGCGGTCCGACCCGAGCAAGGCCTGCTGGCGATCCGCAAGGCGCTGGGCCTGTTCGCCAACCTGCGCCCGGCGATCCTGTATCCGGAGCTCGCTGCGTCGTCCTCGCTCAAGCCCGAGGTGGTGGCGGGGCTCGATCTCATGATCGTGCGCGAGCTCACCGGCGACATCTATTTCGGCGCGCCGCGCGGCCGCCGCACCGACGCCGCGGGCTGCACCGAGGGCTTCGACACCATGCATTACAGTGAGGACGAGATCCGCCGCATCGCGCGCGTCGGGTTCGAGATCGCCCGCAAGCGCTCCGGCAAGCTGTGCTCGGTCGACAAGGCCAACGTGCTCGACACGTCGATCCTGTGGCGCGAAGTGGTCACCGCGATCTCAGCGCAGTATCCGGATGTGCAGCTCTCGCATATGTACGTCGACAACGCGGCGATGCAGCTGGTGCGCAACCCGAAGCAGTTCGACGTGATCGTGACCGGCAACCTGTTCGGCGACATCCTTTCCGACGAGGCATCGATGCTCGCGGGCTCGATCGGCATGCTGCCTTCGGCGTCGCTGGACGCCGCCAACAAAGGACTCTACGAGCCGATCCACGGCTCCGCGCCCGATATCGCCGGACAGGACAAGGCCAACCCGCTGGCGACGATCCTGTCGCTGGCGATGATGTTCCGCTACACCTTCGCCACCCCGACGATCGCCGAGCGGATCGAGCGCGCCGTGCGCAATGTCCTCGCGCAGGGCCTGCGCACCGCGGACATCGCGCTGCCGGGCGAGCACGCGATCGGCACGCGGGCGATGGGCGATGCGGTGGTCGAGGCGCTGTCGAGGTCGACGTGAGCGCCGCCGGACCGTCCCAAGGCGCTCGCCACCCTGAGGGGGGAGGTCGCGCAGCGACTTCGGGGGGAGACATCATGAGTGCCGCAGGGCCGCCACTAGGCACTCGCCCCATGCGGGGAACGGCGCGTAGCGACGATCGGGGGGATCTATGAGCACGGGCCATCCCATCGTGGTGCGTCGCGCCGAGCCTCGGGATGCCGAGGCGTTGCAGGCGATTTTCTGCGGACCCAAGGTCATCGCCGGGACATTGCAGCTGCCGTTCCCCTCGATCGAGGCATGGCGCAAGCGGTTGTCCGATTTTCCGGCCAGCGATCAATTGCTGGTGGCGACCATCGACGGCGACGTCGTGGGCAATCTTGGCCTGCACATCGGCGGCAGGAGTCCGCGGCGGCACCACGTGGGACAGCTCGGAATGGCGGTGCGCGACGATCGCCACGGACGCGGCGTCGGCAGCGCGCTGATGCGCGCGGCGCTCGAGCTGGCCGACGGCTGGCTCAACTACCAGCGCCTCGAGCTGTGGGTGTTCACCGACAATCTTGCCGCGCTTGCCCTGTATCGCAAGTTCGGGTTCGTGATCGAGGGCACGTGCCGCGCGCACGCATTCCGCGACGGCCGTTACGCCGACACGTACGCGATGGCGCGCATGCATCCGTCGTTCCCCGCGCAGGCGGGGCAATGAGCCGCTTCGCGAGCCGCGGCGCGCGCTACAGGACGAGGCGACATGAGAGAGCGAGAGGACGGGCGATGATGCGCGTGGGTTTCGTGGGCTGGCGGGGCATGGTCGGGTCGGTGCTGATCCAGCGCATGCTCGAGGAGAAGGATTTCGACCGCATCGACCCGGTGTTTTTCTCGACGTCGAGCGCGGGAGGCAAGGGACCCTCGATCGGCAAGTCGCGCGAGCCGCTGCGCGACGCCAGCGATGCCGCCGCCTTCGCGGGGCTCGACGCCATCGTCACCTGTCAGGGCGGCGAGTGGACCACGCCGATGTACCCGGCGATTCGCGCCAGCGGTTTCAAGGGGTACTTCATCGACGCCGCTTCGACGCTGCGCATGGCGGACGACGCGGTGATCATCCTCGACCCGGTCAACCGCAAAGTGATCGACGCTGCGCTCGCGGCGGGCACGAGGAATTTCATCGGCGGCAATTGCACGGTGAGCCTGATGATGATGGCGATCGCCGGCCTGTTGCAGAACGACCTGGTCGAATGGATGACGTGCATGACCTACCAGTCGGCGTCGGGGGCGGGCGCGCAGAACATGCGTGAGCTTCTGCAGCAGATGGGCGAAGCGCATCTCGCCGCCAAGGACCTGCTCGACGACCCCGCATCGTCGATCCTCGACATCGATCGCGAGGTCGCCGGTATTCTGCGCGCGGAACGCTTTCCCACCGGACACACCGGCGTGCCTCTTGCCGGCAGCCTCATCCCGTGGATCGCCGACGACATGGGCGACGGGGTCAGCAAGGAAGAATGGAAGGGCGGCGCCGAGACCAACAAGATCCTCGGCCGCACGCAACATCCGATCCCGGTCGAGTCGATCTGTGTTCGCGTCGGCGCGATGCGCTGCCACAGCCAGGCGCTGACGATCAAGCTGCGTCGCGACCTCCCGCTTGCCGAACTGGAGAAGCTGATCGCGTCGGCCAACGAGTGGGTGCGCGTCGTTCCGAATACGCGCGAGGCAAGCATGCGCGATCTCACGCCGGCGGCGGTTACGGGCAAGCTCCACGTTCCGATCGGCCGGCTGCGCAAGCTGGAAATGGGGCCGGGATATCTTGGCGCGTTCACGGTGGGGGACCAGCTGCTGTGGGGCGCCGCCGAGCCTTTGCGGCGCATGCTGCGCATCCTTGACGCCCACTGAGCGTGCACAAACCCCGCCGGCTACTTATGACAGCACGGCGGGCGAGGCGGGCGAAGCGGTCCTTTTTTGCCCGGTTTTATGCTTTGGCACTAACCCCGGGGAGCTCCGGATTGACCCGAGGCTGCAGACTTACAACACACTGCGCCCGCTCCGCGCGGCGATGTAGCTTCCACAAGCTGTTGTAGCGCCGACGCGCTGCAGGCCCATCAGTGGGGCCTCGGGGCAAGCTTCCCCTATCCCCCCGGTGTGGCGCGGAACATCCAGTTTGTACCAAAAAATCGAGCTAATACCGAGCTTTAGCTTGCAGGCCTAACTCCATGATGCTAATTTAGCTTAAGCGAAAGCGCACACTCGAGGTCGGCATGCGAGCAAAACCAGTAATCACTTGCGGCCTGTTGGCGGGCGTCCTTGCCCTCCCGTTGCCGGCATTTGCGTTGGGATTGGGCAAGCTGACCGTGCTCTCGGGCCTCGGTCAGCCGCTCTCGGCGCAAATCGAGCTGACCTCCGCGCAGCGCGAGGAACTCGATACCTTGCGCGCACGCATCGCCGATTCCTCCGTCTACCGCGACAACAACGTTCAATATGCGCCGTCGCTGTCTCGCGCGCGCATCACGCTCGAGCAGGGCGCCAACAACACTCCGTATCTGCGCGTAACGACGGCGCAGGCCGTCAACGACCCATTTCTGGACATGATCGTCGAGATCAGCTGGGCAACGGGCCGCGTCGTTCGCGACTACACGTTTCTGCTCGATCCGCCGGGCGGCGAGACACAGGCCGTCGAGCCCGTGCCGGCGATCGTCGGCCAGACCACGCCGGGACGCGCGCCGCGCGCCGGGCGCCGTGCTGCAGCCGACGCCGCACCCGCATCTGGGCCCGCATCAGCTGCGCCCGCATCTGCGCCCGCCGATGCGAGCGGTGGCTACACCGTCAAGCGCGGTGACACGCTGTCGAAGATCGCCAAGGAGTACAAGCCAGAAAGCGTGAGCCTCGAACAGATGCTGGTGGCGACGTTCCGCAGCAACGAAGCCGCGTTCGACGGCAAGAACATGAACCGCCTGCGCAGCGGGCAGATCCTCACCATCCCGCAAGCTGATCAGGTGGCGACGATCCCCGCTTCCGACGCGCAGGCGGTGGTGCGCACGCAATCCGCCGATTGGCGCGCCTACCGCGACCGCGTGGCAGCCGCGGCACCGGCGACCGACTCCACTGCCGGACGACAGTCCACCGGTGGCAAGATCGGCACCGTGGTCGAAGACAAGGCCGGTGCGAGGGCGCCGGGAGGCGACCAGCTTCAGGTGTCGCGTTCGGCGACCCGTGGCGCCGGTGGCGGAACGGCCGAAGATGCGACCGCCAGGGACAAGGCACTTCGCGAAGCCAACGCTCGCGTAGCCGAGCTCGAGAAGACCGTGCGCGATTTGCAGCGCGCCGCCGAGCTGCGCAGCCAGACCATGTCCGACTTGCAGCGTGCTGCCGAAGCGGGCAAGGGCAAGGCCGGCGATATCACCAAGAGCGAGCCGCCGAAAGCGGCGCCGTCGACGGTGACGCCGATCACTCCTTCGCCTTCGACCACCGCGCCCGCTCCGTCGAGCACCGCACCGTCGACTACCGCACCTTCGGTGCCGGCCGCGACGCTGACGCCGGTGCCGGCGACGGCGCCGTCGACGACGACGCCCACGACGACTCCGTCGACGCCTCCATCGACCACCGCATCGACGCCGCCGCCCGCGCCCATCGTTACGCCGACTCCGGCGCCAACGCCTGAAGCCAAGGCGCCCGACGTCGCGCCCGCGACGACGACCGCGCCGCTCGCGACCAGCGAGACACCCGCGCCGAAAGTCGAGCCGCCGCCGGTTCCGATCAAGGCGGCTGCACCGAAAAAAGCTGCCGAGCCGTCGTTCATCGACGACCTGTTCGGGAACACGCCGACCTGGGTGGTCGCCGTCGGCGCGCTTATCGTGCTGCTGGCGATCGCCGGCCTGATCGCCGCCCGGCGCCGCAAGACGACGAAGTTCGAGGACAGCATCATCTCGGGCACCGACATCAAGACCAACACCGTCTTCGGTTCCACCGGCGGCGGTGTCGTCAACACCGGCGACAATTCGCTGGCCAGCGATTTCAGTCGTGAGGGCCTTGGCAACATCGACACCGACGAAGTCGATCCGATCGCCGAAGCCGAGGTCTACCTCGCGTACGGACGCGATGCGCAGGCCGAGGAAATCCTCAAGGACGCGCTGAAGAAGGATTCGCAGCGCCAGGAAATCTACCTCAAGCTGCTCGAGATCCACGCGCAGCACAACAAGCCTTCAGCGTTCGAGACGGTGGCGAGCGAGCTCTATTCGGTGTCAGGCGGGCAAGGGGAGACGTGGCAGAAGGCCATGGCGCTCGGACGCCAGCTCGATCCCAGCAATCCGATGTACGGCGAGTCTGGAGCCGCGGCGTTCGCGTCCGGAGTGGCTGCAGGTGCGGCGGCTGAGGCCGCGGCACACGACACGCAGGTGTTCGCGAGTGCCCCGCAAGCGACGCCCGAAGTCGCGCCCCCGCGGTCGAATCTCGATTTCACGCTCGACGAGGACATCTCGCTTGCGCCGAGCTCGGGTGTCGCGGATGCGCGATCGCCGGCGGCGATTTCGCCCGCGGTGGTCGCGAAGGCGCGGTCAACCGACGAAACGATGCTCAACAAGCCTGCCGCAACCATGGCGGCAGGAGCCGCAGCGATGGCCGCCGGTGCCGCCGCGATGGCCAAGGGCGCGAGCGAGAAGCCGGTCGCGCCGCAGTTCGAGACCGTGTCGTTCGAGCCTGAGTCGATCCCCAAGTTCGATCTCGATTTCCAGCTCGACGAGCCCGCTGCGGGATTGAAGCCTTCGATCGCGCCTGCGCCGAAGCCGGTCGCTCCCGCGCCGGCCCGCGCACCTGAGCTGGCGATGGCCGGATCGGGCGCGCCTGCGCCGCAACTTGCACGTCCGGCCGCCGCGATCGAGCTCGACAAGCTCGACCTCGCGTTCGATCCGGCACGTTCCACCTTCGAGGATCCGACGCCGTCCGTGCTCGATGGCCAGTGGCACGACGCCGCGACCAAGCTCGACCTCGCCAAGGCGTATCAGGAAATGGGCGATGTCGAAGGCGCGCGCGAGATCCTGCAGGAAGTGCTGCACGAGGGCGACGACCAGCAGAAGTCCGAAGCGCAGGCGCTGATGGCCAAACTGGCGTAGCAACGCCTGACTCCCGGCAACAGCGGCGCCTTAAGGCGCCGTTGTTTTTTGATCCGTACGACAGGCCTCATTTCACCAAACCAACATGCGCATCGCGCTCGGCGTCGAATACGACGGCACGCCATTTCACGGCTGGCAATCGCAGGCCGACGGGCTGGGCGTGCAGGACGTCCTGTCGCGCGCGCTCGCCGAGATCGCCGGCGCACCGGTCACGCTGGTGGCGGCGGGGCGCACCGACAGCGGCGTGCACGCGACCATGCAGGTCGCGCATTTCGACGCCACCCACACGCGACCCGAATCGGCGTGGGTGCGCGGCGCCAATACGCTGCTGCCGCCGTCGATCGGCGTGCGCTGGGCGTTGCCGGTCGCCGACGAATTCCACGCCCGCTACAGCGCGACGGGACGCCATTACACGTACCTGCTCCTCGATTCGCCGGTGCGGCCCGCGCTGCTGCACTCGCGCGTCGGCTGGTACCATCGCCCTCTGGCGCTCGCCGCGATGCGCGAAGCGAGCGAGGCGCTGCTTGGAACGCACGATTTCTCGGCGTTCCGTGCGGCGGAATGCCAGGCGCGGTCGCCGCAGAAAACGCTCGACCGGCTCGCCATCGCGCGCGAAGGTGAGATCGTGCGCATCGAATTTCACGCCGACGCGTTCCTGCATCACATGGTTCGCAACATCGTCGGCGCGCTCGTCTACGTCGGCAGCGGACGTCATCCGCCGCGCTGGGTCGCCGAGCTGCTGGAAGGCCGCGACCGGTCGCGCGCAGCGCCGACCTTCGCCGCCAGCGGGCTCTACCTGCACGGCGTCGACTACGCGCGGAGCTGGAACCTGCCGCCGACGCACTCGCCGGTGCGCATCCCCGGCCCATGATCGCGGTGGCGGCGATCCCATGAGCGAGCGCACGCGCGTCAAGATCTGCGGCATCACGCGAGTCGAGGATGGCGTCGCCGCCGCGCGCGCCGGCGCCGATGCGATCGGGCTCAACTTCTGGTCCGGCACGCTTCGTTCCGTGCAGCTCGACGCGGCGCGCGCCATCGTCGAGGCGCTGCCTCCCTTCGTGAGCGTCGTCGGCTTGTTCGTCGATCCGACCGCCGGACGCGGTTCGCGCCGCGCTGTCGCGAGGTAGCGCTCGACATGCTGCAGTTCCACGGCAACGAGCCCGAGCCGTTCTGCGCCGGCTTCGGCCGTCCCTACGTCAAGGCGGTTTCGGTGAAGCCCGGCGTCGATTTGCTACAATACGCGGGCAGTTATCCGACCGCGAAGGCGTGGCTGTTCGATGCCTTCGAGCCAGGAGGACTGCCCGGCGGCACCGGGACGACGTTCGATTGGGGAAGCGTTCCGCAAGGATTGGCGCGGCCGTTGATCCTTTCCGGCGGCCTCAACGCGCAGAACGTCGGCGCCGCGATCCGTACGCTTCATCCGTGGGCGGTCGACGTGTCCAGCGGCGTCGAGGTCAGCGGCGAGGACGGGAAGCCGCTCAAGGGGCAGAAAAGCCCGTCGAAAATCGCCGCGTTCATCCGCGAGGTACGCAATGCAGATGGGTGACATCCCGTACGAGCTGCCCGACGCTGCCGGCCATTTCGGTCCCTACGGGGGATCGTTCGTCGCCGAGACGCTGATCCATGCGCTCGACGAGCTGCGCGAGCAATACGCGCGCTATCGCAACGATCCCGAATTCGTCGCGGAATTCGAATCCGAGCTCAAGCACTACGTCGGCCGGCCGAGCCCCGTGTACCACGCGCGGCGCTGGTCCGAGGAGCTGGGCGGCGCGCAGATCTACCTCAAGCGCGAGGACCTCAATCACACCGGCGCGCACAAGATCAACAACTGCATCGGACAGGCGCTGCTCGCCAAGCGCATGGCCAAGCCGCGCGTGATCGCCGAGACCGGCGCCGGGCAGCATGGCGTCGCCGCGGCCACGGTCGCGGCGCGCTTCGGCATGCAGTGCGTCGTGTACATGGGCTCCGAAGACGTCAAGCGCCAGGCGCAGAACGTGTTCCGGATGAAGCTGCTCGGCGCCGAGGTCGTTCCCGTCGAGTCGGGATCGAAGACGCTCAAGGACGCGCTCAACGAAGCGATGCGCGACTGGGTCACCAACGTCGAGAACACGTTCTACATCATCGGTACGGTCGCCGGACCGCATCCGTATCCGATGATGGTGCGCGACTTCCAGACCGTGATCGGCAAGGAATGCCTGTGGCAGATGCCCGAGCTCGTCGGCCGCCAGCCCGACGTGGTGATCGCGTGCGTCGGCGGCGGCTCCAACGCGATGGGAATCTTCCACCCGTATGTTGCGCACCGCGACGTTCGCCTGGTGGGCGTCGAGGCGGCCGGCGACGGCATCGAGACCGGACGTCATTCGGCATCGCTGACCGCGGGCCGGCCGGGGGTGCTGCACGGCAATCGCACGTACCTGCTGCAGGACGCGAACGGCCAGATCATCGAGACGCATTCGGTCTCCGCCGGCCTCGACTATCCCGGCGTGGGTCCCGAGCACGCGTGGCTCAAGGACAGCGGGCGCGCGCATTACGTCACGATCACCGACGACGAGGCGCTCGCCGCGTTCGGACAGTGCTGCCGCATCGAAGGCATCATCCCCGCGCTCGAGTCGTCGCACGCGCTGGCCTACGCGACCAAGCTCGCGCCGACGCTTTCGCGCGACAAGGTGCTGCTGGTCAATCTCTCCGGCCGCGGCGACAAGGACATGAACACTGTCGCCGAGCGCACCGGGCTCGATTTCCACCGCTGACCGGCGCTGGCCGACCCGTGCCCGTCCAGGTGCCCAACCGCATCGACACCGTTTTCGCCGCGCCTTCGCGCGAGCGGGCGCAGCGCCTTGATCCCGTACGTCACCACCGGCGATCCCGCGCTCGCGCACACGCTGCCGATCATGCGTGCGCTCGCCAAGGCCGGTGGCGACATCATCGAGCTCGGCGTGCCGTTCTCCGATCCGATGGCCGATGGGCCGGTCGTCCAGCGCGCCTCCGAGCGCGCGCTGGCGCAGGGCGTGAGCCTGCGCGACGTGCTCGACGTCGTCGCGGCGTTTCGCAAGGACGACGCGTCGACGCCGGTGGTGCTCATGGGCTACGCCAACCCGATCGAGGCGATGGGCGCGGAGCGTTTCGTCGAGCACGCGCGCAAGGTCGGCGTCGACGGCGTGATCGTGGTCGACTATCCGCCCGAGGAGGCGACTGCGTTCACGGCGCTGCTCAACGCGCACGGAATCGCGCCGATTTTCCTGCTTTCGCCGACGACGCCCGAGCATCGAATCAAGAGTATTGCAGAGCTCGCCCGCGGCTACGTCTACTACGTCTCGCTCAAGGGCGTCACCGGCGCCGGGCATCTCGACACCGCCGACGTCGTCGCGCGCCTCGCGCAGATCCGCCGCCACGTGTCGCTGCCGATCGGCGTCGGCTTCGGCATTCGCGACGCGGCGGGCGCGCAGGCGATCGCCGCGCACGCCGACGCCGTCGTGATCGGCAGCCGCATCATCCAGGAAATCGAATCCGGACCGGCGAGCGAGGCCGCGCAGCGCGCCGGCGCGTGGCTCGCCACCATTCGCAGCGCGATCGATTCGGTGACGCGCCGCGCGGCATAGTACGACGCACCCACGCACGTCGACCCGTCACCCAACGACCATGAGCTGGCTGCAGAAGCTGCTTCCTCCGCGCATCAAGGCCACACCCGGTGTCGCGCGCAAGGCGATGCCGGAGGGCTTGTGGGTCAAGTGTCCGGCGTGCGAAGCCGTGCTCTATCGCACCGATCTGGAGAAGAACCTCGGCGTGTGCCCCAAGTGCAGCTTCCACACGCGGCTCACCGCGCGCGAGCGCATCGACCAGCTGCTCGATCCGGAGGGCCGTTACGAGATCGGCTCCGAGGTGCTGCCCATCGACAGCCTCAAGTTCAAGGACACGCGCAAGTATCCCGAGCGCCTGTCGGCCGCGCTGGAGGAAACCGGCGAGACCGATGCGCTGGTGGTGATGCAGGGAAGCATCCGCACGGTGCCGCTGGTCGTCGCGGTGTTCGAGTTCGGCTTCATGGGCGGCTCGATGGGATCGGTCGTGGGCGAGCGCTTCGTGCGCGGCGTTCGCGTCGCCTACGAGAATCGCGTTCCCTTCGTGTGCTTCACCGCGAGCGGCGGGGCGCGCATGCAGGAAGGCGTCAATTCGCTGTTCCAGATGGCCAAGACCTCGGCGGTGCTGCAGGAGCTTACCAAGGCGCGTCTGCCGTTCATCACGGTGCTCACCGATCCGACCATGGGTGGCGTGTCGGCGAGCTTCGCGATGATCGGCGACGTCGTGATCGCCGAGCCCGGCGCGCTGATCGGCTTCGCCGGCCCGCGCGTGATCGAGCAGACGGTGCGCGAGAAACTCCCCGAAGGATTTCAGCGCGCCGAGTTCCTGCTCGAAAAGGGCGCCATCGACATGATCGTCGATCGCCGGGCGCTCAAGGACGAGTTGCCGCGGCTGATCGCGCTGCTGCAGCGCGAGCCGTTGCCCACGAGTTGATCGCGCCGCGCGTGCGCTTCGGCGCGGCAACGGCGCTCGCGTGAATACGCCGACGACTCTCGCGGGATGGCTCGACTATCTCTCGACGCTTCACCCCAAGGCCATCGCCATGGGGCTGGAGCGCGTGCGCGAGGTCCATGCGCGGCTCGGCGTCGCGACGACGTGTCCGGTGATCACCGTCGCGGGCACCAACGGCAAGGGTTCCACCTGCGCGTTCATCGAGCGCACGCTCTCGGCCGGCGGCTATCGCGTCGGCTTGTACACCTCGCCGCACCTGCTGCGCTTCAACGAGCGGATTCGCATCGCCGGCGCCGACGCCGATGACGACGCATTGTGCGAGGCCTTCGCCGCGGTCGAAGGCGTTCGACGCGGCGTGGCGCTGACCTATTTCGAGTTCGCGCACGCTGGCGGCGCTTTGGCTGTTCGCTCGCGCCGGTCTCGATGCGTGGGTGCTCGAAGTCGGCCTGGGAGGGCGGCTCGACGCGGTGAATATCGTCGACGCCGATGTCGCGGTGGTCACCGGCATCGCCATCGACCACACCGACTATCTGGGGACGACGCGCGAGACGATCGGCGACCGAGAAGGCTGGCATCTTTCGCGCCGGTCGTGTCGCGGTCTGCGGCGATCGCGATCCGCCGCTCTCGCTCATCGCCCGCGCCGAGGCGGTCGGTGCGCCGCTGCTGCGCATCGGCGTCGACTACGACTTCACGGCGAGCGGGCAGCAATGGAGCTACCGGGGCCCCGGCGGGGCGCGTCACGGCCTGCCGATTCCGGCGTTGCGTGGAAGTTACCAGCTCGCCAACGCTGCGACGGCACTGACCGCGCTCGACGCGTTGCGCGAGCGTTTGCCGCTGTCGATGGGCGCGATCCGGGAAGCGCTCGTCGGCATCGAGCTGCCGGGACGCTTCCAGGTGCTGCCGGGTCGTCCGCAGCGCGTGTTCGATGTCGCGCACAACCCGCAGGCGGCGCATGCACTCGCCGACACGCTCGGCGCGATGGGATTCGCCGCGCAGACCATCGCCGTGTTCGCGATCATGGGCGACAAGGACGTCGACTCGGTCATCGCCGCGCTGCAGTCCCGCGTCGATCGCTGGATGGTGGCGACGCTGCCGCCGCCGCGCGGCGCCACCGCGGCGATGCTGCGCTCGCGGCTCGAGCACGCCGGTGTCGATGCATCGAGCGTGCGAGAGTTCGCCGATCCCGCGCAGGCGTGGCGTGCCGCGCTCGGGGCCAGCACGGAAGCTGATAGAATTGTCGTTTTCGGCTCGTTCCAGACGGTCGCCGCGGCGCTGTCGGCGCCCGACGCGGTCCGAGCCTGAATCGATTCGAATGGCCCTACGCCCCGAGGCAACCGAACCCGCCGTCGACGATCTGAAACGACGCGCCCGCCGCCGCCTCGTCGGCGCCATCGTTCTCGCACTCGCCGCGGCGGTCGTCCTCCCGCTGCTCCTCGAAAGCGATCCCAAGCCGCTCGGCGACGAAGTATCGGTGCGCATTCCGCCGGTCGACAACAGCAAGTTCGTCAACCCGCTCTCGCCTGATCGCGGTCCCGACGCGGCAGCGCCCGACGCGAAGACTCCCCGCAAATCGATCACCGATGCCGAGCGCCGTGCGCTGGGTCAGCCGGTGCCTTCGACGCCGAAGCCCGACGCCGTAGCCGCTGCCCCAGCTCCATCCGCCCCAGCGCCCAAGTCCGATGGCGCAGCGAAGAGCGACGCCGCGGTGAAGTCGCAGACCTCGGCGCCACCTCCCGCGCCCGCGCCGGATGCATCGCCCGCCAAGGCCGATGCTGAAGCGCCCAAGGCCGAGTCCGCGAAAACCGAGCCCGCGAAAACCGAGTCTCCAAAGGCCGAGTCCGCAAAGACCGAAGCTTCGAAGCCCGAGCCGGCGAAGACCGAGGCTCCAAAGCCCGAGCCCGCGAAGACCGAGGCTCAGAAGCCCGAGCCCGCGAAGACCGAGGCTCCGAAAGCCGATGCGGCGAAAAGCGACACCGCAAAGACCGCTGCGCCAGCGCCCGCGCCGGCCAAGGGCGGCCTTGCGACCGCGAAGCCGGACGCAGCGCCGGGTCCCGGCGCATTCGTCGTGCAGGTGGGCGCGTTCGCCGACACCAAGGCTGCGTCCGATCTCGCGGCGCAGGTCAAGTCCAGCGGCTTCGCCACGTACACCGAAGGCGTGCCGACGACGCACGGCACCGTGCGCCGTGTTCGCGTCGGACCGTTCGCGACGCGCGCGGAAGCCGACGTCGCATTGGCGAAGCTCAAAGCCGCCGGCTATGACCGCGCGCTGGTCACGCCGACCAAGTGACCGCGTTCGACTTCATCGTCATCGCCATCGTGGCGTTGTCGACGCTGCTCGGGTTCATCAGTGGTTTCATGCGCGTGGTGATGTCGCTTGCCTCGTGGGTGATCGCGGTCATCGTCGCGATCCATTTGTCGCCCGTGCTGGCGACGTGGTTCCCCGAAATGGGCGGGGCGCCGGGCGCGCGTTACCTCATTGCCTTCGCGGTCATCGTTCTGGTCGTGCTCATCGTCGGCGCGCTGCTGGGCTGGATGCTCTACCGCCTGATGCGCGCCGTGGGGCTGGGCTTCCTCGATCGGCTCATGGGCGCCGTCGTCGGCATGGCACGCGGCGTGCTTATTGTTGTCATAGGTGTACTGGTCTGCGGATTGTCCGACTTGCCGCAGCGGGATTGGTGGCAGAATGCATGGCTTGCACCGCCCCTGGTGGCGGCGGCGACGAGTCTCAAGCCGTGGCTGCCGCACTCGTGGGCGGAGCAGATCGACTTTGGCAAGAAGCCGCGGCCCAAGCCCTTGGCCCCGGCGCGCGTAGGAGTGTAGACACATGTGCGGCATCGTCGGCGCGGTAACGCATACGCCGGTCAACCAGTTGCTTTACGACGCCTTGCTGCTGCTGCAGCATCGCGGCCAGGATGCGGCGGGCATCGTCACCAGCGAAGGCCCGATGTTCCACATGTACAAGGCCGCGGGCTACGTGCGCGACGTGTTCCGCACGCGAAACATGCGCGACCTCATGGGCAACGCGGGCATCGGACACTGCCGCTACCCGACCGCCGGCTCGGCGACATCCGAGCTCGAGTCGCAGCCTTTCTACGTGAACTCGCCGTTCGGGATCACGCTGGCGCACAACGGCAACCTGACCAACAGCGAGGCGCTCAAGCGCGAGCTCTTCCAGCTCGACTTCCGCCACGTCAACACCAATTCCGATTCCGAGGTGCTGCTCAACGTGCTCGCGCTCGAGCTCGAGCGCGCCGCGCATCATGCCAAGCTCGACGCCAACGCCATCTTCGCGGCGGTCGCCGCCGTGCACAAGCGCTGCCGCGGCGCGTACGCGATCGTGGCGATGATCGCCGGCTACGGCTTGCTGGCGTTTCGCGATCCGTACGGGATCCGTCCGCTGATCGTGGGCGTCAACGAATCGATGGGCGGCACCGAGTATCTGGTGGCGAGCGAATCGGTGGCGCTCGAGGCGCTCGGATTCTCGATCCTGCGCGACGTCGCGCCGGGCGAGGCGGTGTTCGTCGACCAGGCGGGACGCTTTCATTCGCGCCAGTGCTCCGAGCACCCGCAGCTCAATCCGTGCATCTTCGAGTTCGTTTACCTGGCCCGGCCGGACTCGGTCATCGACGGCACGTCGGTGTACGAGTCGCGCCTGCGCATGGGCGGCGAGCTCGCCAAGAAGATCGCCACCATTCCCGAGGCGCAGGACATCGACGTGGTGATCCCGATTCCCGACTCGAGCCGCCCGTCGGCGCTCGAGCTCGCCAACCACCTCGGGCTCGTGTATCGCGAAGGCTTCGTCAAGAACCGCTACATCGGCCGCACCTTCATCATGCCCGGACACGCGATCCGGCGCAAAAGCGTGCGCCAGAAGCTCAATCCGATCGGGATGGAGTTCAAGGACAAGGTCGTGCTGCTGGTCGACGACTCGATCGTGCGCGGCACCACCAGCCGCGAGATCGTGTCGATGGCGCGCGACGCCGGCGCGCGCAAGGTGTACTTCGCGTCGGCGAGTCCGCCGGTGCGCTATCCCAACGTCTACGGCATCGACATGCCCAATCAGCGCGAGCTGATCGCCACTGGACGCAGCGAGGCCGAGATCGCGAGCGAGATCGGCGCCGACCTGCTCATCTACCAGGACCTGGAAGCGCTCAAGCGCGCGATTCGCTCGGTGAATCCGAAGCTCAAGGAATTCGAAGCCTCGTGCTTCGACGGCTACTACGTCACCGGTGACGTGACCGCCGACTATCTGTCGCAGCTCGCCGCGGTGCGCGACGAGGCACGCGGCGAATCCGACGAGCTGCTGCTCGAAGAGGAAAAACAGGCGGGGTAGCACGGCAGGCGGCGCTCGTATTGACGCCGTCGCGCGCATCGAGGATACTGGTTGCAGCGCCGATTTGACCTGGAGCCGTGATGGCTCCGCAGCTTGCGGGCGCTTAACAAATTCAGCTAAAGCGAGCCGCAGACGTCGAGGGCCCGTTTAGCGCAAGCTGGCGGGCTTTTTAATTTTCGGACGGCGCCATGGCACGCACTGCGGGTTTCACCACTTCCATACTCCACGCCGATCGCGACGCGCCGATCGAACACGGCTCGCTGCACAAGCCGCTGCATCTGTCGGTCGCCTACGGCTATCGCGATGCGCGCGACCTCGCCGCGGTGTTCCAGGGCAAGGCGCAGGGCTACGCGTACGGCCGGCAGGGCAATCCCACCGCCGCCGCGCTCGAGCAGAAGGTGAACGGCATGGAGCAGGGCGTGGCCACCGTGTGCTTCGGCACCGGCATGGCGGCGATCGGCGCGATCATGCTGGCGTTGCTGCGCGCCGGCGATCATGTGGTCAGCAGCGCGTTTCTTTTCGGCAATACCAACAGCCTGTTCGCCACGCTGGAAGCGCATGGCGGCTCGGTCAGCTTCGTCGACGCGACGAGCGTCGACGCGGTGCGCGCGGCGCTGCGTCCCGAAACGCGGCTCGTGTTCGTCGAGACCATCGCCAATCCGCGCACGCAGGTCGCCGATCTCGAGCGCATCGGCGCGCTGTGCGCCGAGCGCGGCATCGTCTACGTCGTCGACAACACGATGACCTCGCCGTACCTGTTCGTGCCGAAGCGCGCCGGCGCGAGCCTGGTGGTCAACGCGCTCACCAAGTACATCGGCGGCCACGGCAACGCGCTGGGCGGCAGCATCACCGACACCGGACTGTTCGACTGGACGCGCTATCCGAACATCCAGGACACCTACAAGGGGCCGAACAAGGCGCTCTGGGGCATCACGCAGATCCGCAAGAAGGGGCTGCGCGACTGGGGCGGCACGCTCGCCGCGGAGCAGGCGCATCACATCGCCGTCGGCGCCGAGACGCTGGCGCTGCGCATGGATCGCGCCTGCGCCAACGCGCAGGCGCTGGCCGAGCATCTCGCCGCGCATGCGCGCGTTCGCGCCGTCTACTATCCCGGGCTCGCCTCGCATCCCCAGCACGCGCTGGCGGCGGAGCTGTTCAAGGCGAACGGCGCGCTGCTCTCGTTCGAGCTCGATCCGGCGCTCGACTGCTTCGACTTCCTGAACCGCCTCGGCGTGGTCGTGCTGTCGTCGAACCTCGGCGACAACCGCACGCTGGCGATTCCCGTCGCGCACACGATTTTTTTCGAGATGGGCGCGGAGCGCCGCGCCAGCATGGGCATCGCCGACTCGCTCATCCGCGTGTCGGTGGGGATCGAGGATCGCGATGACCTGATCGGGGACTTCGCGCAGGCGCTGGCCTGACTTACTGCGCGCGGACGCTGGCCGTCGCGGCGATGCGGCGGCGCGCCACCCGGTCGATGCCCGCGACCAGCGGGATCCATCCGACCCAGCGGACGAAGTCGAGCCATTCGTCCCATTCCCAGCGATCGAGCACGCTGATGCGCGTGTCGAAGCGATCCTCCAGCCATCCGAAAGCGCTCACCCACGCGATCATCGTCGCCAGTGCAAGTCCTTGCGCCCGCGCGCGGGGACCCATGGCGCGCCACGCCGGCACGCCGGCCAGTCCGCCGACGATCACCGCGTAGAGCAGAGAACGCAGCCATTCGTGCTGCGCCAGGACGTCACGCAGCAGCGGCTCGCCACTGATCATCTTGGCGGCGGTCCAGCCCAGTACCGCGGCACCCAGCCACAGGATGGAGGGATAACGGTCGACCATCCTGAGGACCAGCGCGCTGCCCCACACGACGATCGGAATGCTGATCGCGAGCCCGATCACGACCAGCGCGAAGCTGCCTTGCGCCGCGCCGCCGACGGCGAGTACGTTGTCGATGCCCATCACGGCGTCGGCGACGACGATGGTGCGCACCGCCGCGCCGAAGGTTGTCGCGGGAACGATCCCCTTTTCGTCGGGCGGTTCCTGCGCGGTGAGCTTCCAGCCGATCCACACGAGCGCGAGCCCGCCGACCAGCAGGAACCCGGGAATCCTGAGCAGCCATACAACCACCGCGGTGAGCGCCACGCGCACGCCGATCGCGCCCGCGGTACCCCACAGGATCACCGCGCGCTGCCGGTCCTTCGGGACGTTGCGCGCGGCGATGCCGATGATGATCGCGTTGTCGCCGGCGAGCACCAGGTCGATCAGGATGATCGCCAGAAGCGCCGACACGATGTCGGGATGCCCGGTCGTCATGCGTGCCCCGTAGTCTCGAGCACGTGCGCTTCGACGCCGGACTCGTCGACGCGCAGGTAGCTCGCGGCGCGATACCAGTCGGCAAGGACCCAGCGCTCGCAGCGATGACCATCGACGACGAGCTGGTGGTGCGCCGGACGGTGCGTATGGCCGTGGATCAGACGCGTGACCTGGTGGCGGCGCATGGCCTCGGCGACCGCGTCGTCGTTGACGTCCATGATGACCTCGTCCTTCGCGGCGCTGGCGCGCCGGCTGCCGAAGCGCATCGCGACCGCCATCATGCGGCGGACGAAATACGGGCGCGACAGCAGGCGCTGGCGGCGTACCGGATCGTGCCAGTAGGCGCGGAATCGCTGGTACTCGACGTCGTCGGTGCAGAGCAGGTCGCCGTGCATGAGCAGCGTGCGCGTGCCCCCCAGGCTGTGCACGACTTCATCGCCGAGCAGCGTGGCGCGGCAAGCCTGCGCGAATCGCTCGCCGATCAGGAAATCGCGGTTGCCCGGCTGCAGGAACACGGGCACGCCAAGTCCCGGCAGCTCGGCAAGCGCCTCGGCGACCGCCTTGGCCATGGGCTCGCGAATCTGGTCGTCGCCCAGCCATACGTCGAAGATGTCCCCGAGCAGATACAGCGCGCCCGCGTAGCGCGCCGGACCGGTGACGAGCGCGTGGAACGCCGCGACGAGTTGCGGGCGCGCCGGCGACAGGTGCAGGTCGGAGGCGAATATCGCGGGAGGCATGCGGCTGATCGCGCAGGCGGATCAGAAAAGCGCCGCCGCCACGAACGGAAGTCGCCGGTCGCGGCCCCGCGATGCCACGCCGGCGGTCAGTCCTTCTCCTCGGCGCGCTCGATCAGCACGTCGTCGGTCGGCACGTCCTGGTGTCCGCTGCGGTTGCCCGTCGGCAGTCCGGCGATGTGATCGACCACCTCCTTGCCGCCGACGACCTTGCCGAACACGCAGTAGCCCCATCCGTTCGCGTTCGGCGCGCGATGGTCGAGAAACGCGTTGTCGGCGGCGTTGATGAAGAACTGCGCGGACGCCGAATGCGGGTCCGACGTGCGCGCCATCGCCACCGTGTAGTGCTCGTTCTTGACGCCGTTGAAGGCCTCGTTCTCGACCGGCGCCCGCGTCGGCTTCTGCTTGAAGTCGCGCGTGAAGCCGCCGCCCTGGATCATGAAGCCGTCGATCACCCGGTGGAACATCGTGTTCGTGTAGTGGCCGGCGCGCACGTATTCGAGGAAATTGGCGACCGTCTTCGGCGCGCGCTTGGCGTCGAGCTCGATGGTGATCGGTCCGTGATTGGTATGCAGGATGACCATGAGCACTCCTAGGGCGAGACCAGCGTCGCCGATTTGATCAGAACCATCGTCTTCGGCACGTCGGTGGGAAAGCTTCCGCCGGAGCCCGTGGGGGTGGCGGCGATCTTGTTGACCACGTCCATTCCGTCGATCACCTTGCCGAACACCGTGTATCCGTAGCCTTGCGGCGAGGGCTCGCGGAAATTGAGGCGGCTGTTGTCGGCGACGTTGATGAAGAACTGGGCATTCGCCGACTGCGGGTCGTTGGTGCGCGCCATGGAGAGCGTTCCGGGCACGTTGGACAGCCCCGCCTTGCGACTGGTCTCTCCCTCGTGCGGGATCGACGGCAGCGGCGTGGGCTTCTCCTTGAAATCGGCGGTGTAGCCACCGGCCTGGATCATGAAGCCGGGGATGACGCGGTGGAACTGGGTGCCGTCGAACTGCTTCGACTTCACGTAGGCGAGGAAATGCTCGACGGTCTTGGGCGCCGCGTCGGGATAGAGCTCGACGCGGATCTTGCCGAGCGAGGTGTCGAGGTCGACCTGCGGATTGGCGGCTTGCGCCAGCGACGAGGCGCCAAGGGTGAGCGCGAGGACGGCGGTGAAGGTACAGGCGAGACGGCGGATCATTGGACGCTCCTTTGGGATGTGGATGGTGGCGGCGGTCTGCCGGCTATTTCAAGGGCTTGACCGGGGTGACGGGCTTGCTCGCCGCGGGCTTGGGCGGCACGACCTTGGGCGCGGTCGACGACGGCGCGACGGCGTAGAGCTCGCGGACCAGCACCAGCTTGGCTTGCGCGCTCTTGTTCGTCTTGTCGACCTTCACCGCACGATCGTATTCGGCGCCGGCGAGGCGCGCATACACGTCGCCGAGATTTTCGTGGGCGATGCCGTAGTCGGGATGCGCCGCCAGCGCGATCAACAGCTCGGCGCGCGCCCGCTCGTACTCGCCTTTCTGTGCCCAGATGACGGCGAGGTTGTTGTGGGGCTCCGGCAGCTCGGGAAAGTCCTGGGTGAGCGTCTGGAAGGTCTCGGTGGCGTCGTCGACGTCGCCCTGATCGGTCTGAACAACGCCCTTGAGAAAGCGCGCCTGGGGATTGCGCGCGTCGGCGGCGAGCGCCGCGTCGATCTTGGCCATCGCCGGGACGTATTGGCCGTCGCGGATCATCCGGGTGGCCTCGGCAAGGTCCGGGGTGAGGCCGCGGGGAGGCGGGGCGACCTGCGGACCGCTGGGCGGGAGCGGCGGCGCCTGCTGGGCGCCGGCCGTGCCGCAAAGCAACATGAAAAGTGCGAACAGGCTGGCTGGGAGGCGCATCGGTGTAAGTCAACTGCGGCGGACAGCGCAAAGGCAAAGCATTCTAGCAGAGGCGGAATAGGCGACGTGCGGGCGCTGTACCGCCTTCGAAGCTTCCAACGGAGGCGCATTGCGCATATATAATCACCGCAGATCGCGGCAGCCAGGGCTGACCGCGGCGGATGCGGAGCGGATACTCGCGCCGCGCGAGAGGCGTCAGCGCCTAGTCTCAGGAGGACCTATGACCCGTAAGCTCAAAGCCTGCACACCGCAGGTGACGTCTCACGCTGTGGCGGGCACCCGCCGCCGTTTCCTAAAGGCCGCGACCGGCGTTGCCGGCGGCGCGGCACTGGCCTTCCCCATGATTTCCAAGGGGCAGGCCGGGCCGATCTCGATGCGTTTCCAGTCGACGTGGCCGACCAAGGACATTTTCCACGAGTACGCGCAGGACTACGCCAAGACCGTCAATGACATGACCGGCGGCGATCTCAAGATCGAAGTACTGCCGGCCGGTTCGGTGGTCCCCGCCTTCGGACTGCTGGATGCCGTGTCGAAGGGCACGCTGGACGGTGGGCATGGCGTCATCGTGTACCACTACGGCAAGCAGAACGCCCTCGCGCTTTGGGGGTCAGGCCCGGCGTACGGCATGGACGCGAACATGCTGATGGCGTGGCATCGCTGGGGAGGTGGCAAGGAACTGCTGGCCAAGCTCTACGCTTCGGTCGGCGCCAACGTCGTGTCGTTTCCCTACGGTCCGATGGCGACCCAACCGCTCGGCTGGTTCAAGAAGCCCATCACCAAGTCAGAGGATTTCAAGGGCTTGAAATACCGCACCGTCGGAATCTCGATCGACCTGTTCACCGCGATGGGGGCGGCAGTCAATGCGCTGCCGGGCGGCGAAATCGTGCCGGCAATGGATCGGGGCCTTCTCGATGCGGCGGAATTCAACAACATGAGCTCCGATCGCCTGCTGGGCTTCCCCGACGTTTCCAAGGTGTGCATGCTGCAAAGCTATCACCAGAACGCCGAGCAGTTCGAGATCACGTTCAACAAGACCAAGTACGATGCGCTTCCCGAGAAGTTGCGGGCCGTTATCGCCGGCGCGGTTTCCGCCGCATCGCAGGAACTGACATGGAAGGCCATCGACCGGTATTCGAAGGACTACGTCGAGCTTCAGAACAAGGACAAGGTCAAGTTCTATAAGACACCCGACGCGATACTGCAGCAGCAACTCGATATGTACGACGTGATCGTCGAAAAGAAGTCGTCGGACAATCCGATTTTCAAGGAGATCGTCGAGTCGCAAAAGGTATTCGCGGAGCGCGCGGTCAAGTGGGACATGGACAACAATGTCAGCCGGCGCATGGCGTACAACCACTACTACGGTCCCAAGAAGCAGCCAGCGAAGAAGGCCTGATCGGCGAAGCGGCAGAGACACCATCCGGCGGGCAACCGGGTGGTGTTTTTTTTGGATGGCGTTGAATCCGGACTGAGCCCTTCAGCGCTGCCAGCTCTTCTGAGGAACACGGCGATGCAGAATGTGTTGTTGTTCGTCGACAAGGTGAGTACGTGGGTCGGACAGGCATTCTCGTGGCTCATCGTCACGCTTACGCTGCTCGTTTCGTGGGAAGTCTTCTCGCGTTACGCGCTCGATCATCCGCATGCGTGGGCCTTCGACGTCATGATCATGATGTATGGAACGCTGTTCATGATGGCGGGTGCGTACACGCTGGCCAAGAACGGACATGTGCGCGGTGACGTGCTTTACGGATTTTTTCCGCCGCGCCTGCAGGCGGGCCTCGACCTGACTCTCTACATACTGTTTTTCATCCCCGGCGTTGTCGCGTTCGTCTGGGCCGGCTACAACTATGCCGCCGAGTCGTGGGCGATCCGGGAAAGCTCGAACATCACTGCGGACGGTCCACCGTACTATCCGTTCAAGACCGTCATTCCGGTCGCCGGCGCCTTTCTCCTGGTGCAGGGTATCGTCGAGATCATCCGCTGCGTGATTTGCCTCAAGCAAGGCGACTGGCCGTCGCGCGTGGCGGACGTGCAGGAGGTCGACGTCGACAAGCTCAAGCAGATGGTGCACGTCAAGGACGAAGACATCGCCAAGCTCGATCAGATTGGTCGTATGCCCAAGAGGGTGCGCGCAAATGAGAAAGGAAGTCTGGTTCGGCCTCACCATCATGGCCGCGGTGGTGATCGGGGTATTCGTTCTGATGCCGGCGCCGTCGCAGATGACCAATGGCCACCTTGGCCTGCTGATGCTGGCCTTGATCGTGGTCGGCATCATGCTCGGATTTCCCACCGCGTTTACGCTGATGGGCATGGGCGTGTTCTTCGGCTGGCTCGCTTATCACAGCGTCGATCCGGCGATCGCCAACCGGCAGATCCTCGACCTGATGGTGCAGCGTGCCTACTCGGTGATGTCGAACGACGTGCTGATCGCCATCCCCCTGTTCGTGTTCATGGGTTATCTCGTCGAGCGCGCGGCTCTCATCGACCGGTTGTTCAAGAGCCTGCATCTCGCGACGGCTCGCGTTCCGGGCGCGCTCGCGGTGGCGACCATCGTCACGTGTGCCATCTTCGCCACCGCCACCGGAATCGTCGGTGCGGTCGTGACCTTGATGGGACTGCTCGCCTTTCCGGCCATGCTCAAGGCCGGGTACAACACCAAGGTCGCTGCCGGCGCAATCACGGCCGGCGGCTGCCTCGGCATCCTGATCCCTCCCTCCGTGCTGCTGATCGTGTATGGCGCCGTCGCAGGCGTCTCGGTGGTCCAGCTCTACGCCGGAGCGTTCGGCCCCGGATTCATGCTCGCAGGCCTGTACATCGGCTTCGTCATCCTGCTGGCGAAATTGAGGCCCGATCTGATGCCGCCTTTGCCGGCAAGCGAGCGCCACGTCGCCCTTCCATCGTTTGCCCAGAAGCTCGCGTCGCACGGCAGCAACGCCCTCGTCGGGCTGTGGCGCGCGGTGACCGGAAATAGGCAGGGACGGCGTCAAGAAGAGCACCGTGTTCGGTCAGTTGGTAGTCACGTTGATCCCGGCACTGTTCGTCCTGGGCATCCTGGGAGTGACCTGGCAATTTGCGACTTCACCGGAGGCGATCGTCGACACGACGGGCCTTGTCGAGGCTGGCGCCCAGATGACCGCCGGCGGTACCGAGGGCGGGCTGGCTTCGCCGGAGGCCGAAAAGGACACCGGACGGTCTCCAGGAGCCGCCGTCCGAGACAGCGAAAGAGACCGCCGCTCCGGCGGTTACCGAGGCGGCAAAACCGGTCGTTGCTGAAAACGCTCCGCCGCGGCCGTGACGCGCGCCCAGGGAGCGGCTCGCGACTCCCACCTGGTTCTGGATCGTCGCCGCCGTCTTCGTCGCGCTTCTCGTCGTCCTCTATTGGCTCTGGAACTGGGTGCGGCTCGAAGTCTTCAAGATGCTGTTGAGTTCGTTCTTCCCCTTGGCGATCCTGATCCTGATGGTGCTCGGTTCGATCGTGTTCGGCCTGGCGACGCCGACCGAGGCGGCTGCGGTCGGCGCCTTCGGTGGAGGCATTCTCGCCATAGGCTATCGTTTTGTCTCGCATTGGCGCGGGCGGGCATCGAGCCACGCAACGGTGGGCGGTACGGCGCTAACCACCGCCAAGGAGTTCGGCGGCATCGTCAAGGAATCGGCCTTCCTCACCGCCAAGACAAGCGCCATGGTTTGCTGGCTCTTCGTCGGCTCGTCGATTTTCTCGGCGTCGTTCGCACTGCTAGGCGGGCAGGAAATCATCAATCGCTGGGTGCTGTCGATGGACATGACACCGGTGCAGTTCATGATCCTCGCGCAGGTCATCATTTTCCTGCTGGGCTGGCCGCTGGAGTGGACCGAGATCATCGTCATCTTCATGCCGATCTTCATCCCGCTGCTGCCGCACTTCGGCATCGATCCGCTGTTCTTCGGGTTGCTGGTTGCACTGAACCTGCAGACGGCGTTCCTGTCGCCGCCCGTGGCGATGGCGGCGTTCTATCTCAAGGGCGTCTCACCGCCCCACGTGACGCTGAACGCAATCTTTATGGGCATGATGCCGTTCATGGGAATCCAGGTGCTCGCGCTGGTGCTGCTTTACGTCTTCCCCGGCATTGGGCTCTGGCTACCGCACGTTCTCTACAAGTAGGCTCGGACTGGCACTCCGGCCGCAGCGCGATTAGCCCATCAGCCTCAGGCTGTCGATCGTCGCGTTGATGAGTTGCCGCGAGATGCGGACGGGACCGGGGAGCTGCGGCAGCGCGTCGAGCGCGAACCATTTCACGTCGGCGATCTCGGCGTCGCACGGTCGCGCCTCGCCACTCACATCATCAGCGAGTTCGGAAACGGCCACGACGGCGCGGCACGCCACAAGAAAAAATTGGCGCGCGCAGCGCATCACCTTTCAGTGACCTTTCACGCGACCGACGTGCTGCAAGAAGCCGGCGTCGGCAGCGAGCGTTATCACCGTGCGCAGGTGTAGAGTATCCGCCGGAGTCCCATCGCCAAAGACTCGGGAGGAACATCATGTGGCATCAGGTCTACGATCCGCTCGGCGACGTCTTCCTCTCGACGGCGCTTGCGGCACTTCCCGTCGTCGTCCTGCTGGGAGCGCTCGGCGTTTTCCAGATCAAGGCCCACTACGCGGCGCTGCTCGCGCTGCTGACCGCGCTCCTCATCGCGATATTCGTCTTCGGCATGCCCGCGCCGATGGCGGGCAAGACCGCATTGTTCGGCGCGCTTACGGGATTGCTGCCCATCGGTTGGATCATCCTGAACGTCATCTTCCTGTACAAGCTTTCAGAATCGACCGGACGCTTCAAGATACTTCAGGACAGCATCGCAGGCATCACGAATGATCGTCGGCTGCAGCTTCTGCTGGTCGCCTTCGCGTTCGGCGCGTTCTTCGAAGGTGCTTCCGGCTTCGGCACGCCGGTCGCGGTCACCGGCGCGATCCTGATCGGCCTGGGATTTTCGCCGCTCGCGGCGTCGGCGCTATCACTGATCGCCAACACCGCGCCGGTCGCCTACGGTGCGCTGGGAACACCGATTATCGGATTGCAAAGCGTCACTGGACTGGACCTCAACACGCTATCGGCAATGGTGGGGCGCCAGTTGCCGTTCTTCTCGCTGCTGGTGCCCTTCTGGCTGATCTGGGCGTTCGCGGGTTTCAAGCGAATGATGGAGATATGGCCCGCCATCCTCGTCACCGGCGTTGCGTTCGCCATTCCCCAGTTCCTGATGTCCAACTTCCACGGACCGACGCTGGTGGACATCGTCGCCTCGCTGGTTTCGATGGCGTGCCTGGCCGGCTTTCTCAAGATCTGGAGGCCGAAGACGGTCATGGTAGGCACCACGCGCGATTCCGAATTCGTCACGCCGGAAGAAGCGGACAATCGCATGGTGCGCCACTCGCACAGCAGCGCGGAAGTGATGTCGGCATGGCTGCCATGGATCATCTTGTGCGTGATCGTGTTCATCTGGGGCCTGCCGCAGATGAAGGCGTGGCTCAACAGCATCTCCAATCCGCAATTCCCGATCGACGGCCTTCACAACATGATCCAGCGCGTGCCGCCGGTGGCGCCCCCCAACGCCAAGCCCGAGGCCGCGGTCTACGCGCTGTCGTGGCTGTCGGCGACCGGCAGCGGGATCCTGCTCGCGTCGATCATCGCGGGCCTGGTGATGAAGGTGAACATCGGCGGCATCGTCGCGACGTATTGGCGCACGTTGGTGACGGTGCGTTTCTCGCTGTTGACCATCGCGGCCATGCTGGCCATCGGTGTCGTAACGCGCTATTCCGGTCTCGACGCGACGATGGGCCTCGCGTTCGCCAAGACCGGATGGCTGTATCCGTTTTTCGGCACGATGCTCGGATGGCTGGGTGTCGCGCTCACCGGATCGGACACCGCGTCCAACGTACTGTTCGGCAGTCTGCAGAAAATCACCTCCGAGCAGCTGGGGCTCAACCCGGTGCTCATGGCCGCGGCCAACAGCTCGGGTGGGGTGATGGGCAAGATGATCGACGCTCAATCGATCGTGGTCGCGGCAACCGCGACCAACTGGTATGGGCACGAGGGCGAGATTCTGCGCTACGTCTTTTTCCACAGCCTGGCGCTGGCGTGCCTGATGGGACTGCTGGTGATGGCGCAGGCCTACGTCTATCCCTTCACATCGATGGTCCTGCACTGACGCGACATCGCGACCGGAGTCGAAGCGGGCCGCTGTCGCGGCCCGTATTCCATGCGCCCGCAATGCGCTACTGACGTGACAGGCGGTCGATCGTCGCGTTGATGAGCTGGCGCGAGATGCTGACGGGACCGGGGAGTTGCGGCAGCGCGTCGAGCGCGAACCATTTCACGTCGGCGATCTCGGCGTCGCACGGTCGCGCCTCGCCGCTCACGTACTCGGCGGTGAACGCGATCATCAGCGAGTTCGGAAACGGCCACGACTGGCTCGAGAAATAGCGCAGGTTGCCGACCTGCACGCCGACTTCCTCGAGCACCTCGCGATGGATGCAGTCCTCGATCGATTCGCCGGCCTCGACGAATCCGGCGAGCGCGCTGTACATCGAATTCGGGAAGCGGTTGGCGCGCGCCAGCAGCAGCTCGCGGCCACGCGTCACCAGCACCATCATCGCCGGCGAGATGCGCGGGTAGACGACCAGTCCGCACGCCGGGCATTCCTTCGAGCGCTCGTCTGGCTTCGACGAGCAAAGGCGTTGCGCAGCGCCCGCAATAGCGGTGGTTGCGGTGCCATTCGACGACCTGGAAGGCGCGACCCGCGAGCGCGAGATGAGCCTCCGGAATCTGCAGGAACAGTGAGCGAAGGCCCCGCCACTGCCAGCCGGCCGGCTCGGTGGCAACGGCGTCGGCCTGCGCCTGGATCGCGATGCACGGCACGCCGTCGAGGTCGCCCAGATAGAGGCGCTCGCCGTCGATCCCGGCGCGCTGCGCATCGGCCAGGGTCGGCAATGCCGGCGGCTCGGCGACGCTCGCCAGAATCTTGTCGTCGCGCCAGATGCAGCACAATGTCTCCGCTGCCAGCTCCTCGGGCAACGCGACGCCCGGCGTGAACGCCGGCGGCGTGTTCATCTGCATGCGCGGACCCGCCACGCGCTACAGCGCGAGCGGCAATACGCGCAGGCGTTTCCCGGTGGCGGCGGCGACGGCGTTGGCGACTGCGGGCGCGATCACCGGGACAGCCGGCTCGCCGACGCCGGTAGGATTCTCGCGAGACTCGACGATGTGCACTTCGACGGCCGGCATCTGGTGCATGCGCAGCGGAATGTACTGGTGGAAATTGGATTGCTCGACGATCCCATCCTTGAGCGTGATGGCTCCATAGAGCGCTGCCGACAGACCGAAGCCGATGCCGCCCTCCATCTGCGCGCGGATCACGTCGGGGTTGACCGCGATGCCGCAGTCGACCGCGCACACGACGCGATCGACGCGGATGGCGTTGTCCGCGCCAACGGTCACTTCCGCCACCTGCGCGACGAATGTGTTGAACGACTCGTGGACCGCGATGCCGCGACCGCGCTTTTCGCCCGCCTTGCCCGCCGCCAGCGGCGTTCCCCAGCCGGCCTTCGTCGCGGCGAGCTCGAGCACGCCCACGTGGCGCGGCTTCGCCCCGAGCATGGCTTTGCGGAACGCGACGGGGTCCTTGTTCGCGGCAGCGGCAAGCTCGTCGATGAATGTTTCGGTGGAGAACGCGGTGTGCGTGGATCCCACCGAGCGCCACCACAGCACCGGGACGCCGACCGTCGGCGAATGCAGGTCGACCTGCAGGTTGGCGATGGAGTAGGGGAGAGTCGACGCCCCTTCGACCGACGTGGCGTCGATGCCGTTCTTCACCATGAACGATTCGAGCGCCGTGCCGCTGAGGATGGATTGCCCGACGATGCGGTGCTGCCAGCCCACGACATTGCCGCTTGCGTCGAGCCCGGCCTTGATCGCGTGGTAGTACATCGGGCGGTAGTAGCCGCCCTGCATGTCGTCCTCTCGCGTCCACACCAGCTTGACGGCGGGACTGGCACCTGAGGCGCCCTTGATCGCGTGCGCGATGGTCGCGGCTTCGACCACGTAGTCGGAGACGGGGGTGGCGCGTCTTCCGAAGCTGCCGCCGGCGTAGAGCTGGTTGATTCGGACCTGCTCCGGCTTGAGCCCGACCACCTGCGCGACCGCGCCTTGATCGAACGTGTGGAACTGCGCGCCGTTCCAGATCTCGCAGGAGTCGGCGTCGAGTTTGACCACGCAGTTCATCGGCTCCATCGGCGAGTGCGAGAGATAGGGGAATTCGTAGGCGCCTTCCAGCGTCTTGCGCCGCGCCGGCGAGCGCCTTGACGGCGTCGCCGTCATTGCGTGCGACGGTCCCCGGCGCAGACGCGCGCGCCTTGTAGTCGGCCATGAGCGCTGCGGACGATCCCTTGAATGCAGCCGAGTCGTCCCACTCTATCTTGAGCGCGTCTCTGCCCGTCTTGGCGCTCCAGAAGCTGGTCCCGAGGACGGCCACCCCGTTCTTGAGCTCGACCACATAGCGCACGCCGGGAATCTTCTTTGCGGCCTCCGCATCGAACGACGCGACCGTTCCGCCGAATCTCGGCGAGTGCGCGACGAGCGCCGTCAGCATTCCCGGCAGCTGAACGTCCTGCGTGAATTTCGCGCTGCCATTCGACTTGGCGCGCGAGTCGGTGCGCGGGGCGCGCTTGCCGATGTAGATGAAATCCTTCGGATCCTTGAGCTTGGGCTCGGCGGGAACGGGCTCCGCCGCAGCGGCAGCCGCCAGCTCGCCGAAGGTGGCCTTCTTGCCGCTCGCATGCGTGAGCACCCCTTGCTTCACCACGATCGAGTCGGCGGGCACGTTCCACCGCTTCGCTGCCGCGCTGACCAGCATCGCGCGAGCAGCCGCGCCGGCTTTGCGCAGCTGCTCGAACGAATTCGCCATCGCCGTCGATCCACCCGTGCCCTGGATCGGGCCGAGGAGCAGATTGTTGTAGAGCGTCGCGTCGGCGGGCGCGGCCTCGACGCGGATCTGCGTCCACGCGGCGTCCATCTCGTCGGCGACCACCGTCGGCAGCCCCGTGAACGTGCCCTGTCCCATCTCCAGGTGCTTGACGATCACCGTCACCGTGTTGTCGGCACCGACCCGGACGAACGCGTTGGGTTGCCAGTTGTTGCCCAGCGCGCCGGCGGGCAAGCTGCGCGCGCCGCCTTGGCCGGGCCCGGCCATCTGCGCGAAGACCTTGCCGGAAAGATGGAAGCCGAGAGTGAATCCCGCGGCGGTTGCGGCCGTCGACTTGAGAAAGCGGCGTCGCGGCAAGCTGGGAAAGGAAGAATCAGCCATCGTCGATGCTCCGGTCGAATCGTTCATGCGAGCGACTTCGCCGCTTCGTGGATCGCGGCGCGGATGCGCACGTAGGTGGCGCAGCGGCACACGTTGCCTGCCATCGCCGCGTCGATGTCGGCGTCGGTCGGTCGCTTGTTCTTGGCGAGCAGTCCGGCCGCGGACATCACCTGTCCCGACTGGCAATAGCCGCATTGCGGAACGTCGAGCTTTTCCCAGGCGGCCTGAACGGCCTTCGCTTCCTTGCTCTTGACGCCCTCGATGGTGGTGATCTCGACGCCCGGCTTGAGCGCCGAAACCGGCAGCGTGCACGACCGTGTCGGCACGCCGTCGATGTGCACGGTGCAGGCGCCGCAGAGCGCCAGCCCGCACCCGTACTTGGTGCCGGTGAGGCGCAGGCCGTCGCGCAAGACCCAGAGCAGCGGCGTGTCGGCGGGAACGTCGACGTTAACGCGTTCGGTGTTGACGAATAGCAGCATGGTGGCTCCGAGAGGAAGGTGGCGCGGCGACGAGCGGCGCCGGAGTGTAGCGATATGATAGGTGATTCGGCGGCGGCCCGAAACACCCGGCGCAAATGCCCGTGCGCGCCGGATACAACGCGGTCCGCGATAGTCGGCGGGTATAATCGCGCCTGCGATCGACCCTGGATGAATCATGGAAGCCGAAAGAATCAATATCCTCGCCAATCTTCTTGCCGGGCTGCAGCAGCGCGCTGCCGACCTGCGGAGGTATCTTTGACTTCGACGCCAAGGCGTCGCGGCTGAAGGAGGTTTCCACCCAGCTCGAGGATCCCAAGATCTGGGACGACCAGAAGCGCGCGCAGGAGCTGGGTCGCGAGAAAAAGCAGCTCGAAGGCATGGTCGGCACGCTTACCGATCTGGGAACCAGGCTCGAGGACAGCGCCGAGCTGTTCGAGCTGGCGCGCGCCGAGGATGACGACGCCACGCTGCTCGCGCTGCGAAGGCGACGTCGCCGAGCTCGAGCGCATCGCGGGCGACATGGAGTTCCGGCGGATGTTCCACAATCCGATGGACCCCAACGCGTGCTTCATCGACATCCAGGCGGGCAGCGGCGGCACCGAGGCGCAGGACTGGGCGTCGATGCTCGAGCGCATGTACCTGCGTTACTGCGAGCGCCGCGGCTACAAGACCGAGATCCTCGAGCAGTCGGAGGGCGAGGTCGCCGGGCATCAAGAGCGCCAGCATCAAGGTGACCGGGCGACTACGCGTACGGCTACCTGCGCACCGAGACCGGCGTGCATCGCCTGGTGCGCAAGAGCCCGTTCGATTCCAACGCGCGTCGCCATACGTCTTTCGCCAGCGTGTTCGTCTATCCCGAGGTCGACGAGACGATCGAGGTCGAGATCAATCCGGCCGACCTTCGCATCGACACCTTTCGCGCGTCGGGCGCCGGCGGGCAGCACATCAACAAGACCGACTCCGCGGTGCGCATCACGCACCTGCCGACCAACATCGTCGTGCAGTGCCAGAACGACCGCTCGCAGCACCGCAACCGCGCCGAGGCGATGGCGATGCTCAAGTCGCGGCTCTACGAGCTCGAGCTGCGCAAGCGCCAGGCCGAGCAGCAGAAGCTCGAGGATTCGAAGACCGACATCGGCTGGGGTCACCAGATCCGCAGCTACGTGCTCGACCAGTCGCGCATCAAGGACCTTCGCACCAACGTCGAGATCGGCAACACGCAGGGCGTGCTCGACGGCAATCTCGACGACTTCATCGCCGCGAGCCTGAAACAGGGAGTGTGACGTGAGCGACGACCCGAAGACGCCGCCGGTTGCCGCGGACGAAAACCAGATCATCGCCGAGCGCCGCGCCAAGCTCGCCGCGCTGCGCGCGCTCGGCCAGGCGTACCCGAACGATTTCCGGCGCGACGCGCTCGCCGCCGACCTGCACGCCGCGCACGGCGCGACGGAGGGCGAGGCGCTGGAGGCCGCGCCGGTCACGGTGTCGGTCGCGGGCCGCATGATGCTCAAGCGCGTCATGGGCAAGGCGAGCTTCGCGACGATCCAGGACATGAGCGATCGCATCCAGCTCTACATCACACGCGATGCGATCGGCGAAGACGTGTACGAAGCGTTCAAGCACTGGGATCTGGGCGACATCGTCGGCGCCACCGGCACGATGTTCAAGACCCGCACCGGCGAGCTCTCGGTAAAGGTCAGCAGCCTGCGCCTGTTGTCGAAGGCGTTGCGGCCGCTGCCGGAGAAATTCCACGGCCTTTCCGACACCGAGCAGAAGTACCGTCAGCGGCACGTCGATCTCATCACCAGCCCGGAATCGCGCCGCGTGTTCGCCGCGCGCTCGAAGATCGTCCAGGCGATCCGCCAGTTCTTCGTCGCCCGCGGCTACCTCGAGGTCGAGACGCCGATGATGCATTCGATCCCCGGCGGCGCGGCGGCGCGCCCGTTCGCGACGCATCACAACGCGCTCGACATGCAGCTGTACCTGCGCATCGCGCCCGAGCTCTACCTCAAGCGCCTGGTCGTGGGCGGCATGGAGAAGGTGTTCGAGATCAACCGCAATTTTCGCAACGAAGGCATCTCGACGCGACACAACCCCGAATTCACGATGCTCGAGTTCTACGAGGCCTACCAGGACTATCGCTACCTGATGGATCTCACCGAGGCGCTGCTGCGTGAAGTCGCGCTCGCGGTGTGCGACAGCACGACTGTCGAGTACCAGGGCACCGCGATCGACCTGGGCAAGCCCTTCGACCGCCTGACCATGGCCGAGGCGATCGCGAAGTACAACGATGGCCACGCGGCGCGCGACCTGGATGTGCCCGAGTATCTGAAGCGCGCGCTCGCCGCGCTCGACGTCGACGTGTTGCCCAGCGACGGGCTGGGCATGCTGCAGCTCAAGCTGTTCGAGGCGACCACCGAGGCGAAGCTGGTGCAGCCGACCTTCATCGTCGCGCATCCGACCGACGTGAGCCCGCTGGCGCGCGCCAGCGACGCCGATCCCTCGGTCACCGATCGGTTCGAGCTGTTCATCACCGGACGCGAGATCGCCAACGGGTTCTCGGAGCTCAACGACCCGGAGGACCAGGCAGCGCGATTCGCCGCGCAGGCCGCGGCCAAGGACGCCGGCGACGAGGAGGCCATGCACTACGACGCCGACTACATCCGCGCGCTCGAGTACGGATTGCCGCCAACCGCGGGGGAGGGCATCGGCATCGACCGCGTGGTGATGCTGCTCACCGACAGCGCGTCGATACGCGACGTGATCCTGTTTCCGCAGCTCAAGCGCGAAGGCTGAAGGCGCACGGCACGACGGCGATGAAGCGCGATTTCCGGTCGTTCCGCGAGTTCTACCCGTACTACCTCGGAGAGCACACCGGCACTGCCACGCGCCGGCTGCATTTCGTCGGCTCGTCGCTGGTGCTGGGCTGCGTGCTCGCGGCGATCGTCACGCGCAACGCGTGGTGGCTGCTGGCGGCGCCGCTGTGCGGCTACGGCTTCGCGTGGGTCGGTCATTTCTTTTTCGAGCACAATCGCCCGGCCACATTCACCCATCCGCTCTACAGCTTCGCCGGGCGACTGGGTGATGTTCAGGGACATGCTCACCGGGCGCATCCCTTTCTGACGTTGCGGTGCATACCCCCTCGGGGTATCATCCTGTGATGATGGAAAGCTCGCTGCACGCAGCTCCGCGTCGGCCGCGGACCTGGCCGTCGCACCCGCTTCGCCACGATCGCGTCGAGCTCGCGCTCGAAGGCATGACCTGCGCGGCGTGCGCTGCGAGGATCGAGAAGGCGCTCAACCGCGTGCCCGGCGTCACGGCGAGCGTGAACTTCGCCACCGAGGTCGCCAGCGCGAGCGTACGATCCCGCCAAGGTCGATCTGAACGCGCTGCTCGCGGCGGTTCAGCGAGCGGGCTACCGCGCTTCGCTGCGCGATGATTCGGCGCGAGATCGTGCCGCCGAGCAGGCGCGTCGCGACGCCCGTTACGCCGAGCTCAAGCGCGATGTGCGTGTCGGCCGCGGTGCTCACGCTTCCGCTGCTGGCGCAGATGCTGCCGATGCTGGCGCATCCGCTTTCCGCGGCTTCGCATGAGGAATGGCTCCCGCGCTGGGTGCAGCTCGCGCTCGCGACGCCGGTCCAGTTCTGGCTGGGCCGCCGCTTCTACATCGGCGCGTGGCATTCGCTGCGCGGCGGCGGCGCCAACATGGACGTGCTCATCGCGCTGGGCACGTCGATGGCCTGGGGCTTGAGCGCGGTGGTGACGCTGCTGGGATTGCATTCGCAGCACGTGTATTTCGAGGCAGGCGCTGCGGTGATCACCCTCGTGCTGCTCGGCAAGCTTCTCGAGGCGCGCGCCCGCGAGCGCACCTCGGCGGCGATGGACGGACTGTTGCGCCTGCAACCGCGCGTCGCACAGGTCGAGCGCGGTGGCGTCCTGGTGAGCGTCGCGGTCGATGAGATCGTTCCCGGCGAGCGTGTCCTCGCGCGCGCCGGCGAGCGCATCGCCGTCGACGGCGTGGTGGTCGCCGGCGAGTCGAGCGTCGACGAGGCGATGCTGACCGGAGAGAGCCGTCCGCTGGACAAGACGGTCGGCGACAGGGTCTACGCGGGAACGCTCAACCAGCAAGGCGCGCTCACCTTCGAGGCGACAGGCGTCGGCGCGGCAACGATGCTCGCCGGCATCATGCGCGTGCTGGCGCAGGCGCAGGGTTCCAAGGCACCGATCCAGCGCCTCGCCGATCAAGTCGCTGGCGTATTCGTTCCGGTGGTGGTCGCCATTGCCATCGTGACGCTCGGCGCGACGTGGTGGCTCGCGGGCGACGTGATCCTCGGCGCTGGTGAACGCAGTGGCGGTGCTGGTGATCGCGTGCCCGTGCGCGCTGGGGCTGGCGACGCCGACCGCGGTCATGGTCGGCGTCGGCATCGGCGCGCAGCGCGGCGTGCTGGTGCGCAACGCCGCCGCGCTCGAGCACGCCGGAAGGCTCGACGTGCTGATCGTCGACAAGACCGGCACGCTCACCGAAGGCGCGCCGGTGGTCGTTTCGGTCATCGCCGCCAATGCATCGACGCGGCAGGACGTGCTGCGCGTCGCCGCCGCGGTCGAACGCTCCGCCACGCATCCGCTGGCAGCGGCGATTCTCGCGGCCGCAGCGGCGGAAGGCATCACGGTTCCCTCGACGCAGGATTTCCAGTCGGTACCCGGCGGCGGGGCGCGCGCGCGGCTCGGTGGCGAGCTCGTCGCCGTGGGCTCGCCGGCTTTTTTCGAGCAAAGCGGCATCGCGCTGCCGCCGGCGGGTAGTGAAGGCTTGGCGGGCGACGACCACACGCTCGTCGTCGTTGCCCAGGGCGATGCGGTGATCGGAACCATCGCGCTTTCCGATCGCGTGCGCGCGTCGTCGGTACAGGCGGTGCAGCGGCTCAAGTCCGCCGGCATCGAGGTGATCATGCTCACGGGCGACAACGAGCGCGCGGCGCGCGAGATCGCGGCCCAGGTCGGCATCGACGAGCTTCGCGCGGGCGTATGGCCCGCCGACAAGGCGCAGTTCGTGCGCGACCGGAAGGCGCGAGGCAGGGTGGTCGGCATGGTCGGCGACGGCGTCAACGATGCACCGGCGCTCGCCAGCGCCGACGTCAGCTTCGCCATGGGCACCGGCGCCGACGTCGCCGTCGAGCAGGCGGACATCACCGTCGTGCGCAGCGATCTCAACGCCGTCGTCGATGCGATCCTGCTCTCGCGCGCGACGCTCTCCAAGATCCGGCAGAACCTGTTTTTCGCGTTCGCCTACAACGTCCTGGGCATTCCGCTCGCTGCCTTCGGGCTGCTCAATCCCGTGATCGCGGGCGCGGCGATGGCGGCGAGCTCGCTTTCCGTGGTCGCCAATGCGCTGCTGCTCAAGCGCTGGCGACCGCCCCTCTGAAAGGAGACTGCAAGTGGAAACGATCCAGTTGAAAATCGACGGCATGACCTGCGGCGGATGCGTCGCCAGCGTCACACGCGTCGTCAAGGAGGTGGCCGGCGTGGCCGACGCTCGGGTGGACCTGAAGAACGGCTCGGCCGAGGTCGACTTCGATCCGTCTCGCACCGGCGCCGACGCCATCCGAAACGCCATCGAGGGCGCCGGCTATGACGTCCGCGATTAAGGGGACGCGGCGAAATGCGCGAAGCGGGGACGCGGCCGCGCGCAAGCGATCGCGCGCGAGCCGGCCCATCAAGCCACAAGCACCCGCTCGTACCGCGCAACGATCGCGCCGCGCTCGCCGCGCGGCTCAAGCGCATCGAAGGACAGGTTCGCGGCATCGCCAGGATGGTCGACGAGGATCGCTACTGCATCGACGTCATCACGCAGGTGAGCGCGGTGCGCGCTGCGCTGGACGCGCTCGCGCTGCAGCTGCTCGAAGGCCACCTGCACGGGTGCGTGCATCACGCGATCGACTCGGGCGACGGCCAGCGCGCCATCGACGAATCGATCGAGGTCATCCGAAGCTTCGCGCGCTGAGATCGGCGGCGCGAGCCGCGCGCAAGCCTTCAGTGCGCTGTGTTCGCCTCGATCCACTTGGCGAACGCGGCCAGGAATTTCTGCATGAACTCCTTGGTCGATTCGTTGGTCAAGGTTCCCTTGTCGTCGAACAGGCTGGCGGCGTTGCCGATGTAGGCCTCGGGTTGCTGCATCGCCGGAACGTTGAGGAACACCAGCGACTGGCGCAGCGCATGGTTGGCGCCGAATCGCGCCTATCGCGCCGGGTGACAGGCTGATCACGCCGCCGGGCTTGCCGTTCCACGCGCTCTTGCCGTACGGGCGCGACGCGACGTCGATCGCATTCTTGAGCACGCCGGGGACCGATCGGTTGTATTCGGGCGTGACGAACAGCACCGCGTCCGCCTGCTGCACGCGCTGCTTGAACGCCGCCGACGCGGCAGGAGGATTGGCGTCGTCGTCCTGGTTGTAGAGAGGCAGATTGCCGATCTCGACGATCTCGAGCTTGAGTGGCTCGGGCGCCATGGCGATGAGCGCCTTGGCGAGCTTGCGATTGAACGATTCCTTGCGCAGGCTGCCGACGAATACGGCGACATTGCGAGTGGTTGCCATGAGGATTCCCTTGGGTGAGGTTGGATTGCCGGGAGGCGTGGCCTTCGCGGCGTACGAGACCTTCGCTCGCCAGTATAGTCGCGCGCGGCGCGCCGCGAAATCGCGGCGCTAGGGCGCTCTCGCGTCGCGATGGTGCAGCAGCGGTACGGATGGCATAATCCGCGCTCGTCGGGGTGTAGCGCAGCCCGGTAGCGCGCTTGCTTTGGGAGCAAGATGTCGGAGGTTCAAATCCTCTCACCCCGACCAACTTTAGGAGAAATGCAATGATCAAGAAATGGACAACGAGTTGGCTGGTTGCATTGGGTTGCCTCGCAATGTTCTCGGGTGCAATGGCGGCAGATCCTCCAGTATCCGGAACGGTCAAAATGTCGAGCAAGGCCGTGGCCATTGGTGTAGGGGTGACCTGGGGCGACGGCACGCTGACCTTCGGCGGCAAGCCTTACGCGTTTTCGATCGATGGTCTCGGCGTCGCTGACCTCGGCGTTTCCGACATTACAACGTCGGGCGAAGTCTTCAATCTGAAGAACGTTGCCGATTTCAGCGGCAATTACGTCGCAGGCGAGGCGGGAATTGCCGTCGTGGGCGGCCCGACCGACACAGTCATGAAAAATGAGAAAGGTGTTGTGATTCGAGTGCATGGCACGCAGAAAGGCGCACGAATGACACTCGCCGCACAGGGCGTAAAGATCACGCTCAAGAACTAGGTCGGTTGGAGGGAAGCAAGCGGATCGCGCAGTAGCGGCCGTCGACGCTGCGGACACGTGGCGTCGTCGGCTAGCGCGACTTTTCCGCTTCGACCGAGAAGACCTCCACCGCGGTCGCCTTGCCCTTGAGCGGAACCGGGCCGAGCGGCTCGACCGCCACGCGCTCGCTCAGCGCCGATCGCGTGGCATGGTCGATCAGGATGGTGCGCTGCGCCACCTTGGTGTGCGTCTCGAGCCGGGAGGCGAGATTGACGATGTCGCCGATGCAGGTGTACGTCGCGCGCTCGTTGGTGCCGGCGTATCCGGCAACCATCTCGCCGGAGGCGATGCCGATGCCGATCCTCAGTCGTGGCTTCGCCGCGGCCTCGCGTTCGAGGTTGAACAGCTCGATCAGCTCGACCATTTCCTGCGCGGCGCGGACCGCGCTTTCGCAATGGTCGGGTCGCGGCGCCGGTGCGCCGCCCTGGGGCCGGGGCGATGCGCCGCTCGTTTTCCCTGCGAGACTTTCTTTTTCTTCGAGTCCGCCATCAGCTGTCGCAACGCTCCAGTCGGCTGTCTGATCCTTGCCGGGACCGGGCGCCGGCAAGCGGCTGAACCGCGTCGTGGCGGCGCCACCTGCGCGCCGGGAAGGAGCGAGCCCGATATTAGTCTACCGGAGCGCCGCGTCAAACGCGTCGGCGCATTGCCAGTGCGTCGGAACGCGCGCTATCATCCGTGACTCGTCGAGGAAACCCGACGTGCCTGGTGCTCTCCTTGTCGCGCAATGATCGGGGATCGAATGAACAGACGCACCGCAGGACTCGCGCTGTTGCGCGGAGCGCTCGCCTGTGGTCTGGCGCCGCTCGCCGCGCGCGCCCAGCAGGCCCGGAAGGTTTACAGGATCGGCTACATGAGCGCGCCGACGCGCGCGTCCGTGGAGCAGGTGCTGCAGGCATTTCTGCGCAAGTTGCGGGAGCTCGGCTGGGTCGAAGGGCAAAATCTCGTCATCGAATATCGATGGGCGGACGGAAACATCGAGCGACTGCCCGACCTGGCAGCCGACCTGGTCCGTGAAAAGGTGGATTTGATCGTTGCGCCCGCCGGCACTGCCGCGCTGGCGGCAAAGAATGCGACGAGCAGCATTCCCATCGTCATGATGTTCCCCATCGATCCGGTCCGGCTGGGGCTCGTCGACAGCCTGGCCCGGCCAGGCCGCAACATCACCGGCACCACCATGGCGACCGGTTCCGAGATCTTCGCCAAGCAACTGCAGATGCTGAAGGAAGTCGTACCGCGTGCCTCTCGTGTGGCGATCCTGTCCAACCCGGCAGACGCAACTTTTGAAGTTCAGATGAAGGAAGTGGAAGCTGCCTCGCGGGCACTCGGCGTCCATTTGCAACAGGTGCAAGCAAGAGGAGCCGACGAGCTCAACGCCGCTTTCGCCAGCTTGGCCCGGGAGCGCGCCGAGGCCCTCGTGCTTGGCGGCTCGTCGACGTTCCTGGCGCTGCGGACGCCCGTCGCCGAGCTCGCGGTGAAGGGCCGGCTGCCGACCATCGTGCAATTTCGGGAAATGGTCGAGGCAGGCATTCTGATGGCGTATGGCGTGAACATGGCGGATTTCATCGGACGCGCCGCCGTGTACGTCGACAAGATCCTCAAAGGTGCGAAGCCCGCCGACCTTGCGGTCGAGCAGCCGACCAAGTTCGAGCTCGTGATCAACCTGAAGACTGCGAAGGCAATCGGACTGACGATTCCGCCCGTCGGTGCTGGCGCGTGCCGACGAAGTGTTTTCATAGAGAGCGTGTCGCGGCGATGACCATCGACTGGAACGCATTCACACCGTGGCAGTCCGCGATCGGCGGCGTCGTCATCGGCGTCGCAGCTGCGCTGCTCGTGCTCGTCAATGGCCGGGTGGCGGGCATCAGCGGCATCGTCGGCGCACTGCTTCAGCCACGGCGCGGCGATGTCGCGTGGCGTGTTGCATTCATCTGCGGGCTGGTGCTTGCGCCGTTGGCATACGCGGTGATCGGGCTCAGACCCGAGATCCGCATCGACTCCGGTTATCCCGCCCTGATCGTCGCGGGATTGCTCGTCGGCATCGGAACGCGCTACGCCGGCGGATGCACCAGCGGCCACGGAGTCTGCGGCATCTCGCGGCTTTCGCCGCGCTCGGTGGTCGCGACGCTGACGTTCATGATCGCGGGATGCGTGACCGTGTACGTCGCGCGCCACGTGATCGCAGGCTGATCCGACATGGCCGCGCTCTTCGCTTTCGTCGCCGGCCTGACGTTCGGCATCGGCCTCATCGTGGCCGGCATGGCGAACCCCGCGAAGATCCTGGCGTTTCTCGACGTCGCGGGCAAGTGGGATCCGTCGCTGGCGTTCGTGATGGTCGGCGCCATCGCGGTGGGCGCATTCGCATTCGCGATCGCGCGCCGGCGGACGGTGAGCGCGCTGGGGCTGCCGATGCAGTTACCCGCCGCACGCAGCATCGACGCGCGGCTCGCCGTGGGCAGCCTGCTTTTCGGCGTCGGCTGGGGCATCGCCGGCTTTTGCCCCGGCCCCGCGATCGTCGCGCTCGGTGCCGGTCATGCGAAAGCGGGCGTGTTCATGGTGGCGATGTTGCTCGGCATGGGCTTGTTCGAGCTCGCCGAACGCCATCGGCAGCGCGGCGCGTCGACGATGTCGGACGCAACGTCGGCCTGATCCCGGCACAGCGCGTCATGCAGGCACTGCAAAAAGTCGCACCGGCCTTCGGACTCGAATTGCGCGAGGTCGCTTCGCCCGACGCGCCCGCGCCGGGTGAGGCCATCATCGCGGTGAGCGCCGCCGGCATCTGCGGCACCGACCTGCACATCTACGAGTGGACCGCGGGATACGAGGCGATGACCAGGGCGATGCCGGTGACGCTCGGCCACGAATTCTCCGGAACGGTCGCCGCGGTCGGCGACGGGCGTGAACGGCATGCGCGAGGGCGCCGTGGTCGCGGTGCGTCCCTCGGTGGTGTGCGGACGCTGCGCCGCCTGCCTTGCGGGAAATGCCGAGGCGTGCACGCAGCGCACCGGCATCGGCGTCACGCGCGACGGTGCGCTCGCCCGGCGTGTGCGCGTTCCCGCGGAGAATTGCGTTGCCGCGCCTCCCGGGCTCGACGCCGAGATCGTCGCGCTGACCGAGCCGATGACGGTGAGCGCGGAAGCGGTCGACACCGGCGCGGTGCGCGCCGGCGATCGCGTGCTGGTGCTCGGTCCCGGGAACATCGGGCAAGGCGTGGCATTGTTCGCGCGTGAAGCCGGCGCGGCGCAGGTGGTGATCGTCGGCAAGGATGACGCGTTGCGTCTCGACGTCGTGCGCCGCATGGGGTTCGCCGATGCGGTCGATTGCGGCGAGCGCACGCTGACGGAGGCGCTGGCGCCCTATCTCACGCACGGAAAGTTCGACGTCGTGATCGAGGCCACCGGCGTTCCGGCGGTGGTGCAGCAGGCGCTCGACGTGCTGCGCAAGCGTGGCGTGCTGGTCGTCGCCGGCATCCATCCCAAGGCGGCGAGCATCAACCTCACGCGCCTGGTGCGCGAGCACCAGCAGATCCGCGGCACATATCGCGCGCCGATCGCGACGTGGTCGCGCGTCATCGACTTTCTCGGCCGCAACGCTGACCTGGTGCGCAACATGATCAGCCATCGCGTGCCGCTCGCGCGCGCGCTGGACGGGTTCGAGCTGGCTCGCAACAAGGCGGCGTCGAAGGTGCTGATTGTTCCTTGAGTGTTCCTCCACCTTTCGATCGTGCACTGGTGTTTCCGAAGTGGCCGGTGAACATCGCATGATCGCGACAACGACCGCCCCGGCATGTCGCTGAACGGTTCGGCGTTCCTCGCGCTGTGGAACGACGTCGATCCCGCGCGCGACGACGAGTACAACACCTGGCACACCTTCGAGCACGTTCCCGAGCGCGTGGGCATCGACGGCATTCTCTCCGGCCGGCGCTATGTCGCGCGCGAGCGTGGCGAAGACCGCTACTTCACGCTCTACGAGCTCGCGAGCCTCGAGGTGCTGGCGGGACGCGGCTACCTCGACGTCGTCGAGCATCCCACCGCGTGGTCGCTCAGCATGCGTGCCTCGATGCGCAATTTCCAGCGTCATCCATGCGCGACGCGGGTCTCGCTCGGGACGGGGATCGCCGGGTGCGTCGCGACCCTTCGCTTCGCTTGCGGCGCCACCGCCGGCGAGCTCGATGCCGGCGCGATGCGCGCGATGGCCGAGCCCTGGCTGGAGGCAGAGGGGATCACCGCGATCCACCTCGGTCGCACTGTCGACGACGCGGCGTTTCCGCTCGCGAACGCAACCCCTGCATCGTCGAGCACGGCACGTCGATACGTCCTGCTGGTCGAGGGCGTCGAACGCGCCGCGCTGCTGCGCGCCATACCCGGCATCGCGCGGCAGGCGGGCCGCGCGCTCGGGATGATCGAAGCGCCGTGGTGCAAGGCATTCGACCTGTGTTTCCAGATCGACCGGGCGTCGCTCCCGCATTCGCTGACGCAGCGTCAGCCGCCGCGCGACGATCTGCGCGCGCGCTGGTCGACGCGCGCGGGCACGGAGCGGCGGGAGAGGCGACGCCTGCGAAATCGCGATAAGATGCGTCAGCCAGCCGTTGCCATTCCTTCGCCAACCAAGCGCACGAGAGACCCATGCTGCATCGAATCCTGAAAGTCGCCGCCATCGCATGCCTGTGTTTTGTTGCGGGATGCGCCTACACCCCGCCCGCGCCCACGGCGAGCCCGCAGGAGGAGAGCCTGCTCGTCGCGTCCGGCTTCAAGACGCTCACCGCCACGACGCCGCAGCAACTCGACCACCTCGCGAGATTGACGCCCGGGCAAGTCAGCGTCGTGTCGCAGACCGGCACCAACTACTTCGTCTATCCCGACAAGGCGAAGAGCCAGATCTACGTCGGCACGCAAAAGCAGTACGACGCCTACCAGAAGCTTCGCGCGCAGAGCAACCTGCCGACGTTCAGCGTCGAAGCGATCTCGCAAAAGCAGGACAAGCAGATGAGGCTCGCCGACCAGCAGGACGCGTCGGTGACCTGGGGATTCTGGCCGGGATTCAGCGGGCTCGGCTGGCAGTAGGACAACTGCGCAGGGAACCGCGCGGCAACTGCGCGGCAATCGCTTGCGCGCCGCCACGTCCCCCGGCCCGCCGTCACATGCTCGGTTTTCCGCCGTTGATCATCCACGGCGTCCCGAAGCGGTCGACCACCATGCCGAACGACTCGACCCAGAACGTCTTCTGGTAGGGCATGCGCACTTCTCCGCCGTCGGCGAGCGCGTTGAAGATCTTTTGTCCTTCCGCGACGGTCGGGTACGACAGCGATAGCGAGAACCCGTTCATGCCCGCGTAGGGTTTCCCTTCCATCGCATCGGACGCCATCAGCACGCCGCCACCGTCGAGCACGAGGCGCGCGTGCATGATGCGATTCGGATCTCCCGGCATCTTCTCGCCCGGCATCTCGCCGTGCGTCATCATCATCGCCATCTTGCCGCCGAGCGTGCGCTCGTAGAAGCGCATCGCGTCGGCGCACGTGCCATTGAAGAACAGGTAGTTCTCGGGACCGCTCATGATCAATCCTTCGCGAATTTCGGACGTTGTCGTGTCGTGCCGCGGTTACTTTCTCGCCTCGATGGTCCGGCGCATGCGCTCCTCGGCCTCTCTCAGCTCCGGCGTGAACTCCGCGCCGAAATCCTCCGCCTCGTAGATCTGGCGGATCTCGATGTCGGATTCGATGCCCGGGAACGGATTCGGCGCGCGCTTCACCCAGTCGATCGCCTCCTGCCTGGACTTGACCTTGAAGATCCAGAACCCGGCGACGAGCTCGTTGGTCTCGGTGAACGGACCGTCGATGACGGTTCGCTTGTCACCCGAGAAGTGGACGCGCGCGCCTTTCGAGCTCGGCTGCAGGCCCTCTCCGGCGAGCATGACGCCCGCCTTGACCAGCTCCTCGTTGAATTTGCCCATGTCGGCGAGCAGCTTCTCGTCGGGAAGCGTTCCTGCCTCGGACATTTTCGTCGCTTTTACCATCACCATGAATCGCATTGGGCTTCTCCTCGTGATTGTGTCGGGGTCCACTTGCGTGGAGCCTGTCGGGTCGCTCGTCGCACCGGGCTGGCCGCGCCCGCGATGGGGCAATTGCGCAGCGCCGTTCCGGTCGATCAGGCGTTCCTTACCCTCTAGTCGATCGGCGAAGCCCCAAATCGACATGACTCCGCGCGCCGCAGCCTGCATGCGGTGGTGGAGGCGGGTGGGGCTACGCGGCGCGCCGCGACGGCGCCTCGCCCAGCACCGTGCAGCGGCGCACGACGCGGCCTTCGGTGAGCGGGTCGTAGGCGGTCGCGCGGTGCATGAGGCAGCGGTTGTCCCAGACGATGAGCTCGCCCACCTGCCACGAGTGCTCGTAAGTCAGGTCGGGATGCACCGCCATCTCGTTGAGCTCTTCGATGAGCGCGCGGCCCTCGTCGTAGGGCATGCCGACGATGTACTCGGCGTGGTCGCCCAGGTACAGGCAGTCGCGGCCGGTCTCGGGATGCGTGCGCACCACCGGCTGGTCGACCGGCGGCGCTTCGGCGCGCTGCGCCGCGGTCATCAGGTCGATGCCGTGCCGGCGCGTGCGCGAGAAGTCGAGGTTGTGCACGGCGCGCAGCGTGTCGATGCGCGTTTTCCATTGCGGCGTGAGCCGCTCGTAGGCGCCGTACATGTCGCAGAAGTGCGTCTGGCCGCCGCTGCCGGCGACGACCTCGCCGTAGATGATGGTCGCCTGGCCGGTGACGCGGCGCCACGAGCCGTCGGTGTGCCACGCCAGCGTTCCCTTGTCGGGATGCTTGCCGTTCGGCTTGCCGTGCTCGTCCAGGTTGGAGAGCCGGTAGATCTCGGGAAAGCCGTCGGGCTGGTACTGGTTCATGACGTGGACCTGGACCTCGCCGAAGCGGCGCGCGAACGCGACTTGCGAGGCGGGCGGCAGGTCGTGCGGCGGAAACAGCAGGACCTGGTAGCGCAGGAACGCGCGATAGATCGCCGCGAAGGTCGCATCGTCGACGCCGCCGGCGAGGTTCACCCCGCTGATGCGCGCGCCCAGTTTCGGCGTCAGCGGCTCGATCTCGAACGGCCAATCGTCGTCGGTGCGAGTTGCGCTGCGGGCCGCTTCTTCGAGGTGCATCGGATCCTCCAGCAAGACGTGCGGCGGGCGCTCTTCGTCGCCCGCGGTCTGCGTATTCTGCTCCCAAACGCGATCCCTGCCGAAACGCCGCCGGGCCCAACTCTGCTAGAATTGCTGCCTCGCCGGACGTCGTTCGCGCCCTCGGTGCGGCAGGCGTCCGGGCATGTCCGGTATCAGACAGGCTGCGCGCCCGTAGCTCATTCGGATAGAGCACCGGCCTTCTAAGCCGGGGGTAACAGGTTCGAGTCCTGTCGGGCGTGCCAAAGCGCGCCGGTTTGCAGACGCGGGATCGATGGTGGCTGTAGCTCAGCGGTAGAGTCCTGGATTGTGATTCCAGTTGTCGTGGGTTCGAATCCCATCAGCCACCCCAGAGTTTCGTAGCAACCCGCCGTCGCGGAGCTGCATCGAGCGACCGCGTTATTCGATCAGCATTCTCGTGATCGTCTTCGAGCCCGTCACGCCCTCGATCGTGTAGCGAAACGTCCCACTGTTCGAGTTGCGAAACGAAAGCACGCCCGTGCCGACCTGCATCTCGCCGACTTGCGACGGATCGAAGAAGCCGCCGAAGTAGGGGCCGTTGGTTTTGTACACCGGCCCCTCGTACGTCGTGTAGATGTTCGCCGTCGTCCATCGCCCGGGTTGCAGGGTGTACCAGACGGGCTTGCCCATCGCGTCGTACACGAACCACGCGGCGAAGAGCAGGTTGGTCGCGCCCTGCTGGATGGCGAGTCCCCATCCCGACTCCGAAGGATTCCACCAGAAGTCGGAATAGTTCACCGCGGGAATATTGCCGGGATGGCCCGCGGGGCGGGCTCGCGGCGGAGACCGTGAACTGGATTTCGGGAATCGTCAGCGCGCCGGTGACTTCCACCGAATACGTTCCGGCGGGAAATCGCCCGAGCTCGACGTCGTAGTCGTATTGCCCGATTTCCGGGAGGGCGAAGAACTGCACGGTGATCTTGTTGCCGGCCATCGTGGCCGTCGCGCCGTAGCCATTCTTGCCGGTGAACATGCCCGGGCTGATGCGCAAGTACACCGGCTCCATGTAGCGCGGGGCGGCGGGAATGACCGAGCTCTTGGTCTGCGCCCATGCGTTCACTCCGAAGAGCAGGCAGGCGGCGAAGATGGAAAGGCGCAGGAAAGGAGGCATGGTCCTCCCCAAAAAGGAAACCCACGGGTTGACCTAGGGGTGTGCCGTCGACGCGGTGCGATGCGTCAGAGCAGGTTGCACCCTAGGGGACCCGTGGGGGTGTTCAATTGATAGCTGTAACTTACAACCTCCGACGCCCGCAGGCAATTCCCCGAGTCCTATTTCGCTTGTCAGACGGACTCCTACGCGAGCGGGCCTCGCGGTCGCAAATCGAGCGCGCGAGAGGGCGGGTGAGGCTGGGCGACAGCGCGCTAGCCCGGCCCCGGCTTTTCTCCGGCGCGCTTGGCAGCCGCATGCGCGACCGCAAATGCGTGACTCTCGTCTCCGCCGTATTCCTTGTACGCGTTGTTGAACGCTTTCAGAAACGCCTGCTTCTGGTGCGGGTTGTACTGGTCGGTCTGCGCTTTGGGAAGATCGGACACGCTCTGGTAGGGCATGAGCGTACTCCATGAACGGTTTGCGACGATTGAACTGTAGCGCGGCGCTCTGTGCGGCTGTATCGGCAAGAACTGAAATTGATGTAGGGCGTTGCTGACATGCAGTGATTCGACGCTGATCGAATCCGGTGCGGCGCCTCAAATTCGCGCGCCATTTCGGACAGTAGCGCGGTGATGCGCCGCAGCATGCTGGTCCGGGGATTGCTTGGGATCGGATATCGCTTATCGGAGGCCCGAACGGATGCTCCGAATCATGCTGATCGACGACTCCCAAAAGGATGTCGGTGCGCTCATGCAAGGACTCACCGACGCCGGATACGACGTGATCGAAGTATCCATGTCGGCGGCGGCGCTGCTCGATCGTGTCGCCGCGCTCAAGCCCGACGTCATCATCATCGACTCCGATTCGCCCACGCGCGATACGCTGGAGCAGCTCTCCTTCGTCAGCGCGCGCCAACCGCGGCCGATCGTCCTGTTCACCGAGGACCGCGCCAGCGCGACCATCCAGGCGGCGCTCAGCGCGGGCGTTTCCGCCTATGTGGTGGCGGGGATGCAGCCGCAGCGCCTGCAGCCGATTCTCGATGTCGCCGTAGCGCGTTTCGACCAGGAGAGGCGGCTACGCGTCGAGCTGGAATCGATGAACGAACGCCTTGCGGAGCGAAAGGTCATCGAGCGCGCCAAGGGAATCCTCATGAAGCAGCGTGGCGTCGGTGAAGACGAAGCGTTCCACCTCATGCGCAAGCTCGCGATGGACCGCAATCGCCGCCTCGTCGACGTCGCGCATCAGATCATCGACGTGTCCGATCTGATGGCCTGAAAGCGATTGTCGACAACTCGGCGCGGCGCGCGTGCGTGGTGCGTCGCTCGTTTGCCGCGCACATCGCTGGTGCAGTGCAGCAACGATTACCATCGTGTCGCGCGCCGCGATTTTGGAGAAACCATCGACGAATCGTCAACTTAGCGACGCGCCTTGAGCATGGCATGGATCTCGCTAATTGAATAACGAAGCGGGACCTCGCCATACGCGAGATCAGCGCTTCACACCGCCCGGCCAACGACGGTCGCGCGGTTCAACAACGGCGTTGGGTAGGTTTGACTCGTCAGGGTATCGACGACGTCAGGCACCCGCGCCGTTTTTGTTTTGGCCGCTCGAATGACGAACGAGGTAACACGATGCATGGATTTCGGCGTCTTCGCCGCAAGAATGTCGCGGGTGCGCCCGCGCCTGTCGCTCGCGCCACGTCGCTTGCTTCGCCACCCGGTACATCCTGGTCGCGACGGCGCTTGCTCGGCGCGTCGGCCGCGGGTGCGCTGATGAGTCTGATCGACCCGGCGATTCGCGCCGGCGCGTGGGCGCAAGGTTCCGACGCGCCGGAGAAAAAGGAAGTGAAGATCGGGTTCATCCCGCTCACCGACTGTGCCTCGGTCGTCGTCGCCTCGGTGATGGAGTTCGACAAGAAGTACGGGATCAAGATCGTGCCCAGCAAGGAAGCGTCGTGGGCTGCGGTGCGCGACAAGCTGGTGAATGGCGAGCTCGACGGAGCGCACGTCCTCTATGGACTCATCTACGGCGTGCAGATGGGCATCGGCGGGCCTAAGAAGGACATGGCGGTGCTGATGAACCTCAACCACAACGGGCAGGCCATCACGCTTTCGAACCAGCTCCGCGACAAGGGCGCCACCGACGGGCTGAAGCTCAAGGCGCTGGTCGAGCGCGAGAAGCGCGAGTACACGTTCGCGCAGACCTTTCCCACCGGCACGCACGCGATGTGGATCTACTATTGGCTGGCGGCGCAGGGCATCCATCCGTTCAACGACGTCAAGAGCATCGTCGTGCCGCCGCCGCAAATGGTCGCCAACATGCGTGTCGGTAACATGGACGGATTCTGCGTGGGTGAGCCGTGGAACAACCGCGCCATCTTCGACAAGATCGGCTTCACGGCCGAGACCACGCAGGGTATCTGGAAGGACCATCCGGAGAAGACGCTGGGCACCACCGCCGAGTTCGTGCAACAGAATCCGAACACGTCGCGGGCGATGATCGCCGCGGTGCTCGACGCCAGCAGGCATATCGACATCATGGCCAACCGGAAGAAGGTCTCCGAGATCGTCGCCGACAAGTCGTACGTCAATTGCCCGGTCGAAGTGATCGACCAGCGCCTCGAAGGCAACTACGACAACGGGATCGGTAAGCAGTGGAAGGATCCCGACTACATGAAGTTCTACGACGACGGCTACGTGAACTACCCGTTCCTTTCTGACGGTATGTGGTTCCTGACGCAGCATCGCCGTTGGGGCCTGCTCAAGGAGGACCCCGACTACCTGGCCGTGGCGAAGAAGGTCAACCAGATCGACTTGTACAAGCAGGCAGCGACGATGACCAAGACGCCACTGCCCAAGGATCCGATGCGCAGCGCCAAGCTCATCGACGGCGTGGTCTGGGACGGGAAGAACCCCCAAGTCTACGCCGCGGGATTCAAGTTGAAAGCGTGAAGCCGAGGAACCTGCGATGACTTCATTGACCACTGCGCTACTCGGTACGCGCGACGCCGCGCCCGTCCATCGCACGCCGGCGGCGCTTTCGACGCCCGCCGCGAACGCGCCGAGCGCCACAGACGAAGTTGCGCAGCCAATGCCGTTACCGGCGACGGCCAGGATCCGTAGCGCGGGTGCCGCGTCCGTGCATGCCACTGACGAGGGCGAGCGACTCGAATCCGCGCGGCGCAGCGCCGCGCACCTCGCCGCCGAGATCCAGCGCGAGCGCGTGCGCGCGATGCTGCTCACCTTTCTCGCGCCGGTGCTCGGTATCGCGCTGTTCATCGGTCTCTGGGCCTGGTGTCGAAGGCATCGCCGCAGTTGCCGTCGCCGTCGGCGACGCTCAAGTCGGCCATCACGGTGTTCAGCGATCCGTTTTACCGCAAGGGCCCGAACGACCAGGGAATCGGCTGGAACATCCTGATGTCACTGCAACGCGTCGGCGTCGGCTTCGGACTGGCTGCGCTGGTTGGGATACCCCTTGGCTTCATCCTCGGACGCTTCAATTTCGTCAACGCGATGGCCTCGCCGATCATCAGCCTCCTGCGCCCGGTTTCGCCGTTGGCGTGGCTGCCGATCGGCCTGATGGTGTTCAAGGCGGCCAACCCGGCGGCGATCTGGGTCATCTTCATCTCGAGCATCTGGCCGATGGTCATTAACACCGCGGTCGGCGTGCAACGTGTCCCGCAGGACTACCTCAACGTCGCGCGCGTGCTCAATCTTTCAGAGTGGAAAGTGGTGACGCGGATTCTCTTTCCCGCGGTCCTGCCCTACATGCTCACCGGCGTGCGGCTCGCCATCGGCGTTGCCTGGCTGGTGATCGTTGCAGCCGAGATGCTGACCGGCGGCGTCGGCATCGGATTCTGGGTGTGGGACGAGTGGAACAATCTCAATGTCGAGCACATCATCATCGCGATCTTCGTGGTTGGTGTCGTCGGCCTGCTGCTCGAGCAGTTCCTGCTGCTGCTCGCGCGCCGTTTCGACTACGCCTGACCGGGCAACTGATAACGCGCGACTTCAGCGAGACCCAATGTACACCGACACCGTCAATCCAGTCGTCTTCGATGCCGCCGCGGCGCATCCGCCCGTTCGCGAGTATGTCCATGTCGAGTCGGTCGGCATGACGTTCCGCACGCGCCGCGGTCCGTTCGTCGCGCTGCGCGACATCGATCTCTCGGTGCAGCCAGGGGGAGTTCATTACGCTGATCGGGCATTCCGGGTGCGGCAAGTCCACGCTGCTCAACCTGGTCGCCGGGCTGATCGAGCCCACCGCCGGTTTGCTTCTCTGCGCCGGGCGCGAGATCGACGGGCCGGGGCCCGAGCGCGCCGTCGTATTCCAGAATCATTCGCTTCTGCCGTGGCTCTCGTGTTTCGGCAATGTGTATCTCGCGGTCGAGCGCGTGTTCGGGTCGAGCGAAAGCAAGCCCGACTTGAAGCGCAGGACGCACGAGGCGCTGGCTCTGGTCGGACTCGTGGCGGCGGAGCACAAAATGCCGCACGAGATCTCCGGCGGCATGAAGCAGCGCGTCGGCATCGCCCGCGCGCTGGCGATGCAGCCGAAGGTACTGCTGCTCGACGAGCCCTTCGGCGCGCTCGACGCGCTCACCCGCGCCAAGCTGCAGGAGGAGCTGATGAGCATCGTTTCCGCTGCCGGCAGCACCGTGATCATGGTGACGCACGACGTCGACGAGGCCGTGCTGCTCGCCGATCGCGTCGTGATGATGACCAACGGGCCCGCGGCGACCATCGCAGAGATCGTCGGCGTCGACCTGCCGAGGCCGCGCGATCGGGTGTCGCTCGGCGAGAATCCGGTATACCACCACTACCGCACGCAGGTGCTCGATTTCCTCTATCGGCGGCAGGCACACGTCGAGGCGGCGGCGTGATTGGCGCGAAGGCATGCACCGCGAGTGCCAGGCGCGGAGTCGTGCGATGAACGCGCGCGTGCCCGGACTGGGCGATGCGCAGCGTCCGCGCCTTGCCGTCGTCGGCAACGGCATGGCGGGCATGCGCACCGTCGAGGAATTGCTCAAGATCGCGCCGGACGCCTACGACATCACCGTGTTCGGCAGCGAGCCACATCCCAATTACAACCGCATCCTGCTCTCACCGGTGCTCGCCGGCGAGCAGACCCTCGAGCAGATCGTGCTCAACTCGCGCCAGTGGTACGCCGAAAACGGCATCGCGCTGCACCTGGGCAAGACGATCGATCGAATCGATCGCGTGCGCCGGCGCATCGTCGCCGATGACGGCACCGAGGTCGCCTACGACCGGCTGCTACTGGCGACCGGATCGACACCGGTGATCCTGCCGGTTCCGGGCCACGACCTGCCCGGCGTCATCACCTACCGCGACATCGCCGACACCGAAGCGATGATCGCCGCCGCGCAGGAGCATCGTCGCGCCGTGGTTATCGGCGGCGGGCTGCTCGGCCTCGAGGCCGCCAACGGTCTCAAGCTTCGCGGCATGGAAGTAACGGTGGTACATCTGATGCCCTGGCTCATGGAGCGCCAGCTCGATCGCACCGCCGCGCAGATGCTGCAGAAATCGCTCGAAGCCAAGGGGCTGTCGTTTCGCCTCGAAGCCAAGACCGAATCGATCCTGGCCGGTCCCACCGGGCGCGTCGGATCGGTCTGCCTCGCGTCGGGCGAAGTGTTGCCTGCCGACCTGGTCGTGATGGCCGTCGGCATACGGCCCAACGTCGCGCTCGCCAAAGCGGCGGGCCTGCATTGCGATCGCGGCATCGTCGTCAACGACACGCTGCAGACCTTCGACCCGCGCATCTACGCGATCGGCGAATGCGTCGCGCATCGCGGCCTCACCTATGGGCTGGTCGCGCCGCTTTTCGAGATGGCGAAGGTTTGCGCCAATCACCTCGCCGGCTACGGCATCGGACGCTACGTGGGATCGCAGGTGTCGACCAAGCTCAAGGTCACCGGCGTTGACCTGTTCTCGGCGGGAGATTTCACCGGCGGCGTCAATACCGAGGAGATCGTGCTCGCCGACCCGATCGGCGGGGTATACAAGAAGCTCGTCATCCGCGACGACAAGCTGATCGGCGGCGTGCTCTACGGCGACACCGCCGACGGCACGTGGTATTTCAAATTGCTGCGCGACGGCCGCAACATCGCGGAGATCCGCGATCGCCTGATGTTCGGCGAAGCCAACCTCGGCGATACCGGCCACGAGGGGCAGTCGCGCGCGCTGGCGATGGCCGATGATGCCGAGGTGTGCGGCTGCAACGGCGTGTGCAAGGGCACGATCGTGCGCGCGATCAAGGAGCAGGGGCTGTTCACGCTCGACGACGTGCGCAAGCACACCAAGGCCTCGTCGTCATGTGGTTCGTGCACCGGACTGGTCGAGCAACTGCTGATGGCCACCGCGGGCGGAGACTACTCGGCGCCGGCCAAGCTCAAGCCGGTGTGCGCGTGCACCGATCGCAATCACCAGCAGGTGCGCGACGCGATCCGCGCTCAGCATCTGCTGTCGATTCCGGACGCGATGGGCTTCCTGGAGTGGCGCACGCCCAACGGCTGCGCGACGTGCCGCCCGGCGCTCAACTACTACCTGCATCTCGACATGGCCGAAGGAGGCGATCGACGATCCCGCAGTCGCGCTTCATCAACGAGCGAGCGCACGCCAACATCCAGAAGGACGGCACGTATTCGGTGATCCCGCGCATGTGGGGCGGCGAGACCAACGCTCAGGAGCTGCGCCGCATCGCCGACGTCGTGGACAAATACGGGATCCGCACGGTCAAGGTGACCGGTGGCCAGCGCATCGATCTGCTCGGCGTCAAGAAGGCGGACCTGCCCGCGGTGTGGGCCGACCTGGGCATGCCGTCGGGTCACGCGTACGCGAAGGCGCTGCGCACGGTGAAGACGTGCGTCGGCAGCGAGTGGTGCCGCTTCGGCACGCAGGATTCGACCGACATGGGACAGCGCCTCGAGCGCGCGCTCTGGCGCATGTACGCGCCGCACAAGGTGAAGCTCGCGGTGTCGGGCTGTCCGCGCAACTGCGCCGAGTCGGGCATCAAGGACGTCGGCGTGATCGGCGTCGAGTCGGGATGGGAAATCTATGTCGCCGGCAACGGCGGCATCAAGACCGAGGTCGCGCAGTTCCTGGTCAAGGTCAAGACTGCCGAGGAGGTGCTCGAGCACTGCGGGCGCGTTCCTGCAGCTCTATCGCGAGGAAGGCTGGTATCTCGAGCGCACCGTGCACTACGTGGCCCGCGTCGGGCTCGAACACGTCAAGAAAGCGCTGCTCGAGGATGCCGACAACCGTCGCGCGCTCTGGGAGCGGCTGCAATTCAGCGCTCGACGGCGAGCCGGATCCGTGGCACGACATGCAAAAGGCCCGCATCGACGCGCGGCAGTTCGAGCCGCTCGCGTGGCGATCGCGTGATGGCGCTCGACGTGCCAGTCGGCGCAACTTACGCGAGGACGAGTCAGCGTGCTTCCGTCTGCGCGCTCGCGGAAATTCCCATCCTCGGCGCGCGCGTGATCGAGCGGCGCGGCAACGCCGACGGCGACGTCGCGGTGTTCCGCACCGACGACGACCGCGTGTTCGCGGTGCTCGACCGCTGCCCGCACAAGGGCGGGCCCCTGTCGCAGGGCATCGTGTATCGGGGAGCGCGTCGCATGCCCGCTGCACAACTGGTCGATCGAGCTCGTCAGCGGCCAGGCGGTCGCGCCCGATAGCGGCTGCACGCGCAGCTTTGCCGTTCGTGTCGACGACGGAAGGTGTTCGTCGCCTTGCCTCGCGACAGGCTTGACCCGATCTCCGGTGACGCACCCGCGAGTATGCCCAAGGGCGGATGCGTCGCCGAACCCGCATCCGCCTCCTAGCGCGATGGAAACCCGCTCGACCTGTCCGTACTGCGGCGTGGGCTGCGGCGTGGTGATCGAGCACGAACGCGGCCGCATCACCGGCGTGCGCGGCGATCCCGACCATCCGGCGAACCGTCGGCGCGCTGTGCACGAAGGGACGTACGCTGCACCTGACGGCTGCGCCGCAGGCGATGGCGGCGCGCCTGCACGCATCCGCTGCGCCGCATCGCGAAGGGCGCGCCCGCCGAGCGCGTCGACCTGGGACGCGGCGCTCGAGCACGCGGCCGACCGCGTTCGCGCGCTGCGATACGCGACCACGGGCCCGACAGCGTCGCGTTCTACATCTCGGGGCAGCTCCTGACCGAGGACTACTACGTCTTCAACAAGATCGCCAAGGGTCTCATCGGCACCAACAACGTCGACACCAACTCACGGCTGTGCATGTCGAGCGCCGTGGCCGGCTACAAGCAGACGCTGGGCGCGGACGCACCGCCGGCATGCTACGAGGACATCGACCTCGCGCAGTTGCCTGTTCGTCGCCGGTGCTCGAACACCGCGTGGGCACATCCGATGCTCTACCGGCGCATCGAGGCGGCGCGCGCGCGCGAATCCGTCGATCCTGAAGATCATCGTGGTCGATCCGCGCCGTACGGCCACGGCCGCCGAGGCCGACCTGCACCTCGCGATCGAGCCGGGTACCGACGTCGCGCTGTTTCACGGCATGCTGCACCTGATGCTGTGGGACGAGCGCATCGACCGCGTTTTCGTCGAAGCGCACACCCGCGGGCTTCGATGCGCTGAAGGCGGTCGTGCGCGAATACACGCCGCGAGCCGTCGCCGGCATCTGCGGCATCGCTGAGGATGATCTGATCGACCGCGGCGCGCTGGTTCGCCGAAGGGCCGACGCTGTCGCTCTATTGCCAGGGACTCAACCAGTCGTCGTCGGGCACCGCCAAGAATGCGGCGCTGATCAACCTGCACCTTGCGACGGGTCAGATCGGAAAGCCGGGCGCGGGGCCGTTCTCGCTCACCGGCCAGCCCAACGCGATGGGAGGGCGGGAAGTCGGCGGGCTCGCCAATCTCGCTGTCCGCGCATCGCGATCTCGCCGACCCCGGGCATCGTGCCGAGATGGCCGCGCTGTGGGGCGTCGACCGCCGTCCCGTCGAAGCCTGGGCTGACCGCGGTCGAGCTCTTCGACGCGCTCGCCGCCGGCACGGTGAGGATGGTGTGGATCGCGTGCACCAACCCCGCGCAATCGATGCCGGACCAGGGGACGGTGCGCGCGGCGCTCGCCCGCGCCGAGCTCGTCGTGCTGCAGGAAGCCTACGCCAGCACCGAGACCGCCGCGTACGCCGACCTGCCAGCTTCCGGCGTCGACGTGGGGCGAGAAGGAGGGCACCGTCGACCAATTCGGAGCGGCGCATCTCGCGCGTTCGCGCCGCGATTGCGCCACCCGGCGAGGCGCGCGCCGACTGGACCATCGCGGTCGACTTCGCGCGGCGGCTGGAAGCGCGGCTTGCGTCCTGGCGAGCGCACGTTGTTTCCATATCGACAGCGCCGCGGCGATCTTCGACGAGCACGTCGGCGACCACGCGCGGCCGCGACCTCGACATCACCGGCCTCTCGCACGCGCGGCTCGACGCCATCGGACCGCAGCAGTGGCCATGCCGCGAGGGCGAGTCGCAAGGCCGGTCTCGCCTGTACACCGATGGTGTATTTGCCGACCGCCGATGGCCGCGCGCGATTCGCAGCGGTGAAATTTTCGCCAGTCGCGGAGCGCGTCGACGCGCGCTATCCATTCCGCCTCAATACCGGACGGCTGCGCGACCAGTGGCACGGCATGAGCCGCACGGGAACGCTCGCCACGCTCTACGCGCACGCACCCGAGCCGGCGGTGGAGCTCCATCCCGCCGACCTTGGCGCGACGCGGGCTCGCGCACGGCGACCTCGTGCGCATCGAATCGCGTCGTGGCACGGTCGTCATTCCGGTTGCCGCGAGCGAATGCGGTCGAGCCCGGCAGCGCCTATCTGCCGATGCACTGGGGCAGCGCGACACTTGCCGGCCGCGATGGCGCGGGAATCAACGCTGTGACCGCGAAGGCATTCTGTCCGGATGTCGAAGCAGCCGGAGTTGAAACATTCGGCGGTGCGCATCGCGAAGGTCGATCTGCCGTGGCGTATTGTCGCGTTCGGCTTTCCCTGCGCTGCCGAGGATCTTGTCGCGCTGCGCGACGCCGTGAGGAGCCGCGCCGGCGAGCTCGACTATCGCGAGCGTGGTGCTGATCGGCGGCGAACGCGCCGGCGTGTTGTTACGCGGCGCGGCGGCACAGGCGATGGACGCCGCGTTCATCGCCGATCTCGACCAACTGTTCGGGCTCGCGGCTGCCGACGTGGTGCGGTATGACGACGCCAAGCGATCGCATCGGGCGGTGCGTGCGCGTCGAAGCGGGACGGCTGCGGGCGGTGCGCCTCTCCGGCGAAGTGGCCGCCGAACCCTGGCTGCGTGAATGGCTGACGCAGCGGATACGACGTCGCGGCTTTGCGCTCTGTTCTGCATGATGCCGACGGCGCAGGCGCCGCGCGGATTCCGCTCGCGGGGGCGCGTCGTATGCAACTGCCATGACGTTGCCGAGAACGAGATCGTCGAGCTGCTCGCACAACTCGATGGCCCGCCGGAGGCGGCGCTAGCGGCCTTGCAGTCGCGGCAAAAATGCGGCACAAATTGCGGCTCGTGCGTGCCCGAGTTGCGCCGCTTCGCCGCCGCCGGACGAACCGTGGCCTCGACGAATGATGAGGCGCACAACAGGCACTGCGGGACGTGTTGTGCTCGTCGGCGCCGGACCCGGTGATCCCGAGCTTCTCACCCTGAAGGCGGTACGTGCCCTCGCCGCTGCCGACGTCGTGCTGCATGACGACCTGGTTACGGCCGGGATCCTCGCGATGGCTGGTCCGACCGCGCGCCTCATCGCGGTGGGCAAGCGCGGCGGTTGTCGCTCGACGCCGCAGGCGTTCATCGAGCAGCTTTTGATTCGCGAAGCGCGCGCGGGCAATCGCGTGGTGCGGCTCAAGGGCGGCGACCCGTTCGTGTTCGGGCGCGGCGGCGAGGAACTCGCGGCGCTCCACGCCGCCGGTATCGCCGTCGACGTCATCCCGGGGATCACGGCCGGGCTGGCCGCGCCGGCGGCGCTGGGCATCCCGGTCACCCACCGTGCGCTCGCACACGGTGTCGCGCTCGTCACCGGTCACGCGGCCGACGGCGATAAGGAGACCCGATTGGCGCGCACTCGCCGGATCAGGACTCACGCTCGTCATCTACATGGGCCTCGCCCGCGTCAGCGAGCTGCAGGCGAAACTGCTCGCCGCGGGCATGCCGGATTCGATGCCTGTGGCGGTGATCGCGCAGGCAAGCTGTCCGAACCAATATTCGATCTCGGGCTCGCTTGGCACGCTCGCCGAGGATGTCCAGCGCGCGCTGGTCGCGAGTCCGGCGATCATCGTGGTGGGCAGCGTCGCGCGGTTGGCCTCGATTGCGCTGCCCGAAGCGGAGCAATCGCGCGTTGCCAGCGGCTGACGCGTTTGCGCCTGGCGCAGCGCTCAGCGCGAGCGCCGGCGCGGCTTGGGTTTGCCCGATTGCAGCGGTCGGTGGGCGCTTTCGGCCTGTTGCGGATGGGCCTCGACGGGTTCGAGGACCACCCACGTCGCCTGCGAGAACTCGCGCTGCAGCGATTCCTTGCAGCGTGCGATCGCCTCGACCAGCGCATCGGCGGACGACGTCGGCGCCATGCGCGCCTGGACGGCGATGAGCAGCTCTTCACCCTGTTGCATCGTCACCAGGCTGTGGATCTGCGCGATGTCCGGCTGCGCCTTCAGGAACGCGCGGATGGCGCGGCGCGTCCGCGGCGACGCGCTTTCGCCGATGAGCAGGCTCCTCGTCTCGACCACCAGCGCGGAGGCGACGATCATGAGCAGGACACCGATGGCGATGCTTCCCCACGCGTCGTATACCGGGTTGCCGGTGGCGATCGCCAGCAGCAGCGCCGCCAGCGCCAGCGCGAGTCCGACCACGGCGCCGATGTCCTCGGCGAGAACGACGATGAGCTCGCTCCGGCGCGTCTGGCGAAACCACTGCCACAACCCCAGCCTGCCTTGCACCTTGGCGATCTGACGCAGCGCCATGCGCAGCGAAATGCCTTCGGCGACCATCGCGAAGACGACGATCGCCACCGCCAACCATGGGTTGTCGATCGCGTCTGAGCTGTCGAGCTTGCGTATGCCCTCGGCAATCGACAGCAGCCCGCCGACATTGAACAGCAGCAGCGCAACGACGAACGACCAGAAGTAGGTGGCGCGGCCGTGCCCCAGCGGATGGTGCGCCGATGCCGGCGCCTTGGCCTGTCTTCGCCCCAGCAGCAGCAGGACTTCGTTGGCGGTGTCGGCGAGCGAATGCATGCTCTCCGCGAGCAGCGCCGACGAGCCCGTGATCGCCGCGCCTGCTCCCTTGACGATCAGGATCGCGACGTTGGCTCCGAGCGCGTAGTGGATCGAGCGCGCGGTGTCTGGGTGCGGCGCGTTGGCGGAGGAAGTGGATTGCACGCTGGACAAGATTATCTGGACGCGATGGATGCGGTGAGCCCGCCGATCACTTCGGGGGTGGCTGTGGGCGCAGCTCGGCGGTGCGCGCTGCCATGGGCAGCGTAGCGCCCGCTTTCGAGCGGGCTCGGGAGCGGCGTCTTTGCCATAGCGGAAAGACGAACCAGAGCGAGGCCAGCACGATAAATGTCGCGACGCCGGCGATGATCGGAGGCAGCGCGGATGCCCGGGCGAAGATGAGTCGCGCTACCACGTAGATATCGAGGCTCACTCCCATCAGCAGCGGCAGCAGCGCGCCGGCGATGAGTATCGAGCCCAACCGGGTGAACTCCGCCGACGCGAACGTGGGCTCGCGCAGCCGTCGGTACGCCGCCGGCGCCATGAGCAGGCCCATCGATGCGGCGACGAGCAGCAGCGCGGCGAAATGCAGAAAAGGATCGGGGAAGTCGAGGTCGGAGAAGCGGTCGCTGAAGACGGCGATCAGCTGAAAGCCGAAAAGCGCCTGGACGCCGGGAAGCACCATGCGCGCTTCTTCGTGGACGTCCTGGACCTGGTCGCGCAGCGACTCCCTCTGCGCTGCGCCCTGCGCCATTGGTTGACGGACGGCCGGGCGCGTCGCTGCTACTTGGCGGCGCGATTCGCCATCATGAACAGCGGTGCGACGACCTTGCCGTCGTGCGCGCGCGCCGAACGCGCATCGCTCGCACGCTGCTCGCGGCGGATCCTTGCGAAGGTCTTGCGCAGGTCCGTGCGTATGCTCGGGACGTAGTTGAACGACGGATCCAGGAGAGACTTCATCGTAGCAACTCCTTTGAGGAGGTCACGGAAGGCCGCGACCTGTCCGCGAAATTAGCAAGGCGGTCGTGCGCGCGGTATCAGTGCCGATCCGAATACAATGTGCGCGCCTGCGTCGTCGGGTGTAGGACACACGCCTACCTTTGGGGCGAGCCGGTCGTACCGCGGCGAGCTCCCGCGCGGGCAGCGGGGTTCCAAATGCGCCTTGCGGCGGCGGGCTCTCGTCCCCACCTGATGTCAAAATGAGCATTCCCCCGCCAGTGCCTGGCCCGGCCCGTTTCCTGACCACATCGTGACCCGCCTTTACGTCATCCTCGCGCTATTGCACGGCTACATCGCCTGGCGGCTCCTGCCGGCCCTCGGCGCGGGAAGCGTCGCCGGGATCGCGCTGATCGCCTGGCTGGTCGTTTCCGCGCTTCGTCATGCCGCTGGGCTTCTCGGCGCGCCGGCTGCGCGATCGTCGCGCTGCCGACGCCGCCACCTGGGTCGGCATGCTCGCGGCAGGCGCGTTCTCTTCGCTGCTGGTGCTGACGGTTGCGCGCGATGTGATCGTGCTCGTCGCCCACGCGATCGTCGCGACGTCGGTGGGATCCTCGATCGGAGCCGAGACGCTGGCCCACTGGGTGCGCGCGAGCGCGTTGTGGGTACCCGTCGCGGCGGTGCTGGTTTCGGTCATCGGCGTGGCGAACGCGCGGCTGCGCGCAAGGATCCGGCGCGTCGATGTCCCGATCGCCGGGTTGCCCGCGTCGCTCTATGGATTCACGATCGCGCAGATCAGCGACGTCCACGTCGGTCCGACCATCAAGCGCCCGTATCTGGAGGCCATCGTCGATGCCGTCAACGCGCTCGGCGCGGACATGATCGCGGTCACCGGCGATCTCGTCGATGGCAGCGTGGAGCACCTGTCCGAGCACACGCAGCCGTTGTCGCGCCTGTCGGCGCGCCACGGCGCGTACTTCGTCACCGGCAACCACGAATACTATTCCGGCGCGAAAGCGTGGATCGCCGAGATCCGCCGTCTCGGGTTGCGCGTGCTGCAAAACGAGCACGTCGTGCTCGACCATGACGGCGAGTCCGTGGTCGTGGGCGGCGTGACCGATTTCGGCGCGCATCACTACGACCCGGCGCAGCGCAGCGATCCGGTGGCCGCGCTCAAGGGTGCGCCGCGCGATGCGCCTGTCCGGCTGCTGCTCGCCCACCAGCCGCGCTCGGCGTTCGCGGCGATGCCCGCGGGGTTCGACCTGCAGCTGTCGGGACACACGCATGGCGGACAATTCCTGCCGTGGAATTTTTTCGTGCGCCTGCAGCAGCCATTCACCGCGGGCCTGCATCGCCTCGGCTCGCTGTGGGTCTACATCAGCCGGGGAACGGGCTACTGGGGACCGCCGATGCGCTTCGGCGCGCCGTCGGAGATCACGGCGCTTCGACTGGTCGCCGCTTAGGCGCGGCTCACCGCGTCTTTTTCGCGGGGGCGCGCTCGAAGGTCCTGGTCGCGTCGGTGTAGCGGTCGGTGTCCTTCTGTCCACGCGCCAGATCGCGCTCGGCCTGCGACGATGGTCGCGCTGGGCCTGGAAGGGGTCGCCGGAGACTCGTCGCGCTCGTGCGGCAGCTTCGGAGCGCTCTTGGACTTCGCGGTTCCTTTCGGGGCTTCGCAGCGCGACGTTGGCCTGTGGCGTCGTCTCGGGTGTCTTCACAATCGGGCGTCGTGTGCGCTTGCTCGGCATTCTCGATCTCCTTGCGCGTGGTGCGCACCAGCGACCGATGCGTGCCATCGATTATGCGCGATGCACGGTCGTTGCGCCGGGTGATCATGCGTCGCGCATCGCTGCCGCTGCTTGTCCGCCGTTCTTTCCTCGATGTAGGAATCGTCCTAGGCATGAATCAGCAGTGCGCCGATGGTGCGCACAAGCTCAGGGGTGCATCCTGACCTCGCTGCCGACTGCATACTCTGATCCCGCGCCGTCGGCCAACCACTGAAAGGAAAGATGATGCGCAACCAACTTCTGAATACATTGCTCGCCGCTTCGCTGGCGACGGTCACGATGAGTGCGTTCGCCCAAACCGCGCCCCAAAACGCGACGCCGCGCGAGCCGACTGCTGGCCAGGCAACCCCGCAAAACGGCAGCCCGGTCGGGACCACGCCTTCCGCGGCGCCGACGCAGCCCGGAATGAACGCTCAGCCGGGCGCGCGCGCACGCATGACCGACGAGCAGATACGCGCCTACATCGACGCGCGTCAGGCTTGCACTTCGTACACCGGCGCGCAGCTCGCCTCGTGCAACGACGAAGCGAACAAGAAGTTCAGCAACGTCGATCCGAAGTGCCAGAAGGTCGCTGGGCGCGGCGCTGGCGGACTGCCTTAAGGGTGCGGACCGCGGCGGCTAAGCGCGTCGCGGGCCAACGCAGCGCAGTTTGAATTTGTGCAAGCGAAGCCACCCGGCGTCGCCGGGTGGCTTTGTCACGCCGACGTTCGGAGATTATCCTACAGGCAAATCCGACGCCTTCTTACACGGTGCCCCGCGCCGTAGGGGTAGAGTGGATCGACTTGCCGGGATGCTTCGTCCCGGCGCCACCGCCTTGCGCGGTCCGCCGACGGAACTCGGAGATCCAGTGGGCACCTTCAGATCCATCCGGCTGTCGCTCCGCTTCATCGTTCCCCTCTGCGTCACGCTGGCGCTGCTCGCCTACGCGCTGGTCCCGCTGGTCGACCGGCTGACCTTGCGCTGGTGGGTGAACGACCTGGACGTTCGCGCGCACCTGGTCGCCAACACGCTCGGCGATCAGGTCGCCGAGCTCGTCGGCGGCGGCGCCACGGGCAAGATCAACACGCTGTTCCTGCGTGCCATCCAGGACGAGCGCCTGTACGCGATCGCCTTTTGCGACAACGCCGGCAAGGTGCGCTACGAAACGCCGACCTATCCCGCGTCGCTGGGCTGCCAGGCGCCCGTACCCGCGCCCGGCGACGACCCGTCGGTGGTGCGGCTCAAGCAGGGCCCGGTGCACGTCGTGCAATATCCGGTGACTCGCAACGGCGATCACATCGGCACGCTCATGCTGGTGCACGACATGAATTTCGTCGAGCGGCGAAGCGTCGACACCCGCCGCTATCTCATCGGCCTGTTCATCGTGCTCGGGATCGTCATCTCGCTGGTCACGGTGATCATCGCGCATCTTTCCTGGCGCGGCTGGGTCGCCGGCGTGCGCGCACTGTTTCGCGGCGAGGGGATCACCCAGCCATTCTCGCAACCTGCGCCTTCCGACATGCAGCCGCTGGCGAGCGACCTGCGCTTGCTGCTGCGCGAGCTCGACATGAGCCGGCGCGGCCGCGACCAGAGCGGAGCGTGGAGTCCGGAGCTGCTGCGGCGCACGCTGCACGACCAGCTCCTGGGCGACGAGATCATCGTGCTGTCCAACCGCGAGCCGTTCATCCACGTGCGCGGCGACGATGGCATCGCCGTGCAGCGGCCGGCCAGCGGCCTGGTGACCGCGCTCGAGCCGGTGATGCGCGCATGCTCGGGCACGTGGATCGCCCACGGCAGCGGCAGCGCCGATCGCGAGACCGTCGACGCCCAGGACCGCGTGCGCGTGCCGCCCGAGAAGCCGAGCTACACGCTGCGGCGCGTCTGGCTCACGCGGGAGGAAGAGCAGGGCTACTACTACGGGTTCGCCAACGAGGGCCTCTGGCCGCTGTGTCACATCGCCCACGTGCGCCCCGTGTTCCGCTCGGAGGACTGGGAGGCGTACCGCCGCGTGAACCGGCGCTTCGCCGACGCGGTGCTGCGCGAGGCGCGCACCGAGGATCCGGTGGTGCTCGTCCAGGACTACCATCTGGCGCTGGTACCGCGCATGGTGCGCGAGAAGCTTCCGAAGGCGACCATCATCACCTTCTGGCACATCCCGTGGCCCAATCCCGAGTCGTTCGGAATCTGCCCGTGGCGCCACGAGATCCTCGAAGGCATGCTGGGCAGCACGATCATCGGCTTCCACACCCGTTTCCACTGCCAGAACTTCGTCGAGACAGTCGATCGCACCCTCGAGGCTCGCATCGAGCGCGAATCGTCGACCATTTCCTACGGAGGCCATCGCACGCGCGTCGAGGACTATCCGATCTCGATCCAATGGCCGCCGGAGTGGGTGGAGTCGCAATTGTCGGTGCCTCTGTGCCGTGCCAAGGTGCTGCGCGTGGAAGAGCTGAACGACGACGTGCTGCTCGCGGTCGGTGTGGACCGCATGGACTACACCAAGGGCATCCTCGAGCGCTTCCGCGCCGTCGAGCGGCTGCTCGAGCTCTACCCGGAAATGATCGGCCGCCTCGTGCTGGTGCAGATCGCCGCGCCGTCGCGCTCGTCGCTCGACGAATACCGCAATTTCGAGGAGCGTGTTCACGAGCTCGCGGCGCGCATCAACCGGCGCTTCCGGCTGCGAAGGGTACGCGCCGATCCATCTCAAGGCGGAGCATCACGGCTCCGCCATCATCAACGAGTACTACCGCGCGGCGCAGGTGTGCGTGGTCACCAGCCTGCACGATGGCATGAATCTCGTGGCCAAGGAATTCGTCGCCTCGCGTGACGACGAGCAGGGCGTGCTCGTCCTGTCGCAGTTCACCGGCGCCGCGCGCGAACTTCACGACGCGCTGCTGGTCAATCCCTACCATGGCGATCAATGCGCCGAAGAGCTGCACCGGGCGTTGACCATGCCGCCCGACGAGCAACGGGTGCGCATGCGCAGCATGCGGCGCCTGGTGGCCGAGTTCAACGTCTACCGCTGGGCGGGCGCGATGCTGCTCGATGCGGCGCGACTGCGCCAGCGCAACCGCGTTGCGCAACGCATCGTCGAGCACCAGCGCGAGGCACCTCCGGAGTACGCGTGACGTACGCGCTGTCGCGCGACGGGCTGGCGTGTGTCCGCAGAGTCAGCGGTGACGACTCGCTGCTCGCCTTCGACATCGACGGCACGCTCGCGCCGATCGCGGCGCAGCCGTGGGCGGCGCGCATTCCCGACGACATCCAGCGCATGCTGAAGTTCCTGAACGAGATGCGCACGCTGGCGATCGTGACGGGACGAAGCGTCGCCGACGCGCGCCGGATGCTCTCGTTCGAGCCGGCGTACCTGGTCGGAAGCCACGGCGCCGAGGGTGTCCCGGGCCACGCCGCGGACACCGGCGCGCTCGAGCTGGTGACGCGCGGCTGGGTCGCCGCGTTCGGGTCGCTGGGCGGGCGCTGGCCTCCGTCGGCCGGAATGCTGCTCGAAGACAAGGGCTGCTCGATCGCGATCCACTATCGCCACGCGGTCGACCGCGACCAGGCGCTGCGCCAGATCGAGGAGCACGCGCTGCACCTGACGCCGCGCCCGCGATTGATCCACGGCAAGTGCGTGCTCAATCTCCTGCCGTCCTCGGCGCCGCACAAGGGCGACGCGCTGCGTGCGCTGCTCGCCGACTCCGGGTGCGAGCGCGCCATCTACGTCGGCGACGACGTCACCGACGAGGACGTGTTCCGGCTGCACTTGCCGGGGGTGATCTCGGTGCGGGTCGCGCCTGTCGGGGAGCGCACGACAGACCTCTACCTGGCCGTTCAGGAGGAGGTGGGCCTGCTCTTGCGCGAGCTCACCGGGATGATCGACCACGAGGCCGCGGGCTTCGTTCATACGCGAGTGTGATGGCGTCAGTGGCACCCGCGTCCGACCTCAATCTCGGCGTCATCGGCAATTGCGCGCTCAACGCGCTGATCGACGGCGAGGGTCGTATCGTCTGGTGCTGCCTGCCGCGGCCTGACGGCGATCCCGTGTTCCACGCGCTGCTCGGCGGCAGCGATGGACGAGGCAGCTTCAGCATCGACGTCGAAGGCGCGCAGAAGGTCGAGCAGCGCTACGTTCCCAACACCGCCATCCTCGAAACGACCGTGCTCGACGGCGCCGGCAACGGTGTCCGCGTCACCGACTTCGCCCCCCGATTCATCGAGCACGGTCGCACCTTCCGGCCGCTGATGCTGGTGCGCCGCGTCGTTCCGGTGGGCGGGCGAGCGCGCGTGCGGATGCGCGTTCGCCCCGGATTCGGCTACGGCGAGGCGCCTCCCGCGATCATCCGCGGCAGCAACCACATCCGCTACGCGCACGCGACGCAGACGCTGCGCCTGACCTGCGACATGCCGGTGGCGTACGTGCTCGACGAGACCTCGCACCTGCTCGATCGTCCGGCCCATCTCATTTTCGGCGTCGACGAGACCATCGACGCCGACATCGTCGAGACGGCGCGGGAGTTCGAGGAGCGCACCGCCAATTACTGGCGGCACTGGTCGCGCGCCCTTGCGGTCCCGCTCGAATGGCAGGAGCAGGTGATCCGCGCCGCGATCACGCTCAAGCTGTGCACCTACGAGGAGACCGGCGCGATCCTCGCGGCGATGACCACGAGCGTGCCCGAGGCGCCCGGCACCCAGCGCAACTGGGACTACCGCTACTGCTGGCTGCGCGATGCGTTCTTCGTCGTGCGCGCTTTGAATGGCCTGTCGGAAGTCTCGACCATGGAGAACTACCTTCGCTACCTCGCCAATCTCGGCCACAGCGCCGCGCGCGACGGGCACCTGCAGCCGGTGTACGGGATCGGGCTCGAGCCCGTGCTCGACGAGCGATCGGTGCCGTCACTGCCCGGCTATCGCGGCATCGGGCCGGTGCGCGTCGGCAACCAGGCCTACCAGCATCACCAGCACGACGTCTACGGCCACGCGGTGCTCGCCGCGACGCAGGCGTTCTTCGACCGGCGGCTGCTGCGCCAGGGCAACGTCGACGATTTTCGCGCGATGGAGTGGCTGGGCGAGCGCGCGTACGCGCTTCACAACCAGCCCGACGCGGGGATCTGGGAGCTGCGCACGCGAAGCGGCGTGCACACGTCGTCGTCGGCGCTGTGCTGGGCGGCATGCGATCGACTGAGCAAGATCGCGGCGCGCGTCGGGCTGGCGGATCGCGCCGCGTCGTGGAAGGCGCGCGCCGAAGAGGTTCGTGCGCTGATCCTCGACCGCGCCTGGAGCGAAAGCCGGCGCGCCTTCGTCGACACCTTCGGCGGCGACAATCTCGACGCCAGCATCCTGCTCATGAGCGAGGTCGGCCTGATCGGCCACGACGACCCGCGCTGGCGGGACACGCTGGCCGCCGTGCGCCGCGACCTGCGCCGCGGCAATCGCGTGCACCGCTACGTCGCCGCCGACGATTTCGGCGTGCCGACCATGGCGTTCACCGCCTGCACGTTCTGGTTCATCGACGCGCTGGCGCGCGCCGGCGAGGTGGGAGAGGCGCGCGAGCTCTTCGAGGACCTGCTCGGCAAGTGCAATCGGCTGGGGCTCTTGTCCGAGCACATCGACGCCACTACCGGCGAGCTTTGGGGCAACTTTCCCGCAGACCTATTCGATGGCCGGCATCATCAACGGCGCGACGCGCCTATCGCGGCGCTGGGAGAGCGTTCTCTAGCCTGTCATCACCACTCAATCGCTCGCGCTGATCTCGCTCTCGTGCCAGCGCGAAAGCGCGAGGTGCGACAGCCACACGGTCAGCGCAAACAGCGCGACGCCGCTGGCGGTGATGAGCAGCAGTGCGGCGAACAGCCGGGGAATGTTGAGCTGGATGCCCGCGAGCAGGATCTGATAGGCGAGCCCCGCGCCCTGGCCGCCGGTGCCGGCGACGAATTCGGCCACCACGGCGCCGATCAGCGCCAGGCCGCTGGCGATGCGCAGTCCGCCGAAAAAGTATGGCAGCGCGCTCGGAATGCGCAGCCGCAGCAGGATCTGCGTGCGTGTGGCCCGGCAGATGCGAAACAGGTTGAGCAATCCGGGGTCGACGCTGCGCAGACCCAGCGTCGTGTTGGAGATGATCGGGAAGATCGCGACGACGACGGCGCAAATCACCAGCGCGACGCGCGTGTCTTTCACCCAGATGATGATGAGCGGCGCGATCGCCACGATCGGCGTCACCTGCAGCACCACCGCGTAGGGAAACAGGCTCATCTCGATCCACCGGCTGCGCACGAAGACCAGCGCGGTGAGCGCGCCCAGCACGACCGACACCGCCAGCGCCGAGAGAGCCACGCCTAGCGTGACGAGAAGCGAGTCGAACAGCAGCACGCGATCTTCGATCAGCGTCCGCAGCACCTGGAGCGGCGACGGAACGAGGTAAGCGGGGACGTCCCACGCCACGACCAGCGCCTGCCAGAGCGCGAGCATCAGCAACGCGATCAGCGCCGGCGCGGCGAAGCGGAGCGCGCGGGACGAAGCGTCGTCGATGCGATCCTCGCCGCCCGGTGGCGCACCATCGCGCGGCGCGCTCATGCATGCCTCGCAACAGACGGGGAGGGTGTCGCACCGGCCGCGCCCGCGACCAGTCGCGCCAGCTGCTGGCATCGCGCCGCGAACGACGCCGAGAGGCGATACTCGTCGTCTCGCGGAAACGGTTGCTCGATCGCGACCTCGGCGATGATGCGGCCAGGTCGCGCCGCCATCACCGCGACGCGCGTCGACAGGAACACCGCCTCGACGATGCTGTGCGTGACGAACACGACCGTGAGCCCGCGCGCCGCCCACATCGACGACAGCTCGGCGTCGAGGCGCTGCCGGGTGAATTCGTCGAGCGCCGCGAACGGCTCGTCCATGAGCAAGAGGTCGGGCGAGGTCACCAGCGCGCGCGCGATCGAGGCGCGCATCTGCATTCCGCCGGAGAGCTCGCGCGGCAGCAAGGCTCCGGCATCGGCGAGGCCGACCAGCGCCAGCGCGCCGGCGACATCGCGGTCGGCGCGCTCGCGCGGCGCGTGCGCGAGATCCAGCGGCAGGCGCACGTTGGTGTCGATGCGCGCCCACGGCATGAGCGTCGGTGACTGGAACACCATCGCGAGCTTTCTGCCCTCGACACCGGTGTCGGCGAGCGGCCCGCCCCACCAGCGCAGCATTCCGGCCGACGGCGCGACGAGTCCCGCCATCAGGTTGAGCAGCGTGGTCTTGCCGCAGCCCGACGGGCCCAGCAGTGTGACGAATTCGCCGCGCTCGACGCGCAGATCGACCGGGGCGAGCGCCTCGTGTCCGCCGCGATAGGTCTTGCGCGCGGCGGCGACCTCGACTACCGGCGCGCTCAGGCGCGCGGCCGAAGCCGTGGTCAGGGCAGTACCTTCACGCCTTGCACGACCGACAGCGTGTAGGCACCGCTGTAGTCGGTGCCCGGCTTGGCGAGCCCCGCGCCGCGCAGGAAGTCGATGGTCTGTTTCCAGCGCGCGTCGGTCATGGTCATGAGTCCGAGCGTGGCCGCGTCGCCGCCGGCGACGATCGCGTATTCCTTCATCTTGCGATGGCTGTAGGCGAGCAGCTCGTCGCTCATCTGCGGATTGTCGCGCTTGATGAGCGCGTTGCCGGGCGCGGGATCGGCGAGGTAGCTTTTCCATCCCTCCGCGGAGGCGCGTACGAAGCGCGCGAGCGCGTCGGCGCGCTTGGTGCTGGTGTCGCGGCTGACGACCAGCACTTCCGAGTACGGCGGATAGCCGAGGTCCGCGAGCAGGAACACCACCGGTTTGATACCGCCTTTCTCGATCGAGAACGGCTCAGAAGTCGCGAAGCCCTGCTGCGAGAGCGCGGGATCGGCGAGAAAGGGCTGCACGCTGAAACCGTAAGGGCGTTTCTGCGCGTCGCTGAATCCGTAGCGCTCCTTGAGCCAGGGCCAGAAAGTCGTGTTGCTGGCCGCGCCGATCGCGATCGGCTTGCCCTTGAGCTGCTCGAGCTGCGAGACGCCGGGATGCGCGATGATCGCGGTCGGGTTCTTCTGGAAGGTCGCGGCGATCGCAACCACCGGCACCTTCTGCTCGGCCGCCGACAACACCTGAAGCGCGTCGGCCATGACGATATCGAGCTGCCCCGCGGCGAGCAGCTGCAGGCCGTTCACTTGCGGGCCGCCCATTTTCACGGTCACGTCGAGGCCGTGTTTCCTGTAGAGCCCCTCCGCGAGGGCCTGGTAATAGCCGCCGTGCTCGGCCTGCGCCAGCCAGTCCGTCGCGAACACGATGCGCTCCGGCGCCTGCGCCCACGTGTTCGGAACGAGCAGCGCCACGCAGAGCGCGATGCAAAGTGTCAAACGTCTCATGTCATCGCTCCAGGCTCGGTGCGGGCAGGGGTGGCAGCCGCCGGATCCCCGATTATGCCAAGTCCGCGCCGGCCCGCTCGCGGCGGGTCCGGACGTACAACTACGCGGGGTCGAGTCGGGGCTGCCTGCGTCGAGCCGGCCCAACTTTCCGACGAATGGTAGGCCGCGAATGGTGTCCAGCGAGCGTGCTATCGCCTGTAACCGACAATTGCCGACTTACAACCGCGGAGCACGCGTGCCGCGTCCGGATGTGCCGCTCGACCGGACGAGCATCCTGACCACGCACGCGGCCGCAAAACAATAGCTCCGTTGTGCGTTACAAGCGAAAAACCCTGCGTCTGCGGATTCGGATGACAGCGTCCTTTCAGGCAGCTAGTATTCTTACGAATCACGCCGCAATGGTTTCGAGATGAACGGTGTCACTTGATGCCGGCAGGGCAGTCTTCCTGCCGGTTCTTTTTTTCGGGAGTCAGGTATTGCTTCCGGCAACGAGCGGAGTCCGAATGATCAGACGCGCCGCAAGCACTCCGGCGAGGGCAAGCGCGCAACCGATTCCCGCCACGCAGGCGACGCTGCCGACAAAGTAGCAGGCGAGCGCCGCTCATCCCTTCCCGATCGGACGCGCGTTGGATCGTATGTTCGCGTCGCGGCGGCGCTCGCCGTTGGCAAGTTAGTCCCGCGGACCGAATGAACCTTACAGGCGCGCCATAGGCAAACGACGGCGCTGCCGGTATCATCGGCCGGGCTTTCCATTCTCGACGATTCCGCGTGGTCGAATCCCGATTCGCAGCAGAGCTCGAAGCGCATCGACGCTACCTCCTGCGCGTCGCAACGCTGCAGCTTCGCGACACCGCGCTCGCCGAGGACGTCGTGCAGGACACGCTGGTCGCCGCGATTCAGGGCGAGCAGGGGTTCTCCGGAAAGTCGTCGCTGCGCACCTGGCTCACCGGCATCCTCAAGCACAAGGTCATCGACGCGATTCGCCAGAAGACCCGCGCGCCGGTGCTGGCGCCGATCGAGGATGAATGCCGCGTCGACGATTTCGACGCGCTGTTCGACGACTCCGGCCACTGGGAAAATCCGCCCGCCGACTGGGGCAATCCCGAGGCGCAGCTTTCCGAGCAGCAGTTCTTCGAGGTCATGCAGCAATGCCTCGAGAAGCTTCCGCCGAACACGGCGCGCGTGTTCGTCATGCGCGAAGTGATGGAGCTCGAAACCGACGAGATCTGCATGCAGCTCACGATCACGTCCAACAACCTCTGGGTGATCCTGCATCGCGCGCGCCTGGCGCTGCGGCAGTGCCTCGAGCAGAACTGGTTCGCGACCAAGGCCGGCCCGGCGCTTACGCCGCCCTCGGCGCGGGTCTAGCGGCGTGTCGAGCCTCCGTGTTTAGACTCATCGAGCTCGCCCGCTTCATCAATTGCCGGCAGGCGGCGCGGCTATTGTCCGACGCGCAGGACCGTCCGCTGTCGATGGGCGATCGCTTCAAGCTGCGCCTGCACCTCCACTGGTGCGTGGCCTGCACGCGCTACGCGCAGCAGGTCGCGTTCATGCGCAGGGCGCTTCGCCGCTATCGCGAATAGCGCACAGGCGCGCCAGCGCGCGCCGAGGCGCATTACACCGGATCGCGGTGCAGGCGGCGCTCGATCCAGCAGTCGAGCGAGATCTTTCCCGGCCCGCAGAGCAGGATCACCAGGATCATCGTTCCCCAGAGGATATGGTCCTTGACCGCGATGTCGGGGAGCGCCGCGTACGACACGACGGCGATGATGTTGAAGAAGAACAGCACGAACGCGCCGAAGCGCGTCGCCAGGCCGAGCACGAGCAGAACCGGCATGCCGATCTCGGTGGCGGTTCCCATCACCGCAGCGAGCGCGGGCGGGAGCACCGGGACGTGGTATTCGTTGGTGAACAGCGCCAGCGTCACGCTCCAGTCGTGGAGCTTGGTAAGCCCCGACATGAAGAACACGCGCGCCACGTAGAGCCGAAACCCCAGCAGCAGCAACGGTCGAAGCCTGTCGATCAGCGCGGTCGCTCTGCAATAGAGTCCCGCCGCTCGCGCGACGACCGAATCACCGGTGATGGCGTTCATTGCCTTGCTCCCCCTGCGCGACTTGGCGCGTGAAACGCGACCAGCACCTGGCTCGCCACGAGGCGCGGCAGCGTGGTCGCAAGATCGAAATCTGCGTCGGCGGCTGCGGCTTCCGAGGCCGCGGCGCTCAGCGGCCGGTTCGCCGACAGCGCGGTGAGCAGCGCGTGCTCGCCGCGCGAGATGCGCTCGATGGCGACACGCGTCGGCGCCGCGCGCGACACGCAGTGCTTCACCGCCGGCGTCGAGATCGACGCGTGCGTCGCCGTCGTGGTCGGGCTGGTTGGATCGCCAGATGGCGAGCAGGGGAAAGCGGGATACCAGCAGGCGCAGCGACGGATGCGCGCGCATCCTGAGCTCGGGCAGCAATTGCGGATCGACCGCCGAGAGCGCGGCGAGGTCCATGGGCGAGGCATCGGCGGCGATCGCGGCCTGGTCGATCGCCCATTCGAGCCGCGCCACGTCCGGAAGGTAAGCGAGCTCGCGCGCGGGTGCGTACGCCGCCAGGAAAATCGCGAAGTCGCCGCCGTAGCCATTGACGTCGCCGCGCGTCGACGGATAGGCGCGCACGAAATGCTCGGTGGCGGCGTCGAAGAACGCGCCGCCGACGAGCCTTTTCACCACGGGTAGGTGGCGGCGAGGACCTTGCGATAGTTGCCGAACACGTTGTTGCGATAGACCGCGATGCGCGATCGCGCGTCCATCGCGCCGGCGGCGATGCCCAGGCGCGCCAGCGCGGCGTCGTCGCCGAACAGCGTCGCCGCGACGAAGCCGCGCTGAAAACGGCTCCTGGATTTCACGCAGCGACGGCATGCCGCGCCTCCAGAATGCCGCGCGCGATCGCCGCCTCGTCGAGCAGGACGTCGAGCGGCGGCAGATCGGTGTCCCACTCGATCAGCGTCGGCTTCGGGCCGAAGCGCCCGATGGCGGCGCGGTAGAGTGCCCACACCGGGTCGGCGACGCGCGCGCCGTGGGTGTCGATCAGGCACGGCCCGCTTGCGTCGAAGCCGGCGAGATGGATTTCCGCGACGGCATCCGCCGGCATCGCCGCCACGTAATCGAGCGCGTCGAATCCGTGGTTGACCGCGTTCACGTAGATGTTGTTGACGTCGAACAGGAGCTTGCAGCCGGTGCGCGCGGCGACCGCCGCGACGAACTGCCACTCGGTCATCGGCTCGTCGCCGAAGCGCAGGTACGACGACACGTTCTCCACCAGGATGGTGCGTGCCAGCGCGGTCTGCACCTGGTCGATGCGCTCGCAGACGACGCGCAGCGCCTCGTCGGTGAACGGCAGCGGCAGGAGGTCGTTCAGATGCCGGCCGTCGACGCGGCCCCATGAAAGATGCTCGGAGACGGCGGCGGGCTCGACGCGCCGCACCAGCTTCGCGAGGCTCGCCAGATGCGCGCTGTCGAGCGCGTCCCACGAGCCCAGCGACATGCCGACGCCGTGCAGCGAAAGCGCGTAGTCGGCGCGGATCGCGTCGAGCGCGGCCAGCGCCGGGCCGCCGTCGATGAAATAGTTTTCGCTGTGGACCTCGAGCCACCCTACGTCGGGGCGCTCGCGGCGCACCTGGGCGACGTGCGGTGCGCGCAGTCCGATGCCGACCGACGGCGGTAGTTCGGGCGGATTGCGCATGGCAACGTGGAAGGTGGAAGCAGCGGCCGGCGAGATGCCGGCGGAGGAGAATCTCCGCCGGCGCTCGTCTTAGGACTTGGGCGGGACGGTCTTGCCGCCCATCTTTTCGCAGCTTCCCTTGGCGACATACTTCCAGGAAATCGGATCGTTGTCGGCCGTGCTCTGCCCGGCGCAGGCGTGCTTGCCCGCGGCGCAGTCGTTCTGGCCGGCCTTGGCGATGCCGTAGCACTTGTCCTTGCTGCTGTCCGGCGCAACCGGGCCGGCGGCGACCGAGCCGGCCAGGCCCAGCGCGAGCACGCCGGCGATCGCGGCTTGAATCGTCTGATGCTTCATCAATATCTCCTCAGCGGGTTCAAAGGTTTCGGGGTTTGCAACGACGGGCGTGCGCCCATCTGCCGGCTTGGTCGGCCGCGCGGGATATAACTTACACCGATGCAAGGAAACGCTCAAAGCCGTTAAGATCGCGCATGCGCTTCACCGTCGCCACCTACAACATCCACAAGGGTTTCTCGCAGATCGCCCGTCGCATGGTGATCCACGAGCTGCGCGAGAGGCTGCACGGCCTCGCGGCCGACATCGTGTTCCTGCAGGAGGTCCAGGGCGCGCACCGCCGCCACGCCGTGCGTTACCGCGACTGGCCCGGCAAGCCGCAGCACGAATTCATCGCCGACACGCATGTGGCGCGAGGTCGCGTACGGCCGCAATGCGGACACGCGCCACGGCCACCACGGCAACGCCATGCTGTCGCGCTTTCCGATCGTGTCGCAGACCAACCAGGACATTTCGGCGCACCTGTTCGAGAGCCGCGGCATGCTCCACTGCGTGATGCAGCTCGGGCGCGGCCTGCCGCCGCTGCATTGCATCAACGTCCATCTGGGTCTGTTCGAGCGCGGCCGGCGCTGGCAGATCCACGCGCTCACCGAGCGCATCCGCGAGTCGGTGCCCGCCGATTCGCCGCTGGTCATCGCCGGCGACTTCAACGACTGGCGCAGCAAGGCGGATCGCTCGCTTCAGGAGGCAGCTTGGCGTGGTCGAGGTCTTCTCCGCGGCCCGCGGCCGACCGGCGCGGACCTTTCCGTCGGTGCTGCCGATGTTCCGCCTCGACCGCATCTATGCGCGCCGGCTGCGCATCGTCGAGGCGGACGTGCACTACGCGTATCCGCTGGCCAAGATCTCCGACCACGCCGCGCTGGCGGCGACTTTCGAGCTGGTTCGCGGCAAAGCCGACAAGGTTAAAGGGCGCGATGAGCGACGTGCGCAGCGGAGCGGGAATGAACCGCTTCGTTCCCGGCAATCGCATCAGGCTCCTGCGCGACGGCGCGCAATATTTCCCCGCGCTGATCGAGGCCATCGACGGCGCGCAGCGCGAGGTCTGGCTCGAGAGCTACATTTTCGCCGACGATCCCGCCGGACGGCTGGTGACCGCGGCGCTGGCGCGAGCGGCGGCGCGCGGCGTCGCAGGTGCGCGTGCTCATCGACGGATGGGGCGCCAAGATCTACACCTCCGCGGATCTCGAGCGGACCATGCGACACGCCGGGATCGAGCTTCGCAAGTATCGTCCCGAAGTCGCGCCCTGGCAGTTCCGCTCGCACCGGCTGCGCCGGCTGCACCGCAAGCTCTGCCACGTCGACGGCCGGCTCGCGTTCGTCGGCGGCATCAACATCATCGACGACATGAACACGCCGCACCACAAGCCGCCGCGCGCCGACTTCGCGGTCGCCGTCGAAGGTCCGCTGCTGCCGGCGATCGAGTACACGATGCAACGCGTGTGGGCCCTGGTCGAGCTCGTGCAGACGGGTGGCAGCGACGTGCCGCTGTTCCCGCGCCGGCGTCGCGGCATTCGGGTCGGAACGCAGACCGCCAAGTTCGTGGCGCGCGACAACCTGCGCCATCGCCGCGACATCGAGCATGCCTACCTCGCCGCGATCCGCACCGCCAAGAGCGACGTCGTCATCGCCAACTCGTATTTCTTTCCCGGGCATCCGCTTTCGGCGCGCGCTGGTCAGGGCGGCGGAGCGCGGCGTCAAGGTCACGCTGCTGCTGCAGGGCAAGGTCGAGTACCTGCTGCTGCATTTCGCCTCGCGCGCGCTCTATGGCCAGCTGCTGCAGGCGGGCGTGGTCATCCAGGAGTATCACCGCAGCATGCTGCACGCCAAGGTCGCGGTGGTCGACGACCATTGGTCGACCGTCGGCTCATCCAATATCGATCCCTACAGCTTCCTGATGGCGCGCGAGGCCAACGTCTTCGTCCGCGACGCAGCGTTCAACGCCGAGCTCAAGGCGACAGTTGACCGAGATGATCGTCAACGGATCGCGCGAAGTGATCGCCGGCGACTGGCAGCTGCGCCCGCGCTTGTACAAGGCGGCGATCTGGGTCGCGTACGGGATCGTGCGCCTGGCGATGGGTTTCCTGGGCTACGGCGGCAACGAGTGGTTCACGCGGGCCGACAAGGTGGGCGACGTCGACGACTGAGCGCGGCACGGCCGCGTGATAAAATGAATTCGATCGGCCGGCTTCGGCGCCTTCGCGCCTTCATGAAGCCGCGCCCGCCAGCCTCGATGCGCCGCACTTCCTCCACGCCGTCTCCCCCACCGATCCCGCCACGCACCGCGGCGACTGGCAGACGGTGCGCTCGCTGCTGCCGTACCTGCTCGCCTACAAGGGCCGCGTCGCGCTGGCGCTGGCGTGCCTCATCGCCGCCAAGCTCGCCAACGTCGGCGTGCCGCTGCTGCTCAAGCAGATCGTCGACCAGTTGACGCTGCCCTCTGCCGCGCAGGCGCTGGTACTGCCGATGGCGCTGCTGGTCGCCTACGGCGTGCTGCGGCTGTCGACCACCGCGTTCACCGAGTTGCGCGAGTACCTGTTCGCCAAGGTGACGCAGCGCACCGTTCGCACCATCGCGCTCAAGACCTTCCGCCACCTGCACGAGCTCTCGCTGCGCTTTCACCTGGCGCGCCAGACCGGTGGGCTGACCCGCGACGTCGAACGCGGCACGCGCGGCATCTCGACGCTGATCGGCTATGCGCTGTTCTCGATCCTGCCGACGCTCGTCGAGATCGCGCTGGTGTCGGCGATCCTGGTGGCGCGCTACGACTTCTGGTTCATCGGCATCACGCTGGCCGCGCTCGCGCTCTACATCGTCTACACCATCACGGTCACCGAATGGCGCACCGGGTTCCGCCGGCAGATGAACGAGCTCGACTCGAAGGCGAACACGCGCGCCATCGACAGCCTGCTCAACTACGAGACCGTCAAGTACTTCAACAACGAGGAATTCGAGGCCAAGCGCTACGACGAGAGCCTGCAGCGCTGGGAAGGCGCGGCGGTGCGCAGCCAGACGTCGCTGTCGCTGCTCAATATCGGACAAAGCGCGATCATCGCCATCGCGGTGACGCTCATCATGTGGCGCGCCACACTGGGCGTGGTCAACGGCACGATGACCATCGGCGACCTCGTGCTGGTCAACGCGTTCATGATCCAGCTCTACATTCCGCTCAATTTTCTCGGCGTCATCTACCGCGAGATCAAGCAGGCGGTCGCCGACATGGAGCGCATGTTCCGGCTCATCGAGGAGAACGCCGAGGTGAAGGACGCGCCCGGCGCGCCGGCGCTTCGCACGGGCCCGGGCGAAGTCCGCTTCGAGCACGTCGATTTCCATTACGAGCCCAACCGCCAGATCCTTTTCGACGTGTCGTTCACGATTCCCGCCGGGCGCACCGTCGCGGTGGTGGGCCCGAGCGGATCGGGCAAGTCGACGCTGGCGCGGCTCCTGTACCGCTTCTACGACGTCAGCGGCGGGCGCATCGCGGTCGACGGACAGGACCTTCGCGCCGTGCAGCAAACGAGCGTGCGCGCCGCGATCGCGATCGTTCCGCAGGACACGGTGCTGTTCAACGACAGCATCGAATACAACATCGCCTACGGCCGGCCCGGCGCATCGAATGCCGAGATCGTCGCGGCGGCGCGGCTGGCGCAGGTTCACGACTTCGTGATGGCGCTGCCCGAGGGCTACGCGACGCCGGTCGGCGAGCGCGGTCTCAAGCTGTCCGGCGGCGAGAAGCAGCGTGTCGCGATCGCCCGCGCCATACTCAAGAACCCGCGCGTGCTCATTTTCGACGAGGCGACCTCGGCGCTGGATTCGGCCTCGGAGAAACTCATCCAGGCCGAGCTCGAGCAGATCTCCGCCGATCGCACCACGCTGACGATTGCGCATCGCTTGTCGACGATCGTTCACGCCGACCAGATCCTCGTGCTGGTGCAGGGCTGCATCGTCGAGCGCGGCACGCACGCCGAGCTCCTGGCGGACGACGGCGCGTACGCACGCATGTGGGCGCTCCAGCAGCAGGAAGAGCCCGCCGCCGCGGGTCGGCTCCCCGGCGCCCTCCGGAGCGTCGGCAAACGCCGACCATGCGCTGCGCGAGACAGCCGACGAGGGCGTCGCGTCCCCCGCAATGCCGCTGTCATCGCCGAACACGGTCTAAACGTTTGTTTTGTCCAGGGTATTGGCATACGGCTTGCGCGTGTGCTATAAACCCAGGCGACCAATTCAGGCTTAGCTTCATGAGAACCAGCTTAATCGTTGTTTTCGTTGCGATATTTTCCATGCGCCTCGGCTGCCTCGGCGGCCGTCGAAGGCGTCATGGGTGCCGTTGCGCAGCCATTGCCGCCGCGCGACGCCGCCAAGCTCAAGCTCGCCTCGGCCAACGTTCTGGTGTTCGACACCGGCGTGAAGCAGGCGATTTATGCGAAAGGCGCCGACGCCGTGACGCCGATCGCCTCGGTCACCAAGCTCATGACCGCGATGGTCGTGCTCGACGCCGGGCAACCGCAGGACGAGCTCCTGTCGGTGGACATCGGCGATCTGGACATGATCAAGGGCAGCCACTCGCGGCTTCGCCTCGGCACCGAGCTATCGCGCCACGAGATGCTGCGCCTCGCGCTGATGTCGTCGGAGAATCGTGCCGCGTCCAGTCTTGCCCGGCACTATCCCGGCGGCATGCCCGCATTCGTCGACGCGATGAACGAAAAAGCGCGCGCGCTGGGCATGACGCGCTCGCACTTCACCGATCCAACGGGACTATCGAGCGAGAACGTCGCCACCGCGCACGACCTCGCGCGCATGGTCGAGGCGGCGGCGGGTTATCCGCTGATCCGCGAGTTCACCACGACGGCGAGCCACTACGTCGAGCTGCAGCCCTCGGGACAGCTCCTCGGTTTCAACAACACGAATTCGCTGGTGAAAAGCGGATCGTGGGACATACAGCTTTCCAAGACCGGGTTCATCCGCGAGGCCGGCAAGTGCCTCGTGATGCTCGCTACCATCGCCAGCCGCCCGGTGGTGATCGTGCTGCTCGATTCGTACGGGCGCCTCACGCGCATCGGCGACGCCAACCGCGTCAAGCACTGGATGGAAACCGGCGAGGCAATGCCGCCGGAAGTAGCGACCCGCGCCTCGACCAAGGCGCGTCGCGCCCACGCGGTTCCGACGCGCGGATAGATTCAAGGCCCCGGCACGCGTCGGGGCCTTTCGCAGCACCCTCGCAATCCCCCTTTTTCTGGACTAGGCCTTGCGCCGGCTTTTCGGCGCGCGGGCCGGCTTTGCGCCAGCAACTCCTCGGCGTTGGCGCGCGTTTTTGCCGTGACCTCGTGGCCGCCCAGCATACGGGCGATCTCCTCGACGCGATCGTCCGCCGCCAGCGGCGTGAGCACCGTCCCGACGGTGTTCTTGCGCGAAGTCTTCACCACCCGAACGTGAGCGTCGGCGCACGCCGCGACCTGCGGCAGGTGCGTCACGCAGAGCACCTGGCGCGTTCGACCCAGCTGTCGCAGCAGCGCGCCCACCGCCGCGGCGACGCCGCCGCCGATGCCGGCGTCGACTTCGTCGAACACCAGCGTAGGCACGGTGCCGACTTCGGAAAGCACGACCTGTATCGCCAGCCCGAGGCGCGACAGCTCGCCACCCGAGGCGATGCGCGAGATCGGTCCCAGCGCCTGCTTGGGATGCGTCGCGGTCTCGAACTGCACGCTTTCCAATCCATGGCTCGCTGGCGGATCCTGCGCGGGCAGCGCGATCTCGACGCGGCCGCCGGCCATGGCGAGATCCGCCATCAGGGCGGTGACGCGATGCCCGAGCTCGGCGGCGGCAAACTTGCGCTTCGCCGACAGGTCCCGCGCCAGCGCGACGTAGCGCGCGTGTGCCTGCGCCATCGCGCGCTCGAGCCGTGCGGCGTCGCCGCCCGCAGCGATCGCCTCGAGCGCACGCGCGGTGTCCTCGGCGAGCTGCGGCAGCGCTTCGGGCCGCACGCGATATTTGCGCGCCACGTCGTGGATCGCGGCCAGCCGCGACTCGACGCGGGCGAGCTCCGCGGGATCGAGCTCCAGTCGCTCGCGGTAGTGGCGCAGCGCGCGCGCCGCTTCGTCGGCGCCGATGCGCGCGTCTTCGACCAGCGCCGCGACAGCGTCCAGCGCGGGATCGTGCGCGGCGGCCTGGCGCAGGCGCTGCACCAGCGCTGCCAGCCTGGAAACCATCGCGGCATCGCCGTCGTTGAGCTCGCTTTCACCCTGCGCGGCGGCATCGAGCAGCGCCGCGGCGTTCGCCAGGCGCGATTGCGCCGATGACAGCGTTGTCCATTCGTCGGCGCTGGCGCCGAGCTTCTCGAGCTCGGCATGTCGCTGCGCGAGCGCCTCGCGCTCCGCCTCGCAGTGCGCTGGCGTCGCGAGTCGCATTGGCGTGCGCCTCGACGGCGTCCTTCCATTCACGCCACGCGTGCGCGACTTCACCGCTCAGCGACGAGAAGCCGCCGAAGGCGTCGAGCAGCGCACGCTGCGTGTCGGGCTTGCCCAGCGATTGATGCGCGTGCTGTCCATGGACGTCGATCAGGCATTCGCCGACCGCCTGGAGCTGCGCGAGCGTCGCGGCGCTGCCGTTGATCCACGCGCGGCTGCGGCCTTGCGCGTCGAGCACGCGGCGCAACAAAAGCGAATCGGCATCGCCCATCGACTGCTCGGCGAGCCATTGCCGCGCCTTGTCGGCATCGCTCAGGTCGAACTCGGCGGCGATCTCGGCGCGCTCCGCGCCCGGCCGCAGCTGGCGCGACTCGAAGCGATCGCCCAGCAGGAGCGAGAGCGCTTCGAGCAGGATGGACTTGCCCGCGCCGGTTTCTCCGGTGAGCACCGTGAACCCGGCGCCGAGCTCGGCATCGACGGATTCGACGATGGCGAAATTGCGTATCGAAAGCAGGCGCAGCATGATGATCGGCGGAGCGGGCAGGCAGTGACGGAAAAGCGAGGAAGCGAGCGAGCAGCGCGGTGCGTCAGGCGTTGCCGGATCGCATGCGCTCGGCGGTCTCGCCCCAGTGCAGCTTGCGCCGGAGCATCGCGAAGTGGTCGTGGTCCTTCGGATGCAGCAGGCGCACGCCATGCTCGGCGCGGCGGATCAGCACGCTATCACCTTCGGCCATCGGAAAGTTGGTCTGTGCGTCGCAGTGCAGGCTTGCATCCTTGCCGCCGAGCAGCGAAATCTCGATGACCGCCGAATCGCGCACGACGGTGGGACGATTGGAGAGCGAGTGCGGTGCGACCGGCACCAGCAGGAACGCCGCCACCGCGGGGTCGACGATCGGGCCCTTGCGCCGAAAGCGCGTACGCGGTGGAGCCGGTGGGCGTGGCCACGATCAGGCCGTCGGCGCGCATCGAATACACGAAGCGGCCGTCGATCGCGACCGCACAGTCGATCATGCCGCCTGCCGCGCCGCGATGGACCACGACTTCGTTGAGCGCCTCGGCGTGCTCGCTGCCACCCGAGGCGCGCGTCAGCGTCGCGCTCAGCATGGTGCGCGTCTCCTCGACGTAGCCGCCCTCGAGCATCGCGGCGAGCACCGTTTCCATCTCGGAGAGCGGCACGTCGGTGAGGA
>CAVRLN010000011.1:0-186419 GCA_963722325.1 uncultured beta proteobacterium
CGATCTCGTCGTCGGACAGCGCGAGTCCGAGCTCGGTATTGGCGCGTATCAGCGCCGCCGGTCCGCCCTGCAGCACGTCGATCGAAAGCATGGGCCGCGGCGCGACGTGCGCGAACAGGCGAGCGGCATCGGCGAGCTCGGTGACCACCGCTTCGGTCATGCGGTCGTGGATGCGCGGCAGCAGGAAGGCGCGGTCGGCGCCCGCCAGCGCGCCGCCTTCGCTGACGACGCGATACGCCACGCCGCGCTCGATGCGCGTGATCGCGTCGAGCCCGCAGTTGTGCGCGATGTCGGTGGCCTTCGATGCCCACGGCGAGATCGTGCCCGGACGCGGAATGACCAGCAGCAACTCGCCGGCATCGGCGTGCCCGGACGTCAGCGGCCCGTAGGTCAGCAGGCGCTCGAGCGTGACGCGCTCGTCCGCTGAGAGCGCTCGCGATGCGGCGACGAAGTGGAAGTAGTCCGCCGTGATGCCCGCGATGCGGGTGCCGGCGAGGTCGGCGAGCAGCTTGTTGACGCGAAACGCGGAGAGCGCGGAGCGCCCTCGCAGCGTGAGAAACTCGGCCATCGATGGAGATTCGGCGCGAAGGCGCGCTGTAAAGCCGAATTGTACGCCGCTTCGATCAGCGCGGCGAGGCCGCACCGCAGTCGGCGGCTGTGGGCGCCGCCTCTTTTGGGTCAGTGCTGCAGGATCTTCGACAGGAACAGCTGCGCGCGCTCCGACCGCGGCTTGCCGAAAAAGTCTTCCTTGGTCGCGTCCTCGACGATCAGCCCCTGGTCCATGAAGATCACGCGATGCGCCACCTTGCGCGCGAAGCCCATCTCGTGCGTCACGCACATCATGGTCATGCCTTCCTTGGCGAGGGCGACCATGACGTCGAGCACCTCGTTGACCATTTCGGGATCCAGCGCCGAGGTCGGCTCGTCGAACAGCATGCAGATCGGGTCCATCGACAGCGCGCGCGCGATCGCGACGCGCTGCTGCTGGCCGCCGGAGAGCTGCCCCGGGAACTTGTCCTTCTGCGCGATCAGGCCGACGCGGTCGAGGAGCTTCAGGCCGCGCTGGATCGCCTCGTCCTTGCCACGATTGAGCACCTTGATCTGCGCCAGAGCGCAGGTTCTGCGTGATCGACAGGTGCGGGAACAGCTCGAAGTTCTGGAACACCATGCCGACCCGCGCGCGAAGCTTCGGCAGGTTGGTCTTGGGGTCGTTGACCTTGATGCCGTCGACGACGATGTCGCCCTTCTGAAACGGCTCGAGCGCGTTGACGACCTTGATCAGCGTCGACTTGCCGGAACCGGAGGGCCCGCACACGACGATGACCTCGCCCTTGTCGACGCTGGTCGTGCAGTCGGTCAGCACCTGGAAGCTGCCGTACCACTTCGATACATCCTTGAGTTCGATCATCGGCATGACATGCCGCTCCTAGCGAATGATGGCGATCTTTTGCTGCAGCAGCTTGACCACATACGACAGGCCGAAGCTCATGCAGAAATAAACGAGTGCGGCGAACAGGTACATCTCGACCAGGCGCCCGTCGCGCTGGGCGATCTTCGACGCCGCACCGAGGAAGTCGGTGATCGACAGCACATAGACCAGCGATGTGTCCTGGAACAGGATGATGGTCTGCGTGAGCAGGATCGGCAGCATGTTGCGAAACGCCTGCGGCAGCACGATTTCCTTCATCGACTGCCAGTAGTTGAGCCCAAGCGCGTAGCCGGCCCAGACCTGCCCGCGCGGAATCGACTGGATGCCGGCGCGCATGATCTCCGAGTAGTACGCCGCCTCGAACATCATGAAGGTGATCACCGAGGACGCGAACGCGCCGACCTTGATCGGCCGCGGCGAGCCGGTGACCCACGCGCCGATGTACGGCACCAGGAAGTAGAACCAGAAAATGACCAGCAGCAGCGGGATCGACCGCATCAGGTTGACGTAGCCGGTTGCCGGCAGCGACAGCCACTTGTGCGACGACAGCCGCATCATCGCCAGCAGCGTGCCGAAGAACACGCCGCCGAGCGCCGCCATCCCGGTGAGCGTCAGCGTGAAGGTCATCCCCTCCTTGAACAGGTATCCGAGCGAGCGCTCGATGACGCCGAAGTCGAAGTCGCCCACGTTAGTGCGCTCCCTCGGCGACCTGCGGTCCGACGAACCCCGGAATAGCGACGCCCCTCTCGAGCCAGCGCATGAGGTTGACGACGATCAGGTTGACGACGATGTAGATCACCGTCGCCGCGGTGAATGCCTCGAAGACCTGGAAGGTGAATTCCTGCATCGACCGCGCCGCGGCGGTCAGCTCGATCAGGCCGATGGTCAGCGCCACCGACGTGTTCTTGATCAGGTTCATCGTTTCCGAGGTGAGCGGCGGCAGGATGATGCGAAACGCCATCGGCAACAGGATGTATCGATAGGACTGCGCCTCGGTGAGTCCCATCGCCGTCGCCGCCATGCGCTGTCCGCGCGACAGCGCCTGGATGCCGGCGCGAACCTGCTCGGAGACGCGCGCGGCGGTGAACAGCCCGAGGCCGATCACCGCCGGGACGAACGACGCCCACGGCGGGTTCATCGACTTGATCGCGCCACCGATGGACTTGGGCAGGAGCTCGGGAAAGACGAAAAACCAGAGGAACAACTGCACGAGCAGCGGGATGTTGCGGAAGATCTCGACGTACGCGTTGCCCAGGCGCACCACCCATTTGCTGTGCGTGGTGCGAAGCACGCCGAGCGTCGTTCCCAGCACGAGCGCGATCACGCCCGCGCACACCGCCGTGATCAGCGTCCATCCCAGGCCGATGACCAGCGTCATGGCCCAGGTGTGGCGGCCGTCGGCGGACATCTCCCAGAAGATGCCCCAGTTCCAGTTGTAGTTCATTTCGCCGATTCTCCCGCTTGCGCGGCGATGGAAGCAACAACGTGAAGCGAACGAGAACGGGGAGCCGAAGCTCCCCGTCTCAACGATTCTCTACGATTTCAATGCGCCTACTTGTACGCGGCAGGATCGCCGTTGTTGGTGGGATTCGCGAACGCCGCCTTGAGCTGCGGGCTCTCCGGCAGGTTCAGATTGATGCCCTTGGGCGGGATCGGCTTCATGAACCACTTGTCATAGATCGCGTTGATCTGGCCGCTCTTGTACAGATTCGCGGTGGCGCCGTTGATCGACCTTGGCGAATTCCGGATCGTCCTTGGGCATCATCGCGCCGTAGGGCTCGACGCTGTAGGCCTCCGACCCGATCGCGTAGTCACCCGGCGTCTTGGCGCTGGCGACCAGGCTGTAGAGCAGGATGTCGTCCATGAAGAACGCCACCGCGCGGTCGGTCTCGACCATCAGGAAGGCTTCGGCGTGGTCCTTGGCGGGGATGATGTTCATGCCCAGGTTCTGCTTGCCGTTCTCTTCGGTGAGCCACTTGATGTTGGTCGTTCCCGACGTCGACACCACCGTCTTGCCCTTCAGGTCGGCGAGCGTCTTGATGTTCGACGACTTCTTGGCGACGTAGCGGTTGGCGGTGACGAAGTAGGTGTTGGTGAACGCCACCTGCTTCTGACGATCCAGGTTGTTGGTCGTCGAGCCGCACTCGAGGTCGATGGTGCCGTTGGCGATCAGCGGAATGCGCGTCGCCGAGGTGACCGGATTCATCACCACCTTGAGGTTGGGCATCTTGAGCTCGGCCTTGACCGCGTCGACCGCCTTCATGCAGATGTCGACCGCGTAGCCGACGACCTGCTGCTTGTCGTCGTAGTACGAGAACGGGATCGACGAGTCACGGTGACCGATGGTGATCGTGCCCGAATCCTTGATTTTCTTGAGGGTGCCCGTCTGGGCGGAAGCTCCGACCGCGACTGCCAGCGCGACGACGCCCAGGACCAACTTGGGAAGCAACTTCATGCAAACCTCCGACAATGAAAAGGCTAGAACGGCCGACCTGCGAATCGGTGGACAACGTCTTTCGCCGGTGCCGACGACAGGATCCCCGAAGATCCCCCTACGGCCGGCTATGACGCTAATTGACGCTCATTGCTGTTCTAGATCGTGGGTGCCAGTCTTGTCGCGCCAGTGTAGCCATTGGCCGGGGGAATGTCCAACGCCGTACCGACGCGGCGGAACGAGCGAAAGCCGGTCCCGCGGCGCCCCTATAATCGCCGCATGGCACACGATCCGGTCCTGCGCGTCGCCGAGGTGCGGCTGCTCGAGCGTGGTGCGGCGGGGCAGCCTTTGATGGAACGTGCCGGGCTGGCTGCGGCGGAGATCGCACGCGACTGGATCGCCGCGCGCTCGGCTCGCGTGCAGGTCCTGGCGGGACCCGGGCAACAACGGCGGCGACGCCTTCGTCGTGGCGCGACTGCTCAAGTCCTGGTATTTCGACGTGGAAGTCGCATTCGCGGGCGACGCGCAGCGCTTCGCCGGCGACGCCGCCGCGGCGTGGCGCGCGTGGAACGAGTGCGGCGGGATCACGCGCGCCGAATGGACCGGCGGTGAAGCACCAGGACTGGTCGTCGACGGCCTGTTCGGCATCGGCCTCGCTCGCGACATCGACGCGCCGCACGCGCAATGGATCGCCCGCGCCAACCATGGCGCCGCTCCGGTGCTCGCGCTCGACATCCCGAGCGGGCTCGATGCCGACACCGGCGTCGCGCGGGCCAACACACCGATCCGCGCCGACGCCACCACGACGTTCATCGCGCTCGAAGCCCGGCCTGCTGACCGCGGACGGACCCGACCACTGCGGGGCGATCAGCGTGCATACGCTGGGTCTCGACGTCGTCGCCGGCGCGCCGACGCGCGGCCGGCGCCTGCGCTGGGAAGCGATGCGCGAGTCGGTGCCCGGAATACTGCGGCGCACGCGTCGCAACGTCCACAAGGGAACGTTCGGCACGCTTGCGATCGTCGGAGGCAGCGACGGCATGGTCGGGGCACCGCTCCTCGCCGGACGCGCCGCGCTGCGCCTGGGCGCGGGAAAGGTGCGCGTCGGGCTCGCCGCGCAGGCGCCGCTCGGCGTCGACTGGCAGATGCCGGAGCTGATGATCGACGAGGCGCAGCGCGTGCTCGCCACGCCGTGCGACGCGCTGGTCGTCGGACCCGGACTCGGCGCCGACGCGCCAGGGCGCGCCACCGTCGCGCAGGCGCTGGCGGCCGCGTGCCGCTGGTCGTCGATGCGGGGGCGCTGAACCTCATCGCGGCGGACGTGAGCCTCGCGAGCGCGCTCTCGGCGCGCACGGCGGCGACCGTGATCACGCCGCATCCCGCCGAAGCCGCGCGGCTGCTGCAATGCGACACCGGCGCGATTCAGGGCGATCGCGTCGACGCCGCGCTGCGCCTCGCGACGCGATTCAACGCTGCGACGGTGCTCAAGGGCGCGGGGAGCGTGCTCGCATTCCTCGACGGTACGTGGGCGATCAATGCCAGCGGCAGCGCCGCGCTGGCGAGCGCAGGAACCGGCGACGTACTCGCCGGCATGATCGGCGCGTTCCTGGCGCAGGGCATCGCTGCCGATCCGGCGCTCGCGCTCGCCGTCAACCTCCACGGCGCCGCCGCCGATTCGCTGGTCGAGGCCGGCCGCGGACCATTGGGATTGGTCGCATCCGACCTTGCGCCGGAAGCCGCCAAGCTGATCAACAACGCGACACTCGCCGACCGCGCGGCCGGCCATCACGAGCGACGAAACGGGCCCGCCGCTTAATTCTCGCGCGCAAACCCCGCGTGGCGCGGAGAAGGACTACATGCGCTGCGCTCTACTGCCCTCGCCGCTGCCCGCGTGCCCGGACTCGATGTCGGTCTATCCGGGAAGCAGCACCGTCGAGCCGGTCGTTTTTCGCGACTCGAGATCGCGATGCGCCTGCGCGGCATCGGCCAGCGCGTAGGTCTGGCGCGCCTCGTTGTTGAGCTTGCCGGTGCGCACGAGATCGAACATTTCCGCCGCCATCGCCAGCAGGTCGGCGCGCTTGGCGGTATGCGTGAACAGGTTCGGTCGCGTCGCGTACAGCGACCCTTTCACCGACAGCTGGAGAATGTCGAACGGCGGGATCGCGCCCGACGCGTTGCCGAAGCTCACCCAGAGACCGCGCGGCGACAGGCAGTCCAGCGACGCCGGAAAAGTGTCCTTGCCGATCGCGTCGTACACCACGGGAACGCCCTTCCCGCCGGTGATCTCCTTCACGCGCTCGACGAAATTCTCGCGCGTGTAGACGATCGTGTGCGTGCACCCGTTGGCCTTGGCCAGCGCCGCCTTTTCGTCGGAGCCGACGGTGCCGATCACCGTCACGCCGAGCGCGCGCGCCCATTGGCAGGCGATCAGACCGATGCCGCCCGCGGCGGCGTGCAGCAGGATCGTCTCGCCCGCCTTCACACGGTAGGTCTGGCGCAGCAGGTATTGAACGGTCAGCCCCTTGAGCATCAGCGTTGCCGCCGTGCGATCCGACACGCCGTCCGGAATCTTTACCAGCCGGTCGGCGGGCATGACGCGCGCTTCGGCGTATGCGCCCAGCGGGCCGCCGGAATACGCGACGCGATCGCCGGGCTTGAATTCGCTCACGCCGGCGCCCACCGCTTCGATCGTTCCCGCGGCTTCGGTGCCGATGCCGGAGGGCAGCGGGATCTTGTACAGACCGCTGCGGTGATAGGTGTCGATGTAATTGAGTCCGACCGCGGTTTGGCGCAGCCGCACTTCGTTGGCAGCCGGGATCGCCGACGTTGACGCTTTCGAATTTCAGGACGTCCGGACCGCCGACTTCCGTGATGCGGATGGCACTGGGCATGCGGATCTCCGTGTATGTGAGTGATCTTGTGCGACTACGCAAGCAGTCGCAGTGTCGCAAAACCGGCCGCGGTGAGCAGCAGCGAGCCGAACAGATGCACCGACGCGAGCCCGACGCCGGCGAGAAGATCGCCGCGCGCGAGCAGGTCGGTGACTTCCGCCGAAAAGGTCGAGAACGTGGTGAGGCCGCCCAGGAATCCGGTGATCGCGAACAGGCGCCATTCCACCGGCAAGTCCGGACGCAGCGCGAAAAACGCCACCGCGACGCCGACCAGGTAGCCGCCGAGCAGGTTGGCGCCGAGCGTTCCCAGCGGCCACGCGCCCGAATGCGGTCCAAGCCAGAAAGAAAATCCCCAGCGCAGCCACGCACCGAGGGTTGCCCCGATCGCGATCGCGGCGAGTTGCAGGCCCATGCGCGATTGTATCGAAGTCGGGTCCCGACGATGCCGCTAGCGCACGAAACGGTCGACGTAATCGGCGCCGAGCCCGCACGCGGCATAGTGCGCGCGGCACATCTCGATCTTGGAAAACACATCCTCGTAGCCGATCTGCCGCCCATCGTCGTCGAGGTAGATCATCGCGCCGGCGATGTTGAAGAACGTGATCATCTCGGCGCAGTCGTCAGGCACCACCAGCGTGTGGATCTCACCCGGCGGCTCGTAGACGAAGCTGCCTTCGTCGGCGATCCAGTCGTGCTCCAGGTAGCGCCATTTGCCACGGATCACGTAGCCCACGACGATCATCGGATGACGATGGCGGCTCAGCACGCCGGACTTGCGCACGCGCAGGAGGTTGCACCAGCCACCGCTGACCGTGTTGAGCAGCAGCGGACGAAACCAAACGTCCCTCGCCTGCGGGACCCAGACGCGTTCGTCATCGGGCATGGCGCGCAACGCCAGCTCGGGAACGATGCCGACGGATGGCAGGATGAGCGGCGCGGTCAACGCAGGGGTCGGCGCACGACGAAGTCGCTGCTCAATTGTTCTTCCTTGAGCGCGCGCGTGAGCTCGGCAACCTCGCGGTCGACATCGCGATCCTTCGGAAAGGGTCGGCTTGCTCGCCGGTACCAGTAGCGCGCGTTGCCCAGATCGCCTTCGACCAGGTGCACGATGCCGTGCGCCCAGCAACCCAGCTTGCTCTCGTCTTGCTGCACCATACCGTGCGCGCGCTCCCATTCGCCTTTCTTCAGACAGCGAATCGCGATGCCGATGGTCATTTTTCCTCCTCGTTTCTCACGCGACGAGATAGCCGCCATCGACAGGCACGATGGCGCCGGTCATGAAAGCCGCCGCCGGCGAGCACAGGAACACGACGACACCAGCCACATCTTCCGGCTCCCCCCAGCGACCGAGCGGCGTGCGCGCCAGTATGCCGGCGCTTTTTTGCGCGTCGTTGCGCACGGTCTCGGTGAGCGGCGTCGCGATCCAACCCGGCGCGATGGCATTCACGCGGATTTTTTCGGCAGCATACGCCACCGCCAGCGCTTTGGTGAGCTGCACCACACCGCCCTTGCTCGCCGTGTAGCCGGGGGCGTGCGGTCCGCCGAAGAACGCATACACCGAGCCGGTGTTGACGATGCATCCCGCACTGCGTGCCAGCATAGGCCGCGCGGCGGCGCAGGCCCGCATGGTCCCGTTCAGGTTGACGTCGACGACCTGCGCGAAGACTTCCGGTTCGTGCTCGTCGACGCGGCGGATGACGCCTGCGCAGTTGACCAGGATGTCGAGGCGCGGCAGCGCCGCGACGCAGGCGCTGACCGCCCGCCCGTCGCGCACGTCCAGCACGTCGCGCCTCCGCCGCCGCGAAGCCGGAGGCGACACGGCGGCGTCGACCTCGCGCGCGGTCGCGCCGGTGACGGTCACTTTTGCACCGCAGCGCGCCAGCGCGTTGCCGATCGCGGCGCCGATGCCGCTGGTCCCGCCGGTGACCAGCGCAACCTTGCCCGCGAGCAGATCGTCGCGAAAGCGGAAGGTCTCGCCCCCGAAGTCGCGGCGCGACTTCCCCCTGAGGGGGGCGCGCGCCTTGGGGCGGCCCGGCAGCGCGCATCGCCTAACGCCTCATGAAGGCGACGACCTGCTCGTGACGCGGCAGCGGCGCCACCGCGCCGAAGCCGGTGGTGGCCAACGCCGCGGCGGCGTTGGCATAACGCGCCGCCTCGAGCGGCGAATCGCCGGCGACGATGCGCGCGGCAAACGCGCCGTCGAAACAATCGCCCGCGCCCGTCGCGTCGCACGCGTCGACACGATTGCCGGGAATGTGCTCGCGTACGCGTCCGTTCGACACCCAGCAGCCATCGGCGCCCATCTTGAGCACGACCACCGGCGCGCCGAGCGCGTGCGCCCAGTCGAGGATCGCGGCGGGTTCGGTCTTGCCCGAAAGCAGCTGTGCCTCCTCCAGGCTCGGCACGAACCAGTCGCACTGCGCAATCGTCGCACTGATCACGGCCTTGGCCTGTTTCAGAGGCCAGAGCTTGAGCCTCAGGTTGGAATCGTAGGAGATGCGAGCACCGGCCGCGCGCGCCGCAGCGATGGCGGCGGAAACGCGTCTCGCGCGCGCTGTCGCTGATCGCCTGGCTGATGCCCGAGATGTGCAGCACCTTGGACGCGCGAATGATGTCGAGCGGAAGATCCGCGGGCTGCATGCGCGCAGCCGCGGAGCCGGCGCGGCGGTAGCTGAACTCGTGGCCCTCAGGGCCGTGCGTCACGAAATAGATGCCGGTGGGCGCGTCGACGTCGATTGCCGACGCCGCCGCGCGTCGACGCCTTCGCGGCGCCACAGCTCGCTGAACATCCGGCCAAATGCGTCGTCGCCCAGGCGCGTCACATACGCCGTGCGCGCTCCCAGGCGCGCCGCGGCGATGATGCAGTTCGAGGTGTCGCCGCCGAAGCCCTGTCGATACGCCGTAGGATCGTCGCGACCGACCTGGTTGAACTCGATCATGGGCTCACCCAGCGCCACCACGTCGAATTGCAACTGCGCCATCGCGTCGATCAGCGCGGCTTGAGAACTGCGAAGCCGCCGGCGTACGCTGCGGCCGCGGCGGCGCACGCCAGCGGCCTGCGCCCCCGGCTTGTACAGATTCGAGCCGGTACCGAATCCGTCGGCGCCGGCGTCCCAGTAGGGCGCCATGTTGTCGGGACGAATGCCGCCGACGGCGAACACGAGCGTCTCCGGAGGCAGGACGGCACGCCATGCCTTGAGCACGGCGGGGGTCAGCAATTCCGCCGGAAACATCTTCAGCCCGTCGGCGCCGGCATCGAGCGCTGCGAAGGCCTCGGTGAGCGTCGATACGCCGGGAACGCAAACCATCCCCAGCCGCTTGGCTTCGCGAATGATCGCGACGTCGGCGTGCGGCATCACGACCAGCCGCCCGCCGGCCTGCGCGACCCGGGCGACGTCGGCAACCTTGACCACGGTGCCTGCGCCGGTGAGGCAGCGCTCGCCGAAGTTGCGGGCGAGCAGTGCGATGCTCTCCATCGGATCGGGCGAGTTGAGCGGAACCTCGAGGATGCGAAAGCCATTGTCGCCAAGCGCGCTGCCGACCGGACCGATCTCCGCCGGCGAAATGCCGCGCAGCACGGCGATCAGCGGCAGCGGCGAAAGGTACGGGCGCAGCGGCGACGGTGCATTCATGATTTCAGAAGTCCTGCGTGATTGGCGAGCCGCCACAGACCTGTGGCCGATGCGTGTTCGGGACCGAGGGTAGCGTGGATGCCGGCAACGCGGAGCGCCGCGAGATAGCGTGCGCACAAGGCCGCATCGCCGACCAGCGTCACCGCGGCGCCGCGAGGCGCGTGCTGATTCATCCAGTGCCGCGCCGCAGCGATCTCGGCCCCCAGCAGCAAACCCGAAAGGTAATCGCCGATGGCCGACGGCGCAAGCGCGCCGGTCAGCGGCAGCGTGCGCGCCGAAAAGAGGTCGTGCGTGAGCGCCGCGCCGTCGCGCAGGCTCCAGGCCGCGCCACGCTCGAATGCGCTGCCGTCCTCGTGCGCGCCGGGCTCGTCCATCATGCGCCCGAGAATGCTGTGCTCGCGCAGCACCGCGTACAGCTCGCCTGTCATGTATGTCGTGAACTCGCGGATCGCGCCGCGCTCGACTGCGGCCCATTTGCTGTGCGTGCCCGGCAGGACGACGATCTGGAATGCCTCGGTGTCGACCGTGCCGAGGATCTGAGTTTCCTCGCCGCGCATCACGTCGGGCACGCCGCCGCGATCGCCATAGATGAGCCCCGGCACGATCGACATCCGCGCACCCGGAACGGGAGTAATGCCAGCAGCGATCTCGCGCAAACCGGCGGGACAGGCGCGATACGCGGCCTCGATCCAGCCTTGCCGGCTGCCGATCATGCCGCACGCCAGGACCGGGACGGTGTCCGGAGTCCCTGCGCCGAGCGTGGCGAGGCAACCGGCGAAGTCCCCGTGCTTCACCCGCTGGATGCCCAGCGGCTCATTGCGCTGCGAGAGGATGCGGCCCTGCGCATCGAGCGCGTAGGCGCGCGCCGACGTCGTTCCCCAGTCGATGGCAAGCAGACGCGTGGCGTCAAGCGCAGGAGCTGCGGCGTGCGTAGGCAATGCTGTTCACGGTCGTTCCGCGAATCGCCGGCGCGATCGCGGGACAACGTCCCCCTGTGTACTGCTACCAGCGCGCAGCGGCGTCGTCGTCGCTGGCGCGCGCCTCGACCCAGCGCTCGCCTTGCGGCGTCGCCTCTTTTTTCCAGAACGGCGCCCGCGTCTTGAGGTAATCCATGACGAACTCGCATGCGGCGAACGCGTCGCCGCGGTGCGCGCTGGCCACCAGCACCAGCACGATCGGATCGGTGGGCGCCATCGTGCCGACACGGTGCACGACGCGCACGTCGTAGACGTCCCAGCGCCCCCGCGCGTCGGCAACGATCGCCTCGAGCGCTTTCTCGGTCATCCCCGGATAGTGCTCCAGCGTCAGCGAGCGAACATCGTCGCCCTCATTGAGGTCGCGCACGATGCCGATGAACGCGGCGACCGCGCCGATTCGCGCGTTGCCGGCGCGAAGCTCCGCGATTTCGCGCGCGATGTCGAACTCCTCGCGCTGAACGCGCACGCTCATCGGGTCATCCCCCGGTCACCGGCGGGAACAACGCGACTTCGTCGCCGGAGCGGATCGGCGTGTGCGCTTGCGCGAGGTCATGGTTCACCGCGACGCGTACGGCGCGGCCAGGGGCGAGCTCGCGCGCCCAGGCGTCGCCGCGCCCGGCGAGCCAGGCGAGCAGACCGTCGACCGTGGCGACATCGCCAGGAAGGTCGACGCTCTCACCGCCGCTCCCGAATGCATCGCGCAGACGCGCCAGATAGACGAGACGGACCATGGCGCCATGGTAGCGCAACGCGGCGGACGGTGAAAAACTCGCACAACCGGCTGGATAAAGAACGCTGGAAAGCGCGCTCAATGAAAAACGCCGGCAAGCCGGCGTTTTTGGAGTAAGCAGATGAGCCGCGCTAGAACTTGAACTGGACGCCGATCATCACCTGGTCGGATTCGGGCAAAGGACCCGTGGTCGTCGCTTCGCCGACGAAGCGGCCGAAACGCGCGTACTCGACACGCAGACCGAGCGACTGGCTCATGTCGTAGCGCAATCCGAGGCCGTAGTTCACGCCTTCGCGGCTGCGGCGGACGTCGCCGGGCACCACCGACGCGCCGGCGAACAGCGGGCGCGTTTCGGTCTGCGCGTATCCCAACCTGCCGTAGAGCGAGAGGCTGCGCACCATCTCCCAGCTCGTGTAGACATCGGCGTTCCACGTGTGCGCGGTCACGTCGCCGCCGGTGAGGCCGAAGAAGCCCGCGCCCGGCGCCGAACGGCGCGGCTGCAGCGAGTACTTGTCGCCGGTATTGAATGCGGCCTCGACCGATACGTCGCTCTTCCAGCGGTACCCGCCGAACACCATGGAACGCGGCACGGTTTCGTCGATGACCGGAGCCACGAACCGGGTCCATGTCAGCGGTACCTCGGCCATTTTCAGGCCATTGGGGTCGCTCGCGCCGTCACGCAGCGAAATGCCGCCATAAAAGCCCGACTCGGCAAATGCCGGCACGCCGGCGCCCGCCATCAAAACGGCGCTGGTAAGAAGAAGAAAAGTCTTGTTTTTCATGGTGATGCAACCGTCGCGGGGCGCGTACCCAGACACTGCCGTCTTGGGCGTTGTGCTTGCTCTGAAGTTACCTCCGCCCCTGGGCCAAGTCAAATGCTCTGGCGAGGACGGACCGCCTGTCGGCCAAAGGTGTTGCAGCGCCCCGACACTGCCTTGGAGGACGGCCTCGTTAGGGAGTTCCAGGGCGCCGCGCAGGGCCCGGCGAGCGCGTCCAGCCTTCCGTTTTGCCGGCGTCAGGCGGGCTGGGTGAGACCTTCAGGCGCGTGCGCGCGAATGAAGTCGGCGATGGCGTCGATGTCGCCCAGGGCGAAGCTGGGCACCGCGGCGCGCATCGGAACATCGGTCGCAAGCGCGACGATGTGCGCATCGTTGGGATGCAGCAGCGGCTTGCCGACGCTTTCTCGATAGACTTCGAGCTTGCGGATGGGCGCCGACTTGAAGCCTTCGACCAGCACCAGATCGCACGGCGAAAGCCGGCGCAGCGCATCGCCGAGGCTCATCTCCGCGGCGCCGCGCAACTCGTGCATCAGCGCCCAGCGCACGCCGGAGCTGATCAGCACTTCGCGGCAGCCCTGCCTCGCGGTGGCGATGCGAATCCTTGCCCGGCTGGTCGATGTCGAACTCGTGGTGCGCATGCTTGACCAGCGACACGACCAGCCCCTGCGCCACGAAGCGCGGGATCAGCCGCTCGATCAACGTCGTCTTGCCACTGCCCGACCATCCTGCGAATCCGAAGACCTGCATCGTGCGTGTCCGAGGTTATGAAGCGAGGTTCTTGTACTGGAGATGGATCGACGTTGCAAGCGCGCGCGCAACGCACGACCTCGCCTACGACGAGCGAATCGCCTGCTCCGACCTGGCGCGGTCGGCTGCCAGCGCGGGATGCGTGACCTCGCCATCTCGCACCTGGAGCCCGGCGCGCAGGCCATCGTCGGCGGCGAGGCGCGCCGTCGATGCCACGGTCGGCGAGCGACAGGACGTAGGGAAGCGTCGCCTGCGTCAGCGCCAGCGTCGCCGTGCGCGCGACCAGCGCCGGCATGTTGGGAACGCAGTAATGAATGACCCCTTCCTCGACGTAGGTGGGATTCGACAGCGTGGTGGCGCGCGAGGTTTCGCCGATGCCGCCCTGGTCGATGCCGACGTCGATGAAAACGGAGCCCGGCCGCATCGACGCGAGCATGCGCCGCGAGATCAGCTTGGGTGAAAGCGCTCCGGGCTGCAGCACGGCGCCGACGACGAGGTCGGACTCGCGCACCGCCGCAGCGATCGCGTCGGGCTCGGCGGGCGCGGTCACGACGCGATCGCCGCAGGCGGCGCGCATCGCGTCGAGGCGGGTCGGCGAGCGGCCGAGCACGCGCACCGACGCGCCCAGATCGGCAGCGAGCAGCGCGGCCTCGCGCGCCACCACGCCGGCCCCGACAATGGTCACGCTCGCGCCTCGCGACGCCATCGACTGCCGAAAGCAGCACGCCCCCACCGCCGCGGTCGGTCATGAGCAGCGACGCGCCGATGAATGGCGCCAGGCGTCCGGCGATGCGCGACATCGGCGCCAGCAGCGGCAGGCTCCCGCCGGGGCCGGCGACGGTTTCGTACGCGATGCACGCGATGCGCGCCGCGAGCACGGCGTCCTGCAGCGCGCGATCGCGTCCAAGCTGCGCGAAGCCGAACACGGTGGTGCCGGGGCAGAGCGCCGCGAACTCGACGGGCTGCAGTTCCTTGACCTTGACGATCAGCGGGCACGCGTAGATGCGCGCGGCGTCGGGCTCGACGATCGCGCCGCACGCAGCGTAGGCGGCGTCGTCGAAGCCGACGCGCGCGCCTGCATCGCGCTCGACGACCACCTGGTGCCCTGCGGCAACGAGCGCGCCGACATTTTCCGGAACGAGGCCGACGCGACGCTCGCCGTCCTTGCGCTCACGCGGAACGCCGATGCGCATCAGCGTCCCGGCGGCCTACGCGGCCTGGCCGAGGACCGCGGTGATGAACTCGCCCTTCTCGCGTGTATAGCCCACCGGCTCGCTCAGCCCGGACTTCAGGATGGCGCGCTTTTTTGCCTGGTACGCCTCGCTCAGCGCGTCATCGCGGCGCAGAGCGTCGCGGAACCGGCGCAGGTCGGCGGCTTCCGGGCTGTCGCCCGCCACGACGTGAACGTGCAGCCGGAAGACCTGCCCGTCGTGCTCGATCGCGCCGACGCGCATGGGCCTGCTCTCCGGAAAGATGTGCCCGGCGCGCTGTCTTTGAAATCCCATCGCATCGAGCGCATCGCGCGTCTTGGCCAGGGTGTCCGGCGGGTAGAACGCCGCCAGGTCCACGATACCTTTGCCGGCACAATTCGGGATCGCGGTGCTGCCGATGTGCTCGGCGTGCACCCACGGCGCGCTGGCGTGGATCAGGTCGACGACGCGCTGCGCGACGGCAACCACCGTCGGATCGTATTCCACGTATGCCGGAGGCATGACGCGATACGCCAGAATAGGCGACTTCGACAAGCGCTGCCCTCCCCCGCAGGCTTCTTTCTGCCGGTAATTGTAACCTTTATACTGCACATGTCCTGGCGGCGCGCGCGCCGCCGCACGAATCGTATCATGTCCGTTACAACGCAGCTGTCGACGCCCCTCAGTGCGCGCATTGTCGATGCGCTGGAGAATGCCGTCTCCGGCGTCCCCGCGTCGCGGCAGCGCGCGGTCGAAGCGCCGGCGCGAGCCGCCCGCGCGCTGGCCCGCAAGGCGGCGGCGAAAGCGGCGACCTTGTCGGGCGCGCTGGCGCTGCCGCCGGGCGCGCTGGGAATGCTCACCGTGCTGCCCGACCTGGTGGCTATCTGGCGCATCCAGGCGCAGCTCGTCTCCGATATCGCCGGGCTCTACGGCAAGGATCTCCAGCTCACGCGCTCGCACATGGTGTATTGCCTGTTCCGCCATGCGGCGACGCAGTTCACCCGCGACGTGGTCGTGCGAACCGGCCAGCGACTGATGTTCCGCCAGCTATCGGGAGGCGCGCTCAAGAGCGTGCTCAGCGGCATCGGCATGTCGGTGACGCAGCGCGTCGCCGGCACCACCGCCAGCCGCTGGGTACCCGTGGTCGGCGCCGCGGCAGTGGCCGGCTACGCGTACTACGACACGCTGCAGGTCGCGAAGACCGCGATCAACCTGCTCGAAACGCCGGCGCTGGTCTCGCCGGACTAGCGAGACTCTGTCGCAACTGCGGGCGCGAGTGCGCGCCGAATCGGCTATCGCGCTGGCGCGCCGGCTGCAATCCAGCCCGCGAGCGTCGCGCGCTCGTCGTCGGTCATCCCGGTCAGATTCCCGATCGGCATCGCGCGCGTCGCGACCGCCTGCTCGTAGATCTTCTGCGCGTTGGCGACGATGAGCGCGGGCGTGTGCAGCATCACGTTCTTGGGCGCGACCGCAAAGCCTTCCTGGCTCGGATGCTCGGCGTGGCAACCGGCGCAGCGCTGCGCGACGATGGCCTGCACGCGCGCGAAGCTCGCCGCGTCGCCGCGGGATGATGGCGTGGAGGGCGCGATGACGATCGCCAGCGCGACGGTCGCCAGCGCGGCGCTGACCGGGATCGCCCACACCGTGCGCCCGCGATGTCGCAGGTTGAAAAAATGCCGCACGTACGCCGCGAGCAGCAGCATCGCCACCAGCACCGCCCATCCATAGCGACTCCCCCACGTCATCGGATAGTGGTTGCTGATCATGATGAGCAGCACCGGCAGCGTGAAGTAGTTGTTGTGCACCGATCGCTGCTTGCCGTGCCGGCCGTACACCGGATCGGGCGCAATGCCCTGCTCCTTGGCTTCGACAAGCTTGCGCTGCGACGGGATGATGACCATCAGCACGTTCGCCGCCATGATCGTGCCGAGCATGGCGCCGACCTGCATGTAGACCGCGCGGCCGCTGTAGAGGTGCGAGAGTGCCCACGCGACCGCGACTACCATCGCGATCATCGCGGCGGCGATCCAGCGCTCGCGCTCGAAGCCCAGTCGCTTGCAGAGCTGATCGTAGAACACCCATCCCGCCGCGAGCAGCGCGACGCTCGTGGCGACCGCCAGCGGCGCACTGATGTCGGCGACGCCGCGATCGATCATGTAAGTCGATGCGTGCAGGTAGTACATGACGACGAGCAAGTGCGAAGCCCGACATCCAAGTCCAGTAGGCTTCCCATTTGAACCAGTGCAGTGTCGCGGGCAGGCGCTCGGGCGCGACCTTGAACTTGCGCACCACGTAGAAGCCGCCGCCGTGCACCGCCCAGAGCTCGCCGCCGATGCCCTTGTCCGCGTCCTCCTGCGCCAGTGGCGGCAGCAGGTGATTGTCCAGCCACACGAAGTAGAACGACGACCCGATCCACGCGATGCCGGTGATGAGGTGGACCCAGCGGATCAGAAGCTGCAGCCATTCGCCGGCGTAGGCTTCCATGTCAGTCGGGAAGGGCCGCCCCGACCGACTGACCCGCCCCCTGGGGGGCAGCGAGCGGAGCGAGCGTGGGGGGATGTTTCATCAGCTACCCCGGTACGTCGAGTAGCTCCACGGCGAGACGAGCAGGGGAACATGGTAATGCGCGGTCGCATCGGCGACGCCGAAGTCGATCGTCACGATATCGACGAACGGCGGTTCGGGAAGCGTCATGCCGCAGGCGCGGAAATACGCGCCGGCGGCGAACTCGAGCCGGTAGCGACCCGGCACCAGCGCGCTGCCTTCCAGAAGCGGCGCCGCGCAGCGCCCGTCGGCGCCGGTCAGCGCGTGCGCCGCCAGTTCGTAGCCGCTCGCCCCGGCGCGATAGACGCGAACGTCGATTCCGGCGCCAGGCGTGCCGCGCGCGGTGTCGAGCACGTGCGTGGTCAGCTTGCCCATGGCGTCAGCGGGCGCCGGCGCCGAGCACGGCGCGCAGATCGACCGCCGCGTGCTCCGGCGCGCTCAGGCGCAGGCTCGCTTCGACGTGACGCAGGTGATGATCCATGATCCGCGCGATGACGCGTGCGGGGCGGCCGCCGAGCGCGTCCACCAGCTCGCTGTGCTCCTCGGGGGCGCAATCGGCGCTGCCGGTGCGCTGGTAGAGCGCGATGATGAGCGATGAGCGCGCCACCAGCCCGCGAACGATGTCGGTCACCACGGCATTGGAAGAAAGCCCGGCGAGGATGACGTGGAATTCTCCCGACAGCCTGATGCTCTCGCGCTGGTCCTGCGCGGCGCGCGCCGCGTCTTCGGCGGCGACGTGACGTCGCAGGCGCTGCAGCTCGGTCGCGCCGAGCCTTCCCAGCAGCGACGCGGCGAGCGGAGGCTCGACCAGGCGCCGCGCCGCGAAGACCGCGCGCGCCTCCCTGATCGACGGCTCGGCGACAAAGGCGCCGCGGTTGGGGTGCAGCGTCACGATATGCGTGAGCGAGAGATGGTGCAGCGCCTGGCGAACGCGTGCGCGACTGACGCCGAACAGCGCCGCGATGGTCTGCTCGCCGAGCTTGGTGCCGGGCGGCAGTCGGTGCTCTTCCACGGCGCGCACGATGTCGTCGTAGATCCGCTGCGCAGCCTCGGGGCGCGACGGCGGCGAAGGGCGCGCGCCGCTGCGCCGCGTGCGGCGCGAGGTGCCAGGGCTGCGACGGCGCGCAGGCGTTGAAGCGTTGAGCATGACGGTCCGATCGCGGCGAAGCGGCGGGCCGGCGGAGCCGGGTCCGCATCAATGTCTGATTGTAAACAAAGCCGCATTGACGCTGTCAACACGTTTTGGCAGTATTGTTGACAATTGGCCGCCCATTCCCGGGGTCGGGCCAGGTCTGCCCATGCCGCCTCACGGTTCAACGCCCTCCCGCAGCGATCCACGCAGCGACCCCTATCCGCGCGACCTAGCGGGTTATGGCGAGCAGCCGCCGCACGCGCGCTGGCCGGGCGGCGCACGCATCGCGCTGCAGTTCGTGCTGAACTACGAGGAAGGCGCCGAGAACTCGGTCCTTCACGGCGATGCCACGTCCGAAACCTTTCTCTCCGAGATCGTCGCGGCCCAGCCTTTCCCGCAACGCCACATGAGCATGGAGTCGCTCTACGAGTACGGCTCGCGCACCGGGGTCTGGCGCCTCCTGCGATGCCTGCGCGACAGGTCGGTACCGGTCACGGTGTTCGGTGTCGCCATGGCGCTGGAGCGCAACCCGAAAGTCGTCGAGGCGATGCTGCGCGACGGCCATGAGATCGCGTCGCATGGCTGGCGCTGGATCTCGTACCAAGGCGTCGACCTGACGACCGAGCGCGCCGATATGACGCGCGCGGTCGAGGCCATCGCGCGGCTGACCGGCGAGCGTCCGCTGGGCTGGTACTCGGGCCGTGACAGCCCCAACACGCGTCGCCTGCTCGTCGAGCATGGAGGCTTCGTGTATTGCGCCGACAGCTACGCCGACGACCTCCCATACTGGGTTCCGGTGACGACGGATGCCGGCGCGACGCCGCTGCTGATCGTTCCCTACGCGCTCGACACCAACGACATGCGCTTCGTCACCGCGCAGGGTTTCAACAGCGGGGAGCAATTCTTCACCTATCTCAGGGACGCCTTCGACGTGCTCTACTCGGAAGGCGATCCGCGCGGGCTCGATCGGCCCAAGATGCTTTCGGTGGGATTGCACTGCCGCCTGGCGGGGCGTCCGGGCCGCACGGCTGCGCTGGCGCGCTTCATCGACTATGCGCGCGGTCATGCGGACGTATGGTTCGCCCGGCGCATCGACATCGCGCGCCACTGGATCGCCACGCACCCGCATGGCGCGGCCTCGTGACGCTGGACCGGATCAACGCGCTCGAGCACGGCGCCTTCGTGTCGGCGCTCGGAAGCATCGTCGAGCACTCGCCGTGGATCGCCGAAGAAGCGTGGTCGGCGCGGCCTTTCGCCAATGTCGAGGCGCTGCATGCCGCGATGATGGGCGCGCTGGCGCGCGCCCCGATCGATACGCAGCTCGCCGTCATGCGCGCGCATCCGGAGCTCGCCGGCAAGGCCGCGATCCGCGGTGAGATGACGACCGATTCGAAGGACGAGCAAGGCGGCGCCGGCCTGACCCAATGCTCGCCGCGGGAGTTCTCGCGGCTCACCGCGCTCAACCGCGCGTACAACGCGAAGTTCGGATTCCCCTTCATCGTCGCGGTAAAGGGCATGGACCGCGCTTCGATCATCGACGAGTTCGCGCGACGACTCGAGCGCGACCGTCAGACCGAATTCAGCGAGGCGCTCGCGCAGATCGCGCGCATTGCGCGGCTTCGCCTCGATGCGCTGCTGCAGGACTCGGGCGGCGAAGCCTAGAGGAGCTTTTCGCGTGGGCGCTACCGGCTGAACAGCTTGCCGAGCGCCTTACCGAGATCGTTGGCGGGCGCTGGCTGCGCGGCGGTCGCCGCCGGCGCGTCGCTGCGCGCGCCGCGCGTGACCCAGCGCGACCTGGCACGGTGCCGCGCCGTCGGCGGTGGCGCTCTTGAGCAGCACCTGACCGAGCAGCGAGACACCGCCGGTCGCGACCGCTGCGCCGAGCGTTGCCGCGGTCGCCGCCGACGCCTTCGCGTCGACGCCGACCACCGGCGCGCTGAACGGCCCGTGAAAGCGCACCAGGGATGCGATCTGGTCGATGTTGAGCGAGATGCCCTTCCGGATTTGCGGCTTGATCGACAGGTCGAGCGTCTCGGTGCCGAAGTCGAGCGTTCCGCTGGCGTTGGCGCCGATCTTGTTGGTTTCGATCCCGATGCTGCGATCGACGCGCGCGGTGCCTCCCGACAATGGCAGGCGGATCACCGCGCACTGTATCTCGGTGGTCGAATCGACGTTGCGGAATGGATTCACCGCATCGGCGAGGCGGTTGAACGCGGCGTCGCCACCGCTGCTGGGGTGCCCCAGCGACGCCGGCCCCATCACCACCAGCACGCTGCCATTGGCGCTGTCCGCCCACTGATGCAGCGAATTCCCGCGCGCGGCGATGTCGGCGTTGACCGACGTCTTGCCGCCGCGCACCTCGCGCTTGATCCCGGCCTCGGCGAGGATCGCAGCGAGCTCGAGCGAGCGTGCGTCGACATGGAGATTGAGCGCGGCGTCCTTGTCGCGCGTCGCGTCGATCTTGACGCGCGCGGCGAGCGTTCCGCCGAACAGTCCCCCCTGCACCACCGGCGCATCGAGCACGCCGTCCTGCAGCTTGAACTGGAGCTTCGCGTGATCGAGCTTGCGCCCGTCGGCGAGCAGCAGCGTATCCGCAGAAAGCTCGCCGTCGGCGTCGAACGAGCGCAGCGCGCCCAGGTCGATCGGCGCATCGCTGAACATGTAGCGGGATTTCACCGGCGCGGCCGCGGGGCGGGCCGTGCCCGCCTTGACCGGCAGCGCGAGGTCGGCGAGCGACAGCGTCGTCGCGGCGAGCTTGAACGAGAGCCGGGGCCGCGCCTTGCCGGAGACGACGTTCATCTCTCCGACGACCTTGCTCTTTCCGACGCCGAGCTCCAGCGGGTCGAGCGTCACCGTCTGCTCCTGCACCTTGAGCTTGGTGTCGATCGACGCCTGCTGCCCGTTGACCTGTCCCTTGAGCGCCACCGGGTACGGCCAGCGGCGCTGCGCCAGCGAGGCGAGCGGGCCGAGGTCGCCCTCGAGCGAGATGGCGATGTCGTCGACGCTGCCGCGAAACCGCGCGCTCACCGCCGCCTGCGGATCGCGCGCATTGAGCGCGAAGTCGGTGATGGTGACCGTGGTCAGCTTGCCGGTCGCGCCGTCACGGTAGGTGAGCATTCCATTGGCGATGGCGAGGTCGCCGACGAACAGTCCCCCGACCGCGGAGGCGCCCGGCGCAGCGCCCGGCGTTGCCGTCGCCGGGTTCGAGAACTCCCAGTTGCCCACGCCCTTGGCGTCGGTCTCCAGCGCGATGACGGGATCGACCAGCTTGAAGCTTCGCACCTGGAAATCGCGATGCAGCAGCGGAAGCAGCGCGACCTGCGCCTCGAGGCGCTTCGCGGTGATCATCTGCGGCGCCTTCGCCCCACGGCGCGTTGGCCAGCGATACGTCCTCGATCACCACCTTCGGCTCGAGCGACAGCTTGAGATCGACGCCACCGCCGACGCGAAGCTCGCGGCCGGTCGCGTCCTTGACGCGCGCCTGGATCGGTCCGATCAGGCTCTTGAAGTCGATGGTGTGGACGGCGATCCAGACGCCCGCCAGCAGCAGCACCAGCAGCCCGCCGATGGCGAAGACGATGCGCCAGAAGATCCGCATGGGCGAATTGTAGCGCGGCCGGCGCGCCGGAAGGCGCGCCTCGCGCAGCCGCGCACGCTCAGCGCAGCGAGGCGTTGAAACGGTCGAGTGCGGCGGCGCCGGGAACCAGCTCGGCTTCGCGCAGCGCGGACAAGGCGCCGTCGACGGTGTTGAGCGCGGCGTGAAGATCGGTCGCGTCCTCGTGCACGTACAAGAGCCCGGTCACGACCTCGCCGTCGGCGTGGCGTTCCTGCAGGTAGTTCATCGCCGCGATGCGATCGGTGGGATCGTAGCCGGCGTCGAGCTTGCGCAGCCGCAGGACCGACCCGTCGTGCTGCCGCACTTCCTGCAGCGTGCCGGGCGCGTAGTCGGCGGTGATCTCGTCCTTCGGCGCGATGAAGTCGATGAAGTTGACCGCAGCGTTGTGCTCGCGCACGAAATCGTAGCTCTTGGTCGATCCGGCGTGATTGTTGAATGCCACGCACGGGCTGATGACGTCGATGAAGGCGGCGCCCTGGTGGCGCACCGCCGACCTGATCAGCGGAACGAGCTGCGTCTTGTCGCCCGAGAAGCTGCGCGCGACATAGCTCGCGCCGAGCTGCATCGCCAGCATGACCATGTCGATCGGCTCGTCGCTGTTGACCACGCCGCGCTTGCTCTTCGAGCCGCGATCGGCGGTGGCCGAGAACTGTCCCTTGGTGAGGCCGTAGACGCCGTTGTTCTCGACGATGTAGACCATGTTCACGCCGCGGCGCATGGCGTGCGCGAACTGGCCGAGCCCGATCGACGCCGAGTCGCCGTCGCCGGAGACGCCGAGATAGATGAGTTCGCGGTTGGCGAGGTTCGCGCCGGTGAGCACCGAAGGCATGCGGCCGTGCACGCTGTTGAAGCCATGCGAGCTGCCGAGAAAATACGTCGGCGTCTTCGACGAGCAGCCGATGCCGGACAGCTTGGCGACGCGATGCGGCGCGATGTCGAGCTCGAAGAACGCCTGGATGATGGCGCTGGAAATCGAGTCGTGCCCGCACCCGGCGCACAGCGTCGACACGCTGCCCTCGTAGTCGCGATGGGTGAATCCGAGGGCGTTGCGCGGCAGCTCGGGATGATGCAGCCGCGGCTTGGCGAGATAGGTCATGAGGCGGCCTTGAGCAGCGGGGTGACGTTGAACAGGGCGAGCTTGGCGGCGATCTCGCGCGCGATGAATCGCGCCGTGATCGGCGTGCCGTCGTAGTGCAGCACGGCGATGAGCCGCGCCGGATCGACGGCCAGCTCGTTGACGATCAGGCGCGCACCTGCGCATCGCGGTTCTGCTCGACGATGAACACGTGATCGTGGCTGGCGATGAAGTCGGCGACGTCGTCGTGGAACGGAAAGGCGCGCACGCGAAGCGTGTCGACGTGGATGCCTTGCGCGGCGAGCAGCGCCAGCGTCTCGTCCATCGCCGGCGCGGTCGACCCGAAGTAGATGACGCCGACGCGGGTCGGCTGCGCGGCGTTGCGCCGCACCGGCCGCGGCAGGATCTGCTTCGCGGTCTCGAACTTGCGCAGCAGCCGCTGCATGTTGTCGACGTAGGTCGCGCCGTCCTCGGTGTAGCGCGCGTAGCGGTCCTTGGTCGTTCCGCGGGTGAAGTACGAACCCGCTGCGCGGATGCGTGCCCGGATACGTGCGGTACGGTATGCCGTCGCCGTCGACGTCGAGGTAGCGGCCGAAATCCTTGCCCGCCTCGAGCTGCTCGTAGGTCATCACCTTGCCGCGGTCGTGGCGCCGCGCGTCGTCCCAGGCCAGCGGCTCGCACAGCCAGTCCTGCATGCCGATGTCGAGGTCGAGCATCACGAACACCGGCGTCTGCAGGCGGTCGGCGAGATCGAACGACAGCGCCGCGAACTCGAACGCTTCCTTCGGATCCTCCGGCATGAGCAGGACGTGCTTGGTGTCGCCGTGCGAGGCGTACGCGCAGGAGAGCATGTCGGCCTGCTGCGTGCGCGTCGGCATGCCGGTCGAGGGGCTGCCGCGCTGCACGTCGAAGAGCACCGGCGGGAATCTCCGCGAAATACGCGAGGCCGATGAATTCCTGCATCAGCGAGATGCCCGGGCCCGACGTGCAGGTGAAGGCGCGCGCGCCGTTCCACGCGGCGCCGATCACCATGCCGATCGAGGCGAGCTCGTCCTCGGCCTGCACGATCGCGTAGCGCGCCTTGCCGCTGCGCGTCGGTGCGGAATTTCTTGCAGTGCTTGGTGAACGCCTCGGCCAGCGACGACGACGGCGTGATCGGGTACCACGCCGCCACCGTGGCGCCGCCGTACACGCAGCCCAGCGCCGCGGCGCTGTTGCCCTCGATGAAAATGCGCTCGCCGACGGCGTTGCAGCGGCGCACGCGGATTCCGAGCGGGTAATCGAGGCTGTTCTGCGCGTAGACGCGCCCCATGTGCATCGCCTGCACGTTGGGCTTGAGCAGCGCTTCCTTGCCCTTGTACTGCTCGCCGATCAGCTCGGCGATCACCTCGGGCTCGATGTCGAGCAGCGCGGAGAGCGCGCCGACGTAGATGATGTTCTTGAACAGCTGCCGCTGCCGCGGATCGGTGTACTCGCGGTTGCAGATCTCGGTGAGCGGCATGCCGATGACGGTGATGTCGTCGCGGAACTTCGACGCCGGCAGCGGCTTGGTCGAGTCGTAGAACAGGTACCCGCCCGGCTCGATCTCCTTGATGTCCTGGTCCCAGGTCTGCGGATTCATCGCCACCATCAGGTCGACGCCGCCGCGGCGCGCCGCGCCAGCCCGCCTCGCTGATGCGCACCTCGAACCACGTCGGCAATCCCTGGATGTTCGACGGGAAGATGTTGCGCGGCGCCACCGGAATGCCCATGCGCAGGATCGACTTGGCGAACAGCAGGTTCGCCGACGCCGATCCGGAGCCGTTGACGTTGGCGAACTTGACGACGAAATCGTTGACGCGCTCGATCGGCGCGACGCCGCTCTTCATGATGCCGCCTTCGTGGCGAGGACGCGTCGCCGCGGTCGCGGCCGCGGTCGCATATGGCCGACCCGACGGCGCGTGACGGTCGCGGCGCCCGCGGTCGCTGGCCTGCGCTGGCTCGAGCAGGAACTTCTGCATGTCCCACGCGCCGGTCGGGCAGCGCTCCGCGCACAGGCCGCAATGCAGGCACACGTCCTCGTCCTTGGCCATGATGCGACCGGTCTTGAGTCCGCCGGAGACGTAGATGTCCTGCGTCAGGTTGCGCGCCGGCGCGTTGAGGCGCTCGCGAAGCTCGGCCTCCTCGCCATCGGCGGTGAAGGTGATGCAGTCCATCGGGCAGATGTCGACGCAGGCGTCGCACTCGATGCACAGCCTCGGCGCGAACACCGTCTGCACGTCGCAGTTGAGGCAGCGCTGCGCTTCCGCGAACGCCCTCGCCGGATCGAACCCGAGCTCGACCTCGACCTTGATGTTCTTGAGCGCGATCGACACGTCCTTGAGCGGCACCTTGAAGCGCGCATCGTTGGACACGCCGTTGTCGTAGCTCCACTCGTGGATGCCCATCTTCTGCGAGGCGAGATTGACCATCGGCGGCGGACGGCGCATCACGTCCTTGCCCTGGCAGTACAGGTCGATGGAAATGGCGGCCTCGTGGCCGTGCGCGACCGCCCAGATGATGTTCTTCGGGCCGAAGGCGGCATCGCCGCCGAAAAAGACATTGGGAAGCGTCGATGCGAACGTCACTGGATCGAGCACCGGCAGGCCGTTGGACGTCGAACTCGATGCCGGTGTCGCGCTCGATCCAGGGGAACGCGTTCTCCTGCCCGACGGCGACCAGCACGTCGTCGCACGCGAAATGCACGTCGGGCTCGCCGGTCGGCACGAGCTGGCGGCGGCCCTTGTCGTCGAGCTTCGCGGCGACCTTCTCGAACACCACGCCGGTCAGCTTGCCGTACTCGTGCATGAATGCCTTGGGCACGTGGAAGTTGATGATCGGTATGCCCTCGTGCATCGCGTCTTCCTTCTCCCACGGCGACGCCTTCATCTCGTCGAAGCCCGAGCGCACGATGACCTTGACGTCCTCGCCGCCGAGCCGGCGCGAGCTGCGGCAGCAATCCATCGCGGTGTTGCCGCCGCCGAGCACGATGACGCGCTTGCCGATCTTGTCGATGTGGCCGAAGGAAACGCTCGACAGCCAGTCGATGCCGATGTGGATGTTCTTGGCGGCCTCCTTGCGTCCGGGGATGTCGAGGTCGCGTCCGCGCGGCGCGCCGCTGCCGATGAACACCGCGTCGAACTTGGACCGCTGCCATCGTGGCCGTCGGCGAGCAGCGCCTTCAGGCTGTCGACCCGCGTGCCGCCGCGAAACTCGATGCCCAGGTCGAGCACGTAGCCGACCTCCTCGTCGATCACCGATTCAGGCAGCCGGAACTTCGGGATCTGGCTGCGGATCATGCCGCCGGCCTGCGAATCGCCGTCGAACACGACGCACTCGTAACCGAGCGGCGCCAGATCACGCGCGACGGTCAGCGATGCGGGGCCGCCGCCGACCAGCGCGACGCGCTTGCCGTTGCGCTGCACACGCTTGGGCAGCAGTCCGCGGATGTCGTTCTTGAAGTCGGCCGCGACGCGCTTGAGGCGGCATATCGCGACCGGCTCGGGCTTGGCGCCCGGCGCCTTGTTCTCGCCGTCCTCGACGCGGCCGCGCCGACACGCCGGCTCGCAGGGCCGATCGCAGGTCCGTCCGAGGATGCCGGGAAAGACATTGGACTGCCAGTTGACCATGTAGGCGTCGTCGTAACGCCCTGCCGCGATCAACCGGATGTATTCGGGAACGGGCGTATGCGCGGGACACGCCCACTGGCAATCGACAACTTTATGAAAGTAATCGGGTACCGAGATATCCGTCGGCTTCAATACATCTCCTCCATTGCGGGCGCACCGTGATCTTCTTGATCTCCAGCCCGGTTTTCCCTGTGTTTCAACCGTGCCGCGACCACGTGCGCACCACGCGGGTGGCGCCGATATTACGCTTCCTGCAACGAGGTGAAAAGACCTTAGGTTTCAATTAGTAGGCACGCTGATCCCAATGTGCCTTGGCAACAACATCAAAACACCCGGATACGCTCAAGTTCCGGGAAGATTGTGCACGACAGGGAAAAAGAACTCTTTCCAGCTCGCGGGCTTGGTCTTGATGAGTCCGGTCTTGGCCATGAAGTCGGCGAACACCATGGTCGCATTGGGTGTCGTCGAATAAACCACGTTGGGCGCCTTGATCATGGCGACCACCTCGTCGACCGTGTACTTCTCCTTGGTCGCGTCGAGATAGATTTTCGCGGCGCCGGCGGGATCGCGTGCGATGAGCTGGTTCGCCTCCTCGAGCGCCGCGATGAATGCGGCGATCGTCTTGGGATTGGCCTGATAAAACTTCTTGGTGCCGAACACGACGGCGTTGCTCGCCGGTCCGCCGAACACATCGCTCGAATCGAGCACCAGGTGCACGCCGGGCGTCTTGAGCTCGGTCGACTGATACGGCGGCGCCGAGAAGTGGCTGTTGACCTCGCTGCTGCCGCCGACCACCGCCACCATCGCATCGGGGTGGCCGAGCTGCACCGTCATCGCGTCGAGCGAATCGCGCGCCGAGGCGCCGTACATTTTTTCGAGCGCCATCTTGAGCACCATCGCCTGGCTCGACACCTTGATCGTCGGCACCGCGATCTTGTCCTTGGCGGTGAAGTCCTTGAGCGTCTTGACGTCGGGATCGCGCGTGACCAGCAGCATCGGCAGGCCGCCGACGCTGGTGACGCCGTTCACTTCGCCCTTGGTGCGCTCCCAGAGCAGCAGCAGGTTGGAAACGCCGCTGGTGACGAGATCGACGCTCCCCGAGAGCAGCGCGTCGGTCGCCGCGCCGCCGCTGTTGAAGGTTATCCATTTGGCGGTCGAATCGCCCAACCCTGCCGCTTTGGCGTGCTTTTCGAACAGCTTGTTCTGCTCCATGACGACCAGCGGCAGGTAGATGATCGACGGCTGCTTGGTGATGCGCAGCTCGCTCACTTCCGCCCGCGCCGGATGCGCGAACAGCGCCAGCGCCAACATGGCGGCGGTCGCACAGGCGCTGCGCCACCACCGCAGGACGCTTTGCTTCGATGTCAGGTATCACGGTCTGTCCTCCTTTGGTTTTCAGCTGTTTCGCGTCGCGGCGCGCTCGCCATTCACGGTACCGGGCAATGGTCTCGGCGTTCGGCGGATACGTTCCGCGCAGCGGACGACCACCGGCGACCTCCTGCATCACGAACTCCTCGAGGATCTCCTGTTCCGACGCGTCGCGCGCGATCTCGGCGGCGAGGTGCGCGGGAACGATGACCACGCCCTCTGCGTCGCCCACGACCACGTCGCCCGGGAACACCGCGACGCCTCCGCACGCGATCGGAACGTCGAGATCCACCGCGTGATGGATCGCCAGGTTCAGCGGCGCGCTGGCGCACGCGGCATACACCGGAAACGCCATGGCCGCGATCGTGTCGCTGTCGCGCAGGCCGCCGTCGGTGACCACGCCGGCGGCGCCGCGCACTTCGAGTCGCTTGAGCAGGATGCTGCCGGCCGACGCGGCGCGGGTGTCCTGCCGGCAATCCATCACCAGCACGCGGCCCGCCGGAATCACCTCGATCCCCTTGCGCTGCGGATGCTCGGGATTCTCGAATACGCCGATATGGTCGAGGTCCTCGCGCGCCGGAATGTAGCGCAGCGTGAACGCCTCGCCGACCATGTTGGCGCCGGGCTTGCTCATGCAGCGCACGCCCTGGAGAAAGACGTTGCGAAGGCCGCGCTTGAAAAGCTGCGTGGTGAGCGTCGCGGTGCTGGCGCGCCCGAACTGCTCGAGGGTTTCGCTGGAAAGCGTCATGGAATCATCCGTCGGGTGACCGGTGCGAGTCGGGCGCCATCATAGCGCGATCCCGGCGAGGTCGGCGCGAGCCTGCCGTGGCGTCGTCGCTTCGCGATAGAATGAGCCACTCCCATGAATGCACCGGATGTCCTCGCGCGCCAGGAAACGAACTTGGACGCGCTTCGCCTCACGCAGTTCAGCCATGGCGGCGGCTGCGGCTGCAAGATCGCGCCGGCGACGCTGCGCGAGATCCTTCACAAGTCTGCTCCTGGCCTCGTTCCTGAGGCGCTGCTGGTCGGCATCGAGACCTCGGACGACGCCGCGGTCTACCGGCTGAGCGACAGCGAGGCCATCGTCGCGACGACCGATTTTTTCATGCCGATCGTCGACGACCCCTTCGATTTCGGCGCGATCGCCGCGACCAATGCCATCTCCGACATCTACGCGATGGGTGCGACGCCTCTGTTCGCGCTGGCGCTGGTGGCGATGCCGATCGAGCGCCTGCCGGTCGACACCATCCGCCGCATTCTCGAGGGCGGCGAATCGGCGTGCGCGCGCGCCGGCATCCCGGTTGCCGGCGGCCACACCATCGATTCCGTCGAGCCGATCTACGGCCTGGTGGTGATCGGCCGCGTCGATCCGTCGCGCATCAAGCGCAACGCGGGCGCACGCGCCGGCGATGCGCTGATCCTCGGCAAACCGCTTGGCGTCGGCGTCTACAGCGCGGCGCTGAAAAAGCGCTCGCTCGATGCCGGCGACTACGCAGCGATGATCGCAACCACGACGCGCCTCAACACACCCGGCATCGCGCTCGGCCGGATCGACGACGTTCACGCGCTGACCGACGTCACCGGATTCGGCTTGCTCGGCCATTTGCTCGAGATCTGCCGCGGCTCGAAGATCGGCGCGCGCATCGACTTCGACGCGCTGCCGCTGCTGCCGTCAGCGCTGGCGCTGGCGTCCGCGGGCACGGTGACGGGGGCGTCGGCACGCAACTGGGCGAGTTACGGCGATGAGGTGCGCTGCGCCCCGACGCATCGATGCGGCGCGGCGCGTTCTGCTGTCGGATCCGCAGACATCGGGCGGACTGCTCGTCGCCTGCGCCGCCGAAGGCGTCGAAGCCGTTATGCGACGCATTCATGCGCGAGGGTTTTTCCGATGCCCGCGTGATCGGCCGCTGTGTGTCGGGTCCCGGCGGTGTCGAGGTAGCCTGAGGAAGGGACATCATGAAATCCACGCTTCAACTACATCGTGTCGACATGCCCGCGAAGGCGCACACGACGACGCTCGCCGAGCGCTACGACGACGTGCGTGCCGCCAGCCTCGCCCTCGCCTTGCCGCTTTCCGACGAGGACTGCGCGATCCAGTCCATGCCCGACGCCAGCCCGGTGAAATGGCACCTCGCGCATACGAGCTGGTTCTTCGAGACCTTCGTGCTCGCCGCCAGCGTTGCCGGCTACACGGCGTTCGACCCGACATACCGGATGCTGTTCAATTCCTACTACAACGCGGTCGGCGACAAGCATCCCCGCCCGCAGCGCGGCTTGCTGTCGCGGCCTTCGCGCGCCGAGGTCGTCGCGTATCGACGCCACGTCGATGCGGCGATGCGCTCGCTGCTGCAACACCTCGAGTCGCTGTCCCCCGACGTGGCGTCGCTGGTCGTAGCTCGGAATCAACCACGAGCAGCAGCACCAGGAGCTGATCCTCACCGACGTCCTGCACATGCTCTCGCACAATCCGACGCGGCCGGCGTATCGTCCCGACGACGAGCCCGCTGACGCGACGACCGGCGCCGGCGCTGACGTGGATCGACTTCGCAAGGCGGACTGCGCGAGATCGGCCATGCCGGCGACGCTTTCGCGTTCGACAACGAGATGCCGCGTCATCGCGTGTATCTCGACGCTTTCGCGCTGGCGAGCCGACCGGTGTGCAACGCCGAGTTCCTGGCGTTCATCGCCGATGGCGGTTATCGCCGGCCCGAGCTCTGGCTCTCGGAGGGGTGGGACTGGGTCAATGCAAACGGCGTCGACGCGCCGCTGTACTGGCAGCGCGACGGCGGCCGCTGGGAGCAGTTCACGCTGCGCGGCATGCGCATGCTCGATCTCGCCGCGCCCGTGTGTCACGTCAGCCTGTTCGAGGCCGACGCGTACGCACGCTGGGCGGGCGCGCGTCTGCCGACGGAGGCGGAATGGGAGACCGCGGCGGCGGACGTCGCGATCGAGGGCAACTTCCAGGAAACCGGCGCGCTCGTGCCGCGCGTGGCGGCGAGCATCGCGCGCGACGGTGGCGCGCTCACGCAAATGTACGGCGATGTGTGGCAATGGACGCAAAGCGCGTATTCGCCGTATCCCGGCTATCGAACCGCGCCGGGCGCCGTCGGCGAATACAACGGCAAGTTCATGTGCAACCAGTTCGTGCTGCGCGGAGCGTCGTTCGCCACGCCGCGCTTCGCACGTGCGCGCGAGCTACCGCAATTTCTTCCCGGCACCGGCGCGCTGGCAGTTCAGCGGATTCAGGCTCGCTCGCGACGCGCGTAGCGCGCGCCACGCCGCCCGCATCGCGCGGCGGCGCTTCGCGCGGCCTCACAGGTTCCCCCCGCAGCGTCGCTGCGCGCCGCTTCCCCCGAAGGGGGCGAGTGCCTTGGGGCGGCCCGGCGTCCCTCATTGAGGCTTGATGAAGCGAAGCGCGAACTTGTCGGTGGGCACCTTCGGCTCGTTCGACGATTCCTCGCGCGTGTCGGCGGGGTTGCGCAGGAAGTCGCCTTCGGCATCGAGCACGAACCCCGCCTGCGTGACTTCGGTGACGACCACCGCCTGGTCGACGCGATGCAGCGTCTTGCCGGCGCTGATGCCGGTTCCTGCCTTGGCGGAGTGGTCGATGACCACGAAGCGTCCGCCCGGCTTGAGCGCGGCATAGATGCGCTGGTTCATTTTCGCGCGATCGACCGGCAGGTACGTGATGTCGTGGTAGTTGTTCACCAGCGTGACCAGGTCGAGCGGAGGAATGCCGTCGGGAACGGGATTGTCGAAGGGTCGCGCCACGAGTATCAGGTTCGCCTGCGGATGCTCCGCGAGCCGGCGCGTGACGTTGGCGCCCGGCTGCTGCGCCTGCGCCCATACCGTTCCGTTCGGCCCGACCGCGACCGCCAGCAGCTGCGACGTGTAGCCGCCGCCGGTGGCGACGTCGAGCACGCGCATGCCCGGCTTCACCTGCGTGAACGGCAGGAATTGCGCCGGACGCCGCGCCGCGTCCAGGACGCGGTCCTGGTCGGTGCGCAGCGGATCCGCGATCACCGCCTGCACGCGTTGCGAATCGTTGCGCGTTTGATCCGCCGCCATTGGCGCGCACCCGGCCAGGAGTAGCGCGGCGCAGCACGCGAGGCGCTTCGAACGCGACGTGCCAGTCAGTTGCTTCAGGGATATCATGCGTTCGCTCCATCCGTTGTCGAGCCGCCATCATACTGATGTCGACTGCCATCCACCACGAACCGATCGAGGGCCCGAATGAACATCACACTCGCCGTAGGACCGCTGGTCTCGCTGATCGCCGGCGTGCTCATACTCATCGTTCCGCGGCTGCTCAACTACATCGTGGCGCTCTATCTGATCATCATCGGCCTGCTGGGGATTTTCGGCGCCGGAAACTATCGGCTGCATGGAACGCAGGCGCTGCAGGCTCCGCCCGCTGTCGTCGCTGCGATGCTTGCACCGCACGTCATGCGCTGAAGCACTGATCGTGGCAGCTTCCAGCTCTTCGAACGACGCCCCGATCGATCTTCGCTCGGACACGGTGACGCGTCCGACCAAGGCGATGCGCGAGGCGATCGCGGCCGCGCCCGTCGGCGACGACCAGTACGGCGAGGACCCCACCGTCAACCGCCTCCAGGAGCGCATCGCCAAGCTGCTCGGCAAGGAGGCGGCGCTGTTCGTACCGTCGGGCACCATGGCCAACCAGGTGGCGCTGCGCGTGCTGACGCGCCCGGGCGACGACGTGATCGTGTGCCGCGAGGCGCATGCGGTGTGGCACGAGGCCGGCGCGGGTGGCGCCAACGCCGGCGTGCAGTTCACCGAGTTAGGCGATCGCGGCACGTTCACCGTCGATCAGCTGCTCGCCGCGATCAAGCCGCGCGGCCATGTCATCTATCCGCCGACGACGCTGGTCGAGATCGAGAACACGCACAACCGTGCCGGCGGCGTTGTCGTCGCGCAGGAGGAGATCGTGCGCATCTGCGCGGCGGCGCGCGAGCGCGGCCTCGCGTCGTTTCTCGACGGCGCGCGGCTGTGGAACGCGGCGATCGCGACCGGCCGGCCGCTCGACGAGCTCGCGGCGCCGTTCGACCTCGTGTCGGTGGCGCTGTCCAAGGGACTGGGCGCACCGGTCGGGTCGGTGCTGGCGGCATCGAAGGATGTGATCACGGCGTGCGTCAGGCAGCGCAGGATGCTGGGAGGCGCGCTGCGCCAGGCGGGCGTGCTGGCGGCGGCGGGGCTCTACGCACTCGACCATCATGTCGAGCGCCTCACCGAGGATCACGCCAACGCCAGGGGCATAGCGATGCGACTCGCGCAATGCAAGGCCGTCGACATCGACGCCGATGGCGTGCACACCAACATCATCGTCTTTCGGATGCGCCCCGGCGCCCCCGACGCGGCGGCGGTGGTCGCCGCGGCGCGCGATCGAGGCGTGCTGCTCTTCGCCTTCGGACCGCGCACGGTGCGCGCGGTCACGCACCTCGACGTCAGTGCGGTGCAATGCGAACGCGCGGCGGGAATCCTCGCCGCAATCGCCGACTCGGCGGCGCGCTGACGCTGCGACCGATGCCGTCAGCGCGCGTAGTAGACGGCGAAGTCGCCGCGCGCGTCCTGCCAGCGCGTGACTTCGCCGAAACCCGCATCGTTCAGCAGGCGCGTGAAATCCGCCGGGGCGTACTTATGCGAGCTCTCGGTGTGGATGCGCTCGCCGGCGGCGAACTCGCGCACCCCGTCGCCGATCCGGACACGCTGCGCCGAGCGCGCCTGCAGGTGCATCTCGATGCGCTCTACGCGCGGAGTCGTAGAGCGCGACGTGCGCGAACGCAGCGGGATCGAAATCGCAGCCGGCGAGCGCGTTGACGTGGCGCAGGATGTTGCGATTGAACGCCGCGGTGACGCCGACCGCGTCGTCATACGCGGCGACCAGCCGCTGATGGTCCTTGGTCGTGTCGACGCCGATGAGCAGACCGCTGCCGGACGCGCAGCGCGAGCGGACGCCGGCCAGGAACGCGCGCGTCTGCTCGGGCGAGAAGTTGCCTATCGAGGAGCCCGGAAAGAAGTACGTGGCCGGTCCGCCGTCGACCGCGCCGTCGAGATCGAGGCGTTGCGAAAAATCGGTGACCACGCCTGCGAAAGAGGTGCCGGGAAATGCGGCCGCCATGCGCGAGAGCGCGGGCGCGATCGCCGCGCCGGCGATGTCGACCGCAACGTAGCGCCTGGGCTCCAGCGCCGGCAGGAGCAGAAGTGCCTTGGCGCAATCGCCGGCGCCCAGGTCCACGAACTGCTTGCGCCTGCCCGCGACGCGCGCGATCTCGTCACGATGCTCGACCAGGATCGCGCGCTCGGTGCGCGTCGGATAATACTCGGGCAAGGCACAGATCGCCTCGAACAGCGCGCATCCCAGCTCGTCGTAGAAGTACTTGGGCGAGATGCGCGCCGGCGTCGCGAGCAATCCTTCGAGCAACGCGGCGCGCTCGTCGGGCAGGTCGAGGTCGAGCCGATTGAACAGCGTGACGCCATCGCGCGTCGTGCGTTCGTTGATCCAGCGTAGATTGGCGGCGGCAACGGGCATGGCGTAATTCCTGTGAAAGGTTCGGGAAAGTCGATCGGACCCCTGCCGACGCGGTTCGTTCGGGGGCCCTGCTTGGTGTTCGTGCGAGTGGAGGTTGTCGTTGCCTGAAGCGCCAAACTTACGAGTATCGCTGAGCCGCTTTCCTGGCGCCGGCGCAACGTCGTTGTACGTCCCGGCCGCAGCGATCATCGCATACTGGCGCGCCTACTGTGCACCGGGTACTGCGTATATCGGTGATGCAAGATCGATGCCGACGACCGCCGCGCATGTCACATTGCCTTTTTCATTGGGAAGCGTGCGGTGAGCGCGCGGCTTCTGGTGCAGAGCGCGCTTGCAAGCGGCAGGATCGGGCTGTTCGACGCGACGGATTTTGTAATATCTACAGGAAGCGATGCGCCAGTGCCGGCGCTGCCTCAGGCACTGTGGTATTTCCAGGACCAGACGATCGCGCTCGCCCGCGACCACGCGACCGTGGCGGGATTCGCAACGGGCATGAGCGCCATGGACGACGTGTCCGCATGGTTTCACGCCACGCCGAACATTGCGCGGCCCTCGCCCCCGCCGCTGGTCTGGATCGGCGCACCCGGAATCGCGCGCGGCGCGCGCCTGCATCGCGACCCGCTCGAGCTTCGCAACGTCCAGCAGCGCATCGCGCTGCGTTTCGCGCCGCGGCTCGCATCCAACCGCTCGTGGATCGACGGCTCGACGCTGGCGTTCCTGGAGTCGCGCACCCTCACTGCGCGCGGCGACCTCGCCGATGACGGCTTCGTCGCACGCACGTTCTGGCCCGATGATTTTCGGATCGATGCGTCCACGACCCAAAGCACAGGCGCTGCCGCGTCGATGCGCGACATCGGGGACCTGATCCGAGGCGTCCCCGACGCGGCCCGATCCCCATTCAGCGCGCACCTGCTCTGGGAGCGCACGCCGGGCGAGCGCGCATGGCGCGGCAAGCCGGTCCTCGCGCTGATGCTCAATGGCGCGCAGGGCGACGACGACGAGGCGCACGGCGGCCACTTCGCCATCGTCACCGGACGCATGGAGGACGACGGCGCCATCGGTGATTGGATGGTCAACAATTTCTACGCGCTCGACACCACGAGCGAAAAGGGCATCCTCGCCGCGCCGGTGCCGCTGGACAACTACCTCGCCGATCTGAACAGCGGGCAGGCGTGGTATCGGCCGTCATGGATGATGGTCGCGGTCCTTGCCGAGGATCGCGTCGCCGCGACGATCCAGAGCGCGCTCGGTCGCGTCTACAACCACTTCTATCGCCACGACCTTGTCTACGATCATGCGACGATGAACTGCACGGGGATCAGCGTCGACACCTTGCGCGCGCTCGGGTGGCCTGTCGCGCGCGAGGGGCCGACCAGCCGCGCGCTCGCCATTGCCGGCGTGCCGTGGTTCGCGCTGCGCACCGCGAGCCTCACGAAAGCAGCACGCAACTACGACTATCTCACCGAGGATCGCACTCGGCTGTTTCCGGCCGTCGCCTTCGAGGCGATCGGCGCCGACATGCTCGCCTGTGCGCGCGCCAAGCGCGGCGTCGGAGGGACGCCGCCGGCACCCGCCGATGCATCGCTGCTGGCCTGGCTGGCGCAGGATGTGGACGCGTTCGTGCTCCTGCGCATACCGCAGCTTCCGTCGTCGCGCGCGTGGGGCGCGCCCCCGGCGGAAACGGCGTGGGAGTACCAAGCTCGGGTACCCAAGGACCCCGCGCAGGTTCAAATCATTCCGGTGAGCCCAAGGCCCTTTCCGGCGCGGCTGCTCGCCGATGATGTGCGCCCGCCACCGCTTTCGCGCGGGTCCAAGGCGCTCCTGGCGTGGGGAGCGGCCCTCGCGGTAGGCCGCCGCGTGGTTGGCCGGCGCGTGGCGCCGGCGCGGGCGGTTGCGTCAGGCGCGTGGCCGGGAGAAATAAGGCCTGTAACTTCAATGGCTTGGGTAGCAGTACGGATCGCCTCGACGTCCCTCTCCGAACCCCTCGGGATCTCGGCTGGCGTCAGTGAGCGACCCCTTGCGCGAGAGCCGCCGAACGACCTAAAATGCGAACCATTCTCATTACTGTTCGCTGTCGCAAGCGACCGACCCATGCTTCAGATCCTGGTCATCACCATGCGCGAGGGAATCGAGGCGTTCCTCATCGTCGCCATTACCGCGGGCATTCTGCGGCAGACCGGTCGCGGCGCGCTGCTTCCGGCGCTCTACTGGGGCACCGGGCTCGCGATCATCGTCAGCTTCATCGCCAGCCTGTTCTTCGCGCAGGCAGAAAACAAGCCTCTGTGGGAAGGCCATTCTCGCCGCGGCCGCCGCGGTAATGGTCGCCTCGATGACCATCTACATGTGGCGGCGCGCACGCACCATGCGCGCCAGCATCGCCGCCAATATCGACGCGGCCACGCAGGATCGTCCGAGTCGCGCCGCGTGGTGGGGCGTGTTCTTTTTCGTGATGCTCATGATCGTGCGCGAAGGCATGGAGACCGCGCTGCTGCTGTCGACGCTGTTCCTCCAGGAGGGTGACCGGGCGCTGCTGGTCGGCGGCGTGCTCGGTGTGCTCGGCGCCGGCGCGCTGGCGTGGGCGTGGATCCGCTACGGCCGTCGCATCAACCTCGGCCGCTTTTTCCAGGTGACGGCGATCTTCCTGTTCATCTTCACGATCCAGCTGCTGATCTACACCATGCACGAGTTCTTCGAGGCCGGCGTCGTGCCGGTGCTCGATAACCAGTTCTGGCATGCGGCCACCGAGCCGTACGGCCCCGAGGGCGTATACGGCGAGTGGCTCACCTACCTCATGGTGCTCGTTCCGGTGTGCTGGCTCGCTTATATCGGGCTCAAGGATCGTCGGACGCAACTGTCCGCTGCGCACTGACCGGGACCAGCCATGTACATCTGCCTTTGCAATGCCATCACCGAGCGCCAGATCGTGCAGGCGGCGGAGTCCGGCGCGCGCTCTCCCGAGGACCTCGCCAGCGGCCTCGGCGTCGGCATGGGATGCGGACGCTGTACTTCGTGCGCGAAGACGCTGCTGGTCGAAACCGTGGCGCGGATCACCGGCGCCGCGGAATGCGCCGTGCGCGCGGAGTGCGCGAGCCGAGGCGAATGCGCGCCGACGCTGCACGCGCGTCCCGGCATGAAGGGCAATCCCAAGGTCCTCGCACACCTGAACGCGGTGCTGACCAACGAGCTCACCGCGATCGACCAGTACTTCCTGCACGCCAAGATGTTCGAGCACTGGGGGTTGAAGGGGCTCGCTGAGCTCGAGCGCAAGGCTTCGATCGACGAGATGAAGCACGCCGACAGCCTGATGGAGCGCATCCTGTTCCTCGAGGGGCTGCCCAACCTGCAGGACCTGCACAAGCTTCTGATCGGCGAGAACGTCGAGGAAGCGCTGGCTTGCGACCTCAAGCTCGAGCTCGCCGCGCACCCGGTCCTCAAGACCGCGATCGCCGATTGCGAGTCGATCGGCGACTACGTTTCGCGCGACCTGTTCCGCAGCATCCTGGCGTCCGAGGAGGAGCACATCGACTGGCTGGAGACGCAGATCGATCTGATCGCGAAGGTCGGCATCGCGAACTACCAGCAGACCTACATCGCCGATGTCGACTGAGGCTTTCCCCGACGCGGGCGACGCGGCGCCGGAGCCTTTGACCCGGGATGCGCGCGACGACTCGGCAACTCGCGCGCCGCGCATGGTCAACAGCGCAGCGCTGCTCGCCGGTCGAACGCAGCTCGCCATCATGCACAACGAGACGGTTTATTTCCTGCGGCATACGCGATTCGGAAAGTTGATCCTCACGAAATAGACCATCGCACGACCGCTGCCTCGCAGCGTTGAATCAAGCAGCAGCGCAGCCTCAGTTTAGTTAGTTAGTCAGCCAGCCAGCCGTGGCGCCCCGCTCCTCGCGAGCGACGCGACCCCGGCAAGCCCGCCAGTCCCAACGCATTGCGGTCTCACGAACCGGGCCGTCGCCGCGACGTCGGCGCGTTCGAGCATTGGCGATGCATCGACCACATCCTGCTTCATTGCGCACCGCTCGGCGCGCACCCGCGCGCAAGGCACTCCTGTGCGCGGCATTGCTCGCCGCGACCACAGCGATCGTCTGGCGCATTCCGGTGCAAGCTGGCAGCGCCGATCCCGACGACCCCAATCCGGTCACGCTGGGCGAAAAAATATTCTCCGACGCGAGCTTGTCCGCCTCGGGCACGCTCGCCTGCGCGAGCTGCCACGACCCGGCGCACGCGCACGCGCAGAGTACCGACCTGGCGGTTCAGCCCGGCGGCGCCGGAATGGACATCGCCGGTTTCCGCGCGGTGCCCTCGCTCAACTATTTGAGCTTCACTCCGCCGTTCTCGTTCGCCGACGATGGCACGCCCAGCGGCGGCTTCAATCGTGACGGGCGCGCCGGCGACCTGATGATCCAGGCGCTGCGGCCCCTGTTCGCGGCGCACGAGATGGCCAATGCGGCGCCGGCCGACCTCGTCGCTCGCCTGGCGCGGGCGAGCTACGCGGCGCAGTTCCGCCAGGTCTTCGGCGAGAACATCTTCGACGACGAGAAAGCAACGGTCCTCGCGGTTACGTTCGCGCTCGCGCAGTACCAGAAGCTCGACCCTGATTTCCGGCCGTTCGATTCGAAGTACGACCTGTTTCTCGCCGGCAAGGTCAAGCTCGGCGACGCCGAGCTGCGCGGACTGGCGCTGTTCAATCGTCCGGACAAGGGCAACTGCGCCGGCTGCCATCCCAGCGGCCGCGGGCCGAACCACGAGCCGCCGCTGTTCACCGATTTCACCTACGACAACCTCGGCGTGCCGCGCAATGCCGATATCCCGGCGACCGTCCGATCCGGCGTACGCCGACCTGGGATTGTGCGGCCCGGACCGCACCGATCTCGCCGACCGGCCGGAGCTGTGCGGCGCGTTCAAGGTGCCGACGCTGCGCAACGTCGCCACGCGCAAGGCGTTCTTCCACAACGGGCGCTTCAAGACGCTTGCGCGACGCGCTGCGCTTCTACGTCATGCGCGATACCAATCCGGAGCTTTTCTACCCGACGGGACCCGAGGGCAACGGTGCTCAAGTTCGACGATCTGCCCGCGGAGCTCGCCGGCAACGTCAACACCGTCGAGGTGCCCTACGACCGCAGGCCAGGCGAAGCGCCCCGCCTCACCGAAGCCGAGCTCGACGACCTCGAGGCGTTCCTGGGCACGCTGACCGACGGTTACGGAAAGACGTCCAAGACGTCGACGACGCCGATCGCGCCGACAACAACATCCACATCGCGACGCTGACACGGGCATCGCTCGCAATTTTTCATTCGCCTCAGGGGAGACGCACGATGACGCAGGCTACGACGCTGCTTGAACGCAACAACGATATCTCGACGCGGTCGCGCCGGCTGCCGGGGCTGCAACGCTTGCCATTGGCGATCGCCCTCGCCGCACTCTTCTCGTCTACGGCCGCCCATGCGGACGAAGCATCGCTCAAGGCCGAGATCGCGGAGTTGCGCGCGCAAATCGAGGCGCTCAAGGCGCAGATGAAAGAGTTGGCGGCGCCGAGAACGGTCGCCGCACCGGCGACGACAGCACGGCCGGCGGTCGCGGTATCGACGCCCGCGACCACGGGTGTTCCGCCGGTCGCCGCCGCCGGCACCGCGCCTGCTCCATCGCAGGCCGAGCTCGCCGCGCGCGTCGAGCGCCTCGAGCAGACGGTCAGCGCACAAGGCGACGCGATCACCGAGACGACGCTCTACGGCTACGGCGAGATCGCGTATTCGCGACCGACCCACGATTCCAGCCAGACGCAGGCCGATCTCGCGCGCGCGGTGCTCGGCTGGCAGCATCGCTTCGACGAGCGCACGCGCATGGTCGCCGAGCTCGAGGTCGAGCACGCCGTCGCATCGTCGACCGACAAGGGCGAGGTCGAGATCGAGCAGTTCTACGCCGAGCGGCAGTTCAACGACAAGATCGGCGGCCGCGCCGGCCTGTTCCTGATCCCCATCGGCTTCATCAACGAGCACCACGAGCCGACGCAGTACTACAGCGTGTTCCGCAACTTCGTCGAGACCTCGATCATCCCGACGACATGGCGCGAGGGCGGCGTCGCGGTGTACGGCGGCACGCAGTCCGGGTTCAACTGGAACGTGGGCCTCACCACCGGCTTCAACCTCGCCAACTGGGATCCTTCGTCCAGCGACGGGCGCGACTCACCGCTGGGCAGCATCCACCAGGAGCTGTCGCTGGCGGCGGCGAAGGATCTCTCCGGCTACGTATCGCTGAACTACGTCGGCATTCCCGGCTGGACCTTCGGCGGCACCTATTTCACCGGGAAGGCCGGACAGGGCGTCGCCGACTTTCCGGCGCAGAACGCGCGGGTGACCCTGTGGGAAGCGCACGCGCGCTGGCAGCCGGGACCGTTCGACCTGTCCGCGCTCTACTCGCGCGGCACGATCAGCGATACCGAGGCGTTGAATCTCACTTTCATCGGGCAGCCGACGCCGGTGCCGCAACTGTTCTACGGCGGCTACGTGCAGGCGGCATGGCGCAACGCCTGGACGTACAATGACTACGCGTTGACACCCTTCACGCGCTACGAATGGGTGAACACCGCCGCGGCGTACGCCTCGGTGCCGCAGGGCCTGGGCGTGGCGCCGACGCCCACCGAGCAGGTATGGACGATCGGCGCCGATTTCTACGTCACGCCCAACATCGTGTTCAAGGCGGATTACCAGCAGTTTCGCATCGACTCCACGCGCAATGCGTTCCAGCTGGGATTCGGATTGAATTTCTGAACGGCAAACCTCTCGAGCATGCACCGATGCATTACCGCTGGCTGATCACGAGCGCCGCTGCGGCCGCCGCGCTGGCGCCGGCCGCGCAGCTCGCCTACGCCGCGGAGTATCTCAGCGTCGAAGCCGGCCAGCGCGCCGCGTTTCCCGAGGCCAGCGCGTTCGAGCCGGTACTGGTGCGAGCGAGATAAAAAGCGCCATCGCAAAGGAGTCCGGACGCTTCGCCGTCGACCCGCGCGTCTGGCGCGTGCGCGCCGGCGATCGCGTCGTCGGTTGGTACGTGGTCGACGAGGTGATCGGCAAAGTCGAGCTCATCACCTATGCGCGTCGCGCTCGACGCGAATGGCGCGGTGAAATCGCTCGACGATACTCGCCTATCGCGAATCGCACGGCGACGCCATCCGGCTCGCCTCGTGGCGCGCGCAGTTTCAGCGGCAAGCGCGCCACCGACCCGGTGAAGATCGACGTCGACATCCGCAACATCTCGGGCTCGACGCTTTCTTCGCGGCACGTCACCGAAGGCGTGCACCGCGTACTGCAGATCTACGAGCGCGCGCTGTCGCATGGCTGATTCCACTGCCGTGGAGGGCCGACGCGCGCAGCTCTGGCTGGGCACGCTCGTCGAGATTCGCGCCGAGGCGCCGTCTGCCGCTGCACTCGAACGCGCGCTCGACGCGGCGTTCGCGGCGATCGCGCGCGTGCACCGCGCGCTCTCCGGACACGACGCAGCGAGCGAGCTCAGCCGCGTCAACCGCGACGCGTCTCGCTGCGTGCAGCGCGTGTCGGCGGATTTTCGCGCCGTGCTCGAATGCGCGCTCGATCTGGCGTCACGCTCGGGCGGCACGTTCGACCCGACGCTCGGCGCCGACCGGGCATCGACCGCATCCGGGCGGGAGCGTGCCGGTGCCGCGGTCCCCCGCTCACCGCGCGCCTCGTGGCGCGATGTCGAGCTGACGCCGCGAGGCCTGCGCTATCGCCGGCCGGTGACCCTCGACCTCGACGGCATCGCCAAGGGCTACGCCGTCGACTGCGCGATCGACGCGCTGCGTGAACATGGTGCCGGCGCGGCGCGCGTCAGCGCCGGCGGCGACCTGCGCATGTTCGGTTACGCGCCCGAGCCTGTACACGTGCGCACCGGCGGCCCGCAGGGCGTCGTGATGCCGCTGGCCGAAGTGGGCGACGCCGCCGTTGCCACCAGCGCCTACGGCGACCAGCGCCGGCACGTGCGCGGGCGCTGGGTTACATCGCTGATCGATCCCCGCACGTCGATGCCGATCATGAGCACGCGGACGGTGTCGGTGATCGCATCGACGTGCATGGTCGCCGATGCGCTCACCAAGGTCGTCGCGCTGCGCGGACGCGATGCGATGTCGCTGCTGCGCGCCTGCGACGCTGCGGCCGCGATCCTATCTCCCGCGGCGGGACATTGGCGCTGCACGCTGCTGTCGCAGCAATCGCCCGTGACGCTCACGCTCGCCGCCTGATCGACGCGCGTGCGCCACCACCTCACTCCCGTCGTCCATGTCGCGCGCGCATGAGCGTGCGTACGCGCTGCTCGCCGAGCGCGTGCGGCTCGGCGCACCATTCGCGCCGCGCGCTCTACGCGGTCCTGCTGACGCTGATCGCGACGGGCGCGTGGTGGCTGGCGCTGCACTTCGCGGACGCCGGCGCGCAGGGCGACGAGCTCGCCCGCCTCGGCCAGCAGGCGTGGGCGCTCAAGCTGCACGGCGCCGCGGCGCTGGTGACACTGGTGGCCGTCGGAGCGATGCTGGCGACGCATTCACGCGCCGGTTGGCGACTGCGTCGCAATCGCGCCAGCGGAACGATCGTCGTCGCTTTTCTTCTTCTGTTGACGATCAGCGGCTATGCGCTCTACTACCTGGTCGACGATCAGTCGCGGCCACCGGTGTCGCTGCTGCATTGGGGACTCGGCCTGGCGGCGCTGCCACTGCTCGTGGCGCACATCGCGCTCGGCCGGCGCAGTCGCGCGACGCGCATGCACGACGCCGGAGCCGCCGGCGGCTCGCGTCACGCGCCGCACGCCCATGGACGGCACTGAGGGCGGACGGCACTGAGGGAGCCTGAGCGCTGAGAACGGCACTGAGCCCGCCCGGTCGCTCGAAGGCTACCGCGGTCGATTCGACGAGCAGGTCGTAGAGCGACAGCGCGACCACCTCGGTCGCCTTGTAGAGGTCGTCCAGCCTGAGGTTCTCGTCGGCACGGTGGCCGTTGGCTTCGGCCAGCGTGCGCGGTCCGGCGCCATAGAGGACGGTGGGCACGCCGGCGGCGCTGTAGTGCCGCGCGTCGGTGTAGATCGGTACGCCGTGCGCCTCGATGTCCTCGCCCAGAACGACGCGGGCGTTGCGCACGATGGCGTCGACGAGGCGCTGCTGCCCGGCCATCGGCACGAAAGGCAGCGCCAGCAGCACGCGCCGGATCTCGACCCGCACGCCAGGCCATCGCGCCGCCGACGCGCGGATCGCGTGCGTCAGCGCCTCCTCGACCTCCGCCGGCGCCTCCTCCGGAATGATGCGGCGATCGAGCCGGAACACCACGCGGTCGGGAACGACGTTGGTATTGACGCCGCCTTCGATCAGGCCGATGACCAGCGTCGGCGAATCGATGCCGCGCGTCTTCGGAATGCACCGACGCATAGGTCCTGCGCAACGCATAGAGATCGGTGAGGATGCCCGTCGCCGCCTCGAGCGCGTCGACGCCCTTTGCAGGCTCGGCGGCGTGGCCCGACTTGCCGAGCACCTCGACCTCCAGGTGCAGGCAGCCGTTGTGCGCGGTGGTGACGCCGTGGGCGAATCCCGCCGAGAGCGCGTAGTCGGGCTTGCTGGCGCCGCTCGCCAGCAGCAGCGCCGGCCCGATCGCGCCGCCGACCTCCTCGTCGTAGGTGAAATGCAGCTCGACGCTGCCGCCGATGGGCGCGCCTTGCGACGCCGGCTGCCTCGAGCGCGAGCAGCGCGAAGGCGTATGTCGCGAAATCGGACTTGGATACGGCGACGCCGCGCCCGAACATCCGGCCGTCGCGTATCTCCGCGCCGTAGGGATCGACGCTCCACCCGGTTCCGGGAGGCACGACGTCGCCGTGCGCGTTGCACGCGATCACCGGCCCCGCGCCGAAGCGCCGGCGAACGATCAGGTTCACGCAGCTCACCATGCCGTTGGCGCGCACCTGCGCGTCGGGAACCGGATGCCGCTCGACCGTGAAGCCCGAGGCCTTCCAGCAATTCGGCGGCGCGCGCCGCGTGCCTGGCGCAGTCGCCCGGGCGGATTGTCGGAAGGGACCTTCACGAGCTCGGCGAGAAAGCGCACCTCGTCGGCGCGATGCGCGGCTAGCCAGTCGTGAATCGTCGCGCGCCCATGCGTGCGTCCATCCCTCAGGAACGCGGCGCGGAAATGCTCGATGAAGCGCAGCAGCACGCGCGCACCGATTTCAGCATCGCCGGCGCTGATCGCCTCGGCGGGATTGTGGCTGATGCCGCCCTTGCAGCGCACGAACAGCATGCCGATCTCGGCGATGGCGATCATGGCCATGCCGTCGTGCCCCGCGCCGGAAGGCAGTCGGCGCACCGGCAAGCCCTCGGCGGCGATCGCCTCGGCGAATTGCTCCTGCAGCCAAGGCGCGCACGGGGTCGTACTCGCGACCCACACCGGCGGGAAGTCGATGCCGACGCCGCGCCGCGCCGCGATCGCCGCGACAGCTTCGCGTATCGCCGCGATCGCGCGCTCGCGCTGCGCGTCGACCGGCGCGCGCACGTCGATCGAAAAGCGCACGCGGCCCGGAATCACGTTGATCGCGCCGGGCAGCGCCTCGATCTTGCCGACCGTCGCGACCAGCTCGGGCTCGGCGCCGGCGATGCGCTCGATCGCCAGCACGCATTCCGACGCGGCGGCGAGCGCGTCGCGGCGCATCGGCATCGGCACCGTGCCGGCGTGCCCCGCCATGCCCGTGACCTCGACCATGAAGCGATTGCCGCCGTTGATCGCGGTGACCACGCCCACCGCCAGTCCCTCGGCTTCCAGCACCGGACCCTGCTCGATGTGCAGCTCGGCGTATGCCAGGATCTCGTCGCGTCGTCGCGCCGCGTCGCCGACGCGATCCGGATCGAGGCCGAAGCCGCGCATCGCCTCGCGCATCGTGGTGCCCTGCGCGTCGGCGCGATCGAGCGTCTCGGCGGCGAAGGTCCCGGCGACGGCGCGGCTGCCGAGCAGCGTCGCGTTGAAGCGTACGCCCTCCTCGTCGGCGAAACCCACGCACCTCGACGGCGAAAGGCAATCGCTTGCCGCGCGCGTGCAGCGAGCCAACGCATTCGATGCCGGTGATGACGCCGAGCATTCCGTCGTACTTGCCGGCGTCGCGAACGGTGTCCAGGTGCGATCCGAGCATCAGGCACGGCAGCCCGGGACGCTCGCCGTCGTAGCGACCGACGACGTTGCCGATGGCATCGACGCGCGCCTGCATGCCGGCGTCGCGCATCCAGCCCAGCACCAGCTCGGTGGCGGCGCGCTGCTGCGTCGACAGGTAGACGCGCGTGAGTCCGTCGACCTGCTCGGAGCAGCGCGCCAGCGCGTCGCAGCGTTCCAGCAGGCGGGTTGCGGAAATGTGCGAGGACTCGGTCATCGGCGGCTTATGGCCAGGATAGGCCGCCGCAATGATATCGGAAATCGGCGCGGCGCCCGACGCGGCGAGGCGCTGCGAGCGCGCGTTGTTGTCGCCGCGCCCGACTGCAATGGCCGCGTACCGTAGAATGGCGCGTCTTCGCAACGTCGGTGCACCGTGCCACTCATCCTGCAGGACTCCGGCTTCTGGTTGAACGTCTTCATCGCCGCCGAATGGGCCGCGAGACTGGCGATGGTGGTCATCGTTCCGTTCCGCCGCTCGCCCGAAGCGGCCAAGGGCTGGCTGCTGCTGATCTTTTTCGAGCCGGTCGCGGGCATCCTGCTCTATCTGCTCATCGGCAGGCCGTCGCTGCCCGAGTGGCGCGTCGAGCGCAGCGTCGAATTCCGCAAGCTGGCGCAGCCGACGTACAAGCGGCTCATCGCCGATCCCAACATTTTCCATCCCGATGTCGGCGCCGACATGGAGCATTGCGTTCGCCTCGCCGAGAACCTGGGGCGGCTGCCGATCCTCGGCGGCAACGATGCCGTTATCCTGGCCGACTACGATGGAACGATCGATCGCCTGGTCGCCGACATCGACGTCGCCACCGATCACGTCCACCTGCTCTATTACATCTTCGGCGACGACGCGACCTCGGGCCGCGTGGTCGACGCGCTGGCGCGCGCGGTCGACCGCGGCGTGGTCTGTCGCGTTCTGGCCGATTCGCTGGGGTCGCGCCCGGCGTTCTCGCGCCTGATTCCGCGGCTGCTCGAGCGCGGCATCCTCGCCGACGAGACGTTGCGCGTCGGGTTCTTTCGGCGCAAGACCGGGCGCATCGATCTGCGCAACCATCGCAAGATCGCGGTGATCGACGGCGACATCGCGTACACGGGCTCGCAGAACCTGATCGATTCGACCTTCAAGCCCGGACTCGACTACGAGGAGCTCAACGTTCGCCTGATCGGACCCATCGCGCTGCAGCTGCAGGCGGTGTTCGCCGAGGACTGGTACCTGGAGACCGGCGAGTTTCTCGGCGACGCGCGCTACTTTCCCGACCCCAGGATCGAGGGCCACATCGCCGCGCAGGCGCTGCCCAGCGGCCCCGGGTATCCGCGCGAGAACAACCAGCGCCTGATCGTGTCGCTGGTGCACGCCGCCAACCGGCGCATCGTCATCACCATGCCCTATCTCATCCCCGACGACGCGCTCCTGCAGGCGCTGCAGACCGCCGTGCTGCGCGGCGTCGAGGTGATCCTGGTCGTCCCGCAGCAGATGGACCAGATCCTGGTCTGCCTGGCGCAGCGCTCGTACTACGAGGACCTGATGGGCTACGGCATCCGCATCTGCTGCTACGGCAAGAGCTTCCTGCACGCCAAGCACGTCTCCATCGACGACGAGATCGCGTGGATCGGATCGTCGAACCTCGACATCCGCTCCTTCGCGCTCAACGCCGAGATCGTCGTTCTGCTCTACGATCGCGGCGTCTGCGCGCGGCTCGCGGTCGAGCAGGCACGCTACATGCGGGACGGGGAGTTCCTGGAGCTCGCGCACGTGGATCAAGCGGCCGCTGCACCGCAAGGTTTCCGAGAACCTGGCGCGGCTGCTCGGCCCGTTGCTGTAGCGCTCGGCGTCCTTGCTGCGACGCGCCGCGTCGCTGGATGCATCGACCGGAATAGCGTCGGCGTCCAACCCTGTTCAAGCAACGTCGGCCCGGACGTCGTCTGGTCCCAAAGCCTCGGCTATCATTGCCCCGACTGCGCAAGAGACGCAGCCAACCCAAAGGAGGAAACCATCCCATGGACAAGCTGTCGATCTGCAGTCGTACATCATCTGCATCGGATTGATGTTGACACTGCCGGCGCAGGCCCAGGCTCCCGCCCCGGCCCCCGCTCCCGTTCCGGAGAACATGCCCGTTCGACATTCCGCTACGGCACCCCGATGCACCATGGACCGCGCCAAGTCGGTCATCGAAGCGGCCGCCGCCGAGGCGAAAAAAACGCAACTGGAAAATGGCGATTGCGGTCGTCGGGCCCGCGGGCGATCTCGTGTACTTCGTCAAGTTGGACGGTACCTCGTACTCCTCCGGCAAGATTGCCGAGCACAAGGCGAATTCAGCGGCCATCTTTCGCCGCCCAACCAAGGCGTTCTTCGATGCCATGGAATCGGGCCATCCCTATGTCGCGACGCTCGACGGGATGATCGGCGCCGATGGCGGCTTGCCACTGATCGAAGCGGCAAGATCATCGGCGCCATCGGGACCAGTGGAGGAACCGGCGCGCAGGACGCGATCGTGTCTAAAGCCGGCGCCGACACCGTGAAGTAACCGCATCGCCTCCCCGCGAAGAGCGGGGACTTTATTTGTTCTTGAAGTCGGGCTTGCGCTTTTCGACGAACGCGCGCATCCCCTCCTTCTGGTCGTCGAGCGCGAAGGTCGAATGGAATTCGCGACGTTCGAACAGCAGCCCGTCGGCGAGCGATGATTCGTAGGCGCGATTGATCGCTTCCTTGATCTTCAGCACGACCGGCAGCGAGTAGCCGCGATCTTGGTCGCGATCGCCAGCGCCTCGTCGAACAGCTTGTCCGCCGGGACGACGCGCGCGACCAGACCCGAGCGCTCGGCTTCCGCCGCGTCGATCATGCGGCCGGTCAGGCACCAGTCCATCGCCTTCGCCTTGCCGACGGCGCGCGGCAGGCGTTGCGTGCCGCCCATGCCGGGCATCGTGCCGATGGTGATCTCGGGCTGGCCGAACTTCGCGGTGTCGGCGGCGATGATCAGGTCGCACATCATCGCCAGCTCGCAGCCGCCGCCGAGCGCGTAGCCGGCCACCGCGGCGATCACCGGCTTGCGCGTGTCGCGCACCGACTCCCAGCTCATGATGTAGTTGTCGGCGTAGACCTTCTGGTAGTCCCACTCGCGCCATCGCGCCGATGTCGGCGCCCGCGGCGAAGGCCTTGTCGTTGCCGGTGATGACGATGACGCTGATGGCCGCATCGGCGTCGAAGGCGGCGAGCGCGTGCGCCGAGCTCGATGGCCAGCGCGTCGTTGAGCGCGTTCATGCGCTGCGGCCGGTTGAGCCGGATCGACGCCGACGCGCTCGCGCGTCTCGACGAGGATGTTCTCGTACGAAGTCGTCATGGTGCTCTCATGGTTCAGCGTCGGGTCGGGATCGAAATGCTTCGGCAAGGTCGCTGCCAGCAGCGGTAGTACTCGTGCTGCAGCTGCGCCGATTCGAGCGCGAAGCGCGTCGGACGGATCACGGTGCGCGTCTCGAACATGAACGCCATGGTGTCGGTGATGCGCGTGGGCTGCGACAGGTCGGCGGCGCTCGCCTTGGCGAAGGTCTCCGCGTCCGGGCCGTGACCGCTCATGCAGTTGTGCAGGCTCGCGCCGCCCGGCAGGAAGCCTTCGGCCTTGGCATCGTAGACGCCGTGCATCAGTCCCATGAACTCGCTGGCGACGTTGCGATGGAACCACGGCGGGCGAAACGTGTGCTCCATCGCCAGGATGCGCGGCGGGAAGATGACGAAGTCGAGGTCATCGACGCCGGGCGTGTCGCTCGGCGACTGCAGCACCAGGAAGATCGACGGATCGGGATGGTCGAAGCTGATCGATCCGATCGCGTTGAAGCGACGCAGGTCGTACTTGTACGGCGCGTAGTTGCCGTGCCATGCGACGACGTCGAGCGGCGAATGATCGATCGGCGGCGGCCCACAGCGTGCCCATGAACTTGGCGACGAGCTCGAAGTCGCCCTCGCGGTCCTCGTACCACGCGCGCGGCGTCAGGAAGTCGCGCGGATTGGCGAGTCCGTTGGAGCCGATCGGCCCCAGATCGGGCAGCCGCAGCGTGCGCGCCCGTAGTTCTCGCAGACGTAGCCGCGCGCCGCCGCGTCGAGCAGCTCGACGCGAAAGCGCAGCCCGCGCGGGATGACGGCGATCTCCTGCGGCTCGACGTCGATGCGGCCGAGCTCGGTGCGAAGCGCAGCCTTCCCTGCTGCGGAACGATCAGCAGCTCGCCGTCGGCATCGTAGAAGAAGCGGTCCGTCATCGAGCGGTTCGCAGGCATACACGTGGATCGCGCAACCGCTCATGCGCCGCGGGATCGCCGTTGCCGGCCATCGTCACCAGCCCGTCGATGAAGTCGGTGGCGCGCATCGCGGCATCGGCAGCGGGTCCCAGCGCAGCTGGTTGGGCGGCGTCGGCACCTCGTCGAAGCGGCTGACGATGCGCCGTCGGATCGAGCCGGCGAAACGGCTCGTGCACGGCGGCAGGGCGAATGCGGTACAGCCACGAGCGACGGTTGCGGCGCGTGGCGCGGTGAACGCCGTGCCCGACAGCTGCTCGGCGTAGAGGCCGTATGCGCGACGCGCTGCGGCGAATTCTGTCCGACGGGCAAGCGCTCCGGCGAGCGCCTCGGTGGCGAACTCGTTGCCGAATCCCGACTGGTATTCGAGCGGCGCGGTGTCCGCCGCAGTGGCCGAGTCGGGCGGCGCGGCGGCGCCACGCGGGCTGGTGCGAACGCTCATCGGCGTGCGCTCCTGCGATCAGCGTCTCGGTAGCGTCGCGGTCGCTCATGTCGGGCTCTCCGGCGCGGATGCAACGCCACCCGGCGCCGCGCTTGCGGACGCCGGCTCGATGTCCTCGCGTGCCGCAGCCAGCGCCTCGCGCAGCACCGCGCGCGTCGCCGATGTGGTTGGCGAGCAGCAGGATCAGCTTGGCGTTGAACAGCGCACTTTGCGCCGTCGGTCAGCTCGCGATGCGCATCGACGAGCTCCTGCGTAGAAGTCGTCGGGCGCCGCGAGATTGGGCTGCGGATTGAGCATGGCGTGGTCGACGTCAAGGCAGGACGCGCGATCGCGCTTCAACCGGCTGCGGCGCCATTGGCAGTACGCGCTTCCTGTTGCAGGGCCCGCGCCTCGCACGCCGCTGGCGCGCGCGATCGCAGCGCGCACGCGCTCGAGATCGAAGCGCGCCAGCGCGCGCAGACGTGCTGGTCCGGACGGAACAGATAGCAGGTCCCGGGCCGCGCGTCATAGCGCTGCGCGAGCAGGCCGTCGCTGATCGTCGATCGTGGCGGCCCGCCGGCGTCGCGGCGCTTCGCCGGCAACGACCTGCACGACACGCTGCACGCCGATGGCGTCGCCGGCCAGCGCTGCGATCGCATCCTGCCGGCATCGGCGCGTCCGAACGCAAGCAGCGCGAAGCCCTCGTCCAGATGAAGCGAGCAGCCAGTCGCCGCTCGGCCGCGCGACCGGCGCGTCGACCGCGCACGGTTCCCGGCGCCATCGCCGCAGCCGAAGGCATGCGCGCTCGTCGTCGGCCGTAGTTGAGCGGCGATCCGCCGAGCACCGCGGGCACGCGACAGCCGGCCGCTGTTGACCAGCGCGCGCGCGAAGGGATGGCGCTTGGCGAGCGACCAGCACCGCGTCGCGAAACGCCCGGCTGGCGGCGCTTTTCGGCGTGATGAAGTCGGTGCTGCGCGTCGAGTGACGCGGATGTTCTCGTCGGCGGCGAGCGCGCGCTCGGCGTCATAGCTGTCGAGCAGCGTCGCGGCGCGACTGCCCGCGAGCACGAGCTCGAGCTTCCACACCAGATTGTCGACGTCCTGGATGCCGCTGTTGGCGCCGCGCGCGCCGAACGGCGACACCAGGTGCGCGGCGTCGCCGACGAACAGCACGCGGCCGTGGCGGAACGAGCGCATGCGCCGGCACTGGAACGTGTAGACGCTCGCCCATTCGATGTCGAACGCGCGCCTCGTCCCCGAGCATCGCCGCAGGCGCGGCAGGATGTTCTCGGGCTTTTTTTCCTCGTCGGGGTCGGCGTCCCATCCGAGCTGGAAGTCGACGCGCCAGACGTCGTCGGCCTGCCGATGCAGCAGCGCCGACTGGTTGCGGTGAAACGGCGGATCGAACCAGAACCAGCGCTCCGCCGGGAAATGCCGAGCTGCATGCGGATGTCGGCGATCAGGAAGCGATCGCGGAACACCTGGCCTTCGCTGTCGAGGCCCAGCATGCCGCGGATCGGGCTGCGCGCGCCGTCGGCGGCGATCAGCCAGTCGGCGTGGACGTGTACTCGCCATCGGGCGTCTCGACGCGAACGCGCGACGCGGTCGGCTGCTGCGACGACGCCGACGACCTTGTTCGACCAGCGCAGCTCCGCCTGCGGCAGCTCGGCGAGGCGCTCGACCAGGATCTGCTCGACCCAGTACTGCTGCAGGTTGACGAACGCCGGCCGGCGGTGTCCGGGCTCGGGCAGCAGGTCGAAGTGATAGACCTCGCTCGTCGCCGGAAAAACACGCGCCCGACATTCCAGCGCACGCCCTTTTGCGCGATCGCGTTCGCCGCAGCCGAGACGATCGAGGATCTCCAGCGTGCGCTTCGACCAGCAGATCGCGCGCGAACCCGACGCTGACGGTGTCGTCGTCGTCGAGCAGCAGCACGTCGATGCCGCGCTGCGCGAGGTCGATCGCCGCGCGTCAGGCCCGACCGGCCCGGCGCCGGCGACGATCACCGGCCAGTGCCGCGGCGCCGCCGCGCGAGCTCGGCGCGGCCGTGACGTAGGCGATAGACCGGACGGCGTGTACGTCGTCTACGGACGCGGCTCAGCCCTCCGAGCGACTCCCACATCTCCTTGTCGCGCTGCGCGGTCCAGATGCGCGGATCGCGATACTGCGTCGCTTCGTCGTACGCGCGCGTCACGTCGAACGGCAGGCAATGATCGAAGATCACCCAGTCGCCGAACTTCGGGCTTGAGGCGTCGCGTAGGTCTCCTGTAGACGGTGCGCAGGTCCTTGCCCGCCGCGGCGCCTCGCTTGCACCGCGCTCGAACATCTCGCGTGACGAACGCGCGCGTGCCGTCGAGGCCGGCCTTGACTGCGGCGGCGTTCTGCAGCGACGGCGCCGCGCCCGGGCACCAGCTTTGCGCGGCTCCAACGCCGCGACCGCGTCGAGCGTCGCCGGCCAGTCGGTCAGATAGGCGTCGCCGGTGTACGGCGTGGCGCCGTATTCGACCAGGTCGCCCGAGAACAGGATCTTCTCCTGCGGCAGCCAGACGACGGTGTCGCCCTTGGTGTGGCCGCGCCCGAGCTGCATGATCTCGACCTGCAGCTTGCCGAGCCACAGCGTCATGCGCTTTTCGAACACGAGCGTCGGCCAGGTCAGCCCGGGCACCGATTCGACCGCGCGAAACAGCCGCGGAAAGCGCTCGATCTCGCTTTTCATGTCGGCCTCGCCGCGCTCGACGATCAGGTCGTAGGTGTCGCGGCTGGCGATGATGTGCTCGGCCTTGTAGCCCGACGCACCGAGCACGCGCACCGCGTGGTAGTGCGACAGCACGACGTAGCGGATCGGCTTGTCGGTCACCTCGCGGATGCGCCGGATCACGTCCTGCGCCATCACCGGCGTCGCCTGCGTGTCGATCACCATCACCGCGTCGTCGCCGATGACGATGCCGGTGTTGGGATCGCCCTCGGCCGTGTAGGCGTAGGCGTGCTCGGACAGCTTGTCGAAGCTGACCTTCTTTTCTTCGAGGTCGGCCTGCGACGCGAACTTCTTGTCGTTCATTGCGCTCCTCTTTTTCGTCTCGCTATGCGGCGCACGCCGCCGCACCGCCGGCGGTATCGGCAAATTCTACGCCGGCGCCCGACCGGCCGTTGAACAACCCGTGACGCTAGCCTGGATACAGCCCGAGCGTTCGCGCCTGCAGCCGCGCAAGGCCGAGCAGCGAGTCGATGCACGGCGTGGGCATCGACAGCGCGTGTCCGATCTCGCGCGGCGCGGCCAGCAGCGCGTCGATCTCGACCGGCACGCCCTGCCTCGACGTCCTGCAGCATCGACGTCTTGATGGCGCCGAGCTTGCGCGTGAGCACGTGGCGCTGCTCCGCCGCTCTGCTCGATCGCGACAGCCGATGCGATGCGCCGATGTCCCGCGCCTCGCCCATCACCGCTTCGCAATACGTATTGACCAGCGGGTCGTCGAGCACGCGGTCGACGGTCGCGCCGGTCAGCGCCGACACCGGGTTCATGGTCATGTTGCCCCACAGCTTGTACCAGATGTCGCGCTGGATGCACGGCGACGACCTCGACGTCGAAGCCGGCGGCGCCGAGCAGCGCCGACCAGCGTGCGCACGCGCTCCGATTCGCCGCCGCGCGGCTCGCCGATGATCAGGCGCTTGCCGACGGCATTGCGCGTGAGTCCGGGCTCGGTCGCAGTGCACGCCGCATGCACCACGCAACCGACGACGTGGCGCGCCGGAATCGCGGCGTCGATGCGCCCGTCCGGGATCGACCGATTCGAGGCGCATGCCTGCGAGCGTCGCCGCCGAATCCATCGAAAGAACCACCACGGCACGCCGTTCATCGCCGTCAGCACCACGGTCTGCGGAAGCGAGCAGCGGGCCGATGCCGCCGCGACGCTGGCCAGCGACGGACCCTTGACCGCGACGATCACCAGATCCTGCGCGCCCAGTTCCGCAGCGCGGCTGGCGACGTGCGCCGGCGCGCGTCATCGAGCTTGCCGGCGGTTTCCAGGCGCCAGCCATGCGCGACGCAGCGCTTCGGCGGTTGCGCCGCGGGCGATCACCGAGACGTCGCATCCGGCGGCGGCGAGCCGCGTGCCGATGAGTCCGCCGATGGCGCCCGGCGCCGACGATGCAGATTTTCATCGTCGCTAGGTCTTGTACGAGGGATCGATCCGCTCGATGTCGCGGGTGAGCGCCTCGAACACATCGCTGCCGGCGCCGAACGCGGCGCTGAACTGCAGCGAGTCGCGCGTGCATTTGCGCTGGATGTCCACCGGCACCTCGATCACCGGCCCCATCGACGTCGATGCGAGCTGGATCTCGCACGCGCGGTTGAGCAGCCACAGCAGCGCGAAGCTGCGCGCCACGGTGTCGCCCCAGGCGAGCAGGCCGTGGTTGCGCAGGATCACCGCCGGCTTGTCGCCGATGGCACGGACCAGGCGCGGGCCCTCGTCGGCGTGAAGCGTGATGCCTTCGAAATCATGGTACGCGAGCTTGCCGTGCAGCTGCGCCGAGTAGAAATTGCTCATCGACAGGCCGGACTGCGAGCACGCCACCGCCATGCCCGCGGTGGTATGCGTGTGCATGACGCAATGCGCGCCGGGGATCGCGTCGTGGATGGCGGCATGGATGGTGAAGCCGGCGGGATTCACCGGCCACGCCGAATTGCCGATGATGTTGCCCGCGAGATCGATCTTGACCAGGTTCGAAGCGCGCACCTCGGTGTAGAGCAGACCGAAGGGATTGATCAGGAAATGCTTCTCCGGCCCCGGGAGTCGCAGCGTGATGTGGTTGTAGATGAGCTCGACCCAGCCGAGTCGCGCGAAAATGCGGTAGCACGCGGCGAGCTCCACGCGGGCGCGCCACTCCTCCGGCGAAAATCGCGCCACACGCTCGCGCCGTCGCGACGAAATGCGCTGCGTGAGCGGCGTCACGTTCGCCGCCCTTTCCGCCGCCGTCGTCGCCTTGTTCTTTCCTGTCGCCATGCGCAATGTTATCCGCTCGTCGTCCGCGACGCCGCAGCGCCGTCGCCCGCCGCGTCCTCCACCACGGTGCTCATCAGCCGGCCGATGCCGCCGACTTCGGTGATCACCTCGTCACCCGCATGCACGCCGGAAAGCCCGTCGGGGGTCCCGGTCAGGATGATGTCGCCGGGCGAGAGCGTCATGAACGCGGAAAGATAGGCGATCAGGAACGCGATGTCGAATACCATGTCCCCGGTGCTGCCGCGCTGCGGTCACCGTCCCGTTGACCGTCGTGGTCAGGCGGAGGTTCATCGGATTGCGCACGTCGGCCGCGTCGACCAGCCAGGGACCGATCGGCGTGCACGCGTCGCGGCTTTTCACGCGAAAATTGGGACGGTAGTAATTCTCCAGGTAGTCTCGGACGGTGTAGTCGTTGGCCACGGTGTAGCCCTCGATGTATTCGTAGGCGTCGGCGCGGGTGACGCGACGCGCGCTCCTGCCGATGACCACCCCCAGCCCGCACCCGTAGTGCATGTACGTCGCGTCCGCCGGCCGCGGCGTGATTCCGCGATGCCCGATCAGCGAATTGATCCCCTTCAGGAAAATCACCGGCTGTTCCGGGGCCTTGAACTCGAGATCCCTGGCGTGATCGGCATAGTTGCCTTCGACCGCGAAAATGGTGCGTGGCCGCTCGGTCGGCGGCAGCGGCGGCAGCCACACGACCTCGCGCGGGTCGACGAGTTGATGGTTGGCGAGCCTGATGTGCGCGTCGCCGGGCGAGCCGCCCCCTGCCCCGGCGTCGACGACGTCGTGGATCGCGCCACGCCACGCCACTCGCCCGCGCTTCACGGCCGACCCTCGGCGACGAGCAGATTTTCCAGCGAGCCCACGCCGTCGATTTCCGTGCGCACCCGATCGCCGGCCGCGGCCTTCGGCGACGGCGCGCCGCAGCCCAGCAGCAACACGTCACCGGCGGCCAGCGTCATGAATGCGGTGACATCGGCGAGGAGCCCGGCAACGGAGCGGGCGCATTCCGACGTGGAATACGACGCGCCCAGCTTGCCATTGACGAAGACGCGCACGTCGAGCGCGTCCGGTAACGCGACGTCGTCGCGAGCGATGGTCCACGGCCCGATCGCGCACGAAGCGTCGCGGCAACGCTGGCGGATTGGCGGCACCAAAATGTCCTCGTGCGCTTCGTGGAAATCGTTGACGATGGTGTAGCCGGCGATGATCGCCGAAGCGTCCGCTGCCGGGACGCGCGACGCGGTGGAGCCGATGACGATGCCCAGCGATGCTGCCACCATCATCGTCTCCACGTCGGCGGGAACGAGCACCGGCGCGTTGCAAGCGGTCCACGTGTTGGCCGGCTTGATGTAGAGCACCGGCGCCACGGGAGGGGCCATGTAAGGCGGCGCATGCACCGCGTCGCCCAGCTCCGCCAGCGCGCTGCGCGTGTTGAGCAGCACGCCGATGACGCTTCCGCGGATGGGCACATCCCAGTCGATCGCGCCCGTGCGCATGACGCGCCCGCCCAGCCGGACGCTGCCGGCGCGAGGATCGACCTCGATCCTGACCATGCCTGCGCTCGCGCGCGTCCTCGCCCATGCCAGCGCCACATATCCTCCGGAAAGCTGCGTCAGCCGGTTCGGCGCAGCCCGATCAGCGCCAGCTTCGCCTGGCCAGGTAGCGTGCCGCCAGCGCGATCGGCACGCCGACCAGCAGCATGTGAACCGCGAGCAGCGTCAGCACCGAGCGCCACGGATACGACGGCCGGAACGGAAACGCCGATAGCGGAAGTACGACGAAATTCATCACGACGTACATCGCGGCACCGAAGGCCAGACCGGCGAGGATGGCGTGATTGGCCACCAGCCGCAGCCGGCTGCAAGCCATGTAGAAGATGGTGGCGGCGACCAGCATGATCGCGAAGTGCGACAACGCTCCCACCGCCGCCGTGAGCGAGCCGCCGTCGAATGCCCGCTGTCCGAGCCAACCCGCGCCGATCGATTGCAGTATCCACATCGGTGTGCGTCCGCGCGCGCCAAAAAACCAGAACGCGAACAGGAGGTCGAGCACGCCTGCGATGAGCGCGCCGCACACGATCGCAGCCACCGGGCTGGGCGTGGCTTTCTTTCCTTTCATGCGCCCGTGGTCGTGCTCATTTTCGTCCGATCCACGATGCAATGCGGCTGACGACGTCGGCCTCGATGCCGTCGTATCCATGATAGGCGTAGGCTTCGCACGGGTCGCCCATGGAGCGCCCTCCGGTCATCGCGATCAGCTCGGTGCGCGGCGACGCGGTGTATTGCTCCATCATCTTCCGCACGAGCGAGTACGAGCAAAGCGCACAGCCGTCCTTCTCGTGGTGCACGACCAGCACCGGAACGCGGATGCGCGACAGCGGCATCGCCGGCACCGGGCGCCCTTTGGGGTCGCTGACGATGGTCGAGGTGAGCACGATTCCGTCGGGGGCGTCGGCGCCCGACAGCTCGGTCGCCAGGAAAGCGACCGATTGCGTTCCTCGACTGGTGCCCACCAGCCACACCGGCAAGTTGTACTGCGAACGCACCCACGCGATGAGCGCACGAATGTCGGCCGCGTGATCGCGCGTCTGCCTGAAGCCCCCGAGGTAGGGCGGCTTCTGCCGATCCGACGGCGCGTCGACCACGATCACCTTGAGACCTTGCGCCGCGAACGATTGCCGCGTTCGCACCAGGAAATTGCCCGATCCCCACTGCAACGCGCCGTCGGCGGTGAGCCGCAAGCCGCCGTCCCCGCCGGGGAACAACAACACGGCAGCCGTTGCGTCGGGCGCATCGATCACCAGGACGCGCTGCGTGACGCCGGGCCGCGTCGGGATGTCGACAGCCCGTTCGACGACCTGCGCGCACACCGATGCCGCAGCCAGCGCCAGGCAGGCGCAGAGCGCCCTGCCCGTCCGTTGGCTCAATTCTTTTCGGGCATGGCCGACGAGTGGTGGCTGGTGATGAGCCACTTGTTCCCGTTCCATCTGTACGTATACGTGTACCGTGCCTTGACCACCGCGCCGGTCTTGGCGAAGGTGAACGTGTAGAGGCCCGAATCGATCGCGGTGTTGCAATCGATCTCGATCACCCGCGAGTCGATCACGCCCGACGGCTTGTCCTCGAGGAAATGGTGAAAATAGTCTTCCTTCTGAGCCGGTGTCAGGCGCGGCGTGTTCGACACCGTCGGAAGCAGCACCGATTTATCGGCATAGTTGGCGACGACCTTGTGCGGGTCGCCCGTCTGCAGCGACTGGTTCCAGCGGTCGAACAGCGCCGCGATCTCCTTATCGCTGGTCGCCTTGCAGGTTTCGGTACGCGCCAGCGCGGTCGACGCGGCACAAGCCGCTCCCAGCAGCGCAATCCACACGACTGTTCGTTTCATCGGACCCTCCCAGAAAGTTAGCGAAAGCATACGGCAGTTCCAGCGCATCAACCAGAGGGTCGTCGTTCGGCTGCCCCGGATGGCGGCAAAGCGCTACGGCGATCCCTGGTCCAGGAGCGCCTTCAGCCGCACCATGCTTTCCTGGCTGACGACGATGAGCCCGCTGTGCGGCCGATCGATGTCGACGATAAAGGTGAGGACCAGCGCGATCAGCGCGGCGAAAATACCCGTCGACACGAAGCGCCGGCGGCCGCTCAGGCCGGCCCCATAGGCGATGAATCCCATCGCGCCGAGCGATACGCCGAGCAAGAGATAAAGCACCGGGTCGGGCACGTGGTTTTCCTGCGCAACCCGGCGCTTCTCGTTAACCTCGAACATGTCGGTTATTGCCTGGATGAAAAGCGTGGTGGTCGACCCTTGATCGTCCACCTGCGCTTTGGCGGCCGACTTCCAGATCTCTTGCTCGAGCCGCAAGCTGGCCGCGTTGGCCGCGTCGAGCCTGGCCTGGTCGTTACCGGCAAGATGAAAATCGAGGCGTGCCCCGAGGTACTGCTTGAGCTGCCGGGCGAACTCCGTCCGGTGCGCCTCGGGCACCAGTTGCGAGCGCCAATAAGCCTTCCCGATCGCGTTCGACTCCTCGAGCACGAGCGATTTTCGCGTGTCGAAACGCGAAACCGCCATCGCGAAAGTGAAGCCCAGCAGGAGCGCCAGCAGGCCCAGCAGCGCCGACTGCAGCGCCGTGATGTGCGATTTCGTGACTTCGTCGTCCGCGCGGCGATGCCGGAATCCCAAGCGCCAGCCGACCTCGATCACCACGAGGTACAAGACGACGTTGAGCAAAAACAGCGCGACTTCGTCCAAACCCCAGAGCATAGGTCGTCCCGAAAGGTCGTTCCCGCGTCAATATACCCGACCGACGGCGCGTCGCGCCCGGATCGTGAGCTACTCCTCGCCGCGCACAGTGACGCGTTATTCGTGCGCTAATGAAAACGGCCGCCCGAAGGCGGCCGTTGGTTGCTGCTCGATACTGATGCGTTAGCTTCCCACGCCCAGCGCCTTCAGCGTCGGGCTGTCGAGCGTACCGGTTTCGGCGAGTCCGTTCTTGGCCTGGAAGTTGCGAATCGCGCTTTCCGTGCTCGGGCCATAGCGACCGTCGACCGCGCCGGCATTGAAGCCCTGGTCATTCAGGGCCGCCTGCGCCTTGCGTACGGTGTTATCTCCGCCGCGCGGCGACGTCGACGTGTTGGTCACGTGACCGTTCGCATCCGTGCCTTCGTGGCCGACATAGCCGCCGACACCCGCGCCCACCACCGCACCGACAGGACCGCCCACGACCGCACCCGCGACCGCGCCGCTCGCGGCACCGATCGTGGTGGCCTTCTGCTTGCCGGTCATCGGTTGGGATGTCGTCGTCTTGTCGCCATCCGCCGCATAGGCGGTGGCAAGGCCAAGCGCAAGCGAAAGAGCCGTTGCGCACCGAACCGCGTTCTTCATGTTCAGCGTAGGTTTCATGTAGCGATCTCCGTGAATTCAAATGCTCCCGGTAGTTACATTACCCCTGCGCTGCATCGACACCCATCGGATGGAGTAGCTTTCGGTTGTAGGACGCCGGGTAATCCAGCGTACGGTTATTCGACGATCGCGTGCTCTTTGCCCGCAATCGGTTTTCCGGATTCGGCACGATGAACCCCCATCCGCCGCCGAGCTCGCTGACCGCGAGCATCAGTTCGTTGCGCCCCTTCTTCAAGGGAAGGTAGACGGCGTCGTTCTCGGCGTTCACGATGCCGAGGAATCCGGGGTCTCGAAAGTTCTGCGCGCTGCGGCCGCGGAACAGGATCTTCCCGTTCAGGAAGACGCTCACGTCGTCGCTGTAGCCGATGTAGAGCTTCTTCACCTGGTCGCGGGCGGAGTCGATCGTCGTCCGCGCATACACGACCTTCATGCCCGGCTGCGGATCCAGCCGCTTCGAGAAATCGTTCGCGAACGAGACCCTCGGATGCGGACTCTCGCGATAGCGATTGATGACCACGAAGCCGGGCGGTTCGGCCTCGACGTCCTGCCACGCGATCGCCGCGACGCTCGGCTGCAGTCAGCGGGCGCTCGAGGTTGCGCGCCAGCGCGTCGTAGGATGGTGACAGGCTCCACTTGACCAGCGTGCCCGCCGGCATCGGCGGCAGGATGCCGCTGCCACGGCGCGTCGGGCGTCGTGCGCACCTCGAAATTCGAGAAGTAGGTCGCGCCGGTCAGCGACCGCGAGGGCGACCTGGCCTTTCTGGACGCCGCTCTTGAGGTCGTCCATCACCAGCGCGGGCTTCGTCCATGTCCTTGACGTAGAGCTTCGCCTGCGCGCCCGATCACCTCGAGGCGCAGGTGGAACCAGACGTCCCTCGGAATATCGACCGCGGCGGTGAAGCCGGGGCCGTTGTAGATCTGCCAGTTGAGCCCGGTGTTGAGCACCGGCGTGTACTGCAGCGCGTCGGCAGCCCGGACTTGTGCTGGCGCAGATAGACCCACTCGCCGTTGCCGGTCGCGTCCTCGACCCGGAACTGGATGCCGAAGAAGCCGCGAGCTCGCGGGCGTCGCGACGTCGACGTCGATGACGCCGTCGCGCATCTCGAAGTCCTTCACGACCGCCGCGCCGCCATCGAGAAGCAGGCGTCTTGCGTCCCGAGGTACTCCGCCGGCTCGGCCTTGCCCTGCAGCTCCCACCGCGCAGAGTCCGGCGCGACCGCGAGCGACAGCGTGCGCCTGCGCATGGGCCGCGAAGACAAGGGGTAGGAGCAGCGCGCAAAGCGCCAAGCGTGGAAGCATCCGCATGCCTGTGGTCCGGAATTGTTTATATAGCCGAGCGCCCCGCGGAAATCAATTCGGCGGCCGCGCGCCGCGACAGTACCGTTGTCACGGTCCCGCGATAGAATACGCCCCGCGGTTCCCGACGCGTCTAGCGTCCGGAACCGCGTGTTTTTCCCGTTTCGCTCGAATCCACCACGCTCGGACCGCACGTGTCTCGCAAGCTCGCCCACGAAATCTACCGTCTCGCATGGCCCGTACTGATCGCGCAGCTGGCGGTCATGGCCTATTCGGTCATCGACACCATCATGGCCGGACGCTTCGCCACCGATGACCTCGCTGCGGTGGGTATCGGCGCGTCGATCTACGTGAGCGTGTTCGTCGGACTCATGGGCGTGCTGCTGGCAGTGTCACCCACGGTCGCGCAACTGCACGGCGCTGGCCGCCACGACGAGATCGGAGAACAAGTCCGCCAGGCGATGTGGCTCGCAATCGTGCTTACCGTCGTGGCGGTGCTGGTGCTCCGCTATCCCGATCCGTTGCTCGCGATGAGCGAGGCACCGCCCGTGGTCGCGGACAAGGCGCGCGCGTACCTGGCAATCGCCGCCTGGGGGGCCCCGGCCGCACTGGCTTTTCGACTGTTCGCGAGCTACACCACCGCGGTATCGCTCCCGCGCGTGATGATGGCGCTGAACCTGCTGGGCTTGATGCTGAAGGTGCCGCTGAACTGGATCCTGATATTCGGGCACCTGGGCGCGCCGCCCATGGGCGCGGCAGGCTGCGCGCTGTCCACCACGCTGGTGAACTGGATCATCTGCATCCTTGCGTGGCTATGGTGCGCCCAGGCACCCGCGTACCGCGGCCACGGCGTCTTCTCGCGCTGGTCGTGGCCACGACGGGACGACCAGTGGCGATTGTCCGCCCTTGGGGTACCGATCGGGATGACCTTCCTCGTGGACGTCACCGCTTTCACGTTCATGGCGCTGTTCATCGCGCGATTGGGAGCGGTCAACTCGGCCGCGCACCAGATCGCCGCCAACGTCGCGGCCGTGATTTACATGTTGCCGCTGGCGATGGGCAACGCGGTCGGCGTCCTGGTGGGCCAGGCGATCGGCGCGCGCCGATGGTCGCTTGCCAGGTCCACGGGCGTCACGGGCATGGCGCTCGCGCTGGCGTTCGCCGCGCTGTGCGGCGCGGCGCTCCTGCTTGGCTCCCGAGCGGTGGCCGGTTTCTACACCATCGACGCCAGCGTGCAGGTCGTCGCCGCGACGTTGCTGATGCTGGTCGCCGGGTACCACGTGTTCGACGCGCTGCAGGCGATCGCGGTGAGCGCTCTGCGCGGCTACAAGCGCGCCGTCGTGCCGATGCTGGTCAACGTCGGCGGATTGTGGGGAGTCGGACTCGCCGGCGGATACGTGCTCGGCTTGACCGATGCGATCGATTTGTCAGCGATCGGACTCGTCACGCCATTGGGCGCGCCGGGATTCTGGGCCGGCGCCACCGCCGGCATGCTCGTGTCGAGCGTTTGCGTCATCGTGTATTTCTTCGCGGTCAGCGCGCCAGCTCATCTGCGGGCGGCCGGGCGCGCGGACCTGGACAGCGGGCGTCGGACGCAACAGCGCCGGGGCTCGCGCTTCATCGTAGCGGACCTGCATCGCGCAGCCACGCGACGAAAGCGTCGACGCTTTCGCGCCCGACGGCGCTCCTGGAGACCACGAGATAGAAGCCGCCGATATGCGCGACGGCGTCGGGTCCTAGCGGGGCCGACAGGGTTCCCTGGCGCAGATGGCGCGCCAGATGCGGCCATTTGCCGATGGCGACGCCGCTTCCGTCGCTCGCGGCGCCGATGACCTGGTCGTAGTGCGAAAAGCGCATCGTGCCGGCCGGAACGACCGGGCGTACATGCATCGCCTCGAACCAGTGCTCCCAGTCGTACCAGGGGCGGCCATACACGATCGTCTCGAAGTCGAGGCAGACGTGCGCGGCGAGATCGGCGGCTGTTCGCAATGGTCGCTTGCGGCTGCGCGCCATCGCGGGAAGGCAGACCGGAAAGGTCTTGTACTCGACCAGGCAATCGCGCGTTCGGAGCGTCCATGCCGGGCGGCACGAAACGAATCGCAACGTCGATGTGCTCCCGCTCGAGGTCGACCATGTCGTTGCTCGCGAAAATCCGCACGTCGGTTCCTGGATGCAAGCGGGAGAATTGCGGCAGCTTCGGAACCAGCCATGTAGACGCGAGACGCGGTTGTCGTCGTGACCGCCAGTGCTCCGACGGTGCCGCTCAGGCGTTCGGTCGTCGCGTCGATGAGACCCAGCGCTTCGTCGCTCGCCCGGTACAGCTCGTCGCCGGCGTGAGTCAGCGTCAAGCGCGCGATTGACCCGGTGGAACAGCGGTTGCCCCAGCTGCTCCTCGAGCGTTCGAATCGCACGACTGATCGCAGATTGGGTGACGAACTGCTCGCGCGCCGCGCGCGTGAAGCTCAAGTGGCGCGCGGCTGATCGAAAAGCCCGCAGCAGGTCGAGCGACAGGCGAGGTGCTCTTTGCGTGTTCATTCCTTCAGCTCATGCCAGCAGCTGAGAAAAATCTCGCTTGAACGGCACGGCGCGCCGCTCAAGAATCGGGACGCAAATTCACGCGGGCGAGCCACACACGGTGTTTGCCAGTCCATCACAACGGAGCTCGATATGAACCGAACCAGCGTCGTCGATCGTTTCAAGCTAGGCGTAGTCGCGGGCGTCGTCATGGCTTTCGGCCTCATTGGCGCAGCGCCGGCCAACTCCGAACCGCGCGTTGATAACGTGACCATTGCGGTGTTTGCCGACCGGTATGTCGTTGCGGACCGCGCTTTCGACGACCTCAACCTTGTCGAGAAGCATATTACCGCAACGCATGTCCGCGACGTGCTGCTCCTCGTATGCGGACCCCAGGCGACGCGTTCGCTGAAGGCGGTCGTTCATCGGTTCCGGCAATTGCCGCTGCAGATTCGAGTGCCCGATTTGGATGAGCGCGACTGCATGTCGAAAGCGCCTGCCGTACTGACGGTCGGGGCCCGAGTCGGTCAGCGTCCGTTCGGTATCGACGACGCAGCCGTGGAGCGCTATTGGCTGGACATCATGCCCTAGCCAGGTGCGGTCTCGGACCTCTATGCACCGTAGTAGACGTATACGGCGAGCACCAGCAACGCGACGGCTATCACCAGCACGACGATCCAGGCGGCGGGCACGCGCGGCTCGAGAACGGCTTCGCCGGGCCGGGCAGGATTGAAGTACACATCGACCGCACTTCCGCGCGGATACCGCTGCACGGTTTGTTCGGCAAAATCGGGGATTCCCCTGTTCATCCCGGGACTCTGCGCAATCCGGTTGCCCTTGAAGTGCTGGCCCGCGGCTTCATACTCGTAGACGATCGCGGGACGGTACAGCGTCATGCGCGTGCGCGTGCTATCCGAAATTGCCTGCACCGGCGATCTCCTTGTATTGCTCGACCGTGGACGAAACAATCCGACCCTTTGCGACGGGCCACCGCTTCATGGCTACCGCTTCGCGAAGTGCGCTGACGACAAGCAGAATCAAGAGCAATCCGAACCCGGCGCACGCCAGCGCAAGCCAGAGCTGATCCTGGTCAGCCGGCTGCAAGCGCAGACACACGAGTCGGGTCGTCGACGTGCACGGCGCTGGAGGCAATGAGCGACAGAGTCATTTGAGCTGCAGCATTCGTCGCTAAGGCGCTCGGCGCGGATCTGGCTCATGCGCACTCCAGAGAGAGGCGGCTCATTACGAATGCATCCATGGCGTTCACCCGGCCGTCTAGGTGCGACCTTCGGCAATGCGCACGTCGGCGATCCAGTTACGCGCGCGGCGCGCAAGGCGGGAATCAACGTCCTCGCCTTCGAAATCGGCGCTGGCGCGCTGCAACGATGATCGATCCACATTCTCGAGTACGTTGACGTTCACGACCGCATAGAGATGATCGGCGATTTCGCTGGTAACGACCGGCACGGCGCCACAACGCGAGCAGATGTGGAACGTCGCCGTTCGGGATCCGAACTCGTACCTTGACACGAGCGAGCGATCGCGAATAGTCACCACCAGCCTGGACTTTGCATTGGACGTCCAGACGCCGCCGTGCTTGACGCAAAACGAACAACCGCACGCGCGCGCGGGAATGTTCTCCGGGTCCCCTTCCCATTCGAGCTCGAAGGCGATGTTGCCACAATGACATTTTCCGTTGAGAAGCATTCAGATCTCCGGCGCTGCGGCCGCATACAGCTTCAACTCGTCGCCGCCCGGTGCAAGGCTGACCATGCCGTCGAGACTGAAGCCCAATTTTTCGAGAAGTCTGGCCGATCGATGGTTGTCTTGCGAAACGATCGCGACAATGCGGGAGAGCCCGAGCGCGCTTCTCCCATAGGACATGACCGCGCTCGCCGATTCGAAAGCATAGCGCCGTCCCCAAAACCGGGGAAGGAATGCGAAGCCAAGGTCGACGTCGGGCAGCGACTCGCGCCTGATGAGGCCGCAAATACCGATGGGTTCACGGGTCTCCTTCAACTCCACCATGTAGAGCCCGAACCCGAACCTCGCATACATCGCCATCGGCCCTTCGCTCAGATAGCGCTGCGCGTCCTCGAGGGTCCTCACACCCTTGTCACCGATGAATCGCAGCCATGCAGGCTCGTTCACTAGCTCGAGAATGAACGCGCAGTCGCCGGCGTTGAGCCAGCGTAGACGCAAGCGTTCAGTCTGTGTGACTTCCACGCGAGTCTCCTTGGCTCACGCATCTCGTTGACGATCGATCGAGCTAGCTGTACGCGTCTGCATCTCGAATTATCTTCATCCGGCCGCGAAGATCCAGGCTTGCTCGATAAGTCGGTGGTCGCGACTTCACAGACGGCGACTACGGCCGCAGCCGCAGGGGATCCGACTTTAATGGATTTTTAAGGGATCCTTCAAGACTTTGCCGGTATCTGCGCCGAGTATTCATCGCACGCTGCGGGACGGACAGGCCTCATGGCACGACTTGCAGCGTACGGAGAACACCGGAGGTCTGCCGCATGAATTATCGGGATGTGCATTGCCGAGTATTGCCGCGACAGTGCGTGGCTCTGATGCCACGATGGCCACGAATATTGCCAGCGCGCGGCGCTCGCGACGTTTCCGCCGGACCGCAAGCAGGCCAGCCGCTCAATCGAACCTCAGGAGAAACGCATGTCTTCATTTTCCGGAAACTCGAAGCGTTCGCTCGTCGGATTTCTCACGCGCTCACCGATGACTTCGGCGATGACTGCGGCTCTGTCATGCGTCGTCTGTGCGGGTGCGCCCCTTGTCTCTGCACAAGGTCTCCACGACCCGGCCAACTATGCCTGGCAGCCCGGGGCCATCAAGCACGCGCAGAGCATGCGCGAATTCGTCGATCGCGACACCGGTCAGCAGACGACGCCATCCATGATCTCGAAATTCGGCCTCGATTTCGATCGGTCCGGAATGATCGCGACGACCCACCTGGCCGGTCCGACCATGACGTCACAAAACGCCTTTTTCGCCAATCTGGGCACTAACGAACGCACGTGCTTCACCTGCCACCAGCCGCAGGACGCCTGGAGCGTGAGCGCCGCGGCGGTGCGCGGGCGGTTCTACGCCAGCTACGGCACCGATCCGATATTTCGGCTGGTCGACGGTGCCACGTGCCCGAGCGCGGATGTCTCAAGCCTGGATGCGAAGCGCAGCGCCTACGGGCTGCTCCTTAGGAAGGGACTGATCCGAGTCGGACTGCCGGTGCCGGCCTCCGCGGAGTACCAGATCGTTTCGGTCAACGACCCCTACGCATGCAACACCAATCCGGTCACGGGTTTGACCCACTTCGGCGCCGACGGACCCACGACCGGCACCGTGTCCGTCTATCGCCGGCCGCTGCCGTCGACGAACCTGGGATTCGTCAACACCATCATGTGGGACGGGCGTGAACCCAGCCTGCTCCAGCAATCGATCGATGCCACGCTCACGCATGCGCAGGGCAGCGCCGCCCCGACGCCCGCCCAACAGCAGCAGATCGTCGACTTCGAGTCCGGTTTGTTCACCGCGCAGGTCTTCGACGATGACGCGAGGGATCTGACCGCGGCGGGAGCCAAGGGCGGACCCTCGGGGCTGGTGGATCTGCTTGCCAATTTTTTCCTCGGCATCAATGACCCGCTGGGAGGCAATCCGCAAGGGACGCCGTTCACGTCGAAGATTTTCAGTCTCGTATGAAGCCTGGGATGGAATCGGCGGGCGCAGCGAAGTGAATGCTTCGCGTCGCGCGGTCGCGCGCGGCGAGGCACTGTTCAACAATACACCCATCACGATCACCGGCGTGGCGGGCATCAACGACCTGCCTGGCCTGTCGACCGTGTCGGGATTTTGCGGAACCTGCCACGACTCGCCGAACATGGGCAACCATTCGGTGAAGCTCCCCATCAATATCGGAATCGCCAATGGCGGCGCCAACAACGACAACGCTGGCCTGAATATTGACGATTTGCCGGTGTTCACCCTGGCGTGCGTCTCGGGGCCGAACGCCGGCAAGACCTATACCGTCACCGATCCGGGCCGCGCATTGATCTCGGGCAAATGCGCCGATATCGGCAAGCTGAAGGGACCGACCCTGCGCGGGCTGGCGGGACGGGCACCGTATTTCCACAACGGCTCGGCGGCAACGTTGCTCGAGGTGGTGAATTTCTACAATCTGCGCTTCAATCTCGGCCTGAGTGCAGACCAGATGAGCGATCTGGCAGCGTTCCTGCAAAGCCTGTGAGGCCTCCAATCAGGGCCGCGGAATCGCCTCGTCGGCCCTGATTGGCTCGTACGACTGCGCTGCGACTGGTGCGCCTTCGCGCTCCTCCGAGAACAGGCGCAGCGCGAAGCGCCCGGCGTCGGTGTCGCGCAGGCGCAATACCTCGTCGCGCATCCCGACAGGGCACGACGTCGAGCGCCGGATACGCGCCGCGGTAGTCCGCGGGAAACAGCACGGGTGCCGCGAGCGCCGCAAAGGTGAGGTCTGCCGCGGTAAAGCGCTCTCCGACCAGGAACCGTCGCCCGTCGCTCAGACGCTCACCCACTTCGCGAAAAACCCCGCGCACACGCTCGATCGAGCGCTGCGCGCTTTCCGGCGTGATCCGGAGCTGCGACCGGATGAGACCAGACACCCCCGGCAGGATCAATGGAAGCAGCTTCGCCTCGAGCCACGGCACGCCGCGCGTCATCATCGGACGAAGCAGGTGCGCTGCGGGCAGCAACTGCGCGTAGGCCCAACGTCGCGTATGCGTGCCGAGTTCCTTGTCGAACCGTTCCACGAGTGCCTCGACCTCGCGTCGTTGCGCAGCATCGCGCGGGTACAGAAGGTCACCGCCGCCGAGCGCATCCGCGTGCCTGACGATGTCGGTGGAATCGATGAAACGATCGGATCCCTGGACCAGCACCGGCACGCTGCCGCCGCCGTTGCGGGTCGTCGGAAGGCGATGCAGCAGCGGCACGTGCGGCTCCTCTCGGTACGGCAGCGCGAGCGGTCGAGTGCCCAGCGCGCCTTCTCGCAGTAGTGGCTGTGCGGCATAGTGATGAAAACAGCGGAATCGGCAGAACTGTCGGTCATGGGCGACTCTGAAGCAATCACTCTATCAACTCTGCCTGCACTTGAATGGACTGCGGGATCGTGACGCCGAGGACTCTCGCTGTCTTCCTGTTGATGACCAGCTCATAGCGGACCGGTCGCTCGATGGGCAGATTTCCCGGCGGGGTTCCGTCCAGGATCTTGGCGACCAAGTTCGCTCCGATGCGCAACAGGTCTCTTTGCACGGGGCCGTAGGTCATGAGCAAGCCGTCGCGCGCGAAACTCGACAGCAAGCCGATCGCGGGCATGCGCTCCTTCAATGCGGCATCGACAACCGCCGGCCGATAGCCCTGAATTTGCGGTGACGACAGTACAACAAGGCCACGCGCGCCGCCGCGCGTTGCAGATTGAAGCGCCGCGGGCACCGCATCGGGGCCGCTCCATAAAATCGGCGTGACCATGACGCCAAGACGGGTCGCGGCTTCCTCGACCGATTGGCGTTGTGCCGATGCGATCGCTGCGTCGACAAGCACGGCGATGCGCGTGAGGCCAGGCACTAATTCCTTGAGCAACTGCAGCTGCTTGGCGCTGACTTCGGGCTGGTCGAGAAAAACCCCGGTCACGTTGCCACCGGGGTGCGCCAGGCTCGTCGCGTAGCCAGCCGCAACCGGATCGCTCTCGTAATCGAAGCCGACAATCGGCAGGGAGGTGGTGGCTGCGCGAGCTGCCCGCAAAGCATGTGGTCCGTGAGCCCAGATTACCTGGCTGCCGGCTCCAACGAGCTCAATAGCAAGCTCCCGCAATCTCGCTTGTGGCTCGGGCTCCGCGTAGCGGTAATCGATAACGAGATTGCGGCCCTCGACATACCCGAGCTCGCGCAGACGTTCGGCGACTATCGAAGCAGCGCCCTTCGCCGAGGTGGAGGAGAGAAAACCGAGCCGCGCGACTTTTTCTCGCGGCTGTGCGCCTGTGAGCAGCGGCAATAGCACCGCGCCGCATACTCCTGCCGTCACGAACCGCCGGCGATCCATTCTGATGAACCGTGCTGCAGGACAGGTCAGTTCACTGCCACGTCTTTCGGCGTGGCGCGAGCAGCAACACTGCCCCGCTGGCACGGAGCAACGAGACCCGCGACAATCGCCACAACGAGTGCGCTAACATTGCGATGGTTCATGGTATGTAACCCAGTCGTTGAACATGAACGCTCATTGTGGCACGCGCCAAGCGACGCACGCGCGTCAGGGCTTCGACTCCATCAACGCATTGCGAACATCGGTCATCGCGTCCTGAGGCACGATGATCCAGCCATCGCCGGGACGGTCGAGGTCGACGATCAGCACGATGACCAGGGAAAAGACGATGCCGACCCCCAGCATCACCGGACTTCGGGTCGTCCCGGCCACGCCGCAGTGGTAGCCCATCGCGCCGAGCGAGAGGGCCGCAATGAGATAAAGCACGGCCCACACCGCGCCCGGAATGCGGCCCCTGTTGACCTCCAGGCGTTCGGCGTTGAACCGCACCAGATCGTTCGCGCCGCCGACAATCAACGAGACCACCACCGGACTCGGATTCTTCTCCCAGACCGCCGTGGCCTGCGCCGACAGCCGATCGAGCAGCTCCCTGGACGAGACCGCCGTACGCGCGCCTTGTCCGACCCGTCCCAAACGAGGCGATTCTCCACGTAGTCCCGGAGTGTCTTGCGGATATCGGCGCGCTGCGGCTCTGCGATCAGCGCCGTGCGCGAGTACATCGTCCGGATCGCGCTGGCCTCGTCGAAGAGCGCCACTCTCCGTGCGTGATAGTGGTCCGCAGGCCTTGGCGAATGTGAACGCGAGCATGAGCGCCAGCAATCCGAGCACGGTCCCCACCATCGCGCCGACCGCCGCTTCCTTCTCGTGCTCGCGTTGCCTCGCGGCGCGTTTTTGCCTGTACCTCGCCCAGCTGTAGCCGCCCTCGATCGACACCACCACCACCAGCAGCGTGCCGATGAAGATCGCCCAGAACGGCGGAGAGGTGAAAAGCTGCCAGTCCTGCATTGCTGCCCTCCTCGCTCAATAAAGCGGCCAGCGTTCGGAGCCATCGGCGCGACGCACCAGCGTCACGCACCTCCCGGTGCATGATGATTCGCCGAGGGCAAGCGCCTCGTACACCCAAAGAGCGCACAGCGCCGCCAAGAGCAGCCAGATACCAACGATGATCGCGGCAGCGACCCGACCGGTTGGCTTTGCGCTCGCCGCGTGCTCGCTGCGCACGTGCGCGACTCTCGGCAAGCACGCTTGGGGGGATGAGCTTGATGGCGATCGCGATTCCGAGCGGGATCAGGACAAGATCATCCAGGTAGCCCAACACGGGCACAAAATCCGGAATCAGGTCGATCGGACTGACTGCATAGGCGACGATGCCGGCGACGAGCAGCTTCGCGTACCAGGGCGTCTGCGGGTGACGAGCGGCGAGATAGAGCGCATGCGTCTCGGTCCTGAGATGGCTTATCCGTTTCCTGAAATTCTCGAGCATTTGCACGGCCTTCGCTAGGCCAACCGCCGCCTGACCAGGACACGATGCAGCCAGTAGATCATGAACACCAGGACCGCCAGAACCGGCACGGCGAGCAAGGCCCGGTTGCGCATGAATTCGGGAAAGACCTTTGCCTGACCAATGAAAAAAGACGCGGACGCCAAAAGCAGCGCAATGCTCATCCGCCACAGATGCCGGGCGATGCGATGTCTGCCCTCGATGCCGCCCGCCAGCAACACGCGCACGTCGAGGAATGCCGCTACGAACGCGACCACCGCGAAGAAGAAATACAGCCCGGCGGGAAAACCATCGAGCCTGGCAGGAGTTCGGCCCAACGCCTGAATGCCGAAAATCACGGCAAACGCGCCTGTCAGCAACGCACACAACATCATCGCCATGAACATCCACCGGGCATTCGCAGGAGTCCGGCGCACGGTCAGCAGCGACGACGCGACGAAGTAGAAGGCGAGCGCACCCGCAATGACGGACGCCCTCTCGGGTTTCAAGACCGCCAGGGTCGCACCCGTTGCCGCCATGATCATCATGGCATAGACGAACACCGTGCCACTCTTGCGATGGAGCTTGCCGCCCTTGGCCGCAAACATGGCAGTTGCTCCGCAGACGAGCGCCAGGAGTCCGACTCCGATATGCACTGTCTTCATTGAATCGTTGGCGGTAATCGCAGCCTTGCTCGCCTTGGCGCAGTCATTACCCTAACCTGCGTCCTTCGTAGTACTCGAGCTCGCGACGACGTCCGTCGCGTTGTCGATCTCGTTCAGGGTTTGATTGCACAAGGACAGCGCGCGCGCAAGATGTCCGGCGGCGAGCTCGTTGCGGATAGCGACGATCAAATCATGCAATTTCTGCTCATAGAGCTCTGCTTCTTCGAGTTCACGCGTGAGCCGCGTGATTTCGGCGTCAGCAACCATCGGCGTCTCGTTCGACATGATCGATGTGTCCTTTGTTGGCGTCCGTGGGACGCGGTCTGGTCAACGCTTCTCGACCGGCTCCATGCCGTTATCCTTGATCGCCGCTGCGACACGATCGGAGGCGAGAAACGCGATCAGTTGCTTCGATGCCTTGAGCTCTTTCGAACCTGCGACGATCGCGGCGGCAAAAGTCTGGATCAGCTGGAGCTCCGCGGGGATGGGACCTACGAAGTCGAGTCCCTGCACGTGCAGGAGCTCGCTGATCGGCTGTACGACGATGCCCGCTTCTCCGGATGCGACCAACGCCGCGGACTGCGCGCCGCGTGGCATCACCTTCATGTCGAGCTTGTCGGCGATCCCAAGCCGCGGGAAGAGATCCTTCGTCAGGTAAATGCCGCTGGTGCTTGCCGGGACGGCGACTACCCGGGCGCTGACGAGCGCCTGCCTGAAGGCCTCTGCGGTGCTGATGTCTGGCTTGCGCGCCCCAGAGCGCACCGCCGCGCCGAGGGCCGCCCGCGCGAGATCGGCGTCCGTTCCGGCGACGATCCGGCCCGCAGCGATGAGTTCGGTGAGACCCTCTCTGGAAAGGATCACGACGTCGGCGGGCACGCCGCGGCCGAGCTGGGCCGCGATGGTTTCAGGCCCCGTCCCCTGCGACGCGCCGGACAAGGTGGTGACCTTGATGCCGGTCGAGCGCTCGAACTCGGGGAGGACCTGCCGGTAAGTGGTCGAGAATCCACCCGATATGATCACCGTCACTTGCGCCCGCGCGGGGCTCGCAACTGCGAGAAGCGCGGCGACTGCCATCACGAGTACGCTAAGTCTGTGCCAGTAAATGGAAAGGTCGTTAGTCATCATGGTCTTCCGGGGCGGCCTAACAATTCAAGTTACCCGACGCCAAGCGTAACGGCGCGCAGCGCCGACGGCGAAGCCTCCGGGTTGAGCGAGAGGTCGGACGTCAACACGGCCACCACAACATTTCATATCACGTTTGCACCGTGCTCCGCTAACAGCGCGCGCAGCACCGAACGATGACAGCGTGACTCGTCCGGACAATAGCACCCGACCGAGAAGTTGGTCTGATGAGAAAGCGCCGCCAGGAGATCGAGCGTTGCCCTGTTCTCCGGTCTCGCCATCTCGGTACGGTATTTGCGCACGAAGCCGATCCATTCGCGTTCGTCCTTCGCGCCCTGCGCAAGCTTCACCGTTTCTGAGCTGGGTGCGAGCGTGGGTAACCAGACATCGTAATAGTTCTTCGACGAATATTCACTCCTCGGTACGCCACGCGGCGGACGCCGCACCGTCCCGATCCGGAGGCCCTCATTCTGGAATCGATCGGTGCCAAGACGGACGATTCGAACAGGCATTTTTCGCGACCTCAGAGTTTTGGCTCATGGATGCGTCGGCGGCAACCAATCTCCGAACGCAGCAAGGGCCTCTTGCTCGGTGAGCGCCCTGGCTTTCTCCATAACGCTGACTGGCACCCACTCCGGGAACGGCGTCTCATGAGCTACGTGACGACCTGAGGACGTGTGTTCTTGCCGCACTCTGGCGAGTTGACCGGGTGCAAGACGATTCGCCACGCGAACCATCGATGGCCACAACCGTTCGTGGACCAAGGTGACCTTGCCCTTGATGAGACGGCAGACAAGCACCTGCTCGGATTCGGTGACGGCTCCCAGGATTGCGAATATGCGCTTGCCTTCCGGGTGCGCCCACCAACTGCCCTTGATCGGGTGGCCGACGATCGCCTCGACCAGACTGGGAGCGCTTCCCTTGGCCGCGACGAGGACCACGCCGCGGTCCCTGACAAAGGCGAGTGCATCTTCAGCGTTGGCGCATGCGCTCATGACGCTTATCGTTCATAAAGGTTGCAGGCTCCAGACTTCAACCTCGTCACGGTGCGGCACGCACATCCATGTGTGCGTCCGAAAACAGGTTGAACTGCTGGACGAGTGGGAACCCGAGCGTGTCGCCGCCAATGAGCCGGCCCAACGCGTTGGCCGCGTCAGTTTCGAGAATCAGCGAGGCCGAACTGATGGCAATCGCCGGCACGTTGGTGTTCATTCGAATATTGCCGGCGGACGTCTTCTGCCACCAAACCGCATCGAACGGGACGGTCGGCATATCGGAAGGAAGGACGGAGCCTTCGAGCGTAAAGCGAGGCTCGCCAGGCCTGCGAACCGTGACCGTAAGGTCGTTCGGAACAGCCAATTGCCTCGGGTTCGAGCATGTAACCAATCGTCTCGACGTGCTGCGCGGATACGCCGAGATCGCGCAATCGATGCGCGAGCTTTTCATCGGTCGTGTAATACCAGAACGTGTAGTTGTTGATGTCGCCGAGGCCGATCTCCGGCGGAACGATCACGGCGCCGATCTGAACGACCGACCCTGCTTTGGGCTTGTGATCGTCGACCGCGATGCCGGCGCAATTCGCGGTGCGCACGACGATCGGCGAAAAGTCCATTCCGACACCGACTGGGACAAAGCCGGGTGGAGTGAGCGCCAGGACGTTGGGAGTCGGCGCAAGCCCAACACCAATACTTTCAACACAGTCGGAAAACTCGACACCGAACGGCGAGAGGGAGTTGCCCGCACGTGCGGAGTGCATGGCCGTGGTGGTGGCGAGGCCGACGGCAATGATGACAAGCACGGAACGACGCGATCGAGTGGTCATAAAGCCTCCTTTGGTTGAAACGCCGTAATACAACCGCGCAGAAGCGGAGTCGCGTGAATCAAGTCTCACGTTTCCGGATACACCGTGTACCGGACGAAGTCGCTGTGCGGCGTGAACTTGTCATACAGGCCGCGCGCTCGGTAGTTGTTGAGCCGGGTGTGCCAATAGAGCCTGGACCAACCTTCGTGCTTCGTTTCGGCGACCAGCCAGCCGATCAGCCGCTCGCCAACCCCGGCCGCGCGTCGCGCGGGATCGACGAACAGATCACCCAGATAGCAGGCCGGCGTGAGGCCAAGAGTGTGCTCGTGGATGACGTAGTTCGCGATGCCTATGACGACGCCTTCTTCATCTTCGGCGACGATCGCATGGATCGGCGACGCGTCATCCATGATGCGCGCCCACGTGTGGCGGGTGAGCGGCTCCGATGGCGTGCGCTTGTAGAACACGCAGTAGCCGTCGAACAACTCGCGCCAGCGCTTCTCGTCGCGCAATGCGGCCCGGCGAACAGTCACCTTGGAGGGAAGAGCTTCCGGCATATGCGATGGGTGGCCAGCATGCAAGGTGAGAGACGACAGTCGTTGTTTACGTTCGGAAGAGCGACAGCTCACTGAATGACGTCGTCTGCACGCTGTAGCAGAGACTGCGGCATGGTAATACCGATTTCCCTTGCGGTCCTGAGATTGGTGACCAACTCGAACTTCGCCGGCTGCTCGATAGGAAGGTCAGCGGGCTTGGCGCCCCTGAGTATCTTGTCGACGTAGATCGCAGCGCGCCGCCACTGATCAGGCAAGCTGGGGCCGTACGACAAGAGACCTCCAGCGTCCACCCACTGCCATTGGGTGGACATCGACGGCAGCCGGTTCTTCATCGCGAGGTCGGCGAGCCGTGCTCGGTGTGACGAAAAAAATCGAGTCTCCCGATCAGAAGGAGGGCATCCGCGCGCTCCTTGACCATGGCCGCGAAGGCGACATCGAAATCGCCAGGCTCGCGCACCTCGATGATCTGAAGCGGCAGGCCGAGCGACCGGGCAGCCGCTTGACGCTCTCCATCACTGAGCGGATGCGCGGGGCTGCCACCGGGGTTGGTGAGGACCGCGACCCGGCGGACATCGGGCACGACTTCCTTGAGCAGCTGCAACTGCTTGCCGAAGATCTCCGTATCGACACCGTATGTGAGCCCTGTGACGTTGCCGCCCGGACGCGAGAGACTCCCCACGAGCCCGACAGCCACAGGTTCAGTCAGACCCATCCCGACGATCGGGATCGTCCGCGTGGCGTCCCTCACCGCCAGCACTGACGGCGTAGGCGACGCCACGATGATGTCCATCTTGAGCCGGACGAGCTCGTTTGCCAGAGCGGGCAGCCGATCGACATGGCCTTCTGCGAATCGATACTCGATGAACACATTCCGTCCCTCGACCCATCCCAGATCGCGAAGCCCCTGCCGGAACGCCTCGAGCGGACGGGTGTAGGTACTCGTGGACGAGCCCGCGGAGAGATATCCTAGGCGATAGACTTTGCTGTTCGGCTGCGCGTCTGCAACCAGCGACGCCGCGAAAGCAAGCACGCCTGCTACGAAGCGGAGGTTCGTGAGCGTCACTTCGAGATCGGCGCGAACGCCCGCGACCGTAGCTTTGCGTCGCCGCGTTGGACGCCAAGACAGTCACCTCTGTCCCCACTACACTCAATGCGGGCTCATGCTGATCGGGTCGCAAGACAAAATGTTCAACGCTCATGATGCTTCCTATGGAAAGTTGTGAGTGAAAACGAGGCAAGGTAGGTTTCCAGGCACAGCGCTAACATTTTTCGTGGCGAGCGCGTCTCGCTGGCCATAGCCCGCGGCGATTGACTCACTCGTCGAGGAATTTCCAAGTATTCGCTCCGTCGAACCGTCGAACTCGCACCGACGCAATGAGTTCCGGATCGAAGTTCCCGAGGTTCACCCCGTGTCTCGCGCCGGGCGTTGCCGGCAACGGCTCCCAATGCGTGACGCATCCGCAAGTTCGGCAGTGAATGCTGCGCAGCGTTTTGTCTCCCCAGATGTACGCCGCGGTGGCTTCCGGATGACCTTCGATCTTGACCGTGCCGAACTCGAAGTAGACCCAAGGTCCGCCGATGCGGCGGCACCGCGAGCAGTTGCATGCGGTGGCAACTTCGGGCTTGGACGGCAAGGTCATTCGAACCGCGCCGCAATGGCATGAGCCTGTGTACATGGGAGCTTTCCTGATTTAGCAGTGCAACCGCTCGAGCGTGGTTCAGACGCCCCATCGAACGAAGCTACGGCCGTGAGCGGACGGCGGTAAACACCGCCGATCTGCTCGGACGGGCAACGAACAGGGACGGTGAGTTCGAGCGCTCTGCCGTCTTCAGGAGCAAGCTAACCGGTCGGACCGTTGCGCGGGCGAAGCCCCGTCAATTACCTCGCGCAGCTGATCAACCCCCGTCGATCGGCGGTAGATTCTTTTCACGCGATACAACTCGCGAGAGCCCACCGGCGAGCACGGCACCGACGATCGGTGCGACCCAGAAGAGCCACAGCTGCTGGAGCGCCCAGCCGCCTACGAAGAGTGCCGGTCCAGTGCTCCGCGCCGGATTCACCGACGTGTTCGTCACCGGGATGCTGACCAGGTGAATGAGCGTAAGACACAGACCGATCGCGATCCCCGCGAAGTCGGTCGGTGCCCGCTCGTGCGTCGCACCAAGGATGACAATGAGAAACATGAATGTCATCACCACCTCGCAGACAAGCGCGGAACCGAGACCGTACTTTCCTGGCGAGTGTTCGCCGTAGCCGTTCGAGGCGAAGCCGGCTTGCAGATCGAAGCCAGCCTTTCCGCTCGCGATCAGATAGAGCACGCCGGCGGCGACGACTGCACCCAACAACTGCGAGACGACGTAGGGCAGTACCCGCGACGCAGGAAAGCGCCCGCCGGCCCAAAGCCCGACCGATACCGCCGGATTGAAGTGACCGCCCGAGATCGGTCCGAGTGCATAGGCTCCGGTCAGCACGGTGAGGCCGAACGCGAGCGAGACGCCGGTGAAACCTATGCCCGACTCGGGAAACGCTGCGGCAAGTACCGCACTTCCGCAACCGCCGAGAACAAGCCAGAAAGTACCGAGAAACTCCGCTACGAGTGGTGCCATAGCTCACTCTCCCTAAGTCGGGACGCAGGATATGCTCGCGAGGCACGCTGGGACCACGGCATGTTGGACCCCCGCCGCCCCCAATTAATAGCACTGCTGGCGCGCGGTGACAAACGCACGGTGCTCGTGCTACCTGACGAACAGAGCTGCGCACTAGCTCGAAGGCGGGTTTTTGGGCACGCAGGTCGCGTCCTGCGGCAGTTTGTCCCACGGCTGCGCGGAATCACACCATATGTGAAGCGTCGGTTCAATCCAGGACGCATCGTCAAGCGAGCCGCCCTTCACAAAGGTGATGCCTGCGAATGCCGTCGCGTCGGTGAACAACGCAGACCCACACTTCGCGCAGAATCGGCGTTCGACAGGCAGACCAGACGTCCCCACCGTGTGGAAGGTCTGCGGCGTGCCCTCGACCTCAAGCGACGCGGAAGGGACAGCCACGTTGACGGAGTAGCCACCGCCGCCAGCCTTTTGACACGAGCGACAATGGCAGAACGCGGTGAGCGCAGGTTGTGCCGAAGACGTGTAACGAATTGCACCGCAGAGACAGTGACCGCTAATGGTTGGCATTCCAAGCCTCCTACATTGATTTCGGATTAGGCGTAATTTTGGCGCGCGTGCTAGCCGGTAGCCTTGTACGGACTGAACTCAACAATCTTGCTGAAGGTCGCCAGAACGTACGGGTCGTATTTTCGCCCTTGCTGCTCATGGAGCACTCGCATGACCTCCACGTGGCTCTTGGGGGCGTGGTATGGCCTCACCGTGGCGATGGCATCGTAAGAGTCGACGATAGAGAGAATTCGGGCGAGGAGTGGTATGCCCTCGCCCCGAAGTCCTTCCGGATAGCCGCTGCCATCGACGGCCTCGTGATGATGAAGCACGACAGTCGCGATGGCGGTGATCTCGAGCGTTCGGGATCGAAGCAAGAATATCGTGACCGCGGCGGGGATGCGTTCGCATCACCGCGAGTTCCTCATCGTCGAGGCGGCCGGGTTTGAGAAGGACGCGATCGGGAATGCCGATCTTGCCGATGTCGTGGAGTTCTGCCGCCCAGCGGAGGACCGCCAGGTCTTGGGAAGACAGGCCAAACTTGCACCCGGTCTCGACGGAGAGCGCGCAAGTGCGGTCGCAGTGCGCGGACGTGTTTTCATCGCGCTCACGGAGCGCTCTTAGGACCGCAGCAGTCTCGCGGGTAAGTTCGTCCATAGGAGCGCCCGATGGGAATGAGGCCTAACGAATCAAGCTAACCGGCGACATACCAAGCTAACCGGCGCCGCGGCGCGGGCGAAGCCCCGCCGGCGGGCATCCGGGTTAAGTGACAGGTTAGGCGTCTCTTTCAAGAACGACTTCCCATACGGTTTTTGGGTGCGCGTAACGCTCAATGACACGCTCAGCAACGGAAAGCACACGCCAGCCAGTAGCGAAGACCGCTTCAATTGACGTTTGGTCGAAGAAGCGCTTCGGTTCGCCCTGAACAAGATAGAAGTTGTGTTCGATGCTCGGGTAGCCGATTGCGCCGTAGTTGTGGTCATTTGTCGAGTTGACGCGGCACAGCAGCGCACCCCGTGGGCGTAGGGTTGCGCGTATACGCTCGACAAGAGCAAGAGTCTCAACCCACGCAAAGTAGTGCAGAGACAAACTGGCGATGATGACGCCGACTTCGGCGGCAGCTATGGGAAATGGAGCGCGAATATCTCTGATGTGAAACTCGGCCTGCGGGACCGCAGCGCGTGCGCGTTCTATTGCGCGCGGCGACAAATCAACCGCGACTACGCGAAACCCCGCTTCGACAAGGATTGCTGTGTCTTTTCCGATGCCGCAACCAAGCTCGAGGATTGGGGCAGCGCCGGCACGGTCGCGAAGCAGCGGAAGCCAGTCTTCGCAGCCAGGGATCGGCTGACACGTGGAGGCTTGACTCGCCTAACTCAACAAACTCACCCGGCGGCCCGTTGTGGAGGCGAAGCCCCACATCCGAGACGGGCGTGTTGAGCGGCGGCTTAGGCGGCCGACCACGATGACCGAGGGATGCGAACCGGCGAGGCAAGCGAGACATAGTGGCGAATGATGGCGCAGGCTACACACGGTGCGAGTTCTGCAAATTTGCGCGCAAACGCCCGCCTTGGCAATGCCGCCCATAGGCGCCAACGCTGACCGGCCTGACGCCTAACGTTCGAGTTCACGGACGGCCGAAGGCCGTCCCGTGCAACGAAGGGTCAGGTCGCGGATCATGGCTGGACTTGGATCTTGCCCAACACCGCGAGTTCTCCGTTTTCATTGGCTCGAGCGATGAGCAGCTCGCCCTCAGCAATCAACTCCAGGGTGAGCAGGTCAATGTTTGGTCGGTGACTCACAAAGACCACGGGCGACGAACCGCGGTGGCTGGCGATCAGCGACTCGGCCTTGCGCTCGAAGGCGCTTGTCCGCTCCCGATCGGCAGTTGCAATCTCGCGTAATGCAGCATCGGTTACAAGTGCTTCGCCAAATGCAATTCGCGCAGTGTCGCGGCAGCGGCACATTGGAGAGCTTACGACGAAAGGCTTAATGCCGTGCTTAGCAAACGCTTCGCCGATCTTCCGAGCGTGCGCTTTGCCCTCGGTGGTCAACATCGATTCACCCTTGCAGTTTCCGCTTTCGTCCCAAGTAAGCGGATTGCCGCCTGCGGGCTGGGTGTGGCGCATCAACACAACAAGGTCCGCTTCGGTCTCGAGCGTCTGCCATAGCAAGTCATCCGCCGACACGTGCTGGGCAAGCAAGTTGAGTAGAAGTAGGACCGCAATGCGCATAATCGCGCCACGGCCTAACGAATCCAACTAACCGGCCGCGAGGCGTCCCGGTTGAGCGAGTCGTTAGGCTTCCCTTGCGTCACCAATCTCACGGCGCAACCGTCCATCAACGTACACCCAAGCCCCTTTCCCCGAAGCAAGCGTTGTGGCTACTCTTTTGTACGCCGCGAGCCGCTCGTACCGGTCGGCGGCGGCGAGCTCAGCGTCGGTGATCTCGAATACTGTGCCACTTACGCGACTATCGTTTCTGCCATTGAACGTGACATTGGCGTGATGCGTCTTGCCACTTGAAGCCACGAGCTCTGGGTTCTCGATCTTTACGACCGATTGCTCGAACCCGAGAAGCTCGTCCCTTTGCCCTTCGAGCCTCCTTCCGAATGTTGAGAGTTGCACCTCTTCTTGTTGGAGAGTGCCGTATGAGAAGACGAATGGCATGGCGGATGGAGCCTTGTTTAGGGGATAGATCGCGACACTAACGTTCGACATGCGCGGCGGTCCAAAGGACGCGAAGCGGCCTTTTGCACATCCACTTGATGCAGCGGCTAGGGCTCAAGCCTAAGGCTCCGAAGGCTCGCCGTTCAGAAGTTCTGCAGCGTAGCGGCCTAGCGACGCCTTGTACCGCGGCAGATGCTTTGACAAAGCCAGCAGAGCATAGCCAAGTCCTTCCCGTTCTCGCCCGAGGTCGCTCAGCGCGAGTGCACGGAACGCGCTGACCGCATCGCTGAGCGCGTCTTCAGGCTGCAGCGATTCGCTTGCGAGCAGCGCGACCGCTTCCTCAGCGTTGCCGATGTTGCGTAGCGAGCTTGCGAGCTGAATGGTCGCCCGGCGACGACGCAGGCCAGACAAGCCGGCAGCCAGAGCCGAGCGATACAGAGGGACTGCTAGAGCGGGCTGGCCCGTCGAGTCTTGCGAACAGCCAAGTTCGAAGAGGCCTACGGCATCCCCCTCCGGGAGCTCGCTGACAAGCTCCTGCATCTTGTCTCGAAAGCGCGCCGTCTTCTGCTCAGGCAGCGATGCCCATAGTTCGGCGAGGCGGACCTCCCAAGGATCAGCCGAGTTGCTCATTGCCGCTCCTGGGCTCTAACGGAACCAGATCACTCAAGGCTGTCTCGCTAGGTGGCGGGCTTCGGAGCAATGTTTGGCGCCGTGGCCGCCTGCCGCAGAGCCGCATGCATTTCGTCGGGCGACAGCACGCGCAGCAGACGGTTGCTCCGCAAGTGCCCAAGGGCAATGTCGGCGATTTCGGCCGCCGCAGCGGCTGCGTCATCCGGCGCCTCGAAGAGCGCGAAGCCGTCGTATTCGGCTCCGGGGGTGTAATACAGCCCAATTAGGCGGCCGCCGACGTGCCGCAGCAAAGCATCGGAAGCTGCTGCGCGATCCTGCGGCGCGTGAATGAGCGCGGCCCAAGCCTCCGGGGTGTACGCGAACTGCGCCATGAACATTGGCATGCTGGTGTCCTCCATCACAGGGTTAGGTGCCGTTTACTTGACGAACACTCGACCTACAACAATATTCTTCAATTCGCCAGCCCTGTACTTCGTCCGCTGCCACGCTTCGCGTGGCGCATCGAACTGCCGTCTAACGAACCAAGCGACCGCCGCGACGACGGAGAGGCCGCATGCCCGCGGAGGAGCGTTCGGGTTGAGCGAGAGGTTAGGCCGCACGGTTGGTGAAGGGTAGCCGGAATGCCTGCGGCGAAAGAAATGCGAGAACGGCGGCAATGACAAACAATGCGGGAACGTCGCCGTAGAGGTGATGAACGTGCATCGGGTTCAGCACCGACTGGACCGCCATCACCGCACCATGGACGATGCTCGACCAAATGGCGAAGGAGACCAAGCCCAGATGCTGATTCGGATTGCGAGAGGCAATGAGCAAGAAGACACCCAGGGTCGCGTAAATGCCGATAATCATCTCGAGATATTCCGACCGTCCGCTGGACCAGGCCCACCCCGATGGCCAGAAGACCGTAAGCGGGTAGAAGCCAAAAATAGCAACAACACCGACGATGCGGAGCGCGAGTTTGAGGTGCTTAAGGCGTTCGATTTCTGTCATGGGACGTCCCCCGGTGCTCCCGCGGGAATATGGCAACGGGACCGTCGCGGCTCGCAATGTACAGGGCTAATGCATGCAGGCGCGATAGAGCGCGCCTACTCCATTTTCGCTTCGCTGCTGTCGATGGCCGAGGACGAGCGTGCGTTTTGAGCAGGAACCGAGAACCTCGACGTCGCGATCTGCACGACCAGCACCGCTAGCGTCAGCACGAAGATCGATCCGGTTACTGCGAGAACGCTCTCGAGGGAAAGGTCCTTGACATCAATCGCGAGAAAGCGCGTGAGCGCGGTGATGGCGACGTAGAGCAGAAATAGCACCGGCAAGCGATCGGTCTTGAAGTAGATCCCGACGATAGTTCCCAACTCCAGATAGATAAAAAGAAGGAGGATGTCGTCCAAGCCGGCCCGCCCCGCCTGAATCATCCGGATGTAGTCGTGCGCCGCCGACCAGACGATGGTCGCGCCAATCACGAACAGCGCGATCACCTGGAACGCGCCCACCAGCGTAGTGCCCAGCCAGTTGAGGCGATCCTTGATGTCTTTCTTGGCCATGATTCGATCCCGTTGCAGAAGCAGTTTAGCCGCCCGGCGAAGGGCCGCGGCGAGCGCGCCGACCCCTGCGCTCGATCCTGTGCGGCCCGTTCCTCCCTTAGAAAAACCGCTGGAAGTCTATCCCTGACCACCCCGCGAGTCGACCGCACGATCGGATGACCGCTTCCGAACGCGCCAAGGCATCAATGCGTCACGAACAGTGAGCTGGTGGCCAAGGCGCGCCACGCGAACCCAAAGAAGGCCGTACCAAAGGGCCGCGACGCCGATAACACCAGGCAGCCAGCGCGAAGTGCTAACCGCGCCGACGATAGACGCGAAGCCGGCACCGAGCCACACCAGCGCAAGCAGGCAGCTAGCGAGACGGACTGTACGTGGCGATTGATGGCTCGAACTCATGCTTTACCGATGCATAACGAACGGATAACCGGCGCGTCGCGCGGAAGCTCGCCGAGTAAAAGCCATGAATCGGCGCGTCCGGCTGACCGCAAGGTTAGGCGGCGCGTCGACGTACCAAATGTGTGCGCCGTTAGTACGCGAGCCGCCCGCTGGTCGTGAAAAAGCCAAGGTTGGTAAAAATTGATGCTGTGCCTTCAAGGTCAGCGCTTCCGGTGGCATCGGCGAATCGCCCGCTACCACCTTCGAATGTCTCCGTCCCGATGAATCTAACCTGGCCGCTCTGAACATTGATTAACGCGGTGCCCGCGAAGGAGGCATTAAGCGTATCGCCATTCGCCGATTTATATGTTGTCTCATTCTCAATTGACGCAGTAACGATCGCGCCCGATTGGCTGATCGGCGTTACCACTTGCATCGCGATACCTGTGGTGCGGCCCAGGTGGGTGAGCGTGCAGTCGTAATCGATGCGCAATTCCTGAGGAAACACGCCTGGTGCCGTAAGTGGCGTCACGACCGTCGAGCAGCTGCCACGATAGGGCCGCTCCGGGCTCGCAGCAAACGCCGCCGCAGCGATGCTGAACGTTATTATCGCGACGCCTGCGATCGATGTCCGGCGCGCAACGTGCTTGCGATTGCACATAGAGACCCCCTTGGTTGGTCAGACGGGCGCTAAAGCGCAAAAATACCAGCGATAGACGAAACGAGCTACAACAGCGTCACTCGGAATCCTGCAACGGGCGCACGCGACCTTATCGCTCGTGCTCGCCGGTGACTCATTCATCGCCGCCGCCCTGCGCGTCCGTCAGGGCCTTCACGGCGACGGCTGCAACTAGCGCAGTCACCAAGATGCCGCAAATGCCGATACAGATTGCGAGCACACGTCCGAGTAGCGCCTTGGGGGCGAAGTCTCCGTAGCCGATCGTCAACCCCGATACGAAAGAGAAGTAGACCGATTCCTGCACGGACCAACCTTCGACCAAGCCGGCAGCCACGCCGAGCGCGACGATCAGCACGAGCAGGCCCGACAGGATCGGCCACACCACCCTCAACCCTTTGAAGAGTCCGGCCGCGAACCGTCGTCGCAAGACGCGTTGATCCGAGTGAGTTTGATCCATTTTGTCAGACCCGATGGCTTTGTGCAGAACCCGATCTCATGGTGCCCAACGAACCAAGCTAACCGGCCGCGAGCGGACGGCGCGTAAGCGCCGTCGGCGAACTGTCAGGTTCAGCAAGGGGTTGGGCGTCAATAACTTAAGCATGTGCTAAGAGCGAATTCGGTCATGACCCGACTCAATTACCTACTCGATCAATTCGTCCGCAAGCTGCTGGATATGACGGGGGATTTTTAGACCAAGCGCCGTGGCAGTCCTGACGTTGATCAGTAATTCGAGCTTGGTGGGCTGCTCCACCGGAAGTTCGGCGGGTTTTGCGCCTTTAAGTATTCTGTCGGCAAAGGTAGCCGAATGACGACACATTTCCACCTGGTCTGGGGCATAAGACAACAACGCACCATCCTCAAACGTTTCTCTTGAATACGAGCACAACGGCAGACCTCGTGCCAACGCCAACTTCGGGAGGATGTGACGTGCCTGAAAGGCGACTCCGCTCTGCGTGAGTATCACAGCTTGCATACCCGCTTTGACCATCCGATCGAACGCCGGCTCAATTTCCTGGAGCGAAGCCGAATCGAACGTCTGAAGTTGCAATCCGAGGTGATTTCCAGCCGCGATTATCATGTTCGCGGTGAGCTTACTGATTTCAGTATTTGGGTTTGTTAGAAGGCCGACACGTGACAGTCCTGGAACAAGCTCCTGCAGAAGCTGCAATCGCCTACCGGCGACGTCGGTTCCGAAGTTAGCCAATCCCGTTGCATTACCTCCAGGTCGCGCCAAGCTTTGGACAAATTTCAGTCCGACCGGGTCTGGGACAAACATAAACACAATTGGAATCGTTTTCGTGGCATCTCGAAGATACAACGAGGCGACGGCGCCCCCCATTAGCACGTCGACGTTGGTGGACGCGAGCTCCTCAGCCATACGCCGGAAACGATCCGGGTCTTCATTTGGAAATCGATGTAGCAGCCGAAAGTTGCTGCTGTCGACATAACCGAGTTTGGAGAAGCCTTCGACCAAGGCTTCGTAGTAAGGCGATTCTTCTTTGGCGGTGCCTGCATGCCAAAGGTAGCCAATAGTCGGAATTCTCCTAGTCGCCTGGGGGTGGACCAGAGCTGGCGCTGCGACCAAAGCACCACTGACAAGGCTAATGAACTCGCGCCGCCTCATACGCCGCCTCAAGGTAGTCGGTGAGGAAAATAGCACATCGGGATACGGGGCGGGTCATGGCTGTTCTGAGTCGACACCGGCGGGTTAGGCGTTTTGGTCATTCGGTTCATGACGAACCAAGCTAACTGGCGCCGCGGCGGCGGACACGAAGTGCCGCCGACGAGGCGTCTGGGTTGAGCGACGGGTTAGCCGTCATCTCTTGCAGGAAGCGACAACTCTCCCAGGAGAAGCGAAACAAGGGGGCAGAAGTCCCTCCTGGCGCTTGCCACACATTAGTACCTGTGTTTTGCGCGCCATAGCGGGCATAGAAGCCCTGTGCCTTTGTGTTCGCTTGCAACACCCACAAGTACAGACCAGCTTCACCGTACATGCGCAAGCATAGCGCTGCTGTCGCATGAAGAAGTGATGTGCCAATGCCCAAGCCTTGCACCGTTTGGCAAACGTGGATGTTGTTTAGATACGACCCCCATTGCGCATTCTCGTTGCCGTACACGCACGCAAACCCAACTAAGCGGTCGCCATGTTGGGCAACCATAACGTGCTGATTCTCAGGTTCCTCGGTGAGCCGGGATTGCCAATGCAGCTGCCGCTCTGAGACTACAGGACCCGCGAGATACTCATCGCTGAGCGCGTCTCTGTATGCGAGCCTCCAGCTCGAAATATGGAGGTCGGCGATGGCTGAGCAGTCCGATTTGGTTGCGCTGCGCACGAACATAGGCTAACCGGCGACCGAGGGCTGGCGCACTACATTACCGTCGATCGGTGGCTCATATTCAAGGACGATTCGGGCTAACTGCCTGCGGGCGGCTGGCGCAGGATCCAGCCGTTCCCGTCCGGGTCGGTAAACATGGCGTAGCGGCCCCAAGGTTCTTGCTTGATCTCGCTGATGGCCAGACCGCGACCTCGCAGCAATTTGTGTTCGGCATCAATGTCGTCGGTGTTCACCATGACACCTTGTAGCCCGCCAGGCTTCATCTGTTCGAACCACGTAACTAGTGCAATCGTAACGCTCTGTCCCGGCGGCGCCAACTGTATCCAGCTCATCCCGGGGCCCATGGGATCCTCACGGACCAACGCGAACCCGAGGACATCGCGGTAGAAGCGCTTCGCGCGCTGCTGGTCGCTCACGGGCACCGAGATGATTTCGAAGCTTTGGATAGTCATGGGAGCGCTCCTGCGGGGCATAACGCCCAAACTCAGCCGCCGGCTGACGCACGGGATCTCATCTATGTTGGGTCCTTCTCAAAGACCGCTACCCCTGGCGGAAGATGAACCCTTGGATGACGACGACAGTCGTATACCGAATCCTGAGGCGGAGGGAAGCTTGGATCACCGAATGCGCCGACCGCCACGGCTACCCACTTGTTCTCGTACCCCTCTTCCGTATGGAACACGGTCGATCCGCAGAGCGGGCAGAAGCGAAATCTGAACTTGGCACCTTGGTCACCTGTTCGGACAAACTCGGTCGCCTCGCCCGTTACTTCGTACGGCGCAGCGAAACCGGCAAGCGCAGCGAACACGCTACCCGTGTTCGCTGGCACGCCAAGCAATGGCAGACTCCTACGCCTTGCAGCTCACCTTGAACCTCGATAGTCAACTGGCCGCAGAAGCAGGAGGCCGTTCTTGACGCCATGAATACCTCGAAGGATCTTGTGACGCCTAACGAACTAAGCTAACCGGCCGCGAGCGGACGACGCGTAAGCGCCGACGGTGAGCGGTCGCGGTCGAGTGAGCGGTTAAGCGTCACAAGCCAAGCGCCGACAACCCCGGATGGTCGTCGGGCCTCCTTCCGAGCGCCCAGTGATATTTACGATCTACAGCAGCAATTGGCAGATCGTTGATGCTCGCGATCCGCCGTCGCATGAACCCTTGATCATCGAACTCCCAGTTCTCGTTGCCGTAAGCCCGGAACCAGTTACCAGAGTCGTCGTGCCACTCGTAGGCAAACCGAACAGCTATGCGGTTGCCCTGACAAGCCCAAAGCTCCTTGATCAACCGATAGTCGAGTTCTTTGGTCCACTTGCGGGCCAGAAATTGTTGGATGGCTTCGCGTCCGGCGAAGAATTCCGCGCGATTGCGCCAGACGCTGTCAGGCGTGTAGGCCATGGACACTCGCTGCGGGTCCCGCGTGTTCCAGGCGTCTTCGGCCAAGCGAACCTTCTGCGTTGCAGTTGCCGTGTCGAACGGCGGAAATGGCGGACGGGGTTGTTCGATCGTTGACACGCGTTTAGGGCGCGCGCCCTATTTGAGTTTTCGATCTTCACGCTTGGCTGCTTGCATCGCTTCGGGCTCGAGTTCCTCAGCGTACCGATTGAGGCGAATGAACATGCCCCACCCCGCGAGCAGCACTCCAACAGAGGCCAAGAGGGCTGCTGCGTAGGTTAGCTGGGCCACGTCTTCATGGATAGACTTAAAGGTCGCAACAAGTCCCTCGATCGCAAGCGCGACTACCAACACCACCAGAAAGCGCGATAGAAAACGGCGCACGCGTGTTGGGGCGCTAATGTGAGAGTCGCGAATTACTTCTTCCTCAATGATTGTCTGGGCAATCTGAAGAGCGACAACAGCAGCAGCGAGCAAGCCTACAGCTTCAATTACCCCCTGCGCGGCGGCACGATCCAACCCGCCGATAAGCGCCGCCCAACCAACGCGGGTAGCAATTACGACGAGTATGAGTGCAGCGCAGGCAAATAAAAAAGCCATGAGGCCGTGGGCGGTCGAGATCAGTCGCAAAACAGTCTTCATTCCAGGTTCCGAGGAGATTGGTTCAGATGCGAATACTTGCGCGCCCTAACGTTCCGGTTCAGCGGCGGCGCGGCAGCGCCGTCCGCTGCAACCGGTTGTCAGGCGTCATTGTGCCCTTGGCGCCGGAGTACAACATGGGTGGCTTTCTCCGACGCAACGAACTGAACGCATTCGTATCCGAGAGCGCGCATGTCAATCCCCTCGAACAGTCGCTCTCCCGCGCCCAGCAGGACCGGCGAGATAGCGACGTGCAGCTCATCGATGAGGCCCGTACGAAGATATTGCTGGATAGTGTTAGGTCCGCCGCCAATGCGCACATCCATTCCGTTGGCTGCGTCGCGCGCCCGGTCAAGCGCCTCGTGAATACCGCCCGTGACGAAGTAGAATGTCGTTCCGCCTTCCATCTGGATCGGCGGGCGCGCGTGATGAGTCAAGATGAAGGTTGGAACGTGATAGGGTGGGTTGTCGCCCCACCAGCCTTTCCAGTTCATGTCGGGCCAGGGACCGCGAATCGGTCCGAACATGTTTCTTCCGAGAATCCAGGCGCCAACGTTCTTGAAGCCCCGCGCAGCGAAGTCGTCGTCGATTCCCGTTGTGCCACCGTCGGCGCCAAATAGGGTCCGTTGGAACGTGCGTGTCGGGACTAACCACGGGTGCAAATCTGTCCCCCCCACGCCGAGCGGATTCCTGATGTCCTGATTCGGACCAGCTCCGTATCCGTCAAGCGAGATGGTAAAGCTCTCAACTCGGACGCGGGTCATTTTCATGCCTTCCTTTCGATTGACGCCTAACGTTGGAGTTCAGGCGAGTCCGCTCAAAGGCGGGTTGGACGTCACTTCGATCATACCTGCGTGAGCTTCATCTGCTCCAGCACGGCTCGGCCCAGAAGCCCGTAAGGACTGGCGAGTGTTTCGATAATCTCGAAGTGGTTGTACCCCTCGCCGACGAGAAGGCGAACTGGCTTGCCCATCGGCCTTGACTGCGGAAGCGAAGTCTCGGGACTGGCGCTGAAACTCTGGGGTCTCGAGCGTGCCGTACGCGACGATCACCGGAGCGTTAAGGTTGTTGAGGTGGCGCTGGGAGCTCAGCGCTTGTTCGATCTCGTCGGTGAACTTGACGTAGGCGCTGCGTGCGGAGAGGCGAACCGCCGTCAGGTCGAACAGGCCGCTGCAGCACAACCCGCCCTTCACCGTGTCAGCCGGGAGGTCGAACTCTTTGCGCCAGTCCGTGGTGAGCACGACCCCCGCCAAATGGCCGCCCGAAGAGTGGCCGGAAACATAGATACGGTTGGGATCGCCGCCGAAGCTTGGGCATTACGATGGACCCAAGCCACTGCGCGGCGGACCTGGTCGGCCATCGGCATGAGGCTGCCGCCCGCATCCTGGACCAACACGAAATCGGGCACCACGAGATGCGCACCGGCGTACACAAACAACTCGGCCGGGAAAGCGTAGTCCTTGGCGAGACCCACACGCCATGCGCCGCCGTGGATGAAGACGTTGATGGGCGCGTTGGGCCGTTTGGTCGCATAGACGTCGAGCCCTTCGATGGCAGTGGAGCCATAGGCAAAGCGCCGCGGGGCGCCGAGTCGCGAACGAGCGCCCTCGCTATTGGTCGCGTAGCGCTTAGTGATCTGCGGCAGGTTCGGCGCGTACTTGATCTGGTCATAGGCGGCATCGAGTTCGGCCTGGTCCATGTCGAGCCAGACGGGCGGTCCCTTGACGGGCGCCACCGCTGTCGCGGGCGATTGCTGGCCGAGCAGTGGCGCCGCCGCCGCGACCCCAACGAGAGCCGCACCTGCTCCCAGGAAATCGCGTCGCGCAAATTGAGCCCGAACCGTGGCTTTCTTGGGGTACATGGAACGCTCCACTCGTCGATGTACGGCAAACTACTGTGACGCCCAACGAAACAAGCTAACCGGCGACCGCAGGCGGGCTGAATGCCCGCCGGTGGGCAGCCGAGTTGAGCGACGGGTTAGGCCTCACACGGTGGTGGTCAGTGCCACCGTCATTCTTCTCGACGATGCTGATTTTGCGGGCTTGAACGTTTAGCGCCGGGTTAGGCCGCATCTGTTACAGATAGAGCAAGCCAAGCTGCCATCGCTGCTGCCTTTTCGTCCGCTCGCCACGGTCGTCCCAGTTGTTGCCCGAACTCGGCAAGGTGGCCGCGAAGAATGCCTGACGATAGCCCAAGTCGAGAGACTGCAATAGTCTCAATTTGACGTTCCGGGAAAGCCAAATAACGTACATGGTTCGCTGTGGCGCCGGCCTCGAGAACCTTTCGAAATAGGACGCCTTCGGCGGCGTGCGCTCGGATGTGCGGGCTTCCGATCGCAGCAAGATTCCGCTCGGGGGCGCCGACAATGCCGACGCAGCGTAGCGTAAGGCGCCGGGCTTGCAGATCCGCGATTAGCACGCTCAACGCGACCGACGCGATAGCGTCAAGCGCATACTCGGCTTTCCGCGCGGCCTCAACGGCGCGATCCCACGGGAGCTCCATGACCTCATGATAGGGCTGAAACAACGAAGGCTTTTCAGCTGTCGCAAGTACAATGTCGGTTCGAGTAATCGGATGCGGTGCCGCGCAAGGTCCGGCGAGTACAACACCGACTGCCCGCCCCGTTTTGGCGCGAAGCCCAACGCAAGCGATGTCGAATTGCGCCTGGTTCATCGGTGATGCGGCCTAACGTATCAAGCTAACCGGCGGGCCGCGCCGACGCGAGCCAGCGAGAAGACGCGTACCGGCCCCGTCCGGTTCAGCGCAGGGTTAGGCGACGCTCTTGACCACGCAACGTCGCAGTCACCTTGCCAATTGTTAGGCACGAGCTGTGCTGCCTTCCAGCGTTCGCTTCATCACCCCTAAACCTTGCAACATCATTTTCTCAACCGTGTCGCTGACCTCATTTGGCAGCAGATCCGCTATCCACACAACGCGACACTTCGCCGCGCCCTCTGCGAACACCTGAATAGATGCATTGTGGTGAGTGAATGGCTCGCCGCGCGCGGACCAAGCGTGTCGGCAAGCCTCATCGTCAACGGTGACGATGACCTCACGCACTACCATGCCATTTGCGAATGTGATGATTCGAGAGTCGCCTTCGAGTCTACAGTCGAGTACGAACCCGGGGACTAGCCGTTTATGAATTGCTCCCACGTCCCGGACCGCGTCCCAGACAAAGGGCCTATCTCTAGCGATCACAATTTCCGTTTGAACAGTCGCCATGCGATTACCTCATGCCATAGTGATACTACGGGCGTAGCCTAACGAACCAAGCTAACCGGCGACCGCCGGCGGCCTGAATGTCCGCCGGTGGGCGTCCGCGTTGAGCGACGGGTTAGGCCTCGGTGCAACGACCTACCTGCGGGTGTACTTGCCATCAAAAGCCACGATCCACTCGCCCGCTGCATTCGTAGATTCCCATAACTGCCGGACGCTGCCATCGGGGTTCGGTGTCCAGGTAATCCTATGACGTGTGGAGCGACCGTCAGGGCTGCTTGCGCTCCCTTCTAGCACCATCTTTCCATCTTTGAGGCCGCCTTCGAGCAGAAGCAGGAGTCCCGACGAGTCAACCCATGTCTGATGCCAAACTCGGCGCGGCCCGTCATAGATGTTGAAGCTCTCCCCACTGTACCCGCGGCCAGTGTCATAACGCTCATGGAGGACGCATCCGCCGTACTCGCGGTTGATGCTGTTCGTTCCCGCGAGGCCACCCTTTGGGCCGGTGACGTTCCAGTCCCCAAGCCAAAAGTCAAACTCGCGATGTGCAGGTGCCGAGCACGGAGCGGCAGGCGACTGCGCCCACGGCGATGACGCCGCGAATACGAAAACTACCAGTAAGCCAACAGCAACGGCGTTCACTTGCACTCCTAGAGTGACGAGAATCCGAGGCCTAACGGAACCAAGCTAACCAGCAACCACGGCAGGAGCGAAGCCCCACCGGTGGGCGTCCGTGTTGAGTGCGTGCGTCACAGCGCTGCAAGACCCTTGACGGCCATGTAACCGCCAACGAGAACCAAGTTAGGCGGCACTTTCGACTTAGACAATACTGTGTTCCACGCTCTCACTGAAACCTCCACCACACCAACGCTGAGCGAGTGGTTACGCGTCTGGTTGATCTGCACTCAGACCCACACGTCGTTGACCGCGGTTCGTTCGCCCCCTTCGTGCCCTGTATTTAGCACCCCGCGCGGTTCGATCAAGAGCAGCTTGACTTCGTGCTCCGCGTAGGGTTTGTGCTCGACGCCCTTCGGAACTACGAACATCTCTCCCGCTGAGACTTGGACGCGACCGTCGCGAAAGTCAATTCGTAACTCGCCCTCGACGACAATGAATGTTTCATCCGTATCCTTGTGATCGTGCCAGATGAAGTCGCCTTGTAACTTGACGATTTTGAACTGGTAGTCGTTCATTTCGGCGACAACCTTCGGTTGCCACTGCTCGCTGAACAGTCCGAATTTCTGTTGAAAATTGACTGAGTGGTAGTCCATTTGATTCTCCTGCGACCGCCTCGATTCGCGTTCCGTTGCCAGACGCCTAACGAACGAAGCTAACCGACGACCGCAGCGGGGCAAAGCCACGCCGGTGGGCGTCCGGGTTGAGCGACGGGTTAGGTGGCACCGGCGCTCACTTGAGCACGATTGAAACTGAAGCGGCGCACGCACAGGGCGATTGGGATGCCCACCAGAAGCGCGTGTGAGACAAAGCCCTGAATGAGGGCTCGCGGCGGGTAAGTGAGGCGGAATGGAACCGCAGAAAGTGGGAGCACCACGAAGTTCATGGTCAAGTAGACGAGGACACCGAAGATCGATCCGGACACTAAATAGTGCTCCCGCATAAACACTGTTTGCCGGGCAGCGAAAAGGTAGATGCCGGCCGCGACCACGGTGATACCGAGGTGAAGAACCAAGCCAAGCATTGCGACCGGAATACCGCCTTTGAACGCATCAGCGCCCAACAGCCCACTCGCCACTGACTTGAGGACACCCAGTGGAGATCCGCCGCCAAGGCCACTGAGAATGAACGCGTAGAGGATATCCAGGATCCCGGCGGCCAGACCACCGACAAGGGCGCCAATAAAATAATGGGACCGGGTGTTGGATACCACGTTCGCTGACCTTCGCCGCCTAACGAGCTAGCTAACCGCCGACCGCCGGCAAGCTGAATGCCCATCGGTGGGCGTCCGAGTTGGGCGCCGGGTTAGGCATGGCGCGGCGCAAACATGATGATGCCCATGCCAATGAGGCAAACCACGACACCCAGCAAATCCCATGCGGTTGGGCGTACGGCATCAACGACCCAGAGCCAGATGACGGCGACGCCGATGTATACCCCACCATAGGCAGCGTAAACGCGTCCGGCAGCGGTCGGATGCAAGGTAAGCAACCAAACGAATAGCGCCAAGCTTGCCGCCGCTGGCAGCAACAACCAGACCGAAGCACCGTTCTTCAGCCATAGATACGGCAGATAGCACCCTACGATCTCGGCGACCGCGGTCGCGACAAACAGTGCAAGGGTCTTCAGTTCAAACATTGGCGGTGCGTGTCCTGGCCATGCCTAACGGCTAAGCTAACCGGCCCGCCGCCAGCGTTGCACGGAGAAGAACACACGTGCCCGGCGGGTCCGGTTGAGCGCAATGTTAGGCCGCATTGGGGGCCTTGGGCAAAGGCGGAACCGCGAGATGTGCGGGCCACCCATCGGGTAGGGGCGGAAGCGTCATCTCCCAGAGCGGAACGACGCGACAGATGCGCCCGTCTTGAGCAACTTCCGTTACTGACTCGCCAGTCGCCAGCACCGAACCATCCGAGCGGACGATCGCAACGCGCGAACGCACAATATTGTCGAACGAGAAAAGACCGCTCGCCAGGACCAAACGACAATCCGGCCAGTTGCTGTGGAATTCCGCGATCTTTTCCGAGATAGCGGCACAGCCAGCGAAGACCCGGCTATGCCCCCAGATTGCGGCGTCTGGGATAAGGCAGCGAGCAAGCAACTCACCTCGACGGCCGGCATCGTGCTCTGCGAAGGCCTCGTAGAAGGTCGCAAGAACTTCCAGGAATCCGGAAGCGTTCGTTGCCGCAGTGTTGGGCGGTTGTTGCATGCGGCCTAACGAAACAAGCTAACCGGCGGCCCGCTGCGGGGGCGCAGCCCCGCACACGGGACGTCCGGGTTGAGCGATGGGTTAGGCGTCACTTCCCCTTCTCCCATGCGAGGACTAAACGAGTTACTGCACCAGCTACAACGGGGCTGGGCGTCCACGCTGATGTCACCTGAAGTAGACCCGCCTCGACCTTGTAGAAGCGGGTTTGCTCAGTGCCTCGCCACGCGGGATTCCACGCCGCATCGACCGTCGTGATCCATTTCTCGCCATCCAATCGATACGCGCCCGTATATGCGAACACCGTTCGGAAAAGGGCGGCGAGTTCTTCGTCGGTCTTTCCTGGCATGCGCGCTCCGTCCTCCAGCACCGCCATCATTCGACCCTGGTCGGTGAAGATAAGGTAGCCCAACGGCTTCGCGGCGCAAGTGCGACTGGCCCTGCCATCCTGGAACTGTACTTCGCATGAGTCGAGTTTCCAGGTTCCGATCAGGTTGTCCCGGTCGTCAGCAAATGCAAGTTGGCTTGCCAGGATGAGGCAAGACGAGATGATCACGCGCTTCAACACGGAACCTCCCAACCTGGTTCTCAACGGAGTTCGTAGACAGAGCAGTATTCTGGACCGATTTAGAAGCCGCACAGACATCGACGGTCACGCCTAACGTTCAAGCTAAGCGGCGTGCCGAAGGCAGGTCCGCTTGAGCGACGGGTTAGACGCCAATTCTTCAGTTCTCAAGGCTTATGTCCGATGGGATTCTCTCGGGAAGTCTGCTGCCCGAGTTGTTGGGCGAGCCCGATGAGAATGCCTTCGGGCCCCCGTATGTAGCAGAGCCGATACATGTTTTGATACTGGACCACTTCGCCGACGAGCTTCGCGCCGCGACTGCCGAGCCGGACGAGCGTATCGTCGATGTCCTCCACGGTGAACATGACGCGTAGGTAACCGAGAGCGTTCACCGGGGCGCTACGGTGATCGGCGACCACGGGCGGCGCGAGGAAGCGGGACAGCTCGAGTCGGCTGTGACCGTCCGGCGTACGCATCATGGCAATCTCGACGCGCATGTTGCGCAATCCAGTGACGCCATCTGCCCAGTCTCCTTCAACCGAGGCACGTCCCTCAAGCTCGAGACCAAGTTCAGCGAAGAACTCAATTGCCGCATCGATGTCTTCCACCACGATGCCGACGTTGTCCATACGCTTGACCGTCATTGATGTCTCCTTGGCGTCTAACGAACCAAGCTAACCGGCGACCGCCGGCGGGCAGAATGCCCGCCGGTGGGCGTCGGCGTTGAGCGACGGGTTAGGGCGCACGACGCTACGCATGGCCATTGGACCCGGTGCAATACCGCTCAAGGCCAGCAACGATTGACTCTGCAGCGGAAGCAAGCGGGGCGACCTGTGGAACAACGGTGCCTCCCGTGACAATGTAACGAAGTTGATCCGATGAATAAGTAACGTCCAACGCTTGGACTGCGGCAATGTGTCGAGCCGAGAGCTTGACCACCAGCCCCAACTTGCGACGCCTCGCCAAGGACAACAGCCGGACAAGCCCGTGTGACAGGTGCTTGAGCTCGTTAAGTGAGTTCCCTCGTTCGAGTAGGAACGCCTTGAGTCCGAGCTCGATTGTGAGGCCATAGAGATACAGTAGCGGATACAACTTGCGTTCGCCGTGCGCGGATTTCACGGCGTGGGCGGCATGTAGATAGTCGCGACTCATCCGCCAGAAGCCAAATGCGGTTGAGCGTGTCGGATCAAGAGCCATGCGCCCTAACGTTCTAGCTAACCGGCGGGCCGCGCCGATGCAAACCAAAGACGAGCCGTATGCCGGCCCGTCCGGTTCAGCGCAGGGTTGGGCGTCAGCCGCGTGTCCAAAATCCGATCCGGCCAGTCCCACCCATCGTGTTGCGCGCTCAATTCATCGGTCCGATTGAGCCACGTCTATTACCGGATCACTTCGTCCGCACGCTGAAGCAGCGACGGTGGAATCGTACGCCCAAGAACCGTTGCAGTCTTGAGGTTGATAACGAATTGGAACTTCGTTGGCTGCTCAATCGGCAGGTCACCCGGTTTCGCTCCCTTGATGAGTCGATCAACGTAGTTTGCCGCGCGGCGGAACATATCCTCGAAGTCCGGTCCGTAGGACATTAGTCCGCCCGCCCGAGTGACTTCACGCACGAGATATATCGCTGGTAGCCGCGCACGCGCCGCCATCTCAGGCAGACGTCCCGGCGGAGTGTGGAACATAGGATCTCCGTAAACGAGCAGACCTTCGGCGCGCTCGCGCACGGCATCGCCGAAGGCGCGTTCCAGATCAACCGGCGACGAGACTTCGATTACCTGGAGCCGGACGCCCAGCCGCACCGCCGCGGGCGGCACGTCCGTAGGAAAGCCCTTCATGGCCACGTCGTTTTTCGGATTGACGAACACGGCGATTCGGGTGGCCCCAGGTAGCGCCTGCGTTAGTAGCTCCAGCTGCTTACTGCCGAATCCGCCGGGCACCAACGTAGTGAAACCGGTGACCGTGCCACCCGGGCGAGCAAGGCTTTGAACGAGCCCGACGCCTACCGGGTCCGCAACAGCCACCATCACGATCGGGATCGTGCCTGCAACGTCTTTGGCGGCGCGCGTTGGTTGCGGCGCAACGGCGATCAAGACATCAGGCTTCAACGCGACGAGTTCAGCGGCGAGGGCCGGGAGGCGCTCCTGCTCTCCGCCTGCGCCACGTTTGTCTACTATGAGGTTTCGACCCTCAACCCATCCGAGTCGCGCGAGTCCCTCAGTCAGTGCGTCGTACCCCGTACCTTCGCAGCGCGCGCCGCAGATGATTCCGAGCCGAACTACCCTATCAGTCTGCGGCACCTGCGCATGAACCGGATGAACGATCGAGTAGACGCTGGAAACGAGACAGACTCCGAGCGCGACCTTTCGCAACACGTTTTCTCCTCTAGTGAGACCTGGCAGCGGTGCCGCGGACCCAGCGCCGGCTGATTGAGACGGTCAAGGAAAGGCAAGTAATCGGACGTTTGTTGCAATACGCGAATGGTCGCTCATGTCGAAAGTGTACGCTGCATCGTATTGACGCCCAACGATCAAGCTAACCGGCGCCGAGCGGACGGCGCGCTAGCGCCGCCGGCGAGGCGTCCGGGTTGAGCGCGTGGTTAGCCCCCACGTCGAACCTAGACTTCGACTTCCACCGCATCGCCAACGAGGCGCACTTTGTACGTGGCGACGTCTTTCGTTGCGGGGTCCATGGTGACGCGGCCGGTCTTGATATTGAAGTGCGACGTGTGCCAAGGACACTCGATCTCCTCGCCGCTGATTGTCCCTTCGGAGAGGGGGCCACCCTCGTGAGGACACTCGTCATCAATCGCGTAGATCTCGCCACTAAGGCTTATGAGGGCGAGGCGTTTGCCCTCCACCTCCACAAGGATCGCGCCGGTTTCGGGAATCTCAGACTTCCTCGCGACTTCAACGAACCTGGCCATCTGCTCGTCCCGGGTAATGGTATCTACTCGTGCGCTGGAGACCAAATAGTACAACGATCATCTAACTTGCGAATCCGGGACGTCGCAGGGGCTCCTTCAGGCGACGATTTCTGACTGTCCCGAATCGTCGGCAATGCGAGCGAGCGCGTCGCGTCGGAAGACGAGGCCAAAATTACCACTTCGAAGGGGGTGGCGCCTAACGAACTACCTAACCGGCGACCGACGCGCGGGCGAGAGGCCGCCGGCGGGCGTCCGCGTTGAGCGACGGGTTAGGCGACGAATTGGAGCTATCGATTTGAATCATCGTTCGATGCGCTTGGGATTGGTACGACCACTGCGGTCACTTGTCGAAGCTAGCCGCCTCGATCTCCAGGTAGGCGCGGTTGATGTTCCTTCCGATGACATACGACCGTTCGAGCTTGTCCCAGCTCGAAAGGTCCAGCGACTTGCGGATCTCGCCCTCGCTCTTGCCGCTGCGGAAACCGTCCTCGACGCCCGAATAGAAGCGGAGCATTGCGTCGCGGAGGTCGGTGATGTCGCGGCGAGTCATGAGGTCCCCGTGTCCCGGGACGAACTGCGCGACGTCGAGCGCGAGAATCTCGTCGAGCGTGCGGATCCAGTTCTTTATGAATCCATCCTGAAATGTCGGGACGATCCGGCTGACCAGCACATCGCCCGCGACCAGCACCTTGTCGTCGGGAAGATAGACAAGCAGATCACCGATCGTGTGCGATCCCAGGGGAACCCAGAATACCAATCGCACGCCGTGGATGAATGTCACCGTCCTCGTGCCTGCGGGGTAGGTGACCGCCGCCGCCAGTGGCCTCGTTCCGGGGAGCTTATGTCCGATATCGTGCTCCATGAGTTCGAGCCACTCGTGGCCGGTCTCGAGAACCATCTTGCGGCACATCTCGGAACTGATGAACGTGGCCCCTTCGAACGCCACGTTTCCGAGGTAGTGATCACCATGGTGGTGCGTATTCACCACGTGCGTTACTGGCTTGTTCGTGATTTGGCGCACCGCCGTCGCGATGTGCCGGCCCACCTCGTCCGAGCCCCCGGAGTCGACAAGGATTACGCCCTTGTCGCCCACGATGACCGTCGAGTTGATCATGTAGCCCTGGTTGACCTTGTTCGCGTGCTGGATGGGGCCGAGCAGAACGTAGACCCTGTCGTTGATCTTGATTGTCCGAGGTTCGGGTAGCGTCTGCCCGTACGCTGCCGTGCCGAGACCTATAAGGGCGATCAAAGCGCCGAGGCGTCGCATAACTTCGAAGCCTAACGCAACAAGCTAACCGGCGACCGACGCGCGGGCGCAAGCCCGCCGGCGGGCGTCCGGTTGAGCGACGGGTTAGGCTGCAGCTTACGCTTGCACATGTTCCCACTCCGCAATGGGACCCGAGACCACCCTGAAGAGAGGGTGCACTGACGGCACTAAAACTTCAAGGTGGCGATGGTAGACAATTGGACTGCGATGCCGCAATTTTCTCAAAAGCCAGTGCCATTCGTAGAGCAATTGGGCATCCGTGGCGGGAATGCGTTGAACTGCGGCCTCACGACCAAGTTTGGAGTGATCGAACTTGTAGCTCCGCGACTTTGCCTCCGCGCAAACCACGGCGAGGTACTGGTTGATGGCGGAGCGAGGCGACGCGCACGACCGGAACCGCCGTAGCTGAGGATGCTGCCGATAGCCTTCAGTACGGCCGCGCAGGACCTCGCGGGCGAGCAACGCTTCTCGCCAAAGGGCGACGAGACCCTGCGCATCGAGGTACTTGGGGTGAAGCGTCCACAGCCGCACGGGATCGCTGCAGCCTAACGAACTAGCTAACCGGCGACCGCCGGCGGGCTGAATGCCCGCCGGTGGGCGTCCGCGTTGAGCGAGGGTTAGGCGACGGGTTAGGCACCAGGCATGCGATCAATGACTACTCCCTGTGCATTGAGCGTTAGACCGACCCATCCACCCGGCGCAAGTTGAGGAGAACCGTCAGCGTTTCGGCCCATCACGAACCAAACGACGAAGACCCACTTTCCGTCTTTAAGCCCGCCACGGACATCGCAATCCTCGGCCTTGCGACAACCGGCCTCTCGAGACGCAATTGCCACGGCGTCAGCGCGCGAAATCTCCGCCGCCTTCGATGGCGCCGAGTATGCCAACGCGACGAGAAGCAAAAACGCAGCGATCTTGGGCATGACGCCTAACGAACGAAGCTAACCGGCGCGACGACGGAAGGCGCGCGGCGCCGCCGAGGAGCGTCCGCGTTGAGCAAGAAGTTAGGCGTCTGCGACATTGCCCGCTCCGGCAAGTTTGATGCGGACGATGGGCCGCTGCGGCTTGCGACGCGCGACTTCCTTGAAGCCGGCGTTGTCGTACATGGACTTGGCCCCGAACCACATGTAGTCGTCTTTGGAACGAGCAGGCTTGTCGACAGGATAGGCCTCGACCAGCGTGGCGCCTTGTTTCTTGGCGTAGGCAACGGCTCCCTTCAGGAGTGCCTGCGCCACACCCTGGCCACGATACTCGGACGGCACAACGAAGCAGATGACTGACCAGACGGGTTGCTCATCGACGGCCTTCATCACGGGCGAGCGCTTGAGCTTCGCGTACTCTTCGCGCGGACCGATGGAGACCCAGCCGACCGGGACCTTGCCGCGATAGCCGATGAGGCCGGGTGGATTGCCGGCATCGACGAGCGCCTTGAGCGCGGCGCGATTCGCCTGAGCGCGGGTCATTCCCGGCGGCAATGGTTCGCGCGAGCCGCTGAGACGGTAGGCCATGCACCAGCAGCCGCGAGCGACCGAGCAGCCCTTGGCATTGAAGATCGCTTCGAGGTCGGACCAGCGATCTGGCGTGAGAGGAGCGACTGTGAGCTTCATCGGCATTGCTTGAGGCACCTAACGTTCGCCATGAGCGGCGGGCCGAAGGGCGCGCAGCGGCCTTGGGGACGTCCGCTCAATGGAGGAGTTAGGCCACATGCCGGCTCCAGCTCGCACACGGAGTGACTTTCCGCTTGGCGTTGCGATCACTCTCGGTCCTCCTCGTACTGCTCGGCTCCCTCGATCGGTCGCAGCCAAGGCTCGCGGCGTTTGACCCAGAGCTCGTAGCTCGGCACCAGTGGCGTGGGAGCTTCTGAAAGGACGCCTAGCTTGATTTCGGCCTCGCGATCGTCGAGTGAGAACAGGTGCGACCCACAGCGAGGACAGAAGTATTGGCCGTGGAACTGCGATGTTTCGCCTGTGCTGTTGAACTCGTGGGCGGGCCAAACTCCGTAGAAAGTGAACGCGGACCCGCTCTCTTGTCGGCAGTCGGTGCAGTGGCAGATGCCGGTGCGAAGGGGATCTCCGCGCGCGGAGATCTCCACCTGCCCGCAGAGACATTTGCCCGAGAACACCTTCGTGCCGGATGAGGAAGCGGGTTGCATGGGCGCCTAACGATCAAGTTAACCAGCGCGTGCCGAGCCTGCCGGAGGACGGGCGATGGACACCCGCCTGGTTCAACACAATGTTAGACCGAGCTGGCATATGCGGTATGGCACTAGCTCTCGGGATCCGACTTCGGTGGCGTTGCGAGTTGCTCTGTGACTCGGAGGTGCCGGACAACAAGTTCGTCAATTTCCAGCCGTCTGATTCGGGCCCGCCCGATAGCAAGTCGACCGATGGCCAAGGCACCAATGGCCAAGGCGCCAAGGGCGAGCGCGCCCAATGCAAAGGCGCCGACCGCCTGCGCACCCGTCGCGATTGCGGGAAAAGCTTGAGGACGTGCGATTTCGGACTTCATTTCGCGAGAGCGTATTGAACGGCGCGGCTCCAGAGTGGGAACATGCTTCGGCGTTACAGTGCGCGGCCTACCGAATCAAGCTAACCGGCGACCGCGGCGAGGACGAAGCCCGGCCGATGGGCGTCCGGGTTGAGCGCAGGTTTAGGCGGGCGGCGCTCATTCAGGCGGGTTTGTTTTGTGTGCCCTCGCCGGGTGTCACAAATAACATCTTTGTTGGGACAGATGTTCGAGCTGTGTGCCAGGTTCCTTTTGGAATGATCACAAAGGATCCTGGATCGCGTAGATGAATCACTTCCTCGACGCCGTTTCGGTCTAGAACCATGGTCACATCGCCGGAGAGCAGGCAGACGATTTCATCACCGGCGGGGTGAGCTTCCCAAGTTGACCAGTCAGATTCAAAACCGAATGAGGACACGAGCAGTCGGCCTTTGAAATGATCAAACCGCGCATCGATTTCCTCGAAGACATTAGGCGTTACTGCGACTGGAATCGCCGAGTGATGGGGCTCGATGACAACGTACGTCGATGCTAGATCAAGATTCGAGGGCGCGGGCATAGTCGTTTGCCTTGAGTCGAGACGACGCCTAACGAACTAGCTAACCGGCCGCGAGCGGACGTCGCGCCAGCGCCGCCAGCGAGCGGTCCGGTTGAGCGAGAGCTTAGGCGGCATGATCAACCTATACAACACTGTGCGCCACGCCCTCACTGAAACTTCCACCACACTAACGCTGCCGCGGCCGCTGGAATCGCAAAGATGGCGAGGAAGATCGGCAGCTCCTCGGCGACCGAGTAGCCCGCGCGCGATACGCCGACCCACATGTTGACCAGCGCGACGGCAAGCCAGACCGGGATAAAGATTTTCGCGGCCGTCGTCGTGGATTGTGGCCCGCCACCAAGCCACCAGCCGACGAGGGCGAAAACCCCAAGTAAAACGAGCCCTCCACCGATGATGATAGCCGTGCGCATACGATGCTGAGTACCGCCTAACGAAAGAGTAAACCGGCGCCGGGCAGACCGCGCGTGCGCGCCGCCGGCGAGGCGTCCGGGTTCAGCGAGAGGTTAGGCGACGCTGGGATGACTCAAATGTCAGGCCCGACGCTGCTCCTTGAACCAATGACGAGGATAGCAGGGAAGCGGTACAGTGGCTTCCCATCCACGAACTCCCCCGTAAACACCCCAACGTACGGCTCAGAACTGCTCGGCCTGGTGCCCAATTCAGCCGCGCAGCTCGCGAGTCCCAAAACGAGAGCAGTCGCAACGACAATCCATATGGCTGCGACTTCGGACCGCGGCGAATGGCTCATGGCGCCTAACGATCAAGTTGAGCGGCGCGCCGCACGGACGCTCCCCAAGTAGAAAGGCTGAGGCCGGCGATGAGTTCAGACTCTTGCTCCGATTGGTCTGCGTAAGCAGGTGTCATCATCGCCCCCAACGTTGATGTAGCCGAGATCGCGTAACGAGCAAGTCGGTCAAATTTCATACGGACTCCATGCGGTAGACCACGCCGCCTAACGCAACAAGCTAACCGGCGACCGACGCGCGGGCGAAGCCCGCCGGCGGGCGTTCGCGTCAAGCAACTGGGCCAACGAACGAGCTAAGCGGCGGGCCGCGCGGACCAGCAAGCAAGAAGCTGCGTCCGGCCCGTGCCGTTTGAGCACAGCGTTAGGCGCTGTTCAAAACAATGACCCGAATTGTGCCATGCGAAGAAACCAACACAATCGTTAAATTTCAATGTTTATTAGAAGCCAACCGGCTTGTCGAGAGAGTCCCAGTTGTAAGCAGCCGCAACACGTGCCTCGATTTCCTTGATGACGGCAACACCATTGTCACCATTCGTCATGATGACTACACCGTACCCTTTCCGCACGTGGCCCAGGATGTCGGCGCGAAAGCCCCAGTTTGACCCAGGGTGAGTGAAGTACCATCCTTCCCCGCGCCTTTCGACCATCAGCCCGAATGCGAATGGGCCGACGCCAACTGGGGCAACCATCTCTTGCGCGAATGTTTGAGAGAGGACGCGTCCCGTGGGCCCACGCACGCCGGATTGAACTTCGATGACGAATCGGGCGAGGTCGCTCGCCGTGGTCCATAGACCGGCTGCGGCTTGCTCCGGATACACATGCCAAGGCGCTGGCATCCTCTTACCCTGGCCATTGTGAGCACGTGCCGCCTGTTCGTCCCATCGCGCGGGCAGCGGCTGTTCGTACGTGCTATTGATCATCTCCAGGGGACGTAGGACGGCAGATTGCATGATCTCAGCGAATGGTCGACCGGAGATTTCCTCCAGCGCCAGTTGCATGATCATGATGCCGCCGCCGGAATACTCGGTAGCTCTGGAACGCCGGGCGGGCGAACAGCACCTTTCCGACGTTCGAGGGTGGCTGCCCATCGAGAATCTGAACGATCGTGGGCATCGGCCCGGCAGCAGGGTCGTATCCGGGAAACCCGAAGCTGTCATCTGCCCCCGATGTGTGGCTGAACAACGCTCGCGGCGTAACCGGGCGCCCTGATGCAAAATCATTGCGCGGAATGCGCCACGATTTGAGATTTGTGTTGACGTCTCCATCGAGGTCAAGACGATGATCCTGCGCCATTCGCAATGCCGCCATTGCGCTGACTGGTTTACTGATCGACGCTGCCTGAAAGAGCGTGCTTGTCACCGCGGGTCGACCACTTTCAACATCAGCAGTTCCATACCCTTTTGCCCAGTGAATTGCAAACGATTTGATGACGGCGATGCTCATACCGGGCACTTCGTGGAGGCGCATGATTTCCTGAAGCGTAAGAGCATCCAGACCTTGCCGATTTGGATGCTGCGGCGCTTCGATGCGCGAGATCAAGGTCTCGGGATCAACCTGCGGCGTTGTCTGACCAGCGGCGACACCAATTGCTCGCGCCGCAAGCATCAATACCAGAGCGATCCGAAGAGGCACACGTGCAGTTGAGTAGGTCATGCGTCCTTCCACTGTTCGACCATGTGTGGCGCCCAACGAACCAGCTAACCGACGACCGACGCGCGGGCGGAAGCCCGCCGGCGGGCGTCCGAGTTGAGTAACGGGTTAGGCGGCATCGAAATATCAGACAGTGATTAATTATTGACTGTACTGGTGCAACTCTGAGATCGCCATCTGCAGCGCTGCGCTAACTTGTGCCGCAGTATTTACCCAGCCAAACGCTGATGGAGCCGTCCGTTCTCGATGTCGCCGCATCACGACTTCACGCGCTTGTCCACGACCCTCTTCGCCTTCCCCATCGACCTTTCGATCCCTCCTACCTGCACCACCCGCACCTCGGCCGTCACGCCGATCAGGTTCTTGATCAGGTGCGCGAGCTTCGCGCCGGCATCGTCTCCATCCCTCGCGCCCGCGCTCGCCGATCGCTCGACCAAGACCGTCAGCTCGTCCAGGTTCTTCGGCCGCGTCACTTCCAGCTGGTAATGCGGCGCCAGCGCGGCGTGCCTGAGGATCAGCTCCTCCACCTGCGTGGGAAACACGTTCACGCCGCGGATGATCAGCATGTCGTCGGAGCGGCCGGTGATCTTCTCCATTCGACGCATGCGAGCGCGCGGTGGGCGGCAAGAGCCGCGTCAGGTCGCGCGTGCGGTAGCGGATGATCGGCAGCGCTTCCTTGGTGAGCGAGGTGAACACCAGCTCGCCCTTCTCGCCTTCGGGCAGCACTTCGCCGGTCTCGGGGTCGATGATCTCGGGATAGAAGTGGTCCTCCCAGATGGTGAGCCCGTCCTTGGTCTCGATGCACTCCTGCGCGACGCCGGGCCCCATCACTTCCGACAGGCCGTAGATGTCGATCGCGTCCATGTCCATGCGCGCCTCGATCGCCTCGCGCATGGTCGGCGTCCACGGCTCGGCGCCGAAGATGCCGATCTCGAGCGATGTCGCGCGCGGATCGATGTTCTGCCTTTCCATTTCCTCCGCAATCGCCAGCATGTACGACGGGGTTACCATGATGACGCGCGGCTTGAAGTCGGTGATGAGCTGCACCTGCTTCTCGGTCTGCCCGCCCGACATCGGGATCACGGTGCAGCCCAGCTTCTCGGCGCCGTAGTGCGCGCCCAGGCCTCCCGTGAACAACCCGTAGCCGTACGCGACGTGCACGATGTCGCCCGGCCGCGCGCCGGCGGCGCGGATCGAGCGCGCCATCACCGTCGCCCAGGTGTCGATGTCCTTGCGCGTGTAGCCGACCACGGTCGGCTTGCCGGTCGTGCCGGACGACGCGTGCACGCGCGCCACCTGCTCGCGCGGCACCGCGAACATGCCGAAGGGATAGTTGTCGCGCAGGTCCGACTTGACGGTGAACGGAAAGCGCGCGAGATCGGCGAGGCTCTTGCAGTCGTCCGGGCGCACGCGCGCACGATCGAACGCCTTGCGGTAATGCGCGACGTTGTCGTAGGCGTGCTTGAGCGACCATTGCAGCCGCTCGAGCTGCAGCGCCGCGAGCTCGTCGCGGCCCGCTTTCTCGATCGCTTCCAGGCCTTCGGGTGCGGCCTTCCTGCGGGACATGCGCCCTCCTACGCCGGGTCGGGAATCACCGGCCCCTTGATCCGATATGACTTGCCGCGAAAGAACGCGATCTTCTCGCCGCGCTGGTTGGTCACGTCGATGTCGTAGACGCCGGTGCGGCCGCTGGCGCTGCGCTCCACCGCGATCGCGGTGAGCACGTCGCCTTCGCGCGCCGGCGCCACGAACTCGATGCTGCATCCCGACGCGACCGTGCGCTCGTTGCCGCCGTTGCACGCGAACGCGAAGGCGCTGTCGGCCAGTGTGAAGATGAAGCCGCCGTGGCAGGTGGAGTGCCCATTCACCATGTCGCCGCGCACGGTCATGGTGAGCTCGGCGCGCCCGGGCGCGACGCTGGCGATGCTCATGCCCATCATCTGCGAGGCGCGGTCGTCCGCGAACATCGCGTCGGCGACGCGCTCGGCGAGCGCCTGCGCGGCCGCGATGTCGGGTGGCGCAGTCTTGCCCTGGACGCTCATTCGACCACTCGATCGGCGCGCGCCAGCATCGCCTGAGGGATGGCGATCCCGAGCGTCTTCGCCGTCTTCGCGTTGATGATCAGGTCGATCTTGGTCGGCTGGTCGATGGGCAGCGTCGCCGGATTGGCGCCCTTGAGCACCTTGTCGACGTAGACCGCGGCGAGCTTGAACATCTCCGGATACGACGGCGCGTACGCGACCAGCCCGCCGGCGTCCACGTATTCGGCGGCGCCGTAGATCGCGGGAATGCGGTACTTCTGCGCCAAGCTCGACGATCGGCTTGCGCAGCGCGTAGATGAACGGGCTGTTGACGACGAAAATCGCGTCGATCTTGTCGCGGCTCATCGCGGCGAACATCATCCGGCAGCTCGTTCGCGTTGCGGATGCCGAAGCTCCTGAACGCAACCCTTGCCTTGGTCGCGGCGCTTTCCGTATCCCGCACCGACGGGATCGACGCCGGATTGTCGCTGTGCCAGAGGACGCCGAGCTGGGTGCTCTTCGGCACCAGCTCGCGCAGGAGCTCGAAACGCTTGCCCGCGAGCTCGGAGGTGAGCGACGACACGCCTGTCACGTTGCTGCCCGGCCGCGCCAGGCTGCTGACCAGTCCCATGCTCACCTGGTCGGTCCCGCTCGCCATGATGATCGGGATCGTGCTCGTCGCATGCTGCGCCGCGCTCGCGGCGGCGACGCTGGAGGTGACGATCGCCGCGACGTTGAGCTGCACCAGTTCCTTCGCCATGGCGGGCAGCGCGCCGAGATCGCCTTTGGCGGTCGCGCAGCTGGTAGGTCACGTTGCGGCCATCGACGTAGCCGAGTTCGCTCATGCGCTTGCGGAACGCATCCCACCATTCGGACCGGTCGCCGCCGTCGAGCACGCCGATCACGATCTTGCCCGCCGGCTGCGCGCCGCAGCGCGCAGCGCCAGCGCCGCCGGGAAGGCGGCGATCGCGACGACGGCATGCCTGCGTTTCATCGCATTGTCCCCATGATCGGCAACGCTTTCTTCGTCAGCGGCCGCTGAACTTCGGCGGGCGCTTCGCCGAGAATGCGGCGACACCCTCGCGATAGTCGTCGCTGCGGCCGAGCTCGCGCTGCGCGTCGCGCTCGACGTCGAGCTGGGCATGCAGCGTGTTGGCCGCGGCGAGCTGCAGCGCGCGCTTGGTCTCGGCGAGGCCGCGCGTCGGCGCGGTAGCGAAGTGACCGAGCATCTTGTCGACGGTGGGCATGAGCTCGCCGTCCTCCACGCATTTCCAGATGAGTCCCCATTCCTCGGCTTGCTCCGCGGTGAGCTTGTCGCCGAGCAGCGCCAGCCCCATCGCCCGCGCGCTGCCCACCAGCCGCGGCAGGAAGTACGTTCCGCCGGCATCGGGAAGCAAGCCGATCTTGGCGAACGCCTGGATGAAGCTCGCCGAGCGCGCCGCGACGACGATGTCGCAGGCGAGCGCGATGTTGGCACCCGCGCCGGCAGCCACACCGTTCACCGCGCACACCACCGGAATCGGCAGCGCACGCAACGTGAGCACCAGCGGCTTGTAGTTGCGCTCGATCGAGTCGCCGATGTCAACCGGCTCGGCGCCGGGCGCGACGCTGCGGTCGGCCAAATCCTGCCCCGCGCAGAAGGCACGGCCGGCGCCGGTGATGAGCAGCGTGCGCACCGACTCGTCGTCGCGCACCCGGGCCAGCGCATCGCGCACCTCGGCGTGCATGGCGTCGGTGAAGCTGTTGAGCCGATCGGGCCGGTTGAAAGTCAGGCGCGCGATCCCGCCGTCGTTGGAGAAAATGACGTTCTCGTAGTAGATCAAGTCGTGCTCCGTTCGTAAGTGCCATCCCCCTTTCCCGCAGGGCGAGGGATTCCGAGTCTAGACGTGGCGGCGATGCTGCACGACGCGGAAACGGTTGGCGACGAACGCCGCGTCGGTGAGCGCCGAATTCGCCGCGGGATTGGCGCCGGTGCCGTGGAAATCGGAAAACGCCGCCGACTGGTTGACGAACACGCCGCCGGTCAGGTTGATCGACAGCGCGACGCCCGCGTCCTCGGCGACTTCGATCGCCTCGTCGATCACCTTGTCGTCGGTCGAATACAGCGACAGGGTCAGCGCGCCGTGGTCCTTCACCGCGCGCCGCGCGATGTCGAGGCTGTGCGCGGTGCTGTCGGTGGCGATCAGGAACGCGACCGGGCCGAACCATTCCTTGAGGTACGTCGCGTGCTCGGCCGCGTCGAGCCGCACGATCATCGGCGTGCGGATGCGCGCCTGCGGAAACTGCGGGTGCGTGAGCTCCTGGCTGTCGAGCACGATCGTGCCCAGCCCGCGCGCGGTCTCGATGCGCGCGGCGACGCCGTCGTTGACCACCGCGCCGAGGATCTCGACCGCGCGCGAAGGATCACCGAGCAGCTTCTGCACCGATTCGCTCAGCGCCTGCGCGACCTCGTCGAAGCTCATGTTACCGGCGCCGGTAGGGATGCCGTCGCGCGGCACGTAGATGTTCTGCGGCGCGGTGCACATCTGGCCGGTATATAGCGCGAGCGAGAACGCGACGTTGCGCGCGACAGCCTTGAAGTCGTCGGCCGAGTCGATGACGATCTGGTTGACGCCCGCCTTCTCGGTGTACACCTGCGCGTGACGCGCGTTTTCCTCGAGCCAGTCGCCGTTGGCGCGGCTGCCGGTGAAGTCGATGATCTTGACCTCGGGTCGCATCGAGAGCTTCTGCGCGGTGTCGTCGTTGCCGGCGTGCGCCACCAGCGTCACCACGTTGGGGTCGAAGCCGGCTTCGGTGAGCACCTCGCGCGCGATCTGCACGGTGATGGCGAGCGGCAGGATGGCGTTCGGATGCGGCTTCACGACCACCGAATTGCCGGTGGCGAGGCTCGCGAACATGCCGGGATAGCCGTTCCATGTAGGGAAGGTGTTGCAGCCGATCACCAGCGAGACGCCGCGCGGCACCACGCGGAAGTGCTTTTCCATTTTGATCGGCTCGTTCTTGCCTTGCGGCTTTTCCCAATACGCCTTGGCGGGAACACGGCGCATCTGGTCCCACGCGTAGGCGATGGCTTCCAGCGCGCGGTCCTGCGCGTGTGGGCAGCCCGCCTGGAACGACATCACGAACGCCTGCCCCGTCGTATGCATCACCGCGTGCGCGATCTCGAAGCTGCGCTTGTTCACGCGCGTGAGGATCTCCAGCGCGACGCCCACCCACGCCTCGGGACCGGCCTTGCGCCAGCCTTCCTGCGCCTTGGCCACCGCGTCGAGCAGCTTGTCCATGTCGACCTGCGGATAGGTGACGCCGAGCGCGGTCCCGTAGGGCGATACCTCGCGCCCCGTCTGCCCGATGGTTCCCGGCTGGGTGATCGGAAACGGCTTGTTCAGCAATGCGTCGAACGCGGCCTTGCCGGCTTCGGCGGCGCCTTCGCCGTACACCTTCGGGCTGGGACTCTCGGGAAACGAGCTCCAGTAACCGCGATCGGAAATCGCCTGCACGGCGCGGTCGAGCAGCGCCTTGTGGCGTTCGAAAAAAGGATGGGTGGGCGATGACACGGGCTGCTCCAGGTCCGGAGGCTCAAGCTTAGCAGGTCGGCACCGGGTCGTCGCAGGCGGCCCGCTTATCGACGTGCGCGCGTCGAAGATCGTGTTCGAGCGGACGCGTCCGCGATCGCGCTGACGCAGGCTGCGCGCTACGCGGGCGCCGTCGCGCGGCGGCCGCGGACGATCCTGTCGAGCACCGCGGCGAGCACGTCGGGCGGCGTCGGCTTGGGAAGCACCTCGAGGCCGAGGCGCTCCGCGTCCGACATCGATTCGGAGTAGCCGCTCATCAGGACCACGGGCAACGTCGGATAGTCCGATCGCGCACGCGTCGCCAGCTCGATGCCGTTCATCGATCCGGGCATGACGATGTCGCTCAGCATCAGGTCGATGTCGCGCGGACGCCGCTGCAGGCGCGCCCACGCGTCGTCGGCATTCGGCGAGCGGATCACTTCGCAGCCCAGCGACTCGAGCACGGCACGCGTCGCCTCGGCGACTTCGGTGTTGTCTTCCACGAGCAGCACGCGCACGCCACTCAGACGTTCCAGCGAAGTCGATCCGACGCTCGCCGGCGCGCTCGCCGCCGTCGCCGCCGCTTTCAGGTACATGCGCACCGTCGTTCCCTCGCCTTCGCGGCTTTCCACCTGCGCGGTGCCGCCGGCGCGCGTGCAAAAGCCATACACCTGGCTCAGTCCGAGCCCGGTGCCGTGTCCCACCGGCTTGGTCGTGAAAAATGGCTCGAACACCCGGTCGATCACGTCGGGAGCGAATTCCCGATCCGGTGTCGTGAACGACGATGGCGACGAACGCACCGTCGCGGCCGGCCGGCTCGCCCTTCGCGGCGTTGGCGGCGGTGATTTCGAGCCGGCCCCCGCTCGGCATCGCGTCCTTGGCGTTGATGGCGAGATTGAGCAGCGCCAGCTCCAGCTCCGCGGCGTCGACTTCGATCGGGGCGGTCGCCGGGTCGACGCGGTACGACACGTCGACCGAGCTGCCGATCGCGGTCTTGAGCATCTCGAGCACCGGTTCTAGATGATTCTGCAGTGCAATGGTCTCCGGGCGCAGCGCCTGCCGGCGCGAGAATGAAAGTAGCTGGCGAGTCAGCTTGGTGCCGGCGCCGACGGCGCGCTCGATCGCAGCCAGCTGCGCGCTGTCGGCGAGCTCGGGCTTGAGGCGCTTCTGCAGGAACACGTTGTTGCTCACCACCATGAGCAGGTTGTTGAAGTCGTGCGCCACGCCGCCGGTCAGACGGCCCATCGCCTCGAGTTTCTGCGCCTGGCGCAAGGTCTCCTCGGCGCGCTGCCGCTGAAAAGTCTCCTGCCGCAATTTTTCCGCCGCCTTCAGCGACCGGCGCGTCTTCTGCAACGCGATCCACGCCGTGTAGAGCAGCGCGATGGCGATCGGAAACATGATCGCGCCAAGCAGCCATAGCTGCGCGTACCACGGGGCGAGCGCCGCGCCGCGGCTCATCCACGCCATGACCGCCATCGGATACGGAGTCAATTGCCGCGCGGTGACGAAGCCTTCGCCGCCGCCGGGAATCGTCGTGTCGAGCACGCCGGTACCCGCGTCAATGCCAAGCAGAATCGCCGCAGCACGCCCTTGAGCTGAAGCCGTCGTACGCGGCCATGCCGCGAGCTCGGCGCCATCGGCGTGGACCAGCGCGACGCTGAGCGCCTCGTCGCCTCCCGCCAACTGTCGGTAGAAGCCCTGGAAATAGCCAGGATTCATGCTGGTCGAGATCAATCCACCGAAGCTGCCGTCGCGCAGACTACGCCGTATGCTGATGTCGAAAAAAGGCTCACCGGTGGCGCGGCTGGTGAGCAGCTCGCTCACCAGGGGCTGCGGTCCGTTGTCGCGGTGATGCGTGAAGGCCTGGCGATCGGAGTAGTCGATCTGGTGCGGCGCCGGCATCATCCGATTGGTTGCGACCATGTGCCCGGACGGCCCCATGACGAAAATGCCCTGCAGCTGCGGCAGGTCCGACGTCATGTGCTTGAGCGCCTCGTGGATCTCGGGTTCGCGCGCGAGCAGCTTCGGCTCGGATTCGTCGCCCAGCAGGTCGAGCGTGCGATTGAGCAGCGCGATGTCGGTCTCGAACACCTTGCGGGCATGCTCCTCGGCGACGCGAACGGTGCGGTCGAGCGACAGCTTGGCCTGCGTCACGGCCTGGCTGTGCAGGTACCACGCGACTCCGAGAAAGACCACCAGCGGAACCAGCGCGCCGAGCCACATCGTGGCGCGCAGCCATTTCAGCGTGTTGCTGGATTCTTCCGATGAAAGCTCCGATTCCGGCGGCGCCTGCATCGACGCGTGCGCGGGCCGCGAAGCAGCGCGGGAGCGGTGCGCAAGATGCGAGACCACGAATGCGACCAGCAGCGCCGAGGGCAGAAATGCTGCCATCGGCAGCCACGTCGCGTCCGGGTCCAGCGACGGATCTACCCACGGAGCGAGCACCCAGATCGCGCAAAGCAGCGTGGTCACGAGCGCGGGCGCCACCCCGGCGACCCACGCCACCGCGCCACCGCCGGGAAGGCGAACACGAACGGCAGCGCGTTGCCGATCCACGGATTGAGCAGGCCCCGCAATCCCATCGCGACGAGTGCGGCGATGACCGCGATGCTCCAGCGCATCCAGGGCATCATGCCGCCTGGTCGAAGTCGACCACGACCTTGTCGGTCACCGGATAGCTCTGGCAGCACAGGATGAACCCGCGCGCGATCTCGTAATCCTCGAGCGCGAAGTTCACGTCCATGTCGACCTCGCCCTCGATCAGCTTGGCGCGGCACGTCGAGCACACGCCGCCCTTGCACGAGTAGGGCAGCTCGATGCCCTGGCGCAGCGCGCCGTCGATGATGTTCTCCTTGGTCTTTTCCAGCGTGAACGCGCGCGTCGCGCCGTCGATGATCGCGCTCACCGCGCATTCGCCGCGGCCCGCTTCGGGCACGTCCGGAATCTTGCGCTCGTGCTTCGGAATGCTGGCCGCGAAGAGCTCGACCTTGATGCGCGACTTCGGCACGCCGTGCGCCTCTAGCGATTCGGCGACCGCGCGCATCATGCCGTCGGGCCCGCAGACGAACGCGGCGTCGATCGACGACGCGTCGACCCAGTGCTCGAGCAGCGCGTCGGCCTTGGCGCGATCGATCCGGCCGTTGAGGATCTCGATATCCTGCGCCTCGCGGCTCATCACGTAGACCAGGTTGAAGCGCTCGAGGAAGCGGTCCTTGAGATCGGCGAGCTCCTCCTTGAACATCACCGCGCTCGACGAGCGGTTGCCGTAGAACAGCGTGAACTGGCTGTTCGGCTCGGTGAGCAGCGTCGTCTTCACGATCGACAGCACCGGCGTGATGCCGCTGCCGGCGGCGAAGGCGACGTAGTGCTTGCCGTGCGCCGGCGTCGAGCGCGACGTTGAAGTGACCCATCGGCGGCATCACCTCGAGCGTGTGCCCTTCGCGCAGATGCTCGTTGGCCCACGCCGAGAACACGCCGCCGGGCGCTCTTTTCACCGCGATGCGAAGCGTATCGTCCTGCACCGCCGAGCAGATCGAATACGAGCGGCGCACGTCCTGCCCGTCGATGTCGGCGCGCAGCGTCAGGTGCTGGCCCTGCACGAAGCGGAACGCGTCGCGCAGCGCGGGCGGCACGTCGAAGGTCAGCGCGATCGCGTCGCGCGTCTCGCGCTTCACCGCCGCGACGTTGAGCCGGTGGAACTTGCTCATGCCCTCTCCTCGCCTCAGAAAGAATGTTGTGATCGCTGCGCGATTTCTCCCTACCCTTCCCCTCCCCCGCGGGCGAGGGGAAATGTCGCGTTCGCTGCGCGACTTCCTCAAAGGGGCTTGAAGTAGTCGAACGGCTCGAGGCAGTCGTCGCAGCGGTGCTGCGCCTTGCACGGCGTCGATCCGAACGGCGAAAGCTCGCGGGTGCGCAGCGATCCGCAGCGCGGGCACGCGATGGCGCGCTGCGGCGCGCGACGGCGCAGCGCGGAAATGTCGACGCGTTGCGGCCCCACGCGCTCGCCGGGCGGCGCGATGCCGTAGACGCGAAGACGCTCCAGCGCCGCCGGCTCGATCCAGTCGGTGGTCCACGCGGGCGCGAGCTGGGTGCGGATGCGATGGTCGGCGTAACCGGCTTCGCGCAGCGCGTCGGCGATGTCGCGGGCGATGACCGCGGTCGCGGGGCAACCCGAGTAGGTCGGCGTCACGCTGACCACGAGCGTCGGCCCCTCGAAGGCGACGTCGCGCACGATGCCGAGCTCGACGATCGAGATCACGGGAATCTCGGGGTCGGGAATGCCGCCCAGCAGGTCCCAGATCTCGGCGAGCACGGAAATCGATGTCGCGTCCGCCCTGGCGCCTGCGGCCGCCGGAGCTGCCGGCGTCGATCGCGCCGCCGAACGCGGGTCGCTCGCGCTCACCACTGCGCTCCCGCGAATGTGCGCGGCAGGACCTGCATCTCGGCGAGCAGCCGCGACAGGTGCTCGGTATGCACGCCGCGCTTGCTGCCGGTTTGCGCCCAGCCCGATGCCGGCACGGTGAGCGTCGCCTCCTCCATCACGGCATCGACGCGCTCGCGCCACGCCGGCGCCAGCGCCTGCGCGTCGCAGCCGATGCCGTCGGCCGCCAGCGCGCTCCCGAGCGCGTCCGGCTCGAACATCTCTCCCGCGTACATCCACAGATCGTCGCACGCGGCCTGCATGCGCCGGTGGCTCTCGTCGGTGCCGTCACCCAGCCGGATCACCCAGCCGCTGCTGCGCTCGACGTGGTAGCGCACTTCCTTGGCGCCCTTGGCGGCGATCTCGGCGATGCGCGCGTCGGCCGAGCGCGACAGGACGTCGAGCTGCAGCTCGTGGAAGGCATCGAAATAGAACTGTCGCGCCATCGTGTCCGCATAGTCGCCGTTGGGCTGCTCGACCAGCAGCAGGTTGCGATACTGCGAGCTGTCGCGAAGGAACGCGAGCTCGTCCTCGCTGCGCGCGCGCGGCGCGAAGCGGGCCTCGACTTCACCCGCGTACGCGAACCACATGCGTGCCTGGCCGAGCAGATCGAGCCCGACGTTGGCCGATGCGATGTCTTCCTCGAGCACCGGGCCGTGCCCGATCCACGCGCCGAGACGCTGCGCCAGCACGAGATCGCTGTCGGCGAGTCGCAGCAGGTAGTCCAGAAGGTCGTGATCGCGGGTCATGCGCGGCGCGCGGACATCGGACGCGATGTCAGATGTGCTTGACCTCGTCCGGCATCGGAAAGAACGTCGGGTGCCGATACACCTTGCTGTTCGCGGGCTCGAACAGGGGCTCCTTGTCGCCCGGCGCGCTGGCGGTGACGTCCGCCGAGCGCACCACCCACAGGCTCACGCCTTCGTTGCGGCGGGTGTAGACGTCGCGCGCGTTCCTGATCGCCATCTCGGCGTCGGCCGCGTGCAGGCTGCCGACGTGCTTGTGCGCGAGGCCGTGCTGGCTTCGGATGAAAACTTCCCAGAGCGGCCATTCCTTCATGCCCGGACCTCTCGGGTAATCGCTCATGCCGCCTTCCTGTCGCGACGCGCGGCCTGCTTGTCGGCGTGCGCGAGCGCCGCGTCGCGAACCCATGCGCCGTTCTCCCACGCTTCGACGCGCGTGCGCAGTCGGTCGCGGTTGCACGGCCCGTTGCCCTTCACGACCTCGTAGAGCTCGTTGAAGTCGATCGGGCCGAAGTCGTAGTGACTCGCGCGATTCGTTCCACTTGAGCAGCGGATCGGGCATGGTGATGCCGAGATAGTCCGCCTGCGGCACGGTCTGGTCCACGAAACGCTGGCGCAGCTCGTCGTTGGACAGGATCTTGATCTTCCACGCCGCCGACTGCGCGCTGTGCACGCTGTCGGCGTCGGGCGGCCCGAACATCATCAGCGACGGCCACCACCAGCGGTTGAGCGCGTCCTGCGCCATCGCCTTCTGCTCGGGCGTGCCCTGGCAGAGCTTCATCATGATGTCGAAGCCCTGGCGCTGGTGAAAGCTCTCTTCCTTGCAGACGCGGATCATCGCCCGCGCGTACGGCCCGAACGAGCACCGGCACAGCGGGATCTGGTTCATGATCGCCGCGCCGTCGACCAGCCAGCCGATGGCGCCGATGTCGGCCCAGGTCAGCGTCGGGTAGTTGAAGATGCTGGAGTATTTTGCCTTGCCGGAGTGCAGGTCGGCGACCATCTGGTCGCGCGACACGCCGAGCGTCTCGGCGGCGGAGTACAGGTACAGGCCATGCCCCGCCTCGTCCTGCACTTTCGCCATCAGGATCGCCTTGCGCTGCAGGCTCGGCGCGCGCGTGATCCAGTTGCCTTCGGGCAGCATGCCCACGATCTCGGAATGCGCGTGCTGCGAGATCTGGCGGATCAGCGTCTTGCGGTACGCCTCCGGCATCGCGTCCTTCGGCTCGATCTTGATGTCGGCGTCGATGCGCTCCTGGAAGGCGCGTTCCTCGGGCGACATCTCCTCCAGCGCGCGCAGGCGCTTGGCGCCGGTATCGACCATCTGGGCATACATCGCGATATTCCTCGTGGAGCGTCTTGACGACTCGAGAAAACGATACACGCTTTCGCAGCCGGCCGCACTATGGAAAGGTCCCGCCGCCGTCCGCTGCCCCCAGGGGACGGATAGGGGCGTCGAAGCCCCTTTTTCCGTGCTTAGCGCGAGCGCGCGAACTTGCGCTCGTTGCCGCCCGACTTGCGCGCATCGCCGTGGCCATGGCCGTGCCCGTCCAGGCGATGTCCCGCCCAGGCCTTGCGCTCGTGGCGCGTATCCGGTCGTGCGGAAGGCTGTCCCGCGCTCGCCTGCCGCGGGCCTGCGTCGCGGCTCGAGGCCGGGAATGACGTGCGCGGCGATGGCCGCGCCGGTGTAGCGCTCGATCTGGCGCAGCTGCGCGCGCTCGGTATGCGCCGCCAGCGATACCGCGACGCCCGCTCGCGCCGGCGCGGCCGGTGCGGCCGATGCGGTGCACGTAGTCGCCCGCCTGCCTCGGCAGGTCGAAATTGATGACGTGGCTGATGCCGGCGACGTCGATGCCGCGCGCGGCGACGTCGGTCGCGACCAGCGTGCGCACGCTGCCGCGACGCATGTCGGAGAGCGTTCGCGTGCGCTCGCGCTGGTTCATGTCGCCATGCAGCGCCGCCGCGGCGTGGCCTTCGCCGCGCAGGCGGATGGCGAGCGACTCGGCGTCGCGCTTGGTCGCGATGAACACGATGCTCTGCGTCATCTCGATGTCGGTGAGCAGGTGATCGAGGATCCGGTTCTTGTGCGCGTGGTCGTCGGTGAAGTGCACGCGCTGGTCGATGGCGCTGCGGCGGCGCCTTGTCGGCCTCGACTTCGATGCGCACCGGGTCGCGCAGGAGCTTCGCGGCGAGGCGCGCGATCGCCGGCTCGAAGGTCGCCGAGAACAAAACGGTCTGGCGCATCTTCGGCGACTTGGCGGCGATGCGCTCGACGTCGTCGATGAAGCCCATGTCGAGCATGCGGTCGGCCTCGTCGAGCACGAGCATCTCGAGCTGCGAGAGGTCGATGCGGCCGCGCTCGAGGTGGTCGATCAGGCGGCCCGGCGTGGCGACGAGAATGTCGACGCCGCGGCCGAGCTCGCGGATCTGCGGAGGATACGGCGCACCGCCATAGATGCACACGACGCGCACCCGCGCGTATTGGCCGTACTGCACGGCCTGCGTGGCTACCTGCTGCGCCAGCTCGCGCGTCGGCGCCAGCACCAGCACGCGCGGATTGCTCACGCCGTGAGCGTGTCGCGATGCCGCCCGCGGAGCCCGCGGCATGGTCGAAATACGTTGCAGGGCAGGCAGCACGAAGGCCGCCGTCTTGCCGGTGCCGGTCTGCGCCGAGCCGATGACGTCGCGGCCCTGGAGCAGCGCCGGAATGGTCTGGCTCTGGATGGGCGTCGGCGTTTCATAGCCGCAGGTGGCGAGCGCGCGCAGCAGGTCCGGCGCGAGTTGTAGCGATTCGAAAGTCATGTTCGATTCCATGGGTCAACTGCCGAGTCTCAACGCGTCGCGGCCACGAGGGCGCGAATGCGCAACAGGGCTCGCGGCCGCCGGAGGGCCGATGCGGGCCGTGCCAAAAATTCCGGATGCGATACTTCAACCGGGTCGATTCGGGGCACCTCTGCATCGGTGCCCTGTGCCATCGTCGCTAACCGGTGAAGCTGCGCGGATGAGCCTGGCGCGGGAGATTAGAAGCCGATGATCCGGTTGCCGGGGATCAGTCCTGGCGGCGGGCAACCGTGAAGCTTACTTGCTACTTTTGTGACTCGCAGGTCGCCGCAAGACCAACATCATAGCACAGTGCGCCTCCTACGCCCAGAGCGTGTCTTCCTCGTCGTCGTCATCATCGTCGTCCGAATCGCCCTCGTCGTCGTCCGGGTCGATGCTTCCGCCTCCTCCGCCACCTCCCGGAGCATCGTCGTCATCGTCGTCGTCATCGTCGACGGGGGGCGTCGGACTCGGTGTATGCAGGTCCATGCCGATGCCGGCAACCGCGCTCGGCCATGCAAATGCCATCGCCTGCACCAGCGTCAGGAGCCGCAATTCGAAGGCCGCACTCATGCGAAACAGCCTACACCGTCCGCGGGCGCAACGCAGGATGTATCATGACGCCGCCCCGCACCGGATTCGCACCGTTCGCGCTGCGCCGGCATGCCATCCCGACCTTCCACGCCATGAACGACCTGTCCGCCCTTCCGATCGACTGGACCTCGGCGACGCTGCTCGGCCGCGCGTGGGTCCCGGAATCAGCGAGGGCCCTCGCCCGTCACCGTGCGCGCCGACGGCACCGTCGTCGATCTTTCGGCGGCGCTCGCCACGACCAGCGCCGCGCTCGAGCGTGACGACATCGCCGCGTTCGTACGCGGCGCGCAAGGCGCTGCGCTGTGCAGCGTCGGTGCACTGCTCGACAACAGCCGACCCGATTTCGACGCGTCGCTGCCGCGCCTGCTCGCGCCGTGCGACCTGCAGGCGATCAAGGCCGCCGGCGTCACCTTCGTCGAGAGCATGCTCGAGCGCGTCATCGAGGAGCAGGCGCGCGGCGACGCCAGCAAGCGCCGACGCGATCCGCGCGCGCATCGCCGGCATCCTCGGCGGCAGCCTGACGTCGTTGAAGCCCGGGTCCGCCGACGCGGCGCGCGTCAAGCAGGTGCTGGTCGAGCAAGGCGCGTGGTCGCAGTACCTCGAGGTCGGCATCGGCCCCGACGCCGAGGTCTTCACCAAGACGCAGCCGATGGCGAGCGTCGGCCATGGCGCGCCGATCGGCGCTGCATCCCGGATCGACGTGGAACAATCCCGAGCCGGAGATCGTGCTGGCGGTCAATTCGCGCGGCAGGATCCAGGGCGCGACGCTGGGCAACGACGTCAACCTGCGCGACTTCGAGGGCCGAAGCGCGCTGCTGCTGTCGAAGGCGAAGGACAACAACGCGTCGTGCTCGATCGGCCCGTTCATCCGGCTGTTCGACGACGGCTTCACGCTCGACGACGTCCGACAGTGCGAGCTCGCGCTCGACGTGTTCGGTGCCGATGGCTTTCATCTCGCCGGCCGCAGCTCGATGCGCAAGATCAGCCGCGATCCCGCCGATCTCGTCGAACAGACGATCAACGACAACCACCAGTATCCCGACGGCTTCGTGCTGTTCATGGGAACGATGTTCGCGCCGGTCGAAGGATCGCGACGCGCCGGGCGCGGGCTTCACGCACCATCTCGAAGACCGCGTCGTGATCGCCACCGACAAGCTCGGCGCGCTGGAGAACCGCGTCACCACCAGCGACAAGGCGACGCCGTGGACCTTCGGCGTCGGCGCGCTGATGCGAAACCTCGCCGCGCGCGGCCTGCTCAAGTCGCATTGACCACGGACACGAAAATGACCGAACTGCACCGCAACTACATCGCCGGCGACTGGACTGCCGGCAGCGACGTCTCGAAGAACATCAATCCGTCGGACTTGAACGACGTCATCGGCGAGTACGCGCGCGCCGACCGCGCGCAGGCCGACACCGCGATCGCCGCCGCGCGCGCCGCGTTTCCCGCGTGGTCGATGTCGTCGGTGCAGGATCGGGCCAACATGCTCGACGCCGTCGGCAACGCGATCCTCGCGCGCAAGGACGAGCTCGGGCGCCTGCTCTCGCGCGAGGAAGGCAAGACGCTGCCCGAGGGCATCGGCGAGGTCGCGCGCGCCGGACAGATCTTCAAGTTCTTCGGCGGCGAGGCGCTGCGCCTGGCCGGCGAGAAGATCCCGTCGGTGCGTCCGGGCGTCGACGTCGAGGTGACGCGCGAGCCGCGTCGGCGTGGTCGGCATCATCACGCCGTGGAATTTTCCGATCGCGATTCCGGCGTGGAAAATCGCGCCGGCGCTTTGCTACGGCAATTGCGTCGTGTTCAAGCCGGCGGAGCTGGTTCCCGGATGCGCGTGGGCGCTCGCCGAGATCATCGTCAAGGCGGGTGTGCCCCCGGGCGTGTTCAACCTGGTGATGGGCCGCGGCAGCGTCGTCGGCGAAGCGATGATCGACGACAAGCGCATCGATGCCATCAGCTTCACCGGCTCGGTCGCCACCGGGCGCTGCGCTCGCCGCGAAGGCGATCGCGCGCATGGCCAAGCTGCAGCTGGAAATGGGCGGCAAGAACCCGATGATCGTGCTCGACGACGCCGATCTGCCGACGGCGGTGAGCTGCGCGGTCAACGGCGCCTTCTTTTCGACCGGGCAGCGCTGCACCGCGTCGTCGCGTCTGATCGTCGACCGACGGCATCCACGACCGCTTCGTCGCCGCGGTGACCGAGCGGCTGGGCAAGCTCAAGGTCGACGACGCGCTGGCGAACGGCACCGACATCGGTCCCGTCGTCGACGAGTCGCAGCTGAAGCAGAACCTCGATTACATCGGCATCGGCAAGGGCGAAGGCGCGACGCTCGCCTACGGCGGCGAGGTGCTCAAGCGCGCCAAGCGCGGCCACTATCTGGCGCCGGCGCTGCTCACCGGCGCGACCAACGCCATGCGCAGCTCGCGCGAGGAGATCTTCGGCCCGGTGGCGAGCGTCATCCGCGTCAAGGACTACGACGAGGCGCTGGCGACCGCCAACGACACCGACTTCGGGCTGTCGGCCGGCATCGTGACGACCTCGCTCAAGTACGCGTCGCATTTCAAGCGCGCCAGCCAGGCCGGCATGGTGATGGTGAACCTGCCGACGGCAGGCGTCGACTATCACGTCCCCTTCGGCGGCCGCAAAGGATCGAGCTACGGCCCGCGCGAGCAGGGAAGCTACGCGAAGGAGTTTTTCACCGTCGTGAAGACGGCGTACACGCTGCCCTGATTCTCGCGCCGGCGTGGCGTAGAATCTTCGGAGTTCCATTCTCGGCGGGAGGGACGCGGTGGTGGACCGCAGAACGTTCGTTGCCATCATCATCGGCTGCGGCCTCCGTGGCGCTGCCAGCAGCCGCGCAGCCGGGCAAGATCCCGCGAATCGGCTTTCTGCGAACCGACACGCCCCCGCGGTCGTACGTCGAAGCATTCGAGCAGGGTTTGCGGGCGAGGGGTTACATACCGGGAACGACCATCCTGATCGAGTACCGATTCGGCGACGGGAGCGACGTCATGACGGTGAGAATGGCGCGCGAAATCGTCGCCTTGAACGTCGACGCCATCGTTGCCGGCGGCGGACGAGCCACGCGGGTGGTGCAAAGCGTCACCTCGACAATCCCCATCGTAATGACCTCGGCGAGCGATCCGGTGGGCACGGGATTGGTGGCCAGCCTGTCGCACCCCGGCGGAAACACGACCGGCACCAGCATCGTCAGCTGGGATCTGTTCGCGAAGCGGCTCGAGCTTCTTCGCCAGGTGCTGCCCGATGTGGACGCGCGTTGCCGTCCTGATCAACCGCAGCAATCCCGCGCCCGACAACGGCTGGACCAACGCGCTCGCCGCCGCGGCCGACTCGGCATCACGCTCCAGCGCGTCGACGTCGGCGGTGCCGCCGACTTCGACGAAGCGTTTGCCGCGATGGCGAGAGCACGCGCCGAAGCACTGATCGTCATGCAAAGCACGATATTCGAAACGTCGCCGTACCGGATCCAGCAACTCGCGACAAGCTACCGGATCCCTGCGATCTACGGCGTGCGCACCAGCACCGACGCCGGCGGACTCATGTCCTACGGTCCGAATGTCCCGGCCCTGTATAACTATGCCGCGGTGTACGTCGACAAGATCCTCAAGGGCGCGAAGCCGGGCGACCTTCCGGTGGAGCAGCCGACCAAGTTCGAATTGATCGTCAATATGAAGACCGCGAAGGCGCTCGGGCTGACGATGCCGCAGTCGATCCTGCTGCGCGCAGACCAGCTCATCGAGTGATCTTGCCACCACCAAGGACCGTTCAACGTGCCCGAACCCAGTGATCCCGAAGTCCGCTGGCATCGCCTGAGCGCGCCGGCGCTGCGCGACGCGGTCGCCGACAAGACGGTGGTCATCGTCCCGCTCGGCGCGACCGAGCAGCACGGGCCGCACCTGCCGACGCAGGTCGACTGGCGCTCGGCGTACGAGATCTCGCTGCGCGCCGCGCGATTGATGGCGGGCCGGCAGCGCGCGCTGGTGACGCCGGCGATCCCCTTCGGCATGTCGGAGCATCACATGTCGCTCGGCGGCACGCTGACGCTCGACTACGCGACCATGGCCGCCGTGGTGGGTTGCGTCGTGCGCTCCGCGGCGCGCCACGGATTCGAGCGCATCTTCGTGCTCAACGGTCACGGCGGCAACATCGCCGCGCTGGAGACGATCCTCACCGAGCTCACCATCGAGCTCGAGCTGCCGCTCGCCGGCGGCACGTACTGGCACATGGCGGCCGCGTCGATCAAAGGCATTCTCGAGCATCAGCCGCAGCTGCTTCACGCGTGCGAGGCGGAAACCTCGATCATGCAGGCGCTGCATCCGGACACCGTCGCGCCCCTCGACAAAACGATGCGCGGCGCGCTGGTGCCGGGCATGTCGGCGATCGCCGGCGTCAATCCCGGCGTGTTTCGCTGGCAGCACCTGAAGACGCGCTCCGCGATCGGCATACTCGGCGAAGCGTGGGCGGCGACGCCGGAAAAAGGTCAGCGGCTGCTCGACGCGATCTCGCGCGACGTCGCCGACGCGCTGGCCGATCAGCGGCTGTGGGACGCGCCGATATGAGCACGGTGCGCGCAATCGAATCCCGGCGGCGTGCCGGCCCGTACTGAAGAGACCCGACGATGACGACTGCACAGACAGATGCGCCCGAACCTGTTCAAGCGCCGCCTCAAGGACGGAAGCAAGCAGCCCGGAATCTGGCTGACGCTGGAGAGTCCCACCGCGACGGAGATACTCGCCGGCGCGGGCTACGACTGGCTGCTGCTGGACATGGAGCACACCACCGTCGATCCCTCGCAGGTCGCCGGGCATCTACGCGCCGCCAGCGGCGGCACCGCGGAGGTCGCGGTGCGCATTCCCTGGAACGAGCCGATCCTGGTGAAGCGCCTGCTCGACGCCGGGGTTCGGACGCTGATGTTTCCCTACGTTCAATCGGCCGCGGAGGCGCGCGCCGCCGTCGCCGCGACGCGCTACCCGCCGCACGGCATCCGCGGCGTCAGCGGCAACATGCGAGGGAACAACTACGCGCGCGTCCAGGACTACGCCGAGAACTACCACCAGGAGCAATGCATCATCGTCCAGCTCGAGTCGCCGGCGGCGATCGCGGCGATCGAGGAAATCGGCGCGGTGGACGGCGTCGATGCCCTGTTCATCGGACCCAACGACCTCGCCGCCAACATGGGGCTGTTCGGCAAGCCCGGCGCGCCCGAAGTGAAGGCGCTGATCGGCGAGGCGGTGACGCGAATTCTCAAGACGGGCAAGGCCGCCGGCATCCTCAACTTCAACATCGCGGAGGCGCGCGCGCTGTTCAAGGCCGGCTTTGCGTTCGTGGCGGTCAACTCCGACACCACGATCCTCGCGCGGCGCAGCGAGGCGATCCTCGCCGAACTGAAGCAGGGAGACGAACTGAGCCTGAATGCCCGAGGATCCGCATCGCCAAGCGCGCGAACTCAAGGTCGATGAGCGGCTCGTCGCGCGGGAATCAGGCGTTGCGCGGCACGTCTCCAACGTGGCCCATGATCCACTTGGCCGCGCGCAGCAGCCGGGCGTCGTCGTCGATCGCGCCCACCACCTGAATCCCCACCGGCAATCCCTTCGGTCCGCTGAAGCAAGGCAGGTTGAGGCACGGCACGTGCAAGCCCTGAGCACCAGCGGTTGAACATCGCCTCGCCGGTATTGTCGAGCCCGGCGGGCGCTTCGCCCGGCGCGCTCGCCGAGAGCAGCAGGTCGTAAGGCGCGATCGCGGTCGCGAAAAGCGTCCTGCAGCGCGCCAGCAACGCCTGCGCCTCGCGATAGCGCTGGCGCGGAATCGCCGCACCGGCCGCCAGCTCGTCGCGGCTCGACGCCGACAGCAGATCGCCGCGCTGCGTTCGCTCGAACGCGAACACGCGCGCCGCCTCGAAGCGCAGCACATCGCTTTGCGCATCGAGAAAAAGCTCGAACTCGGCCGGCAAGCACGATCTCTTCGACGATGACGCCGGCGCGCGCGAGCTGCTCCGCCGCGGTGTCGACGGCGCGCACGGTCGGCGGCTCGGCGTGGCTCCATGCCGGCGTGCGCCACACACCGACGCGCGCCGGGCGCTCCGCGTCGAGCTTCGCGATGCCGCCCTCGCCCGCAAGCACGCCGACCACCGCGGCGCAGTCGTCGACGCAGCGCGCGAACAGTCCCACGGTGTCGAAGCTGCCGGCGAGCGGCTTCACGCCGGTCGGATTGATCGTGCCGATCGAGGGCTTGTAGCCGACCACGCCGCAATACGACGCCGGACGGATGATCGAGCCGCCGGTCTGCGTCCCGAACGCCACCGGCACCATGCAATCGGCGACGGCGGCGGCGGATCCGCTCGACGATCCTCCCGGCGTGTGCGCGGGATTGCGCGGGTTCGCGGTCGGGCCCGGATGACGCAGCGCGAATTCGGTCGTCACCGTCTTGCCGAGCATCACCGCGCCGGCCTCGCGCGCCAGCGCGACGCACGCCGCATCCGCCGACGGACGATGACCGGCGTGGATCGGCGAGCCGTAGCAGGTCGGCATGTCGTGCGTGTCGATGATGTCCTTCACGCCGAACGGCAAGCCGTTGAGCAGGCCTGCCGATCCGTCGCGGCGCGCGCGATCGCGGCGGCGCGCTTCTTCGATCGCGCGCATCGGGATCGACATGGACGAACGCGTGAACGACGCCGTCGCGCGCGGCGACGCGCTCGAGGCACGCGACGGTCAGCGCCTCGGCGGAGAGTCGTCCCTCGGCCATCGCCGCCAGCGCTTCGATCGCGTCGAGCTCGTTGGGCGTTCCGGCCACCGCGGATGTCTCCTGTGAGCTCGCTTGAGATCGGACAAGCCTTGTGCTAACAATAGCAGACAAGTCTTCGCCGTCGTCGCCCGACGACGGCATCAAAAGGGGGAGTGCGATCATGAGTCTCAATCGACGTGCCATCAAGCGAGCGATCACGGCAGGCGCGCTCGCGATCATCCTGCCCACCGCGTGGGCCGCGCATGCGCAATCGGTGCTGCGACTCGTGCCGCAGGCCGATCTCAAGATCCTCGACACGGTCCAGACGACGAACAACATCACCAGCAACCACGGCTACATGATCTACGACACGCTGTTCTCGCTGGACAGCAAGCTCGTGCCGAAGCCGCAGATGGTCGAGAGCTACACGAGGAGCGCCGACGGGCTGACGTGGAGCTTCAAGCTGCGGCCGGGCCTCAAGTTCCACGATGGCCAGCCGGTGACGTCGAAGGACGTGGTCGCGTCGATCCTGCGCTTTTCCAAGCGCATCCCGGCCGGCGTGACGATGATGCAGTTCACCAAGGAGATCGTGGCCACCGGACCCGACACCTTCGAGATCCGGCTCAACAAGCCGTTCGGACTGGTGCTCGAGACGCTCGCCGGACCGGAGAATCCGCTGTTCATCACGCGCGAGGCCGACGCGCTGGGCGATCCGAACACCGCGATCACCACGGCGATCGGCTCCGGCCCGTTCATTTTCGTGCGCGAGGAATGGGTGCCGGGCAGCAAGGTCGTCTACAAGAAGAATCCCGACTACAAGCCGCGCGCCGATCCGCCGGACGGCTTCGCCGGCGGCAAGCTCGCCAAGGTCGATCGCGTCGAGTGGCTGGTGATTCCCGACTCGAACACCGCGGTGCAGGCGCTGATCAAGGGCGAGGTCGACATCATCGAGATTCCGCAGACCGACCTGCTGCCGCTGATCCGCAAGGATCCGAACATCAGCGGTCAAGGTGATCGATCGCGTCGGCACGCAGGCGATCTACCGGATGAATCACCTGATCCCGCCGTTCAACAACGCCAAGGCGCGCCAGGCGCTGCTCTACGCGACCGGCGACCAGAAGGACTATCTCGCGTCGATGATCGGCTTACGCCGAGTACGAGCGCCCGTGCTGGGCGGTGTTCGTCTGCGGCACGCCGTTCGAGACGCAATCCGGCGTCGGCGACTGGGCGAAGGGCGACAAGAAGGCCAACATCGAGAAGGCGAAGCAGCTCCTCAAGGAAGCCGGCTACAAGGGCGAGAAGGTCGTGATCCTCGATCCGGTCGAAGCGCACCTCGCGCATTCGCAGGCGGTCGTCACCGCGCAGAAGCTGCGCGAGATCGGCATGAACGTCGACCTGCAGGCGATCGACTGGGGCACGCAGAGCGCGCGCCGCCAGATCAAGGATCCGCCGGACAAGAATCCCGGCGCGTGGAACATCTTCCACACGTGGGGCGGCGGCCTGGCGATGAACAGCCCGCTGTCGAACACGCCGACGCCCGAGCGCGTGCGACGGCAAGAACTGGTTCGGCTGGCCGTGCGACGAGGAGCTCGAGAAGATCCGCCTCGAATTCCCGCTGGCGCCGCCCGAGAAGCAGAAGGAAATCGTCGAGCGGCTGCAGAAGCGCTTCTACGAAGTCGTGCCGTACATTCCGGCCGGCCAGTTCTTCGCGCCGATCGCCTACCGCAAGAATCTCAACGGCATCCTCGACACGCCGCGCCTGGTGCTCTGGAACATCGAGAAGAAGTAGCGGCGACGCCTCGACTGCGTCGGGGCGGTCGATTTCGAAACTCAACGGGATTGCACATGATTCGCTCCAAGATTCGTTCTGGCTCGCCGCTGGCATCGTCGCACTCTGAGTCGGCAGCGTCTTCGGTGCGGCCGTCGCGGCGAGCGCCGACGAGGCAGCCATCCGCGCGCAGACCATAGCCTGGAGCAGCGCCTATAACGGCGGCGACGCCGAAGGGGTGCCGCGCAACACGCGGAAGACGCCTTGCTGATGCCGCCGGGCGCCTGCGAGTGCGCGGTCGCGCGGCGATCCTGGATTTTCACCAAGGACGTCGCGAACTCGCAGGCGGCGGGCGCGGTCTTCGTGCTGGCTGACACGACCGATGTCGGCGTCTCGGGCGACATGCGCTGGGAATCGGGCACGTACAAGGTTACCGTGAAGAGCGCCGTCGTCGAGACCCGGCAAGTTCCTCGCGGTGTCCGCAAGAAGAATGGCAAGTGGCTCGACGTGCGGCGTTGCTGCGAACGAGCGCCGGACGAGCTCCATGACCGCGCGCGTCCTCGGCGACGCGCTCCGGCGCGGCGTGGTCGAAATACGTGTGCGAATGGAATAGCCACGCGCGGCGCGACTCGTGATCGTCGCTGTGCGCGGCGCGATATCGCAGCAAGGTTTCGAGGCTGGTCGGCATTGCGTCCCCCTTTCGCCCAACGCGTCTTGACCCGAAGCGCTCCCACGGTCACGATGATATGCCTTGCACACCAACAATACGGGAGGAGGCATGGGCACTACATTCGGTCTTCGCCGTTTCGGTCGTTCTCGGCGCCGTTCAGCGTTCGCTGATCTCGATGCACGTCTTCCTGATTCGCCGCCTGCTGGCGGCGGTGCCGGTGATCGTCGTCGTCACGGTGTTCGTCTTCGCGCTGCTGCACCTCGCGCCCGGCGATCCGGCGGCGATCATCGCCGGCGATCTCGCCACCGCCGAGGACGTCGCGAAGATCCGCGCCAAGCTGGGGCTCGACCAGCCGCTGCTCGTCCAGTTCTTCACCTGGATCGGCGCAGCTCGCTGCACGGCGATCTCGGCAACTCGATCTTCTCCGCGCATCCGGTGTCGCAGCTGATCGGCCAGCGCCTCGAGCCGACGCTCACGCTGACGGTGATGACGCTCGTCATTTCGGTGCTGCTGGCGGTGCCGCTCGGCGTGATCGCCGCGTGGCGCGTCGGATCGTGGATCGATCGCGGCGTCATGGGCTTCGCGGTGTTCGGATTTTCGGTGCCGGGATTCGTCATCGGCTACGTGCTGATCTGGCTGTTCGCGATCGAGCTCGACTGGCTGCCGGTGCAGGGCTACACGCCGCTCGCCAAGGGCTTCTGGCCGTGGCTCTCCAACATCATCCTGCCGAGCGTGACGCTGGCGCTCGCCTACATGGCGCTGATCGCGCGCATCACGCGCGCGGCGATGCTCGAGACGCTGAGCGCAGGACTACATCCGCACCGCGCACGCGAAGGGGCTGGCGCACCGGCGCGTGCTGATGCGCCACGCGCTGCGCAACGCGGCGGTGCCGATCGTCACGGTGATCGGCATCGGCGTCGCGCTGCTGATCGGCGGCGTCGTCGTCACCGAGAGCGTGTTCGCGATTCCGGGCCTCGGCCGCCTGACGGTCGACGCGATCCTGCGCCGCGACTATCCGGTGATCCAGGGCATCATCCTCGTGTTCTCGGGCGCGTACGTCGTCGTCAATCTGGTCGTCGACATGCTCTACACCGTGCTCGATCCGCGGATCCGGTACTGATCGGCATGATGGCGACGCGCGCCGCGACCGCGCCGTGCCTGCCGACGCCGCCGGCTGCGCACGGCGCGGTTCGGTCGCGTTCGTCCGGCGCCACCCGACCGTGGCGATCGGCGGCGCGCTGCTGCTCGCTGATCGTCGTCGCGTCGATCGCCGCGCCCTGGCTCGGAACCGTCGACCCGATCTCGATCAATCCGTCGCAGCGGCTGCGCGGATCCGTCGGCCGAGCACTGGTTCGGCACCGACCGGTTCGGGCGCGATCTGTACAGCCGCGTGATCTACGGCGGCCGCGTGTCGCTGATCGTCGGCCTGTCGGTGGCGGCGCTCTCGACGTTGATCGGACTGGCGATCGGTCTTGTCAGCGGCTACCTGCGCGCCGTCGACGCCGTCGTCATGCGGGTGATGGACGGCATGATGGCGATCCCGGCGATCATGCTCGCGATCGCGCTGATCGCGCTGTCGAAGGCGAGCATCATCATCGTGATCGTCGCCGTGACGCTGCCCGAGGTGCCGCGCGTCGTGCGCCTCGTGCGCAGCATCGTGCTCACGATCCGCGAGCAGCCGTACATCGAGGCGGCGACCGCGATCGGCACCAGCGTGCCGCGCATCCTGCTGCGCCACCTCCTGCCCAACGCGCTGCCGCCGCTGATCGTGCAGGCGACCTACATCTGCGCGTCGGCGGTGCTGATCGAGGCGGCGTTGAGCTTCCTCGGCGCCGGGACGCCGCCGGAGATCCCGAGCTGGGGCAACATCATGGCCGAGGCGCGGCCGTACTTCCAGTTGAAGCCGTGGATGGTGCTGCTGCCGGGCGTGTTCCTGGCGGTGACCGTGCTCGCGATCAACCTGCGTCGGCGACGGATTGCGCGACATGCTCGATCCGCGGCTCGCGCGGCGGATGTGATGACGCGCGGCACGCCGCGCCCGGTACTTCGTCGGTCAGCGACCTGCGCACGCACTTCCACACGCGCGACGGCGTCGTCAAGGCGGTCGACGGCGTGTCGCTCTCGCTCGCGCGCGGCGAGACGCTCGGCGTCGTCGGCGAGAGCGGCTGCGGCAAGTCGGTGACCGCGCTGTCGATCATGCGGCTGGTGCCGCCGCCGTCGGGACGCATCGTCGCCGGCAGCATTCGCTTCGACGGCAGCGACCTGCTGACGCTGCCGCCGGCGCAGATGCGCGCGATCCGCGGCAACCGGATCGCATGATCTTCCAGGAGCCGATGACGAGCCTCAATCCGGTGATGACCGTCGGCGATCAGATCGCCGAGACCGTCGCGCTGCACCAGCACCTGCCGCGGCGCGCGGCGCTCGACCGCGCGATCGAGATGCTCGCGCTCGTGGGGATTCCGGAGCACGCGGCGCGCCGGCGAGTATCCGCACCAGCTGTCGGGCGGCATGCGCCAGCGCGTGATGATCGCGATCGCGCTCGCGTGCACGCCGACGCTGCTGATCGCCGACGAGCCGACGACGGCGCTCGACGTCACGATCCAGGCGCAGATCCTCGACGCTGATGCTCGAGATGAAGGAGCGCACCGGCGCCGCGGTGATGCTGATCACGCACGACCTCGGCGTGATCGCCGAGACGGCGCAGCGCGTCGTCGTGATGTACGCGGGCCGCAAGGTCGAGGAGGCGCCGGTGAAGGCGCTGTTCGCGCAGCCGCGCCATCCGTACACGCGCGGCCTGATGACGTCGATCCCGCGGCTCAATCGCGCGCCGGCCGAGCCGAGCGCAGCCGCAGCCGCCTGACGGAGATTCCCGGCGTGGTGCCGTCGCTGATCGGCATCGCCGCGCGGGCTGCACGTTCGCGCCGCGCTGCCCGTACGCGACCGAGCAATGCCGCGCCGCGTTTCCGCCCGAGGTCGAGGCCGCGCCGGGACACTTCGTCGCGTGCTGGCAATCGCCGCGGAGCTGCCGGAGCTGCGTCCGTGCCTGAGACGTGAACGTGCTGCGCGCCGGTGCTCGAGGTCGACGCGCTGGTCAAGCACTTCCGGTGCGCGGCGGCCTGCTCGCGCGCGAAGATCGGCACGGTGCAGGCGGTCGACGGCGTCTCGTTCGATCTCGCCGCCGGCGAGACGCTCGGCCTCGTCGGCGAGAGCGGCTGCGGCAAGTCGACGACCGGCAAGGCGATCCTGCGCCTGATCGAGCCGACGAGCGGCACGATCACGCTTCGACGGCGAGGACATCACGCGCCTCGACCGCGCCGCGATGCGCCCGCTGCGCCGCCGGCATGCAGGTGATCTTCCAGGATCCGTACGCGTCGCTCAATCCGCGGATGAGCGCCGGCGACATCGTCGGCGAGCCGCTGCTACAACTACGGCATCGCGCGACGGCGCGGAGCGCCGCGCGCGCGTCGCGCAGCTGTTCGCGCGCGTCGGCCTGCGCCCCGACCAGATGCGCAAGTATCCGCACGAGTTCTCCGGCGGACAGCGCCAGCGCCTCGGCATCGCGCGCGCGCTCGCGGTCGAGCCGAAGGTGATCGTCTGCGACGAGCCGGTCTCGGCGCTCGACGTCTCGGTGCAGGCGCAGGTCATCAACCTGCTCATGGACCTGCAGGCGGAGTTCGGCCTGTCGTACCTGTTCATCGCGCACGACCTCGCGGTCGTCGAGCACATCTGCCACCGCGTCGCGGTGATGTACCTCGGCCGCATCGTCGAGCTCGCGCCGCGCCGGGCGCTGTTCGCGCAGCCGCAGCACCCGTACACCGAGGCGCTGCTGTCGGCGGTGCCGGTGCCCGATCCCGACCCGACGCGAAGCGCGCCGCGCATCATCCTGCCGGGCGACGTGCCGAGCCCGATCAATCCGCCGTCGGGCTGCCGCTTCCACACGCGCTGCCCGTACGTGTTCGACCGCTGCCGCGGTCGAGTCGCCGGAATTGCGCGAGATCGCGCCCGGCCATCAGGTCGCATGCCACCTGCGCGCATGATACGGATTCGCATCCTAGCCATTACCGTTGGGAGCCACACGCATGGACCTGATACTTCGTGGCGGCCACGTCATCGATCCCGCGTGCGGCCTCGACCCAATCTGCGATGTCGGATTCACCGATGGCCGGGTCAACGCGGTGTCGCCGCGCATCGTCGAGAAGGGAACGAGGAGCGCGACGTCGCCGGCGCCATCGTCATTCCGGGGATGATCGACCTGCACACCCACGTCTACTGGGGCGGCACGTCGATCGGCGTCGAGGCCGAGCCGATCGCGCGGCGCAGCGGCACGACGACGTTCGTCGACGCAGGCACCGCCGGGCCAGCCAATTTTCCCGGCTTCCGCCGTCACGTCATCGCACCGTGGCGGTGCGCATTCTTGCTTTTCAACGTCTCGTTCGCCGGCATCTTCGCGTTCAGCCGTACGGTGATGGTCGGCGAATCGTCGGACCTTCGCTTTTCGACCTCCACGAGTGCGTGCGTGTCGCGCGCGAGCACCTCGACCTGATCGTCGGCATCAAGGTACGCGTCGGTCGCGGCGCGGGCGGCTCGAGCGGGATCGCGCCGCTCGAAATGGCGCTCGAAGTGGCGGAGGAGCTCGGCTTGCCGGTGATGGCGCATATCGATCACCCACCGCCCACCCGCAGGGACGTGCTGGTGCGCCTGCGTCCCGGTGACATCCTGACGCACTGCTACCGCCCGTTTCCCAACTCGCTGTTTCGCGCCGACGGCGCGGTGCGCGAGGAAGCGCTGATCGCCCGCGAGCGGGGCGTGACCTTCGACATCGGTCACGGCGCCGGGTCGTTCGGCTTTCATTCTTGCCGGGGCCTGCTCGCTGCCGGATTTCACCCCGACGTGATCTCGAGCGATGTGCACGTGCTCAATACGACGGGCCTCACGTTCGACCTGTTGGCCACGATGTCCAAGTTTCTGGTCCTCGGCGTGGAGCTGGCGGCGCTGGTCGCCGCGGTGACCTCGGCACCGGCGCGCGCGATCCGCCGCCGTCGCTCGGCACGCTGGTGGTGGGCAGCGAGGGCGATGTCGACGGTCGTCGACATCGAGCACGGCGGTTTCGAGTTTTTCGACACGCAGGGCGAGAGGCTTGCTGCCGACCGGCGTTTCCGCCTCAAGGGCATGGTGGTTCGCGGGCAATGGTGGCCGCCCGGTGCCGCGTACAAGACGTGCTGCTCTGCGTCAAGACGACCGTGCGGTAGCTCACCGCGCATGGCGGACTTCATCGTCGATCGCCCGCCGGACGAGGGAAGTCCGCAAAAAAATAGATTTGCATCACGCGCTCCGTTCGCGAAGGCGTGCGCACGGCAAAGCCCTCAATGGGGGCGCAACGCCGCTATAAAATTATCCTAGGAGGATTCATGAAGCGTCGCGATTTCGTCGAGCTGGCCGGTTCGTCGGTCGCCCTTGGCACGATGGGCGTCACGGGCACGGCCGCGCGCAGGACAAGGTGGTGTGGAAAGCTTCCGACGTGCACCCGCTCGGCTATCCGACCGTCGAGGCGATCGTGCGCCTGGGCAAGAAGCTCGAGAGGCGACGAACGGCGCATACAATGCAGATGTACCCGTCGATGCAGCTCGGCGGCGAGAAGGAGATGATCGAGCAGGCGCAGGTCGGCGCGCTGCAGATCGCGCGCATCTCGGTCGGCCCGATGGGCACGATCGTCGACGAGCTCAACGTGTTCAACCTGCCGTTCGTCTTCAAGGACGAGGCGCAGATGCGCAAGGTGATCGACGGCCCGATCGGCGAGGAGCTGCTCGACAAGCTCACCAAGAGCTCGGCGCGCCTGGTCGCGCTCGGCTGGATGGACGCCGGCACACGCAACGTCTACTCCGACAAGCCGGTGACCAAGCCCGCGGACCTGAAGGGCCTGAAGATCCGCATGATGGGCAATCCGATGTTCGTCGAGACGATGAACGCGATGGGCGGCAACGGCATCGCGATGGGCTTCAACGAGCTGCACCAGGCGCTGCAAAGCGGCGTGGTGGAGGCGCGGAGAACGAACGCGCCGACGCTGTTCGCGCAGAACCACTACGACGGAAGGGCAAGGTCTACAGCCTCACCGGCCACCTGATCATCCCCGAGATCTTCGTCTACTCGAGACGGAGCTGGGACAAGCTGCCGAAGGCCGACCAGGACCTGATCAAGAAGCTCTCGCGCGAGGCGCAGCTCGAGCAGCGCAAGCTGTGGGACGCGTACGTCGCCGAGGCCGGCCAAGCTGAAGGCCGCCGGCGTCAAGTTCGTGCCGGCCGACAAGGAAGCGTTCTTCAAGGCCACGCAGCCGGTGCGCGACAAATACGGCGCCAAGTACGCCGGGCTGATCCAGCGCATCGGGGCCACGAAATAGCGGTCGAAGCGGGCCGCGTAGGTACCCGGCATCCGGGAACGCGGCCGTTGTTTTGTCAGCCGGGGGGAGCACGAATGACCATGAACCAACGCTACGCGCGCGCGATGGAATGGCTGTACCTCGGCTGCATCGTGCTTTCGGGCCTGGCGATGGTCGTGATCACGCTCATGATCCCGCCGGCGTGTTCATGCGCTACGCGATGAACGACCCGCTGCAGTGGCCCGAGCCCGCCTCGGTGATCATGATGGTGTTCTTCTCGTTCGTCGGCGGCGCGGCGGTGTATCGCGCCAACCAGCAGATCGCGGTCGAGGCGCTGATGCACGCCGTCGGCCCGCGCGCCCGACGCGATGCAGTGGGGCGTGCACGCGTGCATGGGCGCGACGCCGATGTTCATGCTCGTCTATGGCGTCCACCTCTGCCACGTCACGGGGGGCAACACCATCGCCGAGTTCCCGTCGCTGTCGGTGGGCATCGTCTACCTGCCGATCCCGCTCGGCGGCCTGCTGACGCTGCTGCTTCATCGTCGAGAAGATCTGGCTCGGCGACCCGCCGCCGACGACGATCATGTACAGCGACCGCCACCGAGCTGGATCGCCATGGACATCCTGATCCTGCTTGGCTCGTTCACCCTGCTGTGCGCGCTCGGCGTGCCGGTCGCCTATGCGCTCGGGCTCGGCGCTGCTCGGCGCGCTGTGGGTCGACATCCCGCTCGAAGCGGTGATGCTCAGGATCTCCGACGGCACCGACGATTTCGCGCTGCTCGCGATCCCGTTCTTCGTGCTGGCCGGCGGCATCATGGCCGAGGGCGGCATGGCGGCGCGCCTGGTGAAGCTCGCCAAGGTCTTCGTCGGCGTGATCCGCGGCGGCCTGGCGCTGGTCAACATGCTGGCGAGCACGCTGTTCGGCTGCATCTCGGGCTCGTCGGTCGCCGACACCGCGTCGATCGGCTCGGTGATGATCCCGCAGATGGTGAAGGCGGGGTACTCGCGCGTCTTCGCCACCAACGTCACCATCTGCGGCTCGGTGCAGGCGCTGCTGATCCCGCCGTCGCACAACGCGGTGATCTACTCGCTCGCGGCGGGCGGCACGATCTCGGTCGCGCACCTCTTCCTCGCCGGCGTGTTCCCGGGACTGCTGTTCGGCCTGTGCCTGGTCGGCCTGGTGCTGTGGACCGCGCAGCAAGCGCGACTTCCCCAAGGGCGAGCCGGTCGCCGCTCAAGGAAATCCCGCGCATCGTGCTCGAGGCGCTGTGGGGGCTGGTGACGATCGTGATCATCCTGGGCGGCATCCTGTCGGGCGTGTTCACGCCGACCGAGTCCGCCGCGGTCGCGTGCGTGTACGCGTTCCTGGTCACCTTCTTCGTCTACCGCGACTACAAGTGGCGCGACCTGCCGCACCTCATCCATCGCGTGGTGAAGACCGTGGCGATGGTGATGATGCTGATCGGCTTCTCGGTCGGCTTCGGCTACATGATGGCCATCATGCAGATCCCGGCCAAGGTGACGCATGTTCTTCCTCAGCATCTCGGAGAACAAGTACGTGTTCCTGCTGCTGGTGAACATCCTGCTGCTGCTGCTCGGCACGTTCATGGACCTCGCGCCGATGCTGCTCATCTGCACGCCGATCTTCCTGCCGGTGATCCTCAAGCTCGGCATCGACCCGGTGCACTTCGGCATGATCATGATCCTCAACCTCGGCATCGGCCTGATCACGCCGCCGGTGGGGCCGACGCTGTTCGTCGGCTGCGCCATCGGCAAGGTCACCATCGAGCAGGTGTCGAAGGAGCTCTGGCCGTTCTACGGCGCGATGTGCGTCGCGCTGCTGCTCGTGACCTACATCCCGGCCATTTCGCTCTGGCTTCCGGGTCTGATCAAGTAGCAGTGATCACTCCGGCGGCGGGATTGCGCCGGTACGCTCGACGATCAAACCGTACGCCTGCGTCTGGCGGTGCTTGGCGAAGTTGAACGTCGTGCTTTTGTACGACGACGTGAGATCCAGGTCGCAGCGCGCGACGACGAGCTCGTCACGCTCGGTCGAGCACGCCGCCACGATCTCGCCGGACGGCGCGATCACCGTCGGGTTGCCGATCTGGCGCACGCCGTCCTCGTCGCCCGCCTTGGCGACGCCCACGACCCAGCACGCGTTCTGATACGCGCCCGCCTGCATCACCAGCGCGTTGTGGAAGCTCGATAACGGGTCGTGCCCGGGCGCCGGCGGATTGTGCATCGGCGTGTTGTACCCAAGCAGGATCATCTCGACGCCTTGCAGGCCCATGACGCGATAGGTCTTCGGCCAGCGGCGGTCGTTGCAGATCGCCATGCCGACGATGCCGCCGTAGGCGCGGAACACCGGAAAACCCAGGTTCCCGACCTCGAAGTAGCGCTTCTCGAGATTCTGGTACGGGCGCCACGGCTCGTGCTCGGCGTGGCCAGGAGATGAACCTTGCGGTATTTTCCGGACGATGCGACCGTCGCGCTCGACCAGGATCGAGGTGTTGAAGTGCCGCGCGACGCCATCCTCGACCGCCAGCTCGGCGAAGCCCAAATAGAAGCCGACGCCGAGCTCGCGCGCACAGTCGAAAAGCGGTTGCGTCGCCGCGTTCGGCATGGCGCGCTCGAAGTAAGCGTCGATGTCGTCCTGGCGATCGTAGTACCAGTGCGGAAAGAACGCGGTGAGCGCGCATTCGGGAAAGACGACCAGTTCGCAGCCGTGCGCCGCCGCCTGGCGCAGCAGCGCGATCATGCGGTCGACGGCCTGCGCGCGACTCTCCGTGCGCGAGATCGGCCCGAGCTGCGCGGCGCCGACGGTCACGATGCGTGACATGCTGGCGCTCACCCCGATCCGAACACACTCCAGGCGTGCTGTACGACTTCGAAGTCCACCGACACGATATGTCGTTCCTTGGTGAGCGAAACGTAGTACGACAGCGGTTCGATCAGCTTGAACCCGATCAACATCGGGATGAGCGTCCTTCCCCAATTGCCGGTCAGCTCCGGCTTGATCCGGTACTGTCCATCCGGGAATCCGTTGAGGTGCACACCGGGTACATCGAACCGGACTACGTGCATGGCGCCTTCGTCTGGCGCGGCGTAACACGGGGCGGACGGCGTGGCAACTTTCCAGATGCCTGTTCCCGGAACCCTTTCCGGCCCCGACTTGCCGATGCGAAACTGCGATACGGTATGTTCGTCGACAGCGATGCGAAATCCGGTGCAGGGATCGCCGACGGGACTGCCCAGTCCTTTGTTCCAACGAATCTTGCCGAATAGCATTGGCGGCAGTTTGGCGACCTCTTTAGCGGTAAGGATCCTTGCTGACTTCGGCATGCGGGTTCTCCTCTTCTAGACAAGCTGAGCGCCGGGCGCCCCGCGTTGCAGCAGTGTACGTCAACGATCCGTGCGCCATCGCCTGTGCGCGCCATCGCAACGCAGATCGGCGTGCGGTGTAGCGGGGTCAGCGCCCCACCATCGCCAGCACATCGGCCTTGAGGAAGCGCTCGACCACGAGCATGAAACCGATCGACGGGATCAGCAGGAGCAGCGCGGTAATCGAGGCGATCTGGTAGTTGCCGCCCATGCGTGGCGTTGAACATCAGCAGCGGAAGCGTGGTGACGTCGGGAACGCCGACGAAATACGTTCCGGTGAACTCGTCGAGCGACTCCAGGAACACGAATATCGCGCTGGCGATGAGCCCGGGGGTGGCGAGCGGCAGCGTCACGGTGCGAAAGCACGTCCACGCCGAGGCGCCGAGGTTACGCGATGCTTCCTCGAGCGAGACGTCGACCGACGCGAACGCCGCCGAGGCGATCCACACGGCGAGCACGAGACCGTGCGAGGCGTGGACCAGCACGACGCCGAGGATCGTTCCGTTGAGGCCGATCTGGTAGAACACCTGCGCGATGTTCACGTACACGGGCAGGTTGGGCACCGCCTGCGGCAGCAGGAACAGGAGCAGGATCGCGCCGCGCCACGGGAGCTTCAGGCGCGCCAGCGCGTAGCCGGCCGGAACGGCGACCGCGAGGCTGAACACGACGGTCAGGAGCGCGATCCACACGCTGGTGCCGAGCGACGCCAGCGCGTTGCCGCGCGGCTGGAACACCCGGTACCAGTAGGTCAGCCCGTACTCCAGCGGCAGCTTGCTCGGAAAGTACCAGCGCTCGGCGAAGGCCCACAGCATCAGGTTGAGCAGCGGGCCGAAGATCGCGAACGCGAGCAGCGCGAGCAGCGCCGCGCGCAGGATCGCCGTCGCGGCCGCCGGCATGGCAAACGAGCGACTCGCGACTTGGCTCACGTGCCCTTCAACGACGACTTGGACGCGTGACGAGATAGAACGCCGCGCCGATCGCCGACAATCCCAGCGACATCAGGCACAGCGCGTTGGCGACCCCGTAGTCGCCGTGCGTGCTGATCCGATACGCGATGTCGACGGTGATCATGGTCGGCGAGTTGGGGTTGATCATCAGCGGCACCGACAGCACCGACAACATGGTGACGAAGGAGAGCACCAGCCCGACCAGCAGCGTGCCGCGCACCTGCGGCAACACGATGTCGTAGAGCACGCGCCAGCGCGGCGCGCCGAGGTTGCGCGCCGCCTCGATATGCTGCGTCTCGAGCGACGCCATCGCGCCGGCCAGCAGCAGCGTCACGAACGGCGCCTGCTTCCAGACGAAGGCGATCACGATGCCGCGCCAGTCGAGCAGGCTCTGCGCCGACAGCGGGCTCGATCAAGCCGCTGCCGATCAGCACGTGGTTGAGCATCCCGTTCTTGGCGAGGAACGTGCGCATCAACTGTCCCGCGACGACGAAGGGGATGAACAGCGGCCAGCGGTAGAGCCAGCGCAGGATCGACACGGCGCGAGGGTTGGCGCCTAGCGTGAGGTACCCGGCGATGGCGATGGCGACGATGCCGATGAGCACCGTCGACAGCGCGACGATCGCCAGCGTGAACAGCAGGTCCGTGCCGTAGAACTCGAACGCCTTGGAAAAGTGCTGCAGCGTCAAGCCGCCTTCCTTGGCGCGAAACGCCTCGACCAGCGACATGGCCAGCGGGGCGACGAAGAACAGCGCGACGACCAGTAGCGCCGGGGCGACCAGCGCAAAGGCAACACCGCGCCCACTCGATGGATTCGACTTCATTCGCGCGCGGTGGCTGATCGACCCACCGTCCGGATCACTTCACGACCGAAGAGCCGATCGACGATCGATCGCCGACCGGCTCGCCCTCCTGTGTCGGCGCGATTCATTCGCGCCCGATCTGCTACGAGCTACTTGGTGACGACTCGCTCGTAACCTTCGGTGATTTCCTTGAAGTACGGCGACAGCGGGAACGGCCGGCCGTACTTCGAGAGATCCGCAGGCGAGATGTCGGTAAACAACTTGTTCCACGACGCCTGGTCCATCTTCGACTGCACGTACTGCGGATCGATGCCGGATACCAGTTGAACTGCTTGACGATGCCTTCGGCCTGGACGTCGGGGCTCTCCGCGAGGTCGATGAATTTCTTGGCCAGCGCCGCGTGCGCCGCCTTCGCGGGAATGACGTAGTACATCGGCTGCCCGGCAATCCGGGCGACGGCAGCGACAGTTTCACCTTCGGGCTCATCCGGCCGTCGGCCTGCCAGGTGTAGAACATGTCGACCCATACCGGCCCCATCGCGATCTCGCCGCGGTTGAGCATGTCCAGCGTGCCGGCATTGCCCGGCGTCATCACGACGTACTGGTTGAACTCCTTGAGCCCGCCCAGTGCCTTGTCGATCGCGGCCTTCGAATCGCGTCGTACGGGCCTTTTTCGAGCTGGTCGACAGGCCGCTGTACGCCGAGACCCATCCGGTGACGAAACCCACGCCCGACATGCCGCCCTTGACGCCGTTGTAGCCGAACTGCTTCGGATTTTTCTTCACCCATTCGTTGAGCTCGACGAACGACTTCGGCGGCGACTTCACCAGGTCGAGGGTTGTACGCGAACGCGATCTGGCTGTGGAACATCGGCAGCACATAGCCGTCGACGTTGGCGCCGAGCGCGTTCTTGGCGGTGTCTCGCGACACCAGCTTGCCCGCGGCGACGTCGGCGCGATACGGCATCAGCAGCTTCTCGTTGACCATCGTCGCCGAGGCGAGTTGGTGGATCACCGCGACGTCCACGTCCCACTCGGCGGTGCCCGCCTTCTGCTGCGCGGAGAGCTTCTCGTAGATCTTCTGCGAGCCGCCGTCGCCCGGACCAGTCCCGACCGCGCGCACCTTCACGCCCGGATTCGCCGCCTCGAACTTCGGTGCGAGGTAATTGTTGACGTAGTCGACCATGTTCTGGTCGCCCGCCGTAACGACATTGAGTATCGTCTGCGCGGACGCGCTCGCGCCGAGCATGCCCAGCGCCGCGACCATTGCGATCAGAAAGTACCTGTCGAAATTTCATCACTGCCTCCTTGGTGTGGCTGATTAAATCACCGCGTCATGGCGTCATTGCGCTCATTGCGCTCATGCGCTATCGGCCTGCGATTCCTGGAACAACATCAGCGCGGCGCGCGGAACAACGACGCGCGCGCGGCTGCCTTCGGCGACGCGCTCGGACGCGTGCACCCAGATATCGGTGTCGCCGGTGCGCACGCGGTAGCGGTAGCCCTGCCCCACGTACACCGACTGCGCGACGGTGCCGTCGAGCACGAGATCGCCCGCGTCGGAGGCGCCGCTTTCCGCGGGCGCGGCAAGGCGCGCCGCGTCGCTGCGAAAATGCGCGCGCACGCGCTCTGCGCCGCGCTCCGGCGCGGAACCCGACGGCGACGGCGATTCGCCGATCGACTCGAGCCTTCCGGCCGCGGTGCGCGTCAATTCGATGGCGTTGTCGGCGCCCATGAACCCCGCCACGAACGCCGAGCTCGGATGGTGAAAGATCTCCTCGGGCGCGCCGATCTGCACGACACGCCCGGCGTCGATCACCGCGATGCGATCGGCAAGCGTCAGCGCCTCCTCGCGATCGTGCGTCACGTAGACCGCGGTGATGCCGATGCGCTTTTGCAGCGCGCGCAGCTCGTGGCGAAGCTCGAGGCGCACCTTGTAGTCGAGATTGGACATCGGCTCGTCGAGCAGCAGCAGGTGCGGATCCACCGCCAGCGCGCGGCCGAGCGCGACGCGCTGGCGCTGCCCGCCGGAGAGCTGCGTGACCGGTCCGCGCCGAAGCCGTCGAGCTGCAGCAGCTTGAGCATCTCGCCGACGCGGGTGACCATGGCGTCCTTTTTCCAGCCGCGCATGCGCAGCCCGTACGAGATGTTGTCGGCGACGCTCATGTGCGGCCAGAGCGCGTAGGACTGGAACATCATCGCTGTTTCGCGCGCCTCGGGCGGAAGCCGCGTGATGTCTTTCCCGTTGACGCTGATCGTGCCGGAATCCGGGATCACGAAACCGGCGATCGAGCGCAGCAGCGTCGTCTTGCCGCAGCCGCTGCTGCCGAGCAGCGCGATCATCTCGCCGCGGTCGACGTCCAGGCTGACGCGGTCGAGCACGCGCTGTCCGCCGTACGACACGCTCAGGTTCTGGATCGACAGGTAGGCCATCAACGGTTCGGGAGTGGCGCGACGATAATTGACCAGTATGACGCGGATGCGACGGCGCGGCCAGCCGGGGAGCCTCTTGCGCTGCACAACCCGGCGTCAAGGCGCGATCCGGCACGCAGCGAGAGTCGGCCACCGCCGTGGCCGGTCCGCAGTGGCCCTTGCGCCATATGCTATCCTGTTGGCAGACAAAAACAATTCCGGTTGCGGTTGCGAACATGTGTGGCATGAATCGCTGGGTTCGCTGGATACCGGTGCTGATCCTTGCGCTGGGCGCCCCTATGGCGGCCGCGGCGGATTTTGTCCTGTCGGTTACAGAAGGGATTACCTACTACCAGACCAACAAGGAAATCCAGGCCCGTTTCGCGCCCATCGCCGAGCTCATCTCCAAGACCATCAAGCGGCCGGTGCGTGTCGTCGTGGTCAGCGCGTACAACGACGTGCGCGAAGGCCTCGACAAGCAGGAATACGACCTTTCGTTCATCCATCCCGCGCACGTCGCGCTCGCCGCGATCAAGTCGGGCAAGTACCGGTCGATCGCCTGGACCACCGGATTCACCGACTACTCGGTGATGCTGCTGACCAACAAGGACCAGCCGATCGCCAAGCTCGACGACTTGCGCGGCCGCACCATCGTCAGCCCCGATCCGGATTCGATCACCGCCTGGATGCTGCGCGCGATGCTGCGCGACCAGAAGCTCAAGCCCGACACCGACCTCAAGATCATCACCACGCGCTACCAGGACGCGGTGCCGTTCTACATCACCTACGGTTTCGCGCAGGTGGGCGCCACCGCCGCCAAGGGCGTGGCCAAGGACTGGACCGACAAGGGCGGCAAGGTGGCGCTGTCGTCGCGACCGGTTCCGATCAAGCAGTGGATCGTCTCCACCAAGGTTACTCCGGACGACGTCGACAAGGTCAAGAGCGCGCTGCTCAGCGCCACGCAAAACGACGCCGGCAAGCAGGCGCTGGGCGTGCTGGGCTACCGCGGCTTCGTCGCCAGCAGCCATGACGACGAGCTCAAGGCGATCGCCTGGCTCGGGCTCTAGCCCCTCGTCAGTCGGCCTGGCGCCTGCTCCGCGCACTCCTCAGTCCGTCTTTTTCCATCGGTATCGGGCGTACCGACAGCACGCCGTCGATCTTCGCGATGGCATCGATCGCCTTGGCACCGATCGGGCTGTCGACGTCGACCAGCGTGTAGGCGATCTCGCCGCGCGACTTGTTGACCATGTTGTGGATGTTGAGGCCCGCGCCCGCCATCGCCGTCGAGATCTGGCCGAGCATGTTGGGAACGTTCGCGTTGGCGATCGCGACGCGATACGGCGACTCGCGCGCCATCTCCACGTCCGGAAAGTTCACCGAGTTGCGGATGTTGCCGTTCTCGAGGAACTCGCGCACCTGGTCGACGACCATGATCGGCGCAGTTCTCCTCGGCTTCCTCGGTCGACGCGCCCAGGTGCGGGAGCGCGATCACGCCGGGCTGCGCGAGCAGCGTCGCGCTCGGGAAATCGCACAGGTAGCTCTTCAGGCGCTTCGATTGCAGCGCGGCGACGACCGCGGCCTCGTCGACGATGGCGTCGCGCGCGAAATTGAGCAGCACCGCGCCCGACTTCATCGCGGCGAGCCGCTTGGCGTCGATGAGATGCCGCGTCGCGTTGACCAGCGGCAAGTGCAGCGACACGAAGTCGGCGTGCTTGAGCAGCTCCTCGACGCTGTTCGCCTTGCGCACGCTCGACGGCAGGCGCCACGCGCCCTCGACGGTGATCTCGGGATCGAAGCCGATGACGCTCATGCCGAGCTTGATCGCGGTGTCGGCGACCAGCCCGCCGACGGCGCCGAGTCCGACCAGGCCGAGCGTGCGGCCGGGAAGCTCGATGCCCGCGAACTGCTTCTTGCCCTCCTCCACCTGCCGCTCGAGGTCGGGCGAGCCGGCGTCGAGCGCGCGCACGTAGGTGATCGCCGGGAACCACGTTGCGCGCCGCCATCAGCAGCGCGGCGAGCACGAGCTCCTTGACCGCGTTGGCGTTGGCGCCCGGCGCGTTGAACACCGGAACGCCGCGGCGCGACAGCTCCGCCACCGGAATGTTGTTGGTGCCGGCGCCGGCGCGCCCGACCGCCTTGACGCTGCCCGGTATGGTCATCTCGAGCAGGTTCTGCGAGCGCACCAGGATCGCGTCCGGATGCTCGACCGCCTTGCCCACCGTGTAGCGCGCGCCCGGAAAGCGGTGCAGCCCCTGGCTCGAGATCTGGTTGAGGGTGAGGATGTTGTAATGCTTCATAGGATCCCCCGAAGTCGCTGCGCGACTTCCCCCCAGGGGGCGAGCGCCTTGGGGCGGCCCGGCGGTCAGCTCATGCGTGCTTCCCGGCGAACTCACGCATGTAGGCGGCCAGCGCCTGCACGCCCTCGAGGGGCATCGCGTTGTAGATCGACGCGCGGATGCCGCCGACCGCGCGGTGGCCCTTGAGCTGCACCATGCCGCGCGCCTCGGCGCCCTGCAGGAACGCCTTGTCCTGCGCCTCGTCGGGCAGGCGGAACGACGACGTTCATGCGCGAGCGGTCCGCCTTGGCGACGCTGCTGCTGTACAGGTCGATCTCGTCGAGACAGTCGTAGAGCAGCTTCGCCTTGGCGATGTTCTTCTGCTCGATCGCCGCGAGCCCGCCCTGCGCGAGCAGCCATTCGAAGACCAGTCCCGCGACGTAGATCGAATACGTCGCCGGCGTGTTGAGCATCGAATCGCTCGCCGCCTGTTCCTGCCAGTGGAACGCCGAGGGCGTGATCGGCAGCGCGCGGTCGAGCAGGTCGTCGCGCACGATGACCAGCGTCAATCCGGCCGGGCCCATGTTCTTCTGCGCGCCGCCGTAGATGACGCCGTACTTCGACACGTCGATCACGCGCGACAGTATGTGCGACGACATGTCCGCCACCAGCGGGACGTCGCCGGTGTCGGGCGTCCACTGGTACTCGACGCCGCCGATGGTCTCGTTGGTGCACACGTGGACGTACGCCGTGCCCTCGGAGAGCTTCCACGTCTCCTGCGCCGGCACGTAGGTGAACTTGCGATCCTCCGCCGAGGCGGCGACGTTGACGCGGCAGTACTTGCCCGCCTCCTTGATCGATTTTTTCGACCATTCGCCGGTGTGGATGTAATCGGCGACCGAGTGCCCGCGCAGCAGGTTCATCGGGACGATGGCGTTCTCGGCGATCGCGCCGCCCTGCAGGAAGAGCACCTTGTAGTTGGCCGGGATCGAGAGCAGCGTGCGCAGGTCGGCCTCGGCCTTGTCGGCGATGGAGATGAACTCCTTGCCGCGATGGCTCATCTCCATCACCGACATGCCGCTGCCGTGCCAGTCGAGCATCTCGCCGGCGGCTTGCCGCAAAACCGTCTCCGGCAGCACCGCCGGACCGGCGCTGAAATTGAATACGCGCATTCGGGTTTCCTGGAACGGGTTGGGACCTGAGGGGCCCGACGGGCACCGGAGAGGAACTCTGGAGCCCGCGAGGTTCATTTTACGCGAAGGCACGGGGCGTCGCGACGCGGCGTCGCGCTCGCTCGTCAACGGCCCCTGACGGCCGCATAATGCCGAGGCATCGTGACCCGGGCTTGCGACCCGCACGCGATCTGCGACACCGGACGCACTCGAAGGAGGCTACGTGAAGTTCAAGGCATGGATACGCTTCATCGCTGCGTTGTGCGCCGCGCTCGCCTGGCAGCATGCGCTCGCCGACGACACCTTGAAGCTCGCCATCGGCCAGCGCGGCAACTGGGAGAACGCCGCGCCGGAGCTGGGCCAGAAGGCCGGCTTTTTCAAGAAGCGCGGCCTGACGCTCGAGTTGCTCTACACGCAGGGCGCCGGCGAGACGCTGCAGGCGGTGATCTCGGGAAGCGTCGACCTGGGCGTCGGCGTCGGCACCGCGGGCGTGCTCGGCGCGTTCTCGAAGGGCGCGCCGGTTCGCGCCATCGCCAATTCCATGACCGGCGCCGATGACCTGTTCTGGTACGTCCCCGCCTCGTCGCCGATCAAGAGCATCAAGGACGCGTCCGGCAAGACCATCGCGTATTCGACCACCGGCTCGTCGACCAACCTCGCCGTGCTTGCCTTCATGCGCGAATTCAACGTGCAGGCCAAGCCGGTCGCCACCGGCAGCCCGGCGTCGACGTTCACGCAGACCATGACCGGACAGGTCGACATCGGCTGGTCGTCGCCGCCCTTCGGCATCGCCGACCTGCAGCAGGGAAAGATCCGCATCATCGCCCGCGAAAGCGACGTGCCGTCGTTTCGCAACCAGACCGTGCGGCTGATGATCGCCAACGTCCAGACGGTGGAGCAGCGCCGCGACGTCGTCGATCGCTACCTGCAGGCGTACCGCGAGACGCTCGACTGGATGTACTCGGATCCCGCCGCGATCAAGGCGTACGCGGAATGGGTCGGCATTTCCGAAGCGCTCGCCAAGGACGTTCGCGACCAGTTCTACCCGAAGGAGAACCTGCGCCTCGACCGCCTCTCGGGGCTCGACGATGCGACGGCCGACGCGGTCAGCCTCAAGTTCCTGGCGGCGCCGCTGTCGAAGGCGCAGCAGGACGAGCTGTTCAAGTATTACGCGAAACCGGCGAAGTAGCGCTACTCGAGCGGTCGGTCAGTCGATCGACCCGATGCGCTTGCTCCACAGCTCCCAGACGCGCGCGAGCTGCGTCTGGTTGGTCGCCGCGGCCATCGCCGCCTCGCGATCGCTCAGGTACATGACCTCGCCCAGCGCCATCGACTGCATCTGCAGCTTGGCGTTCACCTCGGCGTAGATCGCGCGGTACACCGCCTGCTCGACCGACGCGCCCACCACCGTCGAGCCGTGGCCGCGCATGAGCACCGTCGACCCGGCGCCCAGCGATGCCGCCAGCGCGGCGCCGAGCGCACCGCTGCTGATCAGCATGTCGGTGTCGCCCGCCGTCTCGCGGATGTCGAACAGCGAGGTCCCGTCTCCAAGGAACCCGCTCATGTGAAACACCGGCCGCAACGGCTGGTGCGTCACGCCGAACGGAATCACGCTCGGTGAATGGCTGTGCACGACGGCATGGACGTCGAGCCGCGCGCGATACATCTCGGAGTGGATGAAGCGCTCGAGGTAGACGCGCTTGCCGTCGGCATCGATCGCGTTGCCGTCGAGATCGAAGGTGAGGATGTCGTCACGGCGCACCAGCGCCGGCGCCATGTTGCGCGCCAGCAGGAAGTGCGACGGCGATTTGTCGTGGCGGGCGCTTACGTGTCCGAAGCCGTCGACGACGCCCTGGTCGTAGAGGATGCGGTTGGCGAGCGCGACTTTTTCGACGAGCGCGGGATCGGCGGCGGGAATCTTCATCGTCCGAACATCATAGGCGAAGCGCGCGCAGCGACGCAATTCACGGGCTTGCCCGGTCGTGCGGCCGCGCGGCGGCGTTGCGATCGCTCCACAGGCGCCGAAGCTCGCGCTTGAGCACCTTGCCGATGTCGCTGCGCGGCAGCGAATCCAGCACAACCACGTCGGCGAGCCGCTGCATGCGGCCGACGCGCGCATTGACCCATGCTCTCAGTGCGTCCGGCGTCGATCCCGACGCCTTGGCGGGCGACCACGAACGCGACCGGCGTTTCGCCCCATTGCGCCGAAGGCACGCCGGCCACCGCGACCTCGGCCACGCCGGCATGGGCGAGCACGATCGATTCGAGGTCGGCGGGGTAGACGTTGAAGCCGCCGGAGATGATCACGTCCTTCTTGCGATCGAGCAGGATGAGAAATCCGTCGTCGTCGAAGCGGCCGATGTCGCCGGTCCGGATGAAGCGCTTGCCGCTCTGGTCGTGCCACAGCGCGTGCGCGGTCTGCTCCGGCTGGCGATGGTAGCCCGTCATCATCGCCGCCGAGTGCCCCACCACTTCGCCGACGCCGCCCGGCGCGACTTCGCGACCGGCGTCGTCGATCAGGCGGATGTCGTGTCCCGGTCCCGGCAACCCGACGGTGTGCAGCTTGTCGCGATGCTCGCCGGCGCGCAACACGCACGTGCCGCCGCCCTCGGTCATCCCGTAGAACTCGACCAGCTCCCCGGGCCAGCGATCGAGCACCTGCGCCTTGAGCTCCGCGGCGAACGGCGCGCTGGTGGAAAGCTTCATCCGGAACGACGAGAGGTCGTGTTGATCGAAAGCGGGATCGCCCATCAGCCGCTGGTACTGCACCGGCACGAGCATGGTGTGCGTCGCGCGCAGCGTCTCGGCCAGCGCCAGGTAGCGCCCCGTCTCGAACTTGCGCATCAGCGCGACCGTGCCTCCCATCGCCAGCGCCGGGAAGAACGACACCAGCGTCGTGTTGGAGTACAGCGGAGTCGACAGCAGCGTGAGCGCGTCGCTCGAGTAGCCGTAGGCGGGACCGCGCTGCAGATGCGCCCAGCGCATCGCGTGCGACTGCACGATGCCCTTGGGCTGCCCGGTGGTGCCCGAGGAATAGATGATGTTGAACGGGTCCGCAGGCTGCACCGCGACCGGCGCGGGAACGCTTCCAGGCGCCGCCATCCACGCGGCGAGCGACGTCTCGCCGGTCGCGCCGTCGAGCGCGATCGACGCGACGCGCCCGACAGCGCGCCGCCCCGCGAGCAGGCTGCGCGCCGCCGCGTCGGTGAACAGGTGCGATGCGCCGCTGTCGTCGACCATCGCCTCGATCGATGCGCCGGTGAGCGACGGCGAGATGGGCGCGACCGCCACCCCGGCACGCAGCGCCCCCAGGAACACGGTCGCGTAGTCGATCGAGCTCGCCGCGCAGATCGCCACGACGCCATACCGGCCGACGCCGTCACGCTGCAGCGCGGAGGCGACGCGGTCCATCGCCGCGTCGAGCTCGCCGTAGTCGATGCGACGCTCGTCGTCGATCAACGCGACGCGATGCGCGTCCTGCGAGGCATGCGCGCGCACCAGGTCGGCGATGGTACCGAAATCCTGCTCGAGCATCGGGCCTGGGTCCCGCGTGGAATGCCTGTCGCCTCGCCGCTCAGGCCGCGGTCGCCGCGGAGCGCTCGCGGCGCAGCATGAACGTCCCGCTGGCGGTGGCGACCAGCTTGCCGGCGCCGTCGTGGACCGCGCCCTCGCAGAACGCGATCGTCCGGCCGCGGTGCACGCAGCGTCCGTCGGCGAAGAGCGTGCCGGTCCCCGGCCCGACGAAGTTCACCTTGAGCTCGACGGTCATCGCGCCGCGCTTCTCGGTGTCGAGCGAGCGCAGCGCCACCGCGAGCGCGATGTCGAGCAGCGTCATCGTCGCGCCGCCGTGCACCGCATCCCAGCTGTTGAGGAGCTCCGGTCGCGCGTCGAGCGCGAGACGTGCGCTGCCCTCCCCCAGCGCCACCAGCCGGATGCCGAGGTGGCGCGCGAACGGGAGCTTGCGGCCGAGCGTGGCCTCGATGTCGAGCGTTGCCGCGGGTGTGTCCATGCAGGGCTCCTGATCGTGGCGGAAGCACGCGGGGCGACACCGTCCGCGGCTCCAGAGCCCGGGATTGTAAGTTAACATCACTCTTGCATGGACCTCGACTACTCCGCCGACGACCTGGCGTTCCGCGACGAAGTCAGCACCTGGCTACGCGAGCACCTGCCCGCAGATCTGCGCGACAAGGTCACGCATTATCGTCGCCTCAGCCGCGAGGATCTGCTGCGCTGGCATCGCATCCTGGCCGACAAGGGCTGGATCGCGCCGGCATGGCCGACCGAATGGGGCGGCACCGGCTGGAACGCGGTGCGACGCTACATCTTCGAGGAGGCGTGCGGCTACGCCGGCGCGCCGCCGCTGGTCCCGTTCGGCCTGATGATGTGCGCGCCCGTGCTGCTCAAGTTCGGCACCGACGCGCAGAAGCAGCGCTTCCTGCCGCGCATCTATCGCGGCGAGGATTTCTGGTGCCAGGGCTACTCGGAGCCCGGCTCCGGGTCGGATCTCGCGTCGCTGTCGACGCGCGCCGAGCGCCGCGGCGAGCACTACATCGTCAACGGGCAGAAGACGTGGACCACGCTCGCCCACTACGCCGACTGGATCTTCTGCCTGGTGCGCACGGCGATCGCGCCGTCGAGCGCAAGCAGGACGGCATCTCGTTCCTGCTCATCGACATGAAGACGCCGGGCATCACCGTGCGCCCGCTGGCGCTCATGGACGGCGGCCGCGAGGTCAACGAGGTGTTCTTCGACGATGTCGCGGTGCCGGTCGAGAATCGCGTCCACGACGAGGGCAAGGGCTGGACCGTCGCCAAGTACCTGCTCGGCCACGAGCGCATGAACACCGCGCGCATCGGCACCTCGCAGCGCGAGCTGGAGAGCCTGAAGGCGCTGGCCGCGAAGCAGACGAAGGACGGCAAGCCGCTGCTCGACGATCCGCGCTTTCGCGACCGGCTCTCGCGCGTCGAGATCGAGCTCATGGCGCTGTCGATCACCAACCTGCGCTTTCTCGACAAGCTGCGCACCGGCAGCGCGCCGGGCGCCGAGGTGTCGATGCTCAAGATCACCGGCACCGAGATCCAGCAGGCGCTGACCGAGCTGATGATGCAGGCCGTCGGCCCGGATGCGCAGCCGCTCGCTCGCGGGTATGACGACAATGAGGGCGACGACGCCGACGCCTATCTCGCCGCGCTCTCTCCGCGCTACTGCAACTACCGCAAGACGTCGATCTACGCCGGGTCCAACGAGATCCAGCGCAACATCATCGCCAAGATGGCGCTCGGCCTCTAGCGAAGCGCGCTCATGAACTTCGACTACAGCGAAGAGCAGCAACTGCTGGCGGCATCGATCCGCCGCCTGGTCGAGAAGCAGTACGACTTCGAAACGCGCAAGGCGATCGTCGCGTCGGACAGCGGCGTGAGCGATGCGGTATGGCGATCGCTCGCCGACCTGGGACTGCTCGCGCTGCCGCTGCCGGCCGATGCCGGTGGATTCGACGGCGGCGCGGTCGACCTGATGAGCGCGATGGAAGCGTTCGGCGAAGCGCTGCTCGTCGAGCCGTACCTGGCGACGGTGGCGCTCGGCGCGCAAATGATCCGCCGCGGCGGGACGCCCGAGCAGCGTCAGGCGTGGCTGCCGCGCGTCGCCGCCGGCGAGGCGAAGCTCGCCTTCGCGCACAGCGAGCGCGGCGCGCGCTACGACCTCGCCCGGGTCTCGACGCGCGCGCGCAGCGCTGACGGCGGATTCGTCATCGACGGGCGCAAGTCGGTCGTGCTGCATGGCGCGAGCGCCGACGCGCTGGTGATCACTGCCCGCACGGCGGGCGCGGACGGCGACCGCGACGGCCTCTCCGCGTTCATCGTCGCCGCCGGCACGCCCGGCGTCAGCATCGCGCCGTACCGCACGCTCGACCAGATGCGCGCCGCGGACGTCTCGCTCGATGGCGTGCGCGTCGGCGCCGACGCGCTGGTCGGCGCCAAGGACCAGGCGCTGCCGCTCGTCGAGCAGGTCGTCGACTTCGCCACCGCGCTGGTCTGCGCCGAGGCGGTGGGCGCGATCAAGTACGCCTGCGACGCGACGCTCGAATACCTCAAGACGCGCAAGCAGTTCGGCGTGCCGATCGGCAGCTTCCAGGCGCTGCAGCACCGCATGGTCGACATGGTGATCAGCGGCGAGCAGGCGCGGTCGATGGCCAGCCTCGCCTGCGCGAGCGTCGATACCGAGAGCGATCCGCGCAAGCGCATGCGCATGGTTTCGGCGGCCAAGGTGCGCATCGCCGACGCCTGCCGGCACGTGTCGCAGGAATCGGTGCAGCTGCACGGCGGCATGGGGATGACCGAGGAGATGAAGATCAGCCACACCTTCCGGCGACTGACCATGATCGCGCAGCAGTTCGGCGACGCCGATCATCATCTCGAGCGCTTCGCGGCGCTCGGTTAGCGCGCGCCGCCACGCGCCACCGCGCTCCGGCGCGGCATCTCTACCCGCAGGAGGTATCGTGACCGCGACCAACAGACAGGTGCTGCTCGCCCGGCGTCCGCAGGGCGCCGTCACCGAAAGCGATTTCAACATCGTCGACACGCCGACGCCGGCACCCGGCGACGGCGAAGTGCTGGTGCGCAACACCTGGCTCTCGCTCGATCCGTACATGCGCGGACGGATGAACGACGTGAAGTCGTACGTGCCGCCGGTGGCGATCGGCGCGGTCATGGTCGGCCAGACCGTGGGCGAGGTCGTCGAATCGCGCGACCCGGCGTTCGCGCCCGGCGATACCGTGCTCACGCAACTGGGCTGGCAGCGCTACGGCACGGCGAAGGGCGGCGAGCTGGTGAAGCTCGATCCGAAACGCGCGCCGCCGCAGGCCTACCTCGGCGTGCTGGGCATGCCGGGCATCACGGCGTGGTTCGGCCTGTCCGAGATCGGGCAGCCGAAGCCGGGCGAGACCGTCGTCGTGTCGGCCGCCTCGGGCGCGGTGGGCAGCGTCGTCGGTCAGCTGGCGCGGATCGCGGGCTGCCGCGCGGTCGGGATCGCCGGCGGCGCGGCGAAATGCGCCTACGTGGTCGACGAGCTCGGCTTCGACGCGTGCATCGACTACAAGGCGGGCGACCTGCTGCAGAACCTGAAGACGCATTGCCCGAAAGGCGTCGACGTCGATTTCGAGAACGTCGGCGGCGCGGTCCTCGACACGCTGCTGCGCGTGATGAACCTGCGCTCGCGCATCGTCGTCTGCGGGCTCATCGCCGAATACAACGCGGCGCAGCCCTACGGCTACACGATGCTGCGCTCGATCCTGGTCAACCGCATCCGCATGCAGGGAATGATCGTGTTCGACTGGAAGGACCGCTACGGCGAGGCGATCAAGGGTCTGGGCGCGCACCTCGCCGCCGGGCGCATCAAATACCGCGAATCGATCGTCGAGGGACTGGACAGCGCGCCGCGCGGACTGATCGCGCTGCTCAAGGGCGAGAATTTCGGCAAGCAGCTGGTCAGGCTCGGCTGATCCGCCCCGGGATTAACGCGGCATCCGGCCCGCGCTAGAATGCCGGCGGGAGCACAGTCGAGTCGAACGCATCCGAGGAGCCCACCGATATGGAACGCAAGACCGCAAGCGATTTTCCTCCTGAAGTCCTCAAGCTTTTCGACGGATACGTGCATGGATGGATGAGCCGTCGCGACTTCCTGGATCGCGCGCAGAAATACGCCGTGGGCGGGTTCACCGCGGCGGCGATGCTGGAGAGCCTGCGGCCGAACTACGCGTTCGCGCAGCAGGTCCCCAAGGACGACGCGCGCATCAAGACCGAATACCTGACGTATCCGTCGCCGCAGGGCTCGGGAACGATGCGCGGCTACTACGCGCGTCCGGCGAACGCGACCGGAAAGCTGCCCGGCGTGGTCGTCATCCACGAAAATCGCGGGCTCAACCCGTACATCGAGGATGTCGCGCGGCGTCTCGCGGTGGCGAACTTTCTCGCCTTCGCGCCCGACGCGCTCACGCCGCTGGGAGGCTATCCCGGGCGACGAGGAAAAAGCGGCGCAGCTGTTCGGCCAGCTCGACCCCGCCAAGCGCACCGAGGACCTGGTCGCGGCGTACGGCGTGTTGAAGTCGCGCCCCGAGTGCTCCGGCAAGGTCGGTGCGATCGGATTCTGCTTCGGCGGGACCACGGTCAACGCGTTCGCGGTGCGCCTGCCCGACCTCGGCGCCGCGCGTGCCGTTCTACGGCGGCCAGCCGGCAGCCGCCGATGTCGCCAAGATCAAGGCGCCGATGATGCTCCACTACGCCGGTCTCGACGAGCGCATCAACGCCGGCTGGCCGGCGTACGAGGCCGCGCTCAAGGCCAATGGCGTGAAGTACCAGGCGTTCGTCTATCCGAACACCAACCACGGCTTCCACAACGACACGACGCCGCGCTACGACGACGCGGCCGCCAAGCTCGCGTGGTCGCGCACGCTGGCGTTTCTCAACGAGAACCTGAGAAGCTAGCGCAGGTCGCCGGGCGCGAGCCGCACGCAGGCCGCGCTCGGCTCTCCACCCCGACCCGGCGCGCGTCACTTCGCCGCGCGCTTGATGATCGCCTGCGAGCGCGCGTCGGTCGCGGTAGCTTTCACCATCTGCACCTGCGCCGGCGACAGACGCGCGCCGCGCTGCGCGAGCGCGTCCGCGGCGTCGGGGTGATGCATGATCAGCGCCATCGCCAGCGGATTCAATCCGCCGCCGTTGGTGACGTTGACGTCGGCGCCGGCGCCGATCAGCTGCGTCACGATGCGCGGCCCGCACATTTGCGCCGCGCTCATGAGCACGGTGTTGCCGTTGTCGTCCTTGCGCTTGATGTCGGCGCCTGCGGCGAGAAGCGCTGTCACCGTGGCGACCAGCGCGTCGGTCTCGCCCTGCTTGGCGCCGCATCCGGAGAACACCGCGAAGTAGATCGCGCTGTCGTTGAGCGCCGAGCCGCTGTTGACGTTGACGCCGGCATCGACGAGCAGCTGCACGTCGGCGGCGTTGCCCTGCATCGAGGACCTTCGGAGCTGGTCGGCAGAGATACCGACGCCGCGCGCCTTGAGCGTGGCGTTGGCGCGCTTCTCGCGCTCGGCGCCGCCCGCACCGCCGCCCGCCTTGACGTCGGCGGCGGCGCCGCCGGCCGGCATCGACTTCATGAAGTTGCGCAGGATCTCGCCGCGGCTCCTCACGAAGTCGTCGCGGTCGTGCTCGGCGATGGTCGCCGCCTGGTCGAGCACCGCGCGCGACGCGCCCATGTCGCGCAGCGCGATCAGCGCCTCGCCACGGGCGAACTGCGTCGGACCGTTGGCTCCGATCTGCAGCAGCAGCGGCGTCGCCTGCTCGAGCAGGTACTGCTTGACCGCCGCGGGACTCGAGCCGCTGGCGTTGCCCAGCGTTTCGATCTTGTCGATCGCGGTGCGCAGCTCCTCGGTCGATCCCGGCTTGCGCAGCACCGCGATCAGCGGCGCCAGGTCGCGCTCGGGCACCACGTTGCCGGCGGCGATCGCGCGCTTGGCGTTGTCGTACAGCGCGGATGGATTGGCGGCGTATGCCGACACGGGGATCGCCAGGACGGCGACAGCCGCCGCGGTTACGAGCGCACCCACGAGCCCTCGGGTGGGAAGAATACCAAGATTCATACAGCGGCCTCCCTGTCGCGATATGGATTGTCTGTGCGACGCACGGCCCGACTTCAGACGATTTCGAACAAGCCGGCCGCGCCCATGCCGCCGCCGATGCACATCGTCACCACGACGTAGCGCACGCCACGGCGCTTGCCCTCGATCAGCGCGTGCGCGGTGAGCCGCGCGCCGGATACGCCGTAAGGATGACCGACGGCGATCGCGCCGCCATCGACGTTGAGCCTGTCGTCGGGAATGCCGAGCTTGTCGCGGCAGTAGATGACCTGCACTGCGAAGGCCTCGTTCAACTCCCAGAGCCCGATGTCGTCGACCTTGAGCCCGGCGCGCGCGAGCAGCTTCGGCACCGCGAACGCGGGACCGATGCCCATCTCGTCGGGCTCGCACCCGGCCACCGCGAAGCCGCGGAAAACGCCCATCGGCGCCAGGCCCTTGCGCGCGGCGAGGTCGGCGCTCATCACGACGCATGCCGCCGCGCCGTCGGAGAACTGGCTCGCGTTGCCGGCGGAGATCACGCCGCCGGGCAGCGCGGGTCGGATCTTCGAGACACCTTCGAGCGTGGTGTCGGCGCGGATGCCTTCGTCGGCGGCGAGCGTCACCTCGCGCGTGGATATCGTCGCGCTCGCTGCGTCCGCGACGCCCATGGTGACCGTGATCGGAACGATCTCGGCGTCGAAGCGCCCCGCCGCAGCCGCCGCGGCAGCGCGCTGCTGGCTCTGCACGCCGTACGCGTCCTGCCTTGCGCGGTCGATGCCGTAGCGCTTGGACACGTTCTCGGCGGTCTGCAGCATCGTCCAGTAGAGCTCGGGCTTGTGCTCGCTCAACCAGCCTTCGCGCTGCATGTGCCTGTTAGCTTCGTTCTGCACGCACGAGATCGACTCGACGCCGCCGGCAACGAACACCTCGCCCTCGCCAGCGGCGACGCGCTGCGCGGCGAGCGCGATGGTCTGCAATCCCGACGAGCAGAAGCGGTTGACCGTCATGCCCGGCACGCTCACCGGGCAACCGGCGCGCAGCGCGATCTGGCGCGCGATGTTGGAGCCGGTCGCGCCTTCGGGAAACGCGCAGCCCATCACGACGTCCTCGACGTCGCCGGCTTCCAGTCCAGCGCGCTCGATCGCGTGGCGTACGACGTGACCGCCCAGCGTCGCGCCGTGCGTCATGTTGAATGCGCCGCGCCACGACTTGGCGAGGCCGGTGCGTGCGGTTGAAACGATGACGGCGTCTGTCATGGCTGCCTGCGATTGTGTGAAGTCGCCGCGCTCACGCCGCGACCGAATCGAATCCCTTGCCTGCGGCCGCGAGATCGACGAGCAGCCGCGCCGGCTGCCAGAACGCAGCGTCGCCGCCGGGCTGCGTGGCGAAGCGATGCATGCTGCGCAGCACCGAGTAGAGCCCGACGGTGTCGGCGTAGAACATCGGCCCGCCGCGCCACAGCGGAAAACCGTAGCCCGCGAGGTAAACGACGTCGATGTCGGAGGCGCGCAACGCGATGCCCTCGTCGAGCAGTCGCGCGCCTTCGTTGACCAGCGCGTAGATGCAGCGCTCGACGATCTCGACATCGTCGATGCGGCGGGCGACGATGCCGCGCTCCTTGCGGTAGCTCGTCGATCAGCGCGTCCACCGCGGGATCGGGAAGCGCGTCGCGCCGTCCCGCGGCGTATCGGTACCAGCCGAGCCCCGTCTTCTGGCCGAAGCGCCCCAGCTCGCAAAGCCGGTCCGGCAGCCGGGAATAGACGACGTCCGGCTTCTCGACATAGCGGCGCTTGCGAATCGCCCAGCCGATGTCGTTGCCGGCGAGGTCGCTCATTCGGAACGGCCCCATCGCCATGCCGAATTTTTCCAGCGCGCGATCGACGTCCTGCGGCGAAGCGCCCTCCTCTACCAGGAAGAAAGCCTGGCGCAGGTATTGCTCGACCATGCGGTTGCCGATGAATCCGTCGCACACGCCGGAGATGACCGCCGTCTTGCCGATCTTTTTCGCGACCTGCATCACCGTCACCAGGACGTCGGGTGCGGTCTTCGCGCCGCGCACGACTTCGAGCAGCTTCATCACGTTCGCCGGGCTGAAGAAATGCGTTCCGACGACGTCCTGCGGCCGTCGCGTGAATCCGGCGATGCGGTCGACATCGAGGGTCGACGTGTTGGTCGCGAGGATCGCCCCCGGTCGCATCGTCGCGTCGAGCTTTTCGAACACCGCGCGCTTCACGTCCATGTCCTCGAACACGGCTTCGATGACCAGATCGGCGGAGGCGACGTCGTCGTACGACAGCGTCGGCGTGAGCAGCGCCATGGTCTGCTCGAGCTTCTGCGGCGTGAGCTTGCCCTTTTTCAGCGATGCCTCGTAGTTCTTCCGGATCGTGGCAAGCCCCTTGTCGAGCGCCTCCTGTTTGGTCTCGAGAATGGTCACGGGAATGCCGGCGTTGAGGAAGTTCATCGCGATGCCGCCGCCCATGGTGCCGGCGCCGATCACCGCGACGCGTGAGACCTTGCGCGCCGGCGTCGACGCATCGACACCCGGAATCTTCGATGCGGCGCGCTCGGCAAAGAATGCGTGGCGCAGCGCGCGCGACTCCGGCGTCTGCACCAGCTGGTTGAACAGCTCGCGCTCGTAGGCGAGGCCCTGCTCGAAGGGCATCGACACCGACGCCGCGACAGCGTCGACGCATTTGAGCGGCGCCGGGAAGTTCTTCGCCGCCGCCGCGACCGAGTTGCGCGCGAACTGGAAAAACGCGTCGGCGTCGGGCAGCGAGAGCTTGACGTCGCGCACGCGCTTGAGCGGACGCCGGTCCGTGACGACCTGGCGCGCGAAATCGAGTGCCGCCGGCAGGACGTCGCCGTCGACGACGGCATCGAACAACGCGCTGTCCTGAGCTCGCTCGCGCTGCGCGGGCGCGCCGGACACGATCATGTTGAGCGCGGTCTCGACGCCGACCGCGCGCGGCAGGCGCTGCGTGCCGCCGGCGCCGGGCAGGATCCCCAGCTTCACTTCCGGAAGCGCGATCTTCGCCTCGGCGGAAGCGACCCGGAAATGGCATCCCAGCGCGAGCTCGAGCCCGCCGCCCATGCAGACGCCGCCGATCGCCGCGATGACCGGCTTGGTCGACGCCTCCACGATGCGAATCGCGCGTGCGCAGCGTCGGCTCTGCAGACGACTTGGGCGTGTTGAACTCGCGGATGTCGGCGCCGCCCGAGAAGACCTTGCCGGCGCCGGTCACCACGATCGCCCGCACGCCGTCGTCGACCTGCGCCGCGTCGACGGCCGCCACCAGCGCGGCGCGCACGGCGTGGCCGAGGCCGTTGACCGGCGGATTGTCCAGCGTGATGACGGCGACGCCGTCGTCGATGCGGTATGCGTTCTGGGTCATGAATGAGCGATGTTGGTGCGTGCCTTCACACTTCGAGCCAGTCCTTGCGCACGCGTGTATCGGCGCGCAGCGCCTGCGGAGTGCCTTCGAACACGATCCGGCCCTGTCCCATGACGTAGAGCCGGCGCGAGATCTCGAGCGCGATGGTGAGCTTCTGCTCGATCAGCAGGATGGCGATGCCACGCTCGGCGATCTGCTCCAGCAGCTCGCGCAACCGCGTCACCAGCAGCGGGGCCAGTCCTTCGGTGGGCTCGTCGATCATGATCAGGTCCGGATCACCCATGAGGGTACGACAAATCGTCAGCATTTGCTGCTCGCCGCCGGAGAGCACGCCGCCGGGCGCGTCGGCGCGCGCGGCGAGCACGGGAAAGAGCGCGAACATGTCGTCGATGCTCCATCGCCCGGTCGCGTGCGCCGACTTCATGCCCAGCTGGAGATTCTGCCGCACGGTCAGCGTCGGGAAGATCGAGCGATCCTCGGGAACGTAGCCGAGCCCGCGACGCGCGATCTGGTGCGGCTTGAGCCCGTCGATGCGCGCGTTCCTGAAACGGATGCTGCCGCGCGGCGCGACCTCGCCCATGATCGTCTTGATGGTGGTCGAGCGTCCGGCGCCATTGCGCCCGAGCAGGCTCGACGATCTCGCCCTCGCCCACGCGCAGCGACACGCCCTGCAGGATATGGCTCTTCCCGTAGTAGGCGTGCAGGTCGTCGACCTCAAGCATGCGCCGGCGTTCCCAGGTAGGCGCTCTGCACCGCGGCGTCCTCGCGCACGCGCGCCGGAACGTCGGTGGCGATGATCTCGCCGTACACCAGCACCGCGATGCGATCCGCGAGATCGAACACGACGCTCATGTCGTGCTCGACCATGAGCAGCGTGCGACCTTGCGTGACGGAGCGGATCAGCTCGACGGCGTGCTCGGTCTCGCCGCGGCTCATTCCCGCCGTCGGCTCGTCGAGCAGGATCACCGAGGGGTCGCCCGCGATGGTGATGCCGATCTCGAGCGCGCGCTGCTCGGCGTAGGTGAGCACGCCGGCGGCGACCGCGCGCCGCCCGGCAAGTCCGATGCGCTCGAGCACCTGGTCGCTGCGCTCGTTGGCGTCGCGCAGCGCGCTCGCACGGCGCCAGAAGTTGTATTTGTAGCCCAGCGCCCACAGCACGCTGCAGCGGACGTTCTCGAACACGCTCATGCGCGGGAAGATATTGGTGACCTGGAAGCTGCGCGCCAGGCCGCGCCGGTAGATGTGCGACGGCTTCTGGCCGCCGATGTCTTCACCGTCGAGCGTGATCGACCCCGACGTCGGCGCGAAGCGGCCGCTGATGAGGTTGAAGAGCGTCGATTTCCCGGCACCGTTGGGACCGATGATCGCCAGGCGCTCGCCGCGCCGCACGTCGAGGCTTACCCCGAGGATGATTTCGGTGGCGCCGAACCGCTTGCGCACGTCGCGAAGCGCGAGGACGGTCGCATCGCCGGCACCGGGTGGCATGCTCGCGGTCGCACGCGACTCGATCGAGGCTGCGGCTCACGGCGTGGCTCCCGTCACCCGCGGGCCACCCTCGGCGACGCGCCTTGCGGCGAGCGCCTCGTCCAGCGCGCGCTGCCGCGCGGCGGCGATCATCGGCCACGTCGCGCGAAAGAGCAGGAAGCCGCCGACGGCGAGCAGCGCCGCGACCAGCCACGGCCACGGCGACGACGTGTCCACGACGATGCCGAAAAGCTTCATGCTGGGACCGGCTTCGGGCTGCGTCGAGAGGCGATAGTTGATTTCGAGCAGCGCCGCAGCGCCTGCCATCGAAGCCAGCGCCGGAACCAGCGCCAGCGCGTAGCCTCGCAGCAGCGCTCGCGAAGGCTCGCGTGCGCGCGATGGGCACGTGCATCATCACCAGCCCGGTAAGGCCGCCGGGCGCGTAGAGCACGATCGCCATGAAGAACAGGCCCAGGTAGAGCTGCCACGCGTTGGTGTAGTCGGACAGGCTCACCTGCAGCCAGGTGATGACGATGGCGCCGAGCACGGCACCGAGAAAGTGCGATTCGCCGCCGATGTACACCATCAGCAGCACGCTGCCGGAGCGCGCCGCGCCCAGCGCGTCGACACCGACGATCTCGTAGTTGATCGCATGCAGGCCGCCGGCGAGGCCCGCGAACATCGCCGCCACCGAGAACACGATGAAGCGCACGCCCTGCGTGCTGTAGCCGACGAACGACGCGCGCTCGGGGTTGTCGCGCACCGCGTTGCACATGCGTCCGACGGCAGTGCGCGTGAATCCGAACATCAGCAGCGCCGAGAGCAGCGTCCAGAAGGCGACGATGTAGTAGACCTGGAGCTGCGACGCGAATGTCAGCCCGAACGGATGCGGGCCCAGCGCCCGATTGGCGTTGATGCCGCCTTCGCCCCCCGAGATCGACTGCAGGATGCCCGCCGCGGCGTGCACCAGCTCGCCCACGCCGAGCGAGATGAGCGCGAATACGACCCCGGAGCGCCGCGTGGTGAGCGCGCCGAACACGAGCCCGAAGGCGAGGCCCGCCGCCGCGCCGACGACGCGGCACCAGCGGCATCGGCACACCCAAGCCCGGCGTTGATCGCGCGCATGAAGTGAATGGCGGCGAAGCCGCCGACGCCGAAATACACCGCGTGGCCGAACGAGAGCAGCCCGGTCTGTCCGAGCAGCATGTTGTACGAGAGCGCGAAGATCGCCGCGATGCCCATCTGGCTCAGCAGCGAGCGCGCGGAATTGCTGGCGAGCCCGGGCACGTGCGGAAGAACGAGCACGACGGCGACGGCGATGAGCCACGGCGCGAGCTCGCGAAGCATGTCGCCGGAAGCGGCGGCACGTCCGGCACGCGCCGCGGAAGGCTGATCCGCCACGCGTGTCGCGCTCGACCCGAGTCTTGCATGCTCAGCTCTCGCGGGTGCCGAGCAGCCCGCGCGGACGCAGGATGAGCATCAGCACCAGCAGCAGGTACGGGATGAGCGGCGCGGCCTGCGCGATGCGCACCGAGTAGACGTCGGCGAGCACGGCGACCCGGCGACACAGCGACACCGAGCACCCGGAACAGATCGAGCAGCGAGTAGTCCATTGCCACGGCGAAGGTCTGCACGATGCCGATCAGCATCGATGCGATCAGCGCGCCCGGGATCGATCCCAGGCCTCCGACCACCACGACCACGAACACGATCGGGCCGAGCGCCGCCGCCATGTTGGGCTCGGTGAGCAGCGCGAAGCCGCCGATCACGCCCGCGAGCCCGGCGAGCGCGCTGCCCACCGCGAACACCAGCACGAAAATGCGCGGCACGTCGTGACCGAGCGCACCCACCATGCGCGGATGCGTCAGCGACGCCTGGATGATGAGGCCGATGCGCGTGCGCTTGAACGCGAGGTAGAGAAACGCGAACATGCCCACCGAGATCGCCATCATCAACACCTTGTAGAACGGATAGCGAGTCCCGAACAGTACGAACGCGGGGAAATCGATGACCGCGGGAACCTTGTTCTCGATGGGATTGCGTCCCCACAGCATGACGACGACTTCCGCGATGAGGTAGGCCAGTCCGAAGGTGAACAGGATCTCGGCGACGTGGCCGTAGCCGGTGCACGCGGCGCAGCCCATAGCGCTCGACCAGCGCGCCGAGCACGCCGACCAGCAACGGCGCTACCACGAGTGCAGGCCAGAACCCGATGTAGCGGGAAATCTGCCAGGAAAAGTAGGCGCCGAGCATGAACATGCTGGCGTGCGCGAAGTTGAGCACGCCCATCATGCTGAAGATCAGCGTGAGCCCGCTGGAGAGCATGAACAGCAGCAGCCCGTAGACCACGCCGTTGAGCAGCGAGAAGGTGACCAGCTCGAGCATGGGCGCGGAGCTTCGGAAGTGAAGGCTAGAAGCCGGCGCGCGCTCAGCGCCGCGGAGAAACGATGTTGCAACCCCGCGCGCCCGACGAGTAGGCCCGGCGCGCAGGCATGGCGGCCGGCCTCAGCTCGGCCGCTGCATCTTGCACGTGGTGGGCAGCGCCATGTCCTTGCCGTTGATCTTGACGTCGGTCTTGAAGCCGAGCCCCGTCTTCTCGACGTCGTATTTCACGTTGTCGGAAAGCGTCGAGACGAACATCGGCATCAGGATCTGGTGATTGTCGGCGCGCATCTCGACGTCGCCGACGGTCGTCGTGATCTTCAGCCCTTCCAGCGCCTTGGCCACCTTGACCGGATCGTTGGACTTGGCCTTCGCCGCCGCCGCGGCGAACAGGTCGAACGTCGTCTTCAGGCGGTAGTAGCCGAACTCGTCGTCCTTGCCGGTGAAGCGCTTGCGGAACGCCATCGCGTCGGGATCGGGCTCGGGCAGCGCGTTGGTGTGGTATTCGCTGATCTGCTTGACGATGCCGACGCCGTCCTTGCCGATCGCGCTGGGCGAGCCGAGCGCGCCGCCGTAGTAGGTGTACCAGTTCACCTTGAGCCCGGCGTCCTTGCCGGCCTTGATGAGCAGCAGCATGTCGTTGCTCCAGTTGCCGGTGATCACGGTGTCGGCCCCGGACGCCTTGATCTTGGCGACGTACGGCGAGAAGTCCTGCACCTTCTGCAGCGGATGCAGTTCATCGCCGACGATCTTGATGTCGGGGCGTTTCTCCGCCAGCATCTTTTTCGCCGCCGCGGCGACGGCGCGGCCGAACGAGTAATCCTGGTTGATCAGGTAGACGCTCTTGATCTGCGGCTGCTTGGCGATGGCGTCGGTGAGCGCGCCCATCTTCATGTCGGCGTCGACGTCGAAGCGGAAGTGCCAGAAGTTGCACTTGTCGTTGGTGAGCGCCGGATCGACCGCGGCGTAGTTGAAAAACAGCACTTCCTTGCCGGGATTTCGCTCGTTGTACTTGAGCACCGCGTCGGTGATCGCCAGCGCAACGCTGCTGCCGTTGCCCTGGAACACGTAGCGCGCGCCGTCGTCGAGCGCCTTTTTGAGCGCGATCAGCGATTCCTGAGGGTCGACCTTGTTGTCGAACGAGATGAGCTCGAGCTTCTCGCCGTTGAAGCCGCCCGCCGCATTCGCGCGGTCGATCATGTACGTAAAGTGCTTCTGGGCGTTGATGCCGGCGCTGGCCGCGCCGCCGGAGAGCGGATCGATGAAGGCGATCTTGACCTGCGCCGCGGCTGGCATCGCCAGCGTCGCAGCGAGTCCCATTCCCCACAGCGTGATGAGCCGACGTGGAACTTTTCGCATGATTCCTCCTGGAAGCAGATGCCTTTCGCCGGACCTGTCTGCGCGGCGCGCGGCCGGTCGAAATGCGGGCAAGGGGCATGCTACCGGCCCCGCAGGACGCTGACAAGCGCCGCAGCCGGCGAGCTCCCTTTCATCGAGAGCGCCCAGGGCGCGTCGTTGATTCGGGGCTACGACGCGCGCCGGCGGCGGCGCTTTGGCTTCTTTGGCGCCAGGTCCTTCGGCGCCAGGTCCATCGGCTTCGACGCCGGTGGCTCCTCGCGCCCGATGCGCTCGTATTCGGCGATCACCTGCGCGCCGAACAGCAGGAAAATGGCCGCGATCTCGACGCTGAGCAGCACGGCGATCGCCGTCGCCAGTGATCCGTACACCACGCGCACCTGCGAGATCGTCCCGTAGTACCACACCAGGATGTGACGGGTCACTTCCCAGAGCAGTCCCGCGCACACGCCGCCGATAAGCGCGTGCCGGAAGGCGAGTCGCCCGACCGGCATCACGAGGTAGATGGCGGTGAGAATGAGGATTTCCCCGGCGACGCCGAGCAGATAGAGCAGGTAGTCGGAGAGCTGCTCGAGCGAGTGCGGAACGCCGAACACTGTAACGTCGTGCGTCGCCAAGACCGCGAGCTTGCCGGCGACCACCGTCACCGCCAGTAAGCCGATGGCCAGAAATAGGATGAACACGTACGGCATCATCGCCGAGACGATCATTCGTCTTTTCACCTGCACGCGATGAAAAAAGATCACCGACATCGCGTTCTCCAGCACGGTGAACGCGAGCGCGCTGAAAAAAATCATCGTGACCAGGAGCACGCCGCCCAGCGACTCGCGGTGCGCCAGGAATTTCCTGAGCTCGTCGACCAGCGCGTCGCCCTGTCCGGGCGTGATGAACTGCAGATACTCGGCGAGCGTCGAAAGCAGGCGCTGCTCGTCGATGAAGTGCGACAGGACGATGAGCAGCAGGATCAGCAGCGGGATCAGCGACAGCAGCGTGTAGTAGGCGACGGCGCCTGCCAGCAGCACGCCCTGATTGGCGCGAAAGCTCGCGACCACACGGCGGATGAACACCCACGGGCGCGCGACGATCACCCGCGTGCGATCACCGAGCGCAAACTTCATCGTCGCGAGGACACGCTAGCGCCGGGTGCCGGAAAACCGCCCCGTCGTCTGGCAGCCGAGCGCGCTGCTGGTGGTCGAGAAGCTCGCCGAGAAGCTCAGCTCGTTGACCTGCATCTCGCTGAAGTTGAACGAGCCGGTGTCGCCGTTGTTGCACGAATAGCTGCCTGCCGCGGCGCCCATCTGACCAGCCTGCGAATACGTGCCGTTGTAAGCGCACACGGCGGTGCCGGCCTGCGCGCTCACCGACAGCGCGGCGCCGGACTGCGAGATGATGTGGCCGACGAAAAACTCGTCCGAGCCGTTGCTCGCCGGGTTGGTGCAGCCGACGGCCGTCTGTGTCAACCCGCCGATATAGCTGCCGGCGAAATTCTCCAGCGCCAGCGGCTGCCGCACCGGATCCTTGGTGACGGTCGCGCCATTCACCGAGTAGACGAGGTGCCCGCTATTGAGCGCGCCCGCAGTCCACGTCATGTTGCCGACGGCGGTGAGCGTCACCAGCGCGGGATTGAACGGCACCGTGTTGAACCCGGGGCCGTGGGTCAGGTACAGCGTTCCGCTCCAGGACACCGTGCCGGGCACGTAGTTGAGCGTCGCCGTGTACCAGATCGGATTGTTGCTTGCGTCGTAGACGAACAGCGTCGCGAAGATCACGGTGCCGCGTTGCACCAGCTGCATCCCCCAGCCTGATTCGCTGGCAACCCACCACAGGTCGCTCTGGTCCGGGGAAAACGACGTAGCTTGCGCCGCGGGCGCGACAGCGATGCAAGCGACCAGCGCCACACCGGCGATCAGATTCCGAAACGCCCGCGCTGCGCTGCCGATTTCATTCCTGATTGCATTCATTACAATCTCCTTCAGCTAGCCGTGGAGACTAGCAGAAGTCGTGCCCGTTTCGCGGGACATCCGGCGGCGCTATTCGTTCCAGTCGAATCGCCATGCGGCCAGTGCCGCGAACGCCGTGCTGAAGGCGAGCATTACCCCGATCGGCGCGATCACCGCGTCGGCGCCCAGGCCTCGCCACGTCATCGCGTCTAATCCGTCCACCGCCCAGCGCGTCGGCACGAACAGCGAAAGCTTTTGCAGCCACTCCGGAAACACGAAGCTCGGCACCCACGCCCCGCCCAGCATGACCAGCAGCAGCGTCGCAAAAATCGCCAGCCCGCGTGTGGCCTCCGGCGTCTTCCCCAGCGCAGCGATAAGCAGCCCGAACGTCGACGTGAGCAGGGCGAACGCAAGCGCGATCCCCACCATGCCGATCGCGCTCCCGTCGACCCGGACTCCAAAGAAGGCGATCGCCGCAGCGTAGATGATCGCGAGGAGCACCAACGCGATTACGCTGCCGCTGAGGATGCGGCTCGCCAGCAGGGTTGCGCGCGACAGCGGCGCAGCACGCAGACGCTTCCACAGTCCGAGGCGCCGCGCCATCAGCACGCCGACGCCGAGGTCGATGCCCATGAACAGGATGAATTGCACCCCCATGCCGGCGAAGGAGTGCGCGTAGCTGTTGTAGGGACGATCGCCGCCGGAGGTCACCTCCTGCTCGCGCGTCGTGAACGGCATCTCGAAGCGAGGCGCCACGGACTGCGCGCCGGATGTGTTGCCGCCCTGTTTTTGCAGGCGGTCGACGCTGTCGAGCAGGGTCAGCAGCTCGCGTCGCATGCGCTCGCTCAGCGTGGCGCTGCGCTCGATGCCGGCGCGCGCGTCACCGAGAAATTTCTCGCCGAGCTTCCCGCCGATCAAAGACTCGCCGACCGCCTGCATCACGTACTGCGTGGACAGCCCGCGCACCACCGCGAGCGCCAGTCGCCTGCGAGGGATCGTATTCGATCGCGAGCACCGGCTTGTCCCGGGGATGAAACAACGCCATCGCCGCTTGCTCGCCGAAGCCCGCCGGCAGGGTCAACACCGCACGCAGCTTTCCAGCACGCACCAGCGCGCCGCCTGCGCAGCCGGGACCTCTTGCACGTCGAGCGCGGCGTCGCTCTTCATTCCGGCGATGATGCGCGTCGAGATCTCGCTATGGTCGTCGTCGACGACGGCGATCGGAATGCGCGCCGGCTTTTTTGACGAGGACGAATCGAACAGCGCGCCGAAGAAAGCCGCTATCGCGATCGGCGCCGCGATGCTCATGATCAGCGCGCGCCGGTTCGAGAAATAGAGCACGAGGTCGTTGCGCAGCAACGCGATCAATGCGTTCATGGGTGTCAATCCCGGAGTTGGCGCCCGGTCAGGGCGAGGAAAACGTTTTCGAGCGTGGCACGCGCGGACGCGACGCCGCGCACCGCGATGCCTTGCGCGGCGAGCCACGACAGCAGCGGTCCGGCGCGCGCCAGGTCGTCGACGCCGATGGAAAGTCTTCCCTCGTCCTGGCGAACGCTTCCCGACCCCGGACTCGCGGCCGAGACGCTGCAGGTCGACCGTGCCGTCGATGTCGATGTCGAGCGACTGCACCGCGGGAAGCGTCGCGTAGAGCTGCTCGAGCGTTCCGCCGGCGACGACCTTGCCGTGATCGACGATCACGATGCGATCGCAAAGGCGTTCGGCTTCCTCCATGTAGTGCGTGGTGTAGACCAGCGCCTTGCCGCGGCGCTTGAGCGCTTCCAGGTTGTCGAAGATGGCGTTGCGGCTTTGCGGGTCGACGCCCACGGTGGGCTCGTCGAGCAACAGGAGGTCGGGATCGTGGATAAGCGCGCAGGCGATGTTAAGCCGGCGCTTCATGCCGCCGCTGAAGGTCTGCGGCTTGTCCTTGGCGCGATCGCTCAATCCCACCAGCGCCAGCGCGTCGCGGCAACGCTCCTCGAGCAGCGCGCCGCCGATCCCGTAGAGGGCGCCGAACAGCTGGAGGTTGGAGAGCGCCGGCCGGTCCTCGTAGAGCGCCAGGTCCTGCGGGACCAGGCCGATGCGGCACTTGACCCGGCTGTCGTCGCCCTCGATCGCGTGGCCGCCAACGCGCACCTCGCCGCGGTCCGGCGTGAGCAGGCCGCAAAGCATCGCTACGGTCGTGGTCTTGCCTGCGCCGTTGGGGCCAAGCAAGCCGACGATCTCGCCCTCCCCGGCGGACAGCGACACCCCCGCGACCGCGGACCGCGAATCGTAGGATTTATGCAAATCACTGGCTTCGAGCAGCATCGCAACTCCTGCGCGTGTTGGAACGCAGGCGATGATAGGCGACGTCCCGGGCGCGACGGTCCGCGATGCGATGAAGCGTCGATCGGCAACGCTGAAATGCATATCCACCGGCCGAGCGGCACGACGGCGCCACCGCTGCCTTGCTTATGAGCGGTTACAATCGGCGAGCAGCGATGTGCGACGCGAGATCGGACGGGCTGCAACGCAGGCTGCGCACCACAAGTTGACCGCCACGGCGCCGCCGATCGCAGGCTTCTTGGCGTCGAGCCGCCGACGGAGTAGCCTTCGCGGGCACGCGTCTGACACGCTGCGCAGGGCTGGGGGAATCGAACGTGATGGATCAGGCGGTCTGGCTGGCAATCGTCGCCGTGCTTGCACTGGCGCTCATGTTCGCGCGGCGTGCGGCGCGGGCACGTCGCAAGAGGCTTGCGGCGGAGCGCGAGCGGGCGCGCCGCAAGCGACCCAAGTACAAGCCGCGCCCGATGTCGGATCGCACCGAGATGCGCGCCTACGACGATCCGAGCACGCTCGCCGATATGACCACGCGCGGCAACCCCAGCACGACGCAGAATCCGCTGGCGACGACTGCGCCGGCATCGCGTCCCCGCGATGGTTCCGCGGCGCGGCCCAAGCCTTCGGACAAGCCCGGCTCGAGCCGCCCTACTGGCAAACGGTCCCGGGCGGACGGAAAACCTGGCGCGTGATCGTCTTGGTCTGCGCCTGCCCGTAGACGCTGTAGGTAAAGACCGCGCTGTTGCCGTCGCTGAAGCTCAGGCTGGCGTAGCCGGCAAGCGTGCGCACGACGGCATCGGGGTCGAACGGCACCGCCGAGAATGGCGGGCCGGTCGTGCGGTAGAGCGTGCCGGCCCAGATCGTGGGCCCCGAGGTCGGCTGCGCGGTCATCGAAAGCCACAGCGGCGAACCGTCGACGTCGTAGGTGAACCAGGTCGCGAAGATGGTGTTGCCCTCCTGCGCGAAGTTAATGCCCCAACCCGACTCGCTGGGCTTCCACCACAAGTCCTGGTAATTGGTCGCGGCCGCAAGGTTTATGGGCGCTGGCCATGTGCAGGTCGGCACCGGCCCGAACACCTGGCGCGTGATCGGCTTGGTCTGCGTCACGCCGTTGAGCGTGTAGTTGAAAAACCCGTTGCTGCCGTCGGTGAAGGTGAGCGAGGCGTTGCCCACCGCGACGCGCGTCACCTGGCTGGGGTCGAAGGGGTCGCTGTAGAAGGGCGGTCCCGCGCTGCGGAACAGTGTGCCGCTGTACAAGCCGTCGGAGACCTTGTTTGCGGTCATCGATATCCATAGCGAATTGCCGGCATCGTTGTAGGTGAACCATGTCGCGAAGATCACATCGCCCTGGTGCGCCACGTTCAGGCCCCAGCCCGACTCGCTTCCCGCCGGTGATCGCCACCACAATCCGCTGTAGTTGGTCGACTGCGGCGGCGCGATCGCGATCACGACATGGTCGTCGCCGCCGCCCGCCACCGCGCCCATCTGCGCGAGCCGCGACGCCGCGCTCACGTCCTGCCGCACGTGCGTGTCGAGAAAGGTCAGTGCCCACGTAAAGATGTCGTTGGTGGAGGGCACGTCGAACTGGTGCGTCACTCCGTTGAGGGCGACCAGTTCCCGCGGTCCCTGCAGGTGCTGCACGCCCTGCGTGGTCAAAGCGATGGGTGCCGTCGTATCCGCCGTCCCGGCGATCGCCAGGTACGGCAGCGTGACGTCGTCCAGGCCGTGCTGGTCGCGCCCGAACGCCGGCACGAAGGGCTGGCCGAAGTACGGCACGTATCCCACCGCGGCCTTGAGCCGCGCGTCGTTCTCGACGTGCGTCCACGACAGGCCGATGGAGCTGGTCAGCCCGGCGCCGGCCATGAGCAGCAGCGATTCACCGCCCAGGCTCGCGCCGAAGCCGCCGACGTGCGAGGCATCGAGATGGTCCTTCCACTGCGCGTTGGCGAAAAGGAGGTCGAGCGTCGCCGAAAGCGCCAGCGGACGCAGCGCCTGCATCGCCAGAAAATCCTTGAGGTGCGCCAGTGCGTACGGAAGCTCGTTGAGGTTCGACAGCTGCAGGAGCGAGATGCGGCCGTCGCCGTGCAGCGGCGCCGCCACGACATAGCCATAGCTCGCCAGTAGCGAGACCGCGTCGATGTAATCGTTGGATATCGGGCTGCCGAGATAGCCGTGCGAGAAAAGAAGCACGGGATAACGCGCCGCCGCGTCGGCGAGGATCGGCGCCTCGGCGCCACGCTGCATGCGCGGCACGTGCTTGCCGGTCGGAAGCACATAGTCGGCGCGCGCGTTGCCGGCCGTCGTCGGGTAGCAGACCAGCACCACCACCGGAACGCTGGTGCCGGCGAACGACCCGTAGATCCCGCCGTCGCTGGGCACCGCCACCTGTACCGCCAGCGTGTTCGCAGGGTCGGACAGGAGCGACGTGATATAGCGCATCGAACTGTCGGCGCGCGGAACGCCTTCCCAGTAGGCCTGGACATCCTCGCCCGCCGCGAGCCGGCTGAAATCCTGGCTGACGTTGCTGCAGGCGACGGGATAGGGGCCGGGTAGCGCCAGCGGCTGCACCACCGCGGTGGGTTGAGACTGCCGCCGGAAGCCGCGATCGCCGCGCATGCCGCGAAGAGCGCCAGCGCCGCCGCGCGCCGCGCAACGTCGCCCGGAGCGCAGCGCGACGTGTTTCGTGATGTCCAGCGGCCGCGCTATCCGGCCGGCAATGCGTGTCCATGCGATGCCCCCACCCTCCAATAAGGATGGGGCAGTATTGATGCCGGTGGCATGGCGCCGCTATCGGAGAACGGCTGATTGGAACGTAGGACAACCCGGAGCACCGGGCGCGACGCGCTACGCCGCCGCTATTGTCCGAAGATCACGATCGTGGCGCTGCCGGTGAGCGGGATCGAGTCCCCGCTGCCCGATGTGGTGAAATAGGCACGTGCGCGGCCGTGCATCCCGCAGGGTCCGCGACGTCGGCTATCAATCGCGCCAATGGATCGCTCCGCAGCATTGCAGACCGTCGAGTACGGACCCTGGAACCCCGGCATACGCTCGCAGGTTCCGCGCGACCTCCTGCACCTGTCGACGATATTCCGCGCCGAAAATGTCTACACACGCGTGTCCGAGGCCGAGGAGTGGCGCGACCTCACCGGGTTCGAGCTTGCCGACCTGGTCGCCTTTCGCCCGCGCCGGCTCGCGCTGCACGAGCTTCTGATCAGGGTGACGGCGAATCTATCGGTGCCCGACGGCGCCCGCATCGAGGACCTGGGCATCAATTTCCGCCGCATCATCGCGACGCTGCTCGAGCGCTGCGTCGCTCCCAACATCGAGGCCATCGAAGCCCAGTACGCCGCGGCGCGGACGCGCATCGCCGCGATGGTCGACCACGAGCTCGCGCGCCTGCTGCGTCCCGCACCCGCGCCGCCACCATCGCGCGGAGGGCTACTGCGCCTGCTGCGCGGCGGGCACGCGCGCCGACGCAAGCGATGAAACCGACGCCGACCGCGAGCAGCGCATCGTGGCCGAATGGGAGCGCATGGCCATCGCGGACGAGGATCGCTTCGCCAAGGCGGTTCACCACGCCTTGCTGCGCGTGGTGTCGGCGTTGCGCGTCCGGCACGGACACGCCTGGGGCGGCCACGAGCTCATCGCAAGGCTGGTCACCGCGCAGGCGTGCAACGACTTCGCCAGCGAGGAGATAGGCAGGATGCTCGACCCGTGGCTGGCGAGCGCGGCGCGCGCCGAAGGCTACTCGCTGCTGCCGAAGCAGTCCGAGCCGGTGGTGATGAACACCAAGGGTGCGTCCGCGTCGGGAAAGAGCACGCTGCGCCCGCTGCAGAAGGCGCTCGCCGGGCAGATCGGCGTGCGCTGGAGCGAGTTCGCGCTGATCAGCCCCGACATCTGGCGCAAGCAGCTGCTCGACTATGGCTCGCTCGGCAGCGCGTACAAATACGGCGGAGCGTTCACCGGCGACGAAGTGCGCATCATCGACCAGAAGCTCGACCGCTACATGGCCGCGAAAGCGGCGCGCGGAGAGATGTCGCACCTGCTCATCGACCGCTTCCGCTTCGACAGCTTCGCGCCCGATTCCAGCGAGGCCGGCAGCAACCTGCTGACCCGCTTCGGGCACGTCGTCTACCTCTTTTTCATGATCACGCCGCCCGAGTCGCTGGTCGAGCGGGCGTGGCAGCGAGGACTGGAGGTCGGGCGCTACAAGGCCGTCGACGATACGCTGGCGCACTGCATCGACGCATATTCGGGCATCCCGGAGCTATTTTTCACGTGGATACGGCGCGGCGACAAGCGCCTGCGCTTCGAATTCCTCGACAACAGCGTCGCGCAGGGTGCGCGGCCGCGCACCGTGGCGTTCGGAAACAACGATGTGCTCAATATCCTCGACGTGGGACGCATGCTCGACATCGAGCGCTTTCGCCGCGTGAACGTCGATGCCACCTCGGCGTCGGAGCTGTACGCCGACCGCAGCGCGCAGGAGCGCATCGCGCAACACCGGATTCCTGGTGCGCTGCGCCGCGCTTTTCGACGAGGTCGTCTTTGCGGACCAGCAATCCGGCCGCGTGTACCTCAGGCTGCGCAGGCACACGCCGGCGTGGATCGATCGATCAGCGCTCGCGCACGCGCTGACCGACCCCGACACGCGCGCGGGCATCGCGGCACTCGGCATCGACACCGAGCGCCCGCATCCCGGAACAATGTTCGCCGAGACGCCGGTGCGTCTCGCCGAGGCGGTCGGCGACGCTCCCGGCGACACGCTGGGCGCGTGGGCTGGAAACCGGCTGGCGGATTCCGCCGGCTGACCCGCGCGCCGCAAAACTCCCGCTTCCGCGCGCCGCGCGCTCGTCGGTAGATGCGAACAGCGAACGCCCTGCAATCGCGTGCGCGAATTACCGGAAAGAATTTCGATTTCGTGCGCTCTCGCGTCGTTGCGCCCGCCCCCACCCCCGCACACACCGCTTCGGCACGATGTTTGCGAAGTGTCGCGGTGGTGCGTGGATAGCACGCACGGTGGAAGGCGCCGCGGATCACGCGGACCTGAAGGCGGAGCGGAGGCGCGGCGCAAACCTCGCCACCGGACCGGTTGCATCGAACGCGCAATTCAGCGCACAGAGGAGATCGAAATCGTGAACAAACAAAACATGCGTTCCCCCGCCGCGCTGCTCGTCGCGCTCGGCATGAGCGTCGCGGTGGCGGCGTCGGCGCAGACGGGCGCCCCGCCCGCCGGCCAGAACAATCCTAAGGCGCCGGACAACACCATGAAGGCCACCTCGCCGGGCAATTCGTTTTCGGGATGGATGACCGACTATTCCGCGAAGCACGACGGACGCATCTCGCGCAAGGCCTACATGGACGAGGCCGGGCAGGCGCTGGGACGCGATGGACAAGTCGAACAAGGGGCTCACTTCGGACGAGATCAACCAGATGTATGGCTATGGCGCCTCGTCGGCTCGATGGGTAACAGCAGCACGATGGCCGGGTCGTCGACCACCAGCGGCGGCGCGACCGGGTCGAGCACCGGCGCCGGTGGCGGGATGAACAAGGGCAAGTAAGCCGCAATTACGGACAACGAGGAAATCAAGCGGCAAGACGTTTCTCCGTTCCGGGCGGCCGCGAAGCAGCCGCCGCCCGTTTTTTTGAGGTTGTAGGCGCCCGCCTACAACAACTTAAGCGCGTGTCCTCTGGCGCGGGCCTGTGGATTGGTGACAATTCGCCTGTCCCCTACCATCGAGGCCGCAATGCAGCAGGCACACGCTTCCCCGCCCGAACGCGCCGCCCTCCGAACGCGCCGCCCCGCCACGCACGCCGCCCCGCCGCCCCTGATCGGGGAGTCGCCGGAGATGAAGCGACTCGCCGCCAGCCTGGAGAGAATCGGCCGCAGCGATGCGACCGTCCTCATCGTCGGAGAAAGCGGCACCGGCAAGGAGCTCGTGGCGAGTCGATTGCACGCCGCCAGCCCGCGCGCCGCCGGGCCTTACCTCGCGCTCAATTGCGGTGCGGTGACCCCGACGCTGATCGAGAGCGAGCTGTTCGGTCACGAGCGAGGTAGCTTCACCGGCGCGTCGCGGCAGCATGCCGGCTACTTCGAGCGCGCCGAGGGCGGCACGCTATTCCTCGACGAGGTGACCGAGATGCCGCTCGAGCTCCAGGTGCGGCTGTTGCGCGTCCTCGAGACCCGCACCGTGTCGCGCGTCGGCTCTTCCGAGCTCATCGCGGTGGATGTTCGCGTCATCGCCGCCACCAACCGCGACCCGCGCGAAGCTGTGCGGCAAGGCAAGCTGCGCGAGGACCTTCTCTACCGGCTGCAAGTGGTACCTGTGCACGTCCCGCCGTTGCGCGCGCGGACCGGCGACGTGCGGCTGCTCGCCGAATACTTTCTCGCTCAGCTCAACGCGGCGGGCGGCACGTCCAAGTATTCAGCGAGTCGGCGATGGCGCGGCTGGAAAGCGACCCCTGGCCGGGCAACGTGCGCGAGCTCTACAACGTGGTGCAACGCGCGTACATACTCACCGAGTCGCGCACCATCACGCATCCCTGCGTGCATCACGATGCGCTGCCGCCGCCGGCCACCGTTGCGTCGGGCGACCTCGGCTCGATCCAGATCCGCGTCGGCGAATCGCTCGCCGACGTCGAGCAGCGGCTCATCCTGCACACGCTGTCGAGCTGCCGCACCAAGGACGAGGCAGCGCGGATCCTCGGCGTCAGCACCAAGACGCTGTACAACAAGCTGCGCCGTTACGAGTCGGAAGTCCGCGCCGCGAACGGCACCGCGCAGGCGCCCGCCCGGGTCGCCGACGCGCACGCCAATTGATGAGCGCGTGGCAGGTGAACGCCGTGGGTTGGTGCAGCGTGCTGCTGCTGTTCACGACGATGGCCGGACAGGCCTGGAAACAATGGACCGAGCGCACCACCAAGGGTATCGGTCGCTGGTTCTTCGTCGGCCAGATCGCCGCGTCGGTGGGTTTCATCTGCTACAGCGCGCTGCAGGGTGACGCGGTGTTCGTCGCCGGCAACTCGCTGGTGTTGCTGGCGGCGGTCTCGGGCGGCGCCATCCTGTGGTGGAACCGCACGCATCGCGCTGCGGGGCAAACGGACAGCGCATCGCGGTAGCCAGCCGTGGACGCATACGCCCTCCTGCCGTGGATACTGATCGCGCAAGGCGTCGTCGGCGGCTGGGACACGATCTTCAACCACGAGTGGATCGAGCGCCTGCCGCAACGTCCTTCGGCGCGCGCCGAGATCGGCGTGCATTCGCTGCGCGAGCTCAACTACGCATGCCTTTTCGCGGGGCTCGCCTGGTTCGAATGGCACGGCGTCGCGGCGTGGATCGTGATCGCGATGGTCGTCATCGAGATCATCGTGACCTGCTGGGACGAAACCATCGAGAACGCAACGCGCGTCCTCCCGGCGAACGAGCGAATCCTGCACGTTCTGCTCACCCTAAACCTCGGGGTGATCACGCTGCTGGTCGTCGTGCTCGCGGCGGGCTGGATGCCGCGCCCGACGGCGCTCGCGGCGTCGGGGTTGGCACCCGGCTGGCGGTGGGTGATCAGCGCGCTGGCCATCGCGTCGCTGGCGTGGGCGGTGCGCGACGCCCTTGCCTGGCGCTGGCTTCGGCCGCTGGTGCTGCCGCGCACGGTGCTGCGCGTCGTGCCGCGCGCGGTGCCGGGAACCGATGGCGCGGCGCTGAAAGCGTGGGTCGATCGCCGCGGGCGTCTGTTTGCGGCGGCGCAGGCGTTGGTGTAGGTTAGCGATCGGGGGTGCGCAGGACCCCCGGAGCGCGGATTCGTCGAGCGCTTCCTCCAAGACGGTGCCCCGTCCAGCTCCTGCCGCACTTCCCGAGAGGACGCGGGCACTCGTGTCGTCGCTACACGCATGATGTCGCCGGACATTCGACGGCTTTTGGCCGTGCGTGGGGTGCGCGCCTTCGCCGACGGCTACGTGAGCCTGCTGCTTCCGGTGTACCTCATCTCGCTGGGCCTCACGCCGCTCGAAGTCGGGGTGATCGCGACCGCCACGCTGCTCGGCTCGGGATTGCTCACGCTGCTGGTCGGCCATCACGCGTTTCGCTTCAGCTACCGCAGCCTGCTGCTGGCGGCGACCGTGCTCATGGCGGCGACGGGTTTCGCCTTCGCGATGGCGAGCGACTTCTGGCCGCTGCTGCTGATCGCGGCGGTGGGAACGCTCAACCCGTCGAGCGGCGATGTCAGCGTGTTCCTGCCGCTCGAGCAGGCGGTGCTGGCGCGCCTCGCCGATGCCCGGCGCCGGACATCGATATTCGCGCGATACAGCCTGGTGGGCGCGCTCGCCGGCGCGTGCGGAGCGCTGTTCGCGGGATTTCCCGAGCTCGCGCAGGCGGCGTTCCGGCTCGATGCCAGGACCGCGCTGCAATGCATGTTCGTCCTGTACGGGCTTGCTTGGAATCGTCGCCGCGACGATCTACCGGCAGCTTCCCGTCACGCTCGCGGCCGAGCCGGAAAAACCGACCGCTCCGCTGCGGCACTCGCGGCGGACGGTGTATCTGCTGGCGGCGCTGTTCAGCCTCGATTCGTTCGGCAGCGGCTTCATCGTTCAGTCGCTGCTCGCGCTGTGGCTGTTCCAGAAGTTCCAGCTTTCGGTCGCGGTGGCCGGAACTATCTTCTTCTGGACGGGAACGGTCTCGGCGTTCTCGTATCTGGTCGCGGTGCGCATCGCCGATCGCTTCGGCCTGATCAACACGATGGTCTTCACGCACCTTCCGTCGAGCATCATGCTGCTGCTCGTGCCGCTGGCGCCGTCGCTGGGATGGGCCATCGCGCTCCTGGTGATGCGAAGCGCGCTTTCGCAGATGGATGTGCCGACGCGCAATTCGTACGTGATGGCGATCGTGCCTCCCGGCGAGCGCGCCGCCGCCGCCAGCCTGACCGCGGTGGCGAAAAGCTTCGCGTCGTCGATCGGTCCGCTGTTCGCGGGCTACCTGCTCGGGGTATCGGGGTTCGGCTGGCCGCTCGTGATCGGCGGCTCGGTCAAGATCGTGTACGACCTGTTGCTGCTGGCGACGTTTCGAAACGTGCGCCCGCCGGAAGAATCGACGCGCGCCGGTTCGTAGGCGCGCAGATCGACCGTTCGATTTGCCGATCAGAAGGCGCGCGACCGTCAAGCCGAGCGCGGCCGAATCACGATTCGAAGAGCCAGGGGTTCAACTGCCTGCCGCGGCTCTCGATCGTCGCGCGCGTATCGAGGATGAGCTGCTTCAGATTCGCGGGATTGCGCAAATCCTCCATCAGGCTCCCCTCGAAGGTGCCCACGATCTCGTCGTGCTCGCCATAGACCCGGAAGCCGAGCTGGCGATGGTAGTCCTGCAGTTCCGCGACCACGTGGAACGGCGCGAACGCCTTGCGCACCTTGTCGAGAATGTCTTCGCTGGTCAGCCTGAGCATGAAACCTCCGCGCCGACGCCGGCCGGCGCGCCATCGGCGCGCTTCAATGGACGACCGGAACCGCACGGCGATTGTAGCGGATCGCCGTGCGGCAGGGGAAGGCGACGCTAGCGCGCGTAGTGTCCCGGCGTATACACCCAGCGTCCGTTGACTTCGCCCCAGTGATCCGGGACGTAGCTTATAGCCGTGCCTGGCAGGGACCCAGTGCCCGGCGACCCAGACGTGCTTATGCCCGTTCCATCGCCAATAACCCGGCGCCCAGACGTGGCCGTGCCGCGACGCGGGGACCGGCTCCACCAGTACCGCCGGCGGCGGCGTTCCGACGGTCACCGTAACGGCGGCGAGCGCGGGCGTGGCGAGCCCCGCACCGAGTGCTGCTGCTACGAGGCCGACTGCACAAGCATTCCTGATTTTCATGGTTTCTCTCCTTGGGTTCGAGACGCGGGGCGTCCGCGCCAGAGGTGTCTCCTCGAAGCGAATAACGCGGCAGCTGCGCGACCGCGGCTGACATCGGCATGCATTTTCCGGTGTGAAATCAGCAAGGTTGTAGGCGTCAACCCTACAGGCGCGTCAGACGGCGTCCTGAAGTCGCCGCGCTATCGGGGCGCAGGTCGATAGTCATCCCGCAGCGCGCATCCAAACGCACCGCGACTTCGTATGTGCTTGGGTGGGACCGGATGGGCGGGCGCCGCGTGAACCAGGAATCGGCAGGGCGCGCGACCGCGCAGAAGGCAGGGTGCGGCAGCGCTGCGATAACAAACCGGCGCCGCTGCCGTCGTCAAATCACTGAGGAGTCATCACCATGAAAGCAGTTGCCAAGTCGGTTGCCGCCGGGCTCGGCCTCGCGGCGTTGGTTTGCGGATTCGGGGCACAGGCCGCGAGTCACCGCGAAGCGCCCATGATCACGCAGTATCCCGAAGGTCGACAACACCGATACCTACGTCTTTCGCAGCTACGAGGCAGGACGCGACGGTTACGTCGTGTTCATCGCCAATTACGTTCCGCTGCAGGATGCCTACGGCGGTCCGAATTATTTCCAGATGGACCCCGACGCGGTCTACGAAGTCCACATCGACAACAATGGCGACGCGCGCGAGGACCTGACGTTCTCGTTCCGCTTCACCAATTCCGTGCGCGGCACGTCGCTCAACATCGGCGGCAAGGACGTGGCGATTCCGCTGGCCGACTCCGGACAGATCACCACCGGCGGCGTGGGCGCTCTCAACGTCGTGCAGTCGTTCACGGTCGACCTGCTGCGCGGCGCGAGCCGCACCGCGACGCGCGAGCCGGTGCTGCCGCTGGTCGGAGGGACATCGTACGAGAAGCCGATCGACAACATCGGCAACAAGTCGATCCCCGACTACCCCGACTACTCGGCGATGCACATCCGCGGCATGAACATCCCCGGCTGCACTCCGCCGGCGGGAACATTTCCGCGCGTGTTCGTCGGCCAGCGCAAGGAAGGCTTCGGCGTCAATCTCGGCGAGATCTTCGACCTGGTCAACATCCCGACCGCGCGCGTCATCGGCTCGCGCAGCGGCGCGGGCAATGCCACGCTCGACAAGAACGTCACCAGCATCGCCTTCGAAGTCCCCATCTCGTGCATCACGACGGCGAGCGATCCGGTGATCGGCGTGTGGGCGACGGCGAGCCTGCCGGCGCGCAAGCTGAATCTTCCCGACACTGCCAACACCAACGGCTTCGTGCAGGTGTCGCGCCTGGGCATGCCGCTGGTCAACGAACTGGTGATCGGCCTGCCGGACAAGGACAAGTTCAACATGAGCGAGCCCAAGGACGACGGCCAGTTCGCCAACTACGTCACCAATCCGACGCTGCCGGCGCTGATCGCATCGCTGTACGCGTCGGCCGGCGTGCAGGCGCCGAGCGTGTTTCCGCGCAGCGATCTCGTCGCCGTATTCCTCACCGGCGTACCGAACGTCAACCAGGCGAAGACCGTCACTCCATCGGAAATGATCCGTCTCAACACCGCGCTTCCGGCGACGCCCAAGGCCTCGCAGAACAGCCTCGGCGCCGCGGCGTGCTTCGTCGACGGCGCGCTGGTGCTGAGCAATCCGGGCTGCGATCCCGCGGGATTCCCGAACGGACGTCGCCCTGGCGACGATATCGTCGACATCGCGCTGCGCGTGGTGATGGGTTACCTGCTGCCGCCGGGCGCGGGCAAGCCGTCGAGCGCGACGCTGCCGTATACCGACGGCGTGCTGGTCGAGTCGAGCCAGTTCGACGACGTCTTCCCGTTCCTGCGTCCTCCGCTGCCGGGATCGCCCAACGGCCCCAACGGCATTCCCGCCAACCAGTAAGCGGGCTGATCGCAGCGCCGTGAAACCGTTGTCGTGCACGACCGCCTTCCCGCGGCGTGCGCGGCGACGCCTCCCGGCCTCTCAACAACGCACGCCGGACCGAAGCATGGTCCGGCGTTGCTTTGCATCGCCGCAAACAGCGGGAAGACCATGCAAGCGTATCGCGCAATACTGACGCTCTCGTTGGCGAGCGCCGTCGCTCTCGCCTGCGCGTGCCTCGCGCCGTGCGCCGACGCCGCACCGTTCATCCCGTCCGACGACGCGCAGGTGCTCGAGCGCCTGCCGAGCCGCAGCGCGGCCGAGTTTCGCGACCTGAAAGCGCTGCAGGCCGCGGCTGCGAAAGCGCCCGGCGAGCTCGCGCCGGCGCTCGCGCTCGCCAATGCGTACGTTCGCGCCTCGCGCGTCGAGGGCGATCCGCGCTTTCTCGGCTACGCGCAGGCGGCGCTCGCACGCTGGTGGAAGGATCCGCAGGCGCCCACGCCGGTGCTGCTGCTGCGCGCCACGATCCTGCAGAGCAATCACGAGTTCGATGCCGCGGTCGCCGACCTGGGGCTCGTCCTGCAGCGCGAGCCGGGACAACGCGCAGGCATTGCTGACTCGCGCCACGGTGCTGACGGTGCAGGGCAAGTTTGCGCCGGCGCGCGCCGATTGCATGCGCCTCGCCGCCGTCGCGCCGTCGATCTACGCCGTGATCTGCATCGCGGCGATCGACGCGATGACCGGCAACGCGTCGTCCGCGTACGATTCGGTGCAGAAGGCACTGCGCGTCGATGTCCCGCATCGACGCCGCGGCGACGCAACTGGGGGCAGACGCTGCTCGCCGAGATCGCGCATCGTCGCGGCGACGCCGCCGCGGAAGCGCACTTCAAGGCGGCGCTCGCGGCCGACGCGACCGACCTGTACGCGCTCGCGGCGTACTCGGACTGGCTGCTCGACCAGCGACGCGCGGCCGACGTCGTGGCTCTGCTCAAGGATCGCGCGCGCATCGACATCCTGCTGCTGCGGCTCGCGCTGGCGCAGCAGGCGCTCAAGTCCGCCGAAGCCGCGACGTCGATCCAGACGCTGCGCGCGCGCTTCGACGCGAGCCACGCACGCGGCGACACGGTGCACCTGCGCGAGAACGCGCGCTTCGAGCTCGTGGCTCAACGGCGACGCGAGGAGCGCGCTTCGCTACGCGATCGACAACCAGAAGGTGCAGCGCGAGGCGGCGGACCTGCGCATACTCGCCGAGGCCGCGGCCGCCGCCAACGATGCGGCCGCGCTCGACATGGCGCGGCGCTGGCTCGACGACACGCGCATCGAATACCCCGCGGTCGCGGCATCGCCGCGACGCGGCCTCCGACTACCGGAAGCGCGCGTCCCGGCGAACGCGCTGGCGCACGCTCGAGGCGACGGTTCAACGCCCTCGACTGCCGCACCGCGCCGGATCACGCATGAAGCGCTGGCTGATCGCGTCGGCATTGCTGCTCGCCGCGTGGACGGCGCCGGCGCTCGCGCACAAGCCGTCCGACAGCTACCTCACGCTCGACGTCGACGGCGACACGATCGACGGGCAATGGGACATCGCGCTGCGCGACCTCGACTTCGCGCTCGGCCTGGACGCGAACCAGGACGGCGACATCACCTGGGGCGAGGTCAAGGCGAAGCACGCGGAGATCGACGCCTACGCGCTGTCGCGGCTGCGCCTCGGCCCCGCGGGTGCGCCCTGCCCCGCCAGCGCGACCGAGCATCTGATCGACGATCACAGCGACGGCGCCTACGCGGTGATGCGCTTCACCGCAACCTGCGCTGCGGCGCCCAAGTCGCTCGCCGTCGGCTACCGCCTGTTCTTCGACATCGATCCGCAGCATCGCGGGCTGCTGCGCCTCGAATACCAGGGCGCGACCGCGCCGGCATCTTCAGCGTCGACGCGCCCGATCAGCAGCTTCACGCTGGGCGCGAGCGTCGAAGTGGGAGCAGTTCCTCGACTACGTGCAACGAAGGCGTGCTGGCACATCTGGACCGGCTTCGATCACATCCTGTTCCTGCTGTCGCTGCTGCTGCCGGCGGTGCTGGTCAGGTCGACGACGCCGGGCCGGCGCTGGGAGCCGGCGGCGAGCTTCGCGGACTCCTTCTGGGACGTCGTGAAGGTCGTCACCGCGTTCACGCTGGCGCATTCGATCACGCTGTCGCTCGCCGCGCTCGGCGTGGTCGAGCCTGCCGTCGCGGCTGGTCGAGTCGGCGATCGCCGCTGTCGGTGGTGCTTGCGGCGCTCAACAACCTCCGCCCGGTCGTGTATCGGCAGCCGCTGGCTCATCGCGTTCTGCTTCGGCCTGATCCACGGCTTCGGATTCGCCCGGTGCTCGACCGACCTCGGCCTGCCGCAGGAGTCGCTGCTCATCGCGCTGGTCGCGTTCAACCTCGGCGTCGAGCTCGGACAGCTCGCGATCGTCGGCGTGTTCCTGCCGCGTCGCGTATGCGCTGCGCGCGGACCGCGTTCTATCAGCGCGGCGTGTTCCTGCTCGGCTCGGCGGCGATCGCGCTGGTCGCGCTGCTGTGGCTGGTGCAGCGCGCGTTCAACCTGCAGGATCATCGGCGGCTGAGCAATCGCCGCGACGGAAACTATGCGATCGGATCAAGGCAGATCCGCGCGTCGCGCCCGCGCTCAATCCGCGCGCTGCGGAATATCCTGCTCGATTCGGTAGTAGTCGCTTGCGCTGCCGGCATGAAGCTGGATCGCGGTCTTGAGCCCGGTCGGCGGATCAATCGTTCCCGCAGCGATCGAGATCATGTCGCGTCCGGCGCCGTCCCAGAACAAACTCGCGCCGCACTCCGCGCAGAATCCGCGCCGTGCGATCGGCGACGAGCGGAACCAGCGCAGGCTGCGCTGCTCGGTGAGCACGAGACCGGCGCGCGCGATCGCCGTATATGCGGCGACGTGACCGTGCGTCTTGCGGCACATCGCGCAATGGCAAAGCACGACGTCGCGTAGCGGACCCCGGAGTTCGAATCGGACCGCGCCGCAAAGACATCCGCCGGTGCCCTGAGTCGGGGTGTTTTGGTTGCTGAATTGACCATGCGCCGTTCTGCACGTCTGCTGCGCGCTATCTCAGATACGCCAGCCGCGGCGCGCCGGGCTGTCGCTTCACCAGCGCGTCCTCGGCGGCACGTGCGTCGGCGGGCGCGAGCTTCTCGAGCCAGGCGATCTCGCCGGCGACCAGCGTGGCGATGGCGATGCCGTCGCGATACAGCACGCGGTTGCTCAATACCGCGGGCACGCGCGTCCCGGCTGCGACGACGCCGACCAGGTTCAGCGGATCGGCGCCGCTCACCGAGACCAGCGCGCCGGACAACGGCGCGCGCCGCGTCTCGCGCAGCGCGCTCACCGCTTCGGGCAGCGCGAACTGTTCACCGGTCACCCCCGCGACGAAGCGTCCGCCGCGCACATCGCCGCGCGCCTCGAGCCGGCGCAGCACGCGCAGCAGGTCTCGCCACGGCGGAAGCCATGCGGCCTCGCGCTGCAGGAGTCTCCAGAACACGACGCCGTAGCGCCGCAGCAGCGCGTGCACCACGTGCTCGACCATGTCCTGGTCGGGCTCGTAGTAGGCGCGCTTTGGCGATGCGTCGGCGGGGGCGCGCCTGACCAGCGACCAGCGCCCCGCTTCCTCGATGCCGAGCAGCGGCGCGCGCCGATGACGGCGCGTGCCGCCGAGCGGCTTGCGCTTTTCCGAAGGCGTCAGCAGCGCGCGCAGGCCGCCGAAGCTGTCGGACGACACGCGTCCGGCGACGACGAGCTCGGCGAGCGCGTTCTCGACCTGCGTGCGCAACAGCCCCGTCGACACTACGATCTCGTCGTAGAACGATGCGCCGTGCGCACGCAGCATGTCGATCACGGCGGCCGCCTGCGACGACAGCGCCGCGTCGTCGGCCGGCAGCGGCGGTGCGGCGCGTGACCACAGCGCGGCGCTCCTGCGCGGCAGCAGCGTCACCGGCGTGGTGCGGATCGGGCCGCGCCCGCTTCCGCCCGCGCCCGTGCCCGGACTCAATCGCGCCCAGACCGCGCGACCCGAAAGGCAGAGGTCGTCGAGCCAGGTGAACTCGTAGTCCTCGAGTCGCGCGGGAAGGATCTCTGACTCCCACGCTGCGGCCGGCGCCTCGAATCCCTGAAGCTGCGCGATGATCGCGTCGAGCGCATCGGGACCCTGTCGTTGCTCGCCCGGCGAAAGATGCTGCCAGCGAAACAGGAAGCGCATGAAATCCCTGCCCGCGACCGGCTCGATTTCCTGGCGCAGCCGGCTTACCGTGTAGCGGTGGATCCGCGCCAGCAGTGCACGCTCGCACCATTCGTTCGCCTCGGCGCCGGTAGTGAATCGCCCGCCCAGGACCACGCCCTCGGCGACCAGGCGCGCCAGCGCGCTTTCGATGTCGCCGATCGGGAGCTGCATCGACGCCGCGATCGCCGCGCTGGTGGTCGGTCCGAGCGCTTCCAGCCGGCCGCGCACGATTTCCAGCATCGCCTCGTCGCGTGGCCACGCCTTGCTTGCGAATTCGGCAGGTGCGGAGATGGCGGGTGCACGCCGGGCGGCGGGGTACACCGATTCGAACTGCGGCAGTCTCTCGGCGGCGACCCATAACGCGCGCCCCGTCCCCTGCGACGTCGCTGCATTCGCGCCGCTCGCCGGCAGCAGGCGCGTCGCGCGACGCTGGCTTGCAAGCGTATCGAGCCATTCGCGCCAGCGTGGTTGGCGCGCGACCTCGTCGTCGGTGAGAAAGCCGAGCCCGAGCAGCGCATCGTGGATCTCGTCGGCGCTGGCCGCTTGCGGCCACGCCTCGGCGCGCACGCGCTCGATCGCCGCGTCGTCGAGGCGCCCGAGGTCGGTGGCGCTGGCGTCGTCGAGCCATCGCCGGCTCATCACCGCCTGCGCCCGGCGCTCCTCGAGCGGCGCGTCGTCGAGATAGGCGTACGGGCGCGCGGTGAGGATTTCCAGCGCGAGCGGCGATGGCTGGGTCAGGTCGCGCGCGACCACCTCGATCGCGCCCGACTCGATGCCGGCGAGCAGCCGCTCGAGGCCTTCGATGTCCATCGCCTCGTACAGGCAGTCGTGCACCGCCTGCGCGACGAGCGGATGGTCCGGAATCTCGCGCTCGCCGACGATGTTCTCTGCGCACGCGATCTGGTCGGGAAATACCGCCGCCATCAGGTCCTCGGCGCGCATGCGCTGCAGCGGCGCCGGCACTTTCTTGCCGCCGCGAAAGCGCGGCAGCGCCAGCGATGTCCCGGCGATCCAGCGCCAGCGCGCGCCGAACATCGGCGCGTCGAGCATCGCCTGGATGAGGATCGCGCGCACCGTCTTCGAGTTGAGATAGCGCGCGACGCTTCCCAGCTCGAAGCTGTGGCTGGTCGACAGCGACAGCACGATCGCGTCTTCGGTCGCCGCGGCCTGCAATTCGAAGTTGAACTTGACGCAAAAGCGCTTGCGCAGCGCGAGCCCCCACGCGCGGTTGATGCGGCTTCCGTAAGGCGAATGAACGATGAGCTGCATGCCGCCCGACTCGTCGAAGAAACGCTCGAAGACGATGTGTGCTGCGTCGGAAGCACACCCAGCGCCGCGTGCGCGGCGGCAAGATAGTCGACCAGCTGCTCGGTGGCAGGCGCCGCGATGCCGATGTCGCGCGTGATCCGGTCAAACGCCGCCTGCCTGCCGCCGTCGCGCTCCAGCGCCACCGAGACCTGATCACGCAGGCGCGATACGGCGTGCGAGAGCTCGGCGGT
>CAVRLN010000012.1:0-73935 GCA_963722325.1 uncultured beta proteobacterium
ATGCGGCAGGCGCCAACGTCCTCGCGTCCAGGGCCTTCGCAAGGGCGCGAATCAACGCCGCGCCATCCCCCCGCCAGGCACTTCCGTGCATGCACGCTAGCACCTGCGTTCGCGCATACGCCAAGCTGAGCTGGGCGCAGCGACACATTTTGCGTAGACCTCCGGGCCCGCGTGCGCGGGCGCAGCGGCTTAGCCGACGTTCGCGCGACGCGTCATCCGGGCGGCGGACGCACCTGCGATCTGCCCGAACACCGCGCCGGAGGTCAACCCGGACCCGCCGGGATAGTTGAAATAGAACAGGCCGCCGACGAGCTCTCCCGCAGCGAAAAGACCCGGGATAGGAGCTCCGTCGACGCTCTGCACGGCAGCATCGGTGTCGATGCGCAAGCCCGCCAAAGGTGAAGGTGATACCGCAGGTCACCGCATAGGCTTCGAAGGGAGGCGTGTCGATGGTGTTCGCCCAGTTCGTCTTGTCGACGGCGAGGCCCTTCGTGCAACGACCGTCGCGTACCGTCGGATCGAACTTGATGTGCGTGCGTACGGACGCGTTATACGCGGCAACCTCCTGCAGGAACGCGGCGGCGTCGACATCCTCGAGCTTGCCGGCGAGCTCTTCCAGCGTGTCGCCGCGCACTTTGCTGACCTGCTTGATCCGGTATTCGTCGCGGAGCAGGTGCGTTACTTTCGCGTCGAATACCTGCCATGCGAATTGTTGGGGTTGCGACAGGACGACACGGCCGTACTTCGCATAGGTGTAGTTTCTGAAGTCCGCGCCCTCGTCGACGAAGCGCTTGCCGAGCGCGTTGACCATGATCCCGAATGGATAGCTGTGTTTCTGAAAGCCGTCGCCGACGGCAAGATCACCGAATTGCGGCGCGTTGCGGTCCCAGCTGACCGAATGGCAGCCCGACCAGTTTCCGTGGGGAGCTGCGCCGGCGTCGAGCGCCATCGCGATTCCGCCGCCGGTGTTGAATCGGCTGCCGCGAACCTTGGCCAGATCCCATCCGGGGCCGAGATAGCGGGTCCGCCACTCGGTGTTCGCTTCGAAGCCACCCGATGCGAGCACCACGGCGCGCCCCGGTATGGCGATGGTGCGCCCGTCGCGTCGCGCCACGACGCCGCGAACGCCGTCGTCATCGGCAATCAGCTGTTTGGCGCGTGCTTCGTACCAGATCTCGACGCCGTCGCGTTGAGCGGCATCGAAGAGGAAGTCGATCAACCCTTGTCCTCCACCCGACACCTCGACCGTCAGGCCGCCCCAGAATCGCATTCGATCGTCGACCTTGAACGCTTGTCGTCCGTACATGGGAGCGAAGCGAATTCCCTTGCCTCGCATCCAGCGCATGGTATCGAAGCTTCTCTTGACGAGAATTTCGACGAGGTCCGGATCGCCGCGGTATTCGGTAACGCGGCCGATGTCATCGAAAAATTGCTCCTCGGTGTACGCGCCGAAGTCGGTCTGGGCGATTTCGGCCTGCGTCAGATCCGGCATCAACTGCTGAAGGTCGTCGACACCGCGATAGGGGACACGCATCGCGCCGGCAGTGAATCGGGAATTGCCGCCACGCTCAGTGTCGGGCGCCGCCTCGAGGACCAGCACCCGCGCGCCGGCCTCGCGCGCAGCCAGCGCCGCGCAGAGTCCTGCATTGCCCGCGCCGACCACGATCACATCGTAGGTGTCCATCGGATCGCTCGATCGACGCGGCTCAGTTTCCCGCCCGGCTTCCCGCTCAGCTTCCCGCGCGTGCCGTGCACATTGGGAAAGAACAGGTCCTTCCAGGAGGCGGGCTTGGTCTTCATCGCGCCGGTGCTGAACATGAAGTCGGCGTACTTCATGATGTTCTGGGGAACGTTGGTGAATTTGTAGTCCGGATTGCTGAGGATGGACACGAGGGCGTCCTGGGTGAGGCGTTTGTCCGAAGACATCGCAAGATAGATTCGGGCGGCATCCGCCGGGTTGTTCGCAATGAACGACTGTGCTTCGAGCAAAGCCTCGGTGAAGGCCTGGTAGACCTTCGGGTTTTCCTGCTGGAACTTTGTCGTCGTCCAGGAAATGATGAACGTCGTCTGTCCTCCGGTAAGCTCGTAGGAGCTCAGCACTTTGTGAATGCGCGGATCCTTGAGCTCGAGATCCTGGAACGGCGGAGAAGCAAAGTGGCTGTCGACTTCACTGATGCCGGACAAAAGGGCATTCATCGCGTCAGGATGACTCAGCGAAACCGTCAGTGCGTCCAGCTTCGTGGCGTTTGCGGCGCCGAACGCCGCCGCCGAAGCCATCTGCAGCGTCATCGCCTGCACTGAAGTCTTGACCGCCGGCAGCGCTATCCTGTCCTTGTCGGAAAAATCCTTGACCGTCTTGACGTCGGGATTGCGCGTCGTCAGGTACAGCGGCATCGAGTCGAGCGCGCCGGGAGACTTGACCTGACCATTGAGCTTGTCCCACATGGTCAGGAACCAGGGAACCCCGCTGGATGCGAAATCGAGTCTTCCGGCAATCATCGCGCCTTGCATGAGGCCCGACCCACCGAAGGTTTGCCAGGTGATCTTCAGACTCGTCAGGCCGAGCGCGGCGGCGTGCTTCTCGATGAGCTTGTTGTTCTCCATGATCATGTACGGCAGATAACCGATGCCGTATTCCTTGGCGACCGTGATCTCGGCCGGCTCGGCGAGCGCCGATGTCGCCGGCGCGAGCAACAACGCGACGATCGCGAGCATCGCGACTCGGACTGCGGATGCTTTCCAGGACGGTGGCCTCATTCGATTGCTCCGTGTTCGGTTCATTCCGCCTTGGCGCCGGATGCCTTGACGACCTTCGCCCACTTGGCCGTTTCCGCGCGTATGTAGTTGCCGAACTCTTCCGGCGTGCTGCCGACGGGGTCGGCACCTTGCAGGGTGAGCTTGTTGCGGATCTCGGGGATCGTCAATACTCGCACGATTTCCGTCTGCAGCTTCACCACGATCTCGCGCGGCAAATCCGCGGGTCCGAGCAGTCCAAACCAGGACGACGCCTCGAACTCCGGGAATCCCGATTCGGCGACGGTGGGTATTTCGGGAACCGCCGCCGATCGCGCCTTGCTCGTGACCGCGAGCGCGCGCAGGCGGCCAGCGCGTACGAACTCGATCACCGAGGGAATCGTCGCAAACATGAAATGTACCTGCTGGCCGGACAGCAGATCGTTGACCGCAACGGCGCCCTTGTAGGGCACATGCGTTATGTCGACGCCAGCCATCACCTTCAGCTCTTCGCCGGAAAGGTGCGAAGAAGTGCCGATCCCTGTCGAGGCGAAGAAATACTTTCCTGGATTCGCCCTGACCAAGGCGACGAATTCGGAAAATGAATTGACCGGCATCGCGGTGGGGTTCACCACCAGCATGTTCGGTACGTGCACGATGAGCGATATTGGCGTGAAGTCTTTCAGATTGTCGTAGGGCATCTTCGCGTAGAGCGACGCGTTGATGGCGAGCGGCCCGACCGAGCCGATCAGCAGCGTGTAACCGTCCGGCTTGGCGTTGGCGACGAAGGCCCCGCCGATGTTGCCTCCGGCCCCTGGCTTGTTGTCGATGACGACCGTCTGACCCCAGGACTTGCGCATCTCGTCTGCAACGAGGCGCGCGACGATATCCGTGGTTCCTCCCGCGGAGAAGCCAACGACGATGGTGATTTGCCGGCTCGGGTAGTTGCCTTGCGCAGGCGCACCGTGCGCCGCGAGCAACAACAGCGTGGCTGCAGCAGCCCGAAACAGGACGCAAAGTGCGCTCTTGCGCACATGGATTCGGAGCATGCCGTCCTCCGCCGATGGCAGCGTTGCGGCCCCCTGGTCAATCGCGATAGGAGGGATCGAGCTTGTCCAGCTTGCGCAGCAGCGCCGGCCATTCGAGCACGCCGAAGCGGCGGCGCACGCCGGGCTGATACAACCGCCACGATTCGCTCACGACGTCCTCGGGCGGCATCCTGATCTTGACGTTGCACGAGAGCGCCGCGACCTGGACCTGGCAGGCACGCTCGAGCCTGAACATGCTGTTGAACGCTTCCGCGATGCTCGCGCCCACGGTCAGCAGCCCGTGATTCCTGAGGATCATGCCCTCGTGCGCGCCCAGGTCGCGCACCAGTCGCGCCTGTTCTTCGAGGTTGAGAGCGACACCCTCGTAATCGTGATAGGCGATCCTGGCAAAGCGCATCGACGTCTGCGCGATCGGAAGGAGGCCGCACTCCATCGCCGATACCGCCATGCCTGCAATGGTGTGGGTGTGGATTACGCAGTCGACCTCGTGCCGCGCCGCGTGAATGCAGCTATGCACGACGTAACCGGCCTTGTTGAATTCGTAATCCGTCGGATTGAACAGGACGTTGCCGGCGAGATCGAGCTTGATGAAACACGAAGCGTGCATCTGTTCGTAGAGCAGGCCGTGGGGATTGATGAGGAATGCATCGTCCTCGTCCGGAACGCGCGTGCTGATGTGGTTGGCGGACATTTCCGACATGCCGTACAAGTCCACCAGGCGGTAGCACGCGGCGAGATCGACGCGCTTGTCCCATTCGGCCTTGCTTACTTGCTCGCGGACGGCCTTGCCCTTGCTCAGTGAACGGACGGCCATGATCTGGATATCCTTGTCGGACTCAACGCGTGCACCTTCGGCATATCGGCAACGTTGACCCGGTGTTCGCGATTTCGTCGCGCGAAGCGGACAAAGCGTGCACGTCGGGCTCAAACGCCTCCGGATCCGATGGTAGCGCATGGCAGCGACCGATGCACGCTGCGAAGGCATTGCGGATCGAGCGGCCGGAGCGCAAGATTCCCTGGCGTGCCGACCTGCAAGTCCTAATGGCGCGCGCCACCGCAATCCTAGCGCCGTGCGAGAAACAGCGGGATCGAACTTACCGCCGGTCGTTCGGCACTCGAGAGGACCGCAGACTCATGAGAGTACGTTTCTGGGGGACGAGGGGATCGATCGCCACCCCGGGGCCGGGCACGAATCACTTCGGCGGAAATACATCCTGCGTCGAGCTGACCACCGACAGCGGCGATCTTCTGATTTTTGACTGCGGCACCGGCGCACGCGCGCTGGCCGCCGAGTTGATGGCCCAAGGCCAGAAACCCATCAACGCGAACATTCTGCTCGGACATACGCACTGGGATCACATCCAAGGCTTTCCGTTCTTCACCCCGGCTTTCGTGAAAGGGAACTCCGTTGCGATCTACGGCCCCGAAGGCAGCCGCGTCCCGCTGCATGACGTTCTGGCCGGCCAGATGGAGTTCACCTACTTCCCGATCGACTTGAACCAGTTGCCGGCAACGATCACCTACCACGACCTGACCGAGGGCATCCACACGATCGGTGGCGCACGGGTCGCGACGCAATTTCTGAATCATCCAGCCATGACGGTGGGCTACCGCGTCGAAGCCGACGGCGTCGCGATGGTGTACCTCGTGGACCACGAGCCGTTCTCCGATGAGCTCTGGCGCGCCGGTGCCGAGCCCGGTCGCATCGAGTCGATTCTGCACGACGGAGACCGCCGTCACGCCAGATTCATGGCCGACGCCGATCTCGTGATCCACGATGCGCAGTACACGCCCGAGGAGTATCCCTCGAAGAAAACCTGGGGACACAGCGCGTACGACTACGTCGTTCAGATCGCCGCGGCGGCCGGCGTGCGGCGTGTCGCATTGACGCACCACGATCCGGGCCATGACGATCAGTTCGTCGCGGACATCGAGAGCAAGGCGCGCAGCCTGGCCGTGGAGCGAGGAACGGGGCTCGACGTCTTCTGCGCGTATGAAGGCTGCGAACTCGTCCTGGAACCGCGATCGACCTTGAAGCCCTTTGTCACGCAGGCCCCGTTCCAGCCCTCGGTCGCGCAGCGCCGGTTTCGTATCCTGGTGGTGGACGACACACCGGACATGCTCACGATGATCGTTCGCGCGCTTGAGCAGGAGGAGTACATCGTCAGCACGGCAACCAACGGGCCGGACGCGCTCGCGATGATCGCCGAGCACATGCCCGGATCTCCTGGTGCTCGACTACAAGATGATCGGCATGGACGGCATGGAAGTGATGAGAGCGCTCCGCGCCAGGGCGGAAACGCAGCACCTGCCGGTGCTGATGCTGACCGCCATGACCGACGAGCCGAGCACCCGCGCCGGCTTCGAGGCGGGCGTGACCGACTATGTGACCAAACCGTTCTCGATCCCGCAGCTGACGGCGCGCGTGCGCGCCTGTCTCACCCGGACCCAGTCAGCGTAGTCGTGATCGGCTAGTCGTAGACGACCTCGACACGATCCAGGTAACGTACCAATTCGTCGACCGACTTGCGCGAGGCTTCGTTGTCGGCGCTGCCGGCCGCCTGCTCGAGGGCGGCGCCGATGTCGGTGACGCCCTGAAACCCAAAGCTGCCGCCCGCGCCCCTCATGCCGTGCCCGAGACTCTCCACGGTCTCGAAGTCACCCCGATCCAGCGCGCCAAGCATCGCGATGACGTCGTGCCTGCGGTTCTGCAGGAATCCGGGGATCAGGTCGGTGAGCTTGGGATTCGCGTGCACCATGATCGTGTCCGGTTCGACTGCGCAGCTCATCCGATGGTGGAGACGCGACCAGCGAGTGCTCCCTGATCGCTTGCAGCAGCACTTCCTGTTTGATCGGTTTGGTCAGGAATGCCGTACACCCCGCGGCCTCGAATTTCTCCTGATCACCCTTCAACGCCGATGCCGTCAGCGCGATGATCGGCGTCGGCTGCCGCTCGTTCGACTGCTCCCACTTCCTGATTGCCCGCGTCGCGGCCAAGCCATCCATCACCGGCATCTGCCGGTCCATCAGCACGAGGTCGTAGCGGCCGGCGGTGAACTTTTCAAAGGCGATGGCGCCGTTTTCGGCGATGTCGATCCGGTACGGCGTGTCCTGCAAGTAGGCAATCGTGATCGTGCGGTTGTCGGTGGAATCCTCCACCAACAGGACGTGCAGCGCCGGCAGCGCGGGCTGCAGGCCCGTGCCCACCGATACGGCCTCCCGCCGCGTCGGCCCCGCCCAGATCTCGAGCGGCACGGTGAAGGAAAACACGCTGCCCTTTCCGACTCCGCTCTCGACCGAGATGCGTCCGCCCATCAGTTCCACCAGGCGCTTGGAAATCGTGAGCCCCAGGCCCGAGCCGCCGTACCTGCGAGTCGTGGACGAATCGGCCTGCGTGAATCGCTCGAATACCGCGCCCAGTTTCTCGCCCGGAATGCCGATGCCGGTGTCCGAGATCGTGAACCGCAACGCGCCGGAGCAGAGGACTCCGCATCCGGCGTGACGCGCAGCGCGACTTCGCCGGATTCCGTGAACTTGATGGCGTTGCCGAGCAGGTTGAGCAGCACCTGCCGCAGCCGCGTCGGGTCGCCGATCAGGTCGCGCGGCACTTCCGGCGCGATCTCGCAAATCAGCGCCAGCCCTTTCTCCTGCGGCCCGGACAGCCACCATCTCCGTCACCTTGTCCAGCAGATCATTCAACGAGAACCGGGTCCGCTCCAGCTCGAGCTGCGAGGCTTCGACTTTGGACAGGTCGAGGATGTCGTTGACCAGATGCAGCAGGTTGTCGCCGGCACGGCGAAAGATCTGCACGTAGTTGTCCTGCTCCGGCGAGAGCGCCGTCTTCGCGAGCAGGTCCGCGATGCCGATGATCGCATTCATCGGCGTGCGGATTTCGTGACTCATGCTCGCCAGAAAATCCGACTTGGTCTGGCTCGCACTCTCGGCCACCGCCTTGGCCTGCTGCAGTTCCGCCTCGACCTGCTTGCGCTCGGTGACGTCGCGCGCCGCGGCGAATACGCCCTGCAGCGTGCGGTCGCGGTCGTAAAACGTGGTCGCGTTGTACGAGACGACCGTTTGCTTCCCGTCGCGCGCGCACGCCGTCAGCTCGTAGTCGGTGACCTTCTTTTCGCTCAACACGCGCTTGATGCCCGCCTCGGCCCGCTCCGGATCGGTGAAGTAGTTCTTGAACGGCGCACCGATCAGCTCGTCGCGCGTGCAGCCGGTGAGCGCCTCCATCTGCTTGTTGACGTCGGTGATGATGCCGGAGGGGTCGGTCGTCATCAGCGCGTCGATGTTCGATTCGATCAGCGAGCGCGTGTAGAACTGCTGGTCGCGCAGGCGCTGGTCGAGCTTCTTCTGCTCGGCTTCGACCAGCTTGCGCGCGGTGTTGTCGGTGCCGATCAACAGATAGCCGATGATGGCGTCCTGCGCGTCGCGCAGCGCCGTGACCGACACCACCGCCGGGAACCGGCTGCCGTCCTTGCGGATATAGGTCAGTTCATAGATGTCCTCGATCCCGCGCGAGGCCTTGAATACCAGCGCCTCGAAGCCCGGCGTGATCGTGGTCGCGAGCTCGATGCTCAGCGCCTTGGCGCGGGTGATCAATTCCTGCGGATCGGAAATATCGGCCGGCGTGATCTTGTTCATCACCTCGGCGGCCGTGTAGCCCAGCATTCGCTCGGCGCCGACATTGAAGATCTGGATGACGCCCTTCGCGTCGGTGGCGATGCTCGAGAAGTTGGCGCTGTTGAAGATCGCGCGCTGCAAGGCGCCGGCTTTCAGCAGCGTCTCTTCTGAATTCCGGCGCAAAGCCATGTCGCTGGCACTGCTGGACTCAGTGACCCTCGTCTCCGGATTGTTCTTTGTCTCAGCCATGCTGTTGCCCCCGCTATGATCTGTGCCGACAATGCACTCCACCGTACAGAGGGTAGTCCGTTTGTGCCGGCTCGGGCTTACAATTTGCGTACCGCTCCCAACCGATTGATGTTGAGCGCGAATCGCTTGCTCCCCGGTGGCCGGCAGCTCCCATTACTCGCGCAGTTCGATCCACACCGGCGCATGGTCGCTGGCGCCAACCTTGGCGCGCACCTCCTTGTCCACGCCCGCGGCGATCAGTCGATCCGACACTTGGGGATCGAGCAGAAGGTGGTCGATGCGCAAGCCGGCGTCGCGTTCCCAGCGCTTGCGCATGTAGTCCCAGAACGTGTAGATCGTTTCGTTCGGGTGCAGCGCGCGGATCGCGTCGGTCCAGCCGGAATCGATCAGCTGACGGAACGCCTTGCGCGGCGCCGGCTGCACCAGCGCGTTGTCGTCGTACGAATGAGTGACGTAGATGTCCTTCGCGGTCGGCACGACGTTGTAGTCGCCCGCGAGAACCACCGGCACGCCCGACGCGAGCAGCGTCGCCGCATGTTCCGCGAAGCGCGCCATCCACGCGAGCTTGTGGTCGAACTTGGGCCCCGGTTGCGGATTGCCGTTGGGCGCGTACAGGCACCCGATCAGGATCCCTCCCACTGCGGCCTCGATGTAGCGCGCCTCGCGGCGCCGGACGCGCCCGGAAGCTCGCGGCGGACTTCGACCGGATCGGCGTCGCGCGCGAGAATCGCGACGCCGTTGTATCTCGGACGCTGTCCCTGCCACATCGCGCCGTAACCCGCGTGCGCGCAGCTCGCGGACGGGGAATTCATCGTGGTAGAGACGCAGCTCCTGCAGGCACACCACGTCCGGCCGCGCGTCGTCCAGCCACTCGAGCAGGCGCGGCAGGCGGCTGCGGATGCCGTTGATGTTGAAGGTCGCGATCTTCACGCCGGAAGCATACCGCCGCGCCCAGGCGCCATGCCGATTCCTCCGACTGCGGTTTCGCGCTAAGCTGCCTTGATGAGCGAGAGCGAGACCCTGTTCGCGGCACTGCGCCAGGCGGCGGACCCCGACGTCGTCGCGGCGATCGAGACGCTGGTGCGCGACGCGCCGGACCATCGGCTCAACCGCGTCAACGTGCTCGCCTTCGCGCGCGAGAATGAGCTCGATGAGGATCGCGTCATCGCCGGATTCCTGCATGCCGTGCGCCTCGGCTTGTTCGACATGTCGTGGAACGTGCTGTGCCCGGGCTGCGGTGGAGTGCTCGACGCCGGCGCATCGCTCAAGACCGTGAACCAGGCCGAGTACGCGTGCGCGCTGTGCGCCGCAGGCTACGAGCCGACGCTCGACGAAATGGTCGAAGTCACGTTCACGGTCACGCCGCGCACCCGTCGCATCGCCGCGCATTCGCCCAACGACCTGTCGCCCGTCGAATACTGCCGCCAGATCTTCTGGAGCTCCGGCATCGACCTGCGTGACGAGGCCTTCACCACGGCGATCGACGACGTCACGCTCGAGCTGATCGAGCTGCCTCCCGGAGAGCGCGCCATGCTGTCGCTGACGCTGCCCGAGGAATTCGTCATCGTTTTCGATCCGGTCACACACTTCGCGCAGTTCATCGACGTCAAGGGCGCGCCGACGCGGGAGCGGCAATCGCTGTCGATCGTATTCAACCGCGCGCACGCGCACACGACGACGATCACGCTCAAGCCCGGCCCGCTGCGCCTGGCGCTGGACAACCGGACCGACACACGCATCGTCCCGGGCGTCTATATCGCGGGCCAAGAGATGCACGACATGCTCGGCAAGCGCCGGCCCTTCCTCACCGCCAAGCGCCTGTTGACCAACCAGACGTTTCGCGAGCTCTATCGCACCAGCACGCTCGACGTCGACCAGCGCCTCAAGATCACCAGCCTCACTTTCCTGTTCACCGACCTCAAGGGCTCGACCGACCTCTACGATCGCGTCGGCGACCTGGTGGCGTTCGACATCGTGAAGGAGCACTTTCGCATCCTCAACGAGATCATCTCCGACGAATCCGGCGCGGTGGTGAAGACCATCGGCGACGCGGTCATGGCGACCTTCGCGACACCCGATCGCGCGCTCGCGGCGGCGCTTCGTATCCGGCGCGCCATGCGCGCGCTCAACGACGAGCGCAGCAACGAGGACCTGCTGCTCAAGATCGGCATCCACGAAGGTCCCTGCCTTGCGGTGACGCTCAACGACCGGCAGGACTATTTCGGCCAGACCGTGAACATCGCCTCGCGCGTGCAAGGTCTAGCGGTTTCGCAATCGATCCTCGCCACCGGATCGGTAGTCGGCAACCCGCAGGCGACGACGCTGCTCGAGACCGACGGCATCCAGCCTATGTCGCGGCGCCTGCCTCTGCGCGGCATCGCGGAAGAAGTGGCGGTCTACGAGATCCCCTAACCCGCTGGGCGTCGCGGTTCGCCCGCCGCTTAGGCGCGCTACTGCGGGTTCTCGGCGATGAAGTCCAGCACGAGGTTATGGCCGCAGGGCGTGAAGTAGTAGTAGTTCACGAACTTCTTGCCCTTGGCGTTGGCGCCCTCGACGCGCACGTGGGCGGTACCGGCCCTGGCGCTGAATTCCCCCGGCGTTCCCGGCAGCAGGAAGCGCTCCGAGTACACCGCCACGTCGGCATCGATACCCGGCAGCCCGCGAATCGCCAGCGCCTGCTTGTCATCGAAGCCGAGCGCCGCCAGCAGCTCCTTGGCGTTCTTTTTCAGCGCTGCATCGTGCACCGCGACGTACGCCGCAGTGACTCTCTGCTCGTCCGGCTTGGGCGCCGCCGGATCGCCGCGCAATCCCTTTTGCGTCTCGCCGAAACTGATCTGCCGGATCGTCGGGCTCGACAGCGGAAGATCGAAGTCGAAGGTCCCGTGCTGCCTGTGCGTGACGCTGCCCAGCGCGCGATCGTCGCTGGGCTTCATGCGGCTCATCCAGTAGCGTCCGCCAACCTCGGTTTCGTAGCTGCTGCCGCTGAACGCGCTGCCGGCGGCGTAGTACTTGGAGACGCCCTTGTCGAGCGTCACCTCGAGATAGCGCGAATCGCGAAGACGCGTGAGCGCGCGCGCCAGCGTCATCGGGCATGCCGAGCCCGCGATCATCGGCGATGCGATCTGCTTCTCGGTGACATAGACGACGGTGCCGGTACCGTTGGCCGCGGGATACGCGATACCGTCGACGACGTCGAACTCGCCGAGGTTGATCTCCTTGTAGTGCCCCTTGACCGGCGCGCCGTAGGTGTAAGCCGGCACCTGCTCGGCGACCTTGGGCGCGGGCGGCTTCGGCGCCGGCGTCGGGACCTTGTCGCAGCCGGCCGCGGCAAGCGCGGCACAGCATGCGACGACCCAGCCAACGCGCCGCCGCGGTCCCATGCTCGATGTCGGAGCGCTCATTGTCAGAGTCAAAGCACCGCGTCGCCTTGCCCGCGCTATTCCGAAAGCAGTCTCAACGCGTGATCATGCACTGGTTGCCGTCGACCTTGAAATTCTGCGTCATCGTCGACGTGCTGCTGCCGTTCTTGTCCTTCTCGGTCTTTTTCACCGTCAGCGTGGCGGCGGATCCATCGACGACCAGGACGCCGTTGGCCTTGATGTCGGCGGCGTACGCCTGCTCGGTCTGCGACATGTCCTTCATCATGCCGGTCATCATGGTGCGATCCTTCGCCGGCATGGCTTTCCACTGATCCTGCATTTCCTTGGTGGTGAGCTTGTTGGCCTCTTCCATGTTGCCGGCGTGCACCAGGCCCATCTGCTTGACCGACGCCTTGCCGCACGGATTGTCGAGGATGGCGGCACCCTTGATCTCGGTCTTGGCGGCGGTTGCAGCGGCGGCGTGGAACAGGAATGGCACGACAGTAGCGGCGCAAAGCGTCGACAGAAGACGGTTCATGGTTCTCTCCCCTTTGGTTTCGTTTTGGTGTCGAAAAAACGCGACGGCGCCAAGTATACCGATCAGGCGCGGTGAGCCGCCAGCGTTGCGTGCGTCGCAGCATTGGTGAGACCCTACCCTTCATGAGAGGGACCGCTCGATGCTGGGCGCTGCGCTGCGTGCTGAGCTGCCTTGTACCGGCGTTGTGCGGGTGCATCGTGCTGACCACCGACCCGCGCGCCATCATCTCGGGGCCGCTGGGCAGCGCACAGGTGCTCTCGCTCAAGTGCGACGCCGCCGACCTCCTCTTGCGCGAAGCGGGGACGGGCAGCGGCGACGCGCTCGACGCACGCCCGTTCCGCGTCCTGACGTGGAACATCCACAAGCAGGACGACCCCGGGTGGCAGCGCGACCTGGCGGACTTCGCATCGGGCAGCGACGTCGTCCTGCTGCAGGAGACGGCGCTCGATCCTGTGTTGCACCGCATCGTCGACGACGCTGGCCTTCGCTGGGTGCTGGCGAGCTCGTTCCTGTATCAGGAAACCGACATCGGCGTGCTGACCGCGACCCGCCTCGCGCCGGTCGCAAGCTGCACGCAACGCGTCGTCGAGCCGATACTGCGCATCCCGAAGTCCGCAGTGGTCACGTGGCTGCGCATCGCGGGATCGCGGCAGACGCTGGCGATCGTCAACGTCCACGCCATCAATTTCGAGCTCATGCCGTATGGCTACCGTGCGCAGATCGAGGCGCTCGCCGACGCGGTCGCGGGGCATGAGGGGCCGCTCATCCTGGCGGGCGACTTCAACACGTGGAACGACGCGCGCGATCGCGTGCTGGCCGAGACCGTGGGACGCCTCGGCCTGGTCGAGATCGTTCCTTCCGACGACCTGCGCAAGCGATTCTTCGGCAAGCATCTCGACCACATATTCGTTCGCGGGCTGGAAGTCGTCTCCACGCAGGCGATCGTGGTCACGTCGTCGGACCACAATCCGATGACTGCCACGCTGCGCCTGCGCTGACGACGCTCTCGCCGCGGCACTCGCATGCTCTATCATTGAGCCATGATGGCCGATGAGACCCACGACCGCGCGCTGATCTGCTGGCTCGACGCCGCGAACGATCCCACGAGCGACTTTCCGATCCAGAACCTGCCGTTCGGCCGCTTCCGCAAGAGTCGCGACGACGCCTGGCGCATCGGCGTCGCCATCGGCGACCAGGTGCTGGACCTCGAGCGCGCCGGCCTGACCGACGACAACGACATGAACGCGCTGATGGCGAAGCCGCGTGAAGCGCATCGTGCGTTGCGCGCGCGCCTGTCGAGCGCGCTGCGCCGCGGAAGCGACAGCGAGACGCGCCTGCGCGCCGCGCTTTGCGCGCAGTCGGCGGTCGAGCTCGGCGTCCCCTGCGCGATCGGCGACTACACCGATTTCTACACGAGCATCCATCACGCCACCGCGGTCGGGCGGCAGTTCCGGCCCGACAATCCGCTGCTGCCCAATTACAAATGGGTGCCGATCGGCTACCACGGGCGCGCCTCGTCGATCGTCGCCAGCGGAACGCCGATACGCCGCCCGATGGCGACAGGTGAAACCCGCCGATTCAGATGCTCCGCGCCTTGCTCCGACGCAGCGCCTGGACTACGAGCTCGAGCTGGGCGTGTTCATCTCGCGCGCCAACGCGCTCGGCGACGCAGTGCCCGTCGCCGCCGCGGAGGACCACGTTTTCGGGCTGGCGCTGTTCAACGACTGGACCGCGCGCGACGTCCAGGCGTGGGAATACCAGCCGCTGGGGCCTTTCCTGTCGAAGAATTTCGCGTCGACCGTGTCGCCGTGGATGGTCACGCTCGATGCGCTCGCTCCGTTCCGAGTGCCGTTCTCGCGGCCCGCCGACGACCCGCAGCCGCTCGAGTACCTGTCGTCGCCGCGAAACAGCGCCTCCGGCGCGTTCGACATCCGTCTCGAGGTGCTGCTGCAGACCGCGCGCATGCGCGACTCGGGAGCGCCGGCGCAGCCATTGATGGCGTCGAATTTCCGCGACAGCTACTGGACGCTCGCGCAGCTCGTCGCGCATCACACGGTGAACGGCTGCAATCTGCAGGCCGGCGATTTGCTGGGCACGGGCACGCAGTCGGGCCCCGGCGCAGGACAGGGCGGGTCGATGCTCGAGCTGTCCGCCGGCGGGAAGCAACCCGTTGCGCCTCGCCAACGGGGAGACGCGCAGCTTCCTCGAGGACGGCGACACCGTCATCCTGCGCGCGCACTGCGAGCGCCCGGAATTCCGCCGTATCGGCTTCGGGCAATGCGTCGGCACGATCCTGCCGGCAAAATCTCCGGCGCCGACAGGCGCGCACGTATAGCGCGCGCCGACACCCGTAGGACATCGTGACCATGGACAACACCCGACACCGTCATCATCACCGGCGCCGCCGGCAATCTCGGCCGCGCCGTCGCTTCGGCGTTCGCCGACCGCGGCGCGCTGCTGGTGCTGGTCGATCGAAACCGCCAGCACCTGCAGTCGGCGTTCGGCGACGAAAACGAGCGCCGCGTCTATGCGGTCGCCGACCTGCTCGATCCCGAGAGCGTCAACGCGGTGGCGCGCACCGCGCTCGATCGCGCCAGTCGCATCGATGTGCTGTGCAATCTCGCCGGTGGATTCCGCATGGGCGAAGCGCTCCACGAGACATCCGATGCCGCATGGGATTTCCTGCAGGACGTCAACGCGCGCACGCTGCTGCACACCGCGCGGGCGGTCGTGCCGCACATGATCGCCGGCGGCGGCGGGCGCATCGTCAACGTCGGTGCTTATGCGGCGCAAAAAGGCAGCGGCGCGGATGGCCGCGTACGTGGCGGCGAAAAGCGCGGTGATCCGGATGACCGAAGCGATGTCGGCCGAGCTTCGCGAAAAGAACATCAACGTCAACTGCGTGCTGCCGACGATCATCGACACGCCCGAGAACCGGCGCGCCATGCCGGACGCCGATCCTTCACACTGGGTCGCGCCGGGCGACCTGGCGCAGGTCATCGTGTTTCTCGCATCGCCCCAGGCGCGCGCCGTGCACGGCGCCGCGATCCCGGTGACCGGGCTCAGCTGACTTTCAGCTGGCGCTCGGTTAGCGCTCGGCCTGGCGCTCAGTTGCCGTCCCTAGGAGGTGAGGCTGGTCTCGAGCAGGCGCCGGCCCTTGTCGCTTGCGGTCACGAAGCGTCGGCCCGGCTCGTAGGCGATCAGCCCGTCGGCGCAGGCGTCTTCCCAGATCGTAAGGCGCGGGCAGGTCGAATGCCACGCCTCGAGAACCTCGGCGTAGGTGTGGTTACCCGTGGACAGCCATTCGAGCAGTTGAAGCGTGAGGGCGTGGTTGGGCGAGTTCATCGGCATTCCCGAAGTGACGCGTACAGGTGGAATTCTGGCGCAAATCGCGCCGCCGCGCAAAGCGCCGCGCCGCGGTGAACTGCATGCCGCGTGGCACGCGCGGCGCGCCGACCGTCCTCGACTATCACCGTCGAAACGCCTGGTGTAGTGTTACACCTCGGCCGCCATGTCCTGGATCGACGTCACCTACCGCATTCGCGCCGTCGCGGAAAACGCCGCGGCGGTGGCGCAGGCCATCGCGCTCGAGCAGAGCGTCGAGGTCCCGCTCGAAGCCGTGCACGACGCCTTCGTCGCCGAGAACATCGTCGGCCGCGTCGACGGGGTTCGCGATCGCGGCGACGGCACGCACGACGTGCGACATCCGCGCTCGCCACCGCGACCACGGGCTTCGACGTCGCGCAGACCCTCAACATGCTGTTCGGCAACAGCTCGCTGCACGCGCACGTCGAGCTCGTCGACGTCGACTTCCCGGCCGATTTCATGGCGCGCTTCGCCGGTCCGCGCTTCGGCATCGAAGGCATCCGCGCCGTACTGGGCGTCGAGCGTCGGCGCGCTCGACCTGCGCGGCGCTCAAGCCGCAGGGCCTGCCGGTCGACCGCCTCGCCGCGCTTTGCTACACGCTCGCGCGCGCCGGCGTCGACGTCATCAAGGACGACCACGGACTCGCCGACCAGGAGTACGCGCCGTTCGCGCAGCGCGTTTCGGCGTGCCAGCGCGCGATCGCGCGCGCCTGGCACGAGACCGGACATCGCGCGCGTACGCGCCGAGCCTGGTCGGCTCTCCGGCGACGCTTTCCGAGCAGGCGAAAATCGCGCAGCGACGCCGGCGTGGCGATGGTGCTGCTCGCGCCTGCGCTGGTCGGCATGCCGGCCTTCGTCGAGACTCGTGCGCGAGCGCATCGACGTGCCGGTGCATGGCGCATCCCGCGTACGCGGGCTCGGTGCGCGTCGCGCCGGCGTTCATGATCGGCAAGTGGTTCCGGCTGCTCGGCGCCGACGCGGTGATCTTTCCCGGATTCGGCGGCCGCTTCGCGTGGGACGCGGCGACGTGCGGCGACATCGCGACACGAACGCGCGCGACCGTGGGCCGGCATGCGGCCGGCGCTGCCCGTGCCCGCCGGCGGGATGAGCGTCGAGCGCGCCCGCGAAGCTGGTCGCGTTCTACGGCGACGACGTGATGCTGCTGATCGGCGGCTCGCTGCTGGGCGCGCCCGAGCGCGTTGCGCGAGCGCGCCGCGTCGTTCGTCGACGCGGTCCGCGAAGCCGCGGCGGCGCGTGACGTTTCCCCCGCGGCACGCATGTGAAGCAGGCACCGGAGACTCCCATCGCCACGCCCCGCACCGTCGCCGCACCGCCAAGTCGCGCTGGCACGGCGTCGACGTGCTCGAGTACAAGCAGCAGGCGACGCGCCGTTTCGCGACGTCACCCGGCAGGTGCTGTTCGACGATCCCGCGCTCGCCTGCGCAGCTTCGCTACTTCGAGGTCGCGCCCGGCGGCCACACGACGCTCGAGCGGCACGAGCACGCGCACGCGGTGGTCGTGCATCGCGGCGCGGGACGCTGCCTCGTCGGCGATCGCGTCTACGAGCTGCACGAGCACGACCTGGTGCACGTTCCCGCGCTCACCTGGCACCAGTTCCGCGCCGACGACGACGCGCCGCTCGGATTCCTGTGCATGGTGAACGCGGTGCGCGACCGGCCGCAGCTGCCTTCCGCGGACGACATCGAGAAAATGTGCGAGACGCCCGTCGTGGCGGCGTTTCTCGCGCCTCGCGACGGCGACGGCAGGTGACCGACTGCGGACCGACGGCGCGGCCTCAGAGCCGGTGCGACCGGTCGCCGACGCGAAAGCCTCGCAGCGGACGATCGATCCCGCGGGTCAGCGCGAGCACCTTGACCAGCTCCCCCATTTCCGCCGGAGACAGCAGCTTCTGCACCGCGCCCGCCTCGCGCAGGTAGGCGGCGGTGGCGGGCTCGCCGGTGGCCGCGAGCAAGTCGAGCACGCCGCAGTTGACCAGAAAATGCGCCTGCGTGGCGAAGCCCGCGACGTCCATCGCCTCCGCGACGCGCGCCGCGCGCGATGGCGCTGAAGTCGACGTGCGTGGTGAGGTCGGCCAGTCCCGGGAAGATCAGCGGGTCGGCGAGCGCGCGATGGCGATAGTGCGCCATCAGCGTGCCCTGGCTGCGCTGCGGATGATAGAACTCCGCCGCCGGAAATCCGTAGTCGATGAGCAGCATCGCGCCGCGCTCGCAGCGCTTGGCAATGCTTCGCACCAGCGCCTGCGCGGCGGGATTGACCTCGCTCAGGTAGTCGCCTTCCGCCGGGAAGAGCGGCACGCGCCGCCGAGAGCAACGCGCCGTCGCGCAAGGCTCGGTCGGCGAGGCGCAACGCCGTGCCTTCGACGCTCACCCCGCGCTCGGCCCACTGCGCCGTCGGCGCGCGCCACGACGTGCGCGGGGATCGCGTCGAGCACCTCGTTGGCGAGCAGCACGCCGCGCCAGCGCGTGCGGCAGCGCGTCGATCCACGTCCACGCGCGCGAGCAGCTGCGGCGAACGCTGCTGCAGGGTCAGTGCGCTGGCGCTCGCGAAGCTCGGGGCTCACTTCGAGCATCAGGTAGCGCTGCGGCAGCGCATCGCGCGCGGCGAGCGCCTCGAGCACGTCGGCGGCCATTTTCCCGCTGCCCGGGCCGAGCTCGATGCACGTCTCCCGGGGCCTGCGCGAGCACTTCGTTCGACCTGCGCCGCCAGCGCCCTGCCGAACAGCGACGAGAGCTCCGGCGCGGTGACGAAATCGCCGTCGGCGCCGAACTTGCGGGCGCCCGCGACGTAGTAGCCCAACCCCGGCGCGTACAGCGCCGCGTTGACGTAGTCGGCGAGCGAGATCCAGCCGCCCGCCTCGTCGATCGAACGTCGGATGTGCGCGAGCACCTGCGCGCTGTGCAGCGCCGCTTCGCTCGACGGCGGGGGAATGCGAAATGGATCGTTGTCGGGTGGAGCGCGCTGCATCGATGTGTTAGGCTTTCTCGTTCACGCCAGTGTATCTGGAGCGTCGCGTGCAGGGCAAAGTCGTACTGATCACCGGTGGGGCGAAACGCGTCGGTGCAGCGATCTGCCGACGACTTCACGCCGCCGGCGCGACGCTGATGCTGCACTACCGCGAATCCGCGGGCGAAGCGCGGCTGCTGCAGGCCGAGCTCAACAACCAGCGCCCCGATTCGGTCGCGCTGATCCAGGCGGACCTGCTCGATCTCGGCAAGCTGCACGTCGATCGTCGATCAGACCTTGCAGACGCACGGCAAGCTCGACGGGCTGGTCAACAACGCGTCGTCGTTTTTCCAGACGCCGGTGGGCGAGATCACCGCCGCGCAATGGGAGGACCTGATCGGGACCAACCTGCGCGCACCGCTGTTCCTGTCGCAGGCGGCGGCGCCGGCGCTGAAAAAAACGCAGGGCGCGATCGTCAACATCACCGACATCCACGCCGACCGTCCGCTCAAGAACTACGTCGTCTACAGCATCGCCAAGGCCGGACTGGTGGGACTCACGCGCTCGCTGGCGCGCGAGCTCGCGCCGGAAGTGCGCGTCAACGCGGTGGCGCCGGGACCGATACTCTGGCCCGACGACGAGAGCTTCGACGAGCTGTCGCGGCAGCGCATCATTTCGCACACGCTGCTGCGCCGCGAAGGCACGCCGGAGGACATCGCCAGGGCGGTGTACTTCCTGCTCGCCGAGGCGACCTACGTCACCGGCGACACCATCAACGTCGACGGCGGGCGACACGTCGCGATGTAGACGCGCGGGCCCGGCGTTCAGCGCGTCCGTGCCGCGACGCGTGCGGCGAGCACCTCGAGGTAGGGATCGACGATGCCGTGCGTAATGAGCGCGACGCGGGTGTGCTCGAGATAGTCCGCCGATGAGCCGAACGCGCCGGCCGCGCACGCGAGAACGCGCGCCTGCTCGTCGCATGCTCAGCTGGCCCGCGTACTGCGGGTGCTCGACGATCGACGACGAACGCGAGCGCGATCAGCGTCTTCGCGCCGGCGCGAACGCGCACCCAGCGCGGATGATACGAGCCGGTCACCATCTCGCGTCGCCACAGCAGCGTGAGCTCGGCGCGTACCTCGGCCTCGGGCAGCCGGTAGACGACGCCCCGACACGAGCCGCCGGGCTCGAGCCCGAGCACCAGGCCCGGCTGATCGCACGTTCCGCGTGATGCATGCGACCACAGGCAGAAGCGGCGATGTAACGCCGTAGAGCGTCGCCGGCCGCGACTCGATGAAGGGAAACAGGGGATTCCATAGCAAGGAGCCGTAGGCGAACACCCACCACCCGGCGTGCGCGGGCCGCCTCGCGATGGTCGCCGCCAGCGACTCGGCGAGCTGCTCATCGGAAAGCGCGTTGTGCGCAGCGACCGCGGCGATGTAGAGCGCTCGCATGCGCCCCTCCTCGAGGTCGCGGCGCGACAGCGTCATGCGTTGTCGTCCTGCTCGTGCGTCTGCTTGCGCAGCTCCATCGCCGCCTGCCGGCGCTTCGCCGCGTTGGACTTGCCGTGCGCGCCTCCCTTGGCGAGCAGCGGCGAGCGCGCCACCGGGTTGCGCGGCTTCGGTACCTTGTGCTGCTTGGCGCGCTTCATGCCGGGGCCCTGTTCGCCACCGCATCGTCCAGGCGAATGGGCTCGAATCGGCGCTCGCACCATTTCGCCACCGCCAGCAGCGCGTCGTCGTCGCCGCGCCGGCCGTTCAGCTGGATGCCGAGCGGCAGTCCGTCGGCGGCGAGTGCCACCGGAATCGTCATCGACGGCGTTCCGAGCAGCGTCCACAGCGTGCAGCATGCGGGATCGCCGGTCAGCGCGAGCCCGCGCGGTGCCGGTCCGGGCACGGGAGCGCAGAGCAGCGCGTCGCGATCGGCCAGCACACTCGCCGATGGCGTCGATCATCGCCTGGCGCGCACGCATTGCCGCCGCGTATGTCGCGTCGTCGATGGCGCTGCCTTCGTCGAGCGCGGCGTTGAGCTCGGGCGACATGCGCGCACGCTCGGACGCCTGCGTGCGATCCGAGCGCGCGTGCGCCCTCGTAGAGCATGATGCAGCGGTGCACGCGCTGCGCGTCTCGCCAGGCGGCGGGAAAATCGATCTCGTCGACCGCGGCGCCGGCAGCGCGCAGCGCCGCGACCGCATCGCGCAGCGCCTGCGCCTGCTCGGCGCCGACGCGGACCCAGGGAAAGTCGGCGATCGCCGCGATGCGCGGCGCGGCCGGCAGAGCGTGCACCGCCGCCGCGATCCTGCCGGCATCGGCGAGCGCCGACGCCACGTACGCGCAATCGTCGACATCGCCGGCGATGACGCCCAGCGTGTCGAGCGTCGGGCTGAACACGAAGATGCCCGCGTAAGGAAGCGTGCCGTGCGTGGGCTTGAATCCCGCGACGCCGCAGTACGCCGCGGGTCGCACGATCGACCCGTTGGTCTGCGTGGCGAGCGCCGCGCCGCACTGGCGCATCGCGACGGCGGCGGCCGACCCCGACGACGAGCCGCCCGGCGTGTGCGCAGCGTTCCAGGGGTTGCGCGTTTTCGCCGGATGCATGAACGCGAATTCGGTGGTGACGGTCTTGCCGAGCACGAAGCCGCCGGCCCGGCGCAGCCGCGTGATGCACGCGGCGTCGACGCGTCGGCTGCCTGCCGGCATGGATCGGCGAGCCGAGCTCGGTCGGCAGGTCGGCGGTGTCGATGATGTCCTTGACGCCGATGCCGATGCCATCGAGCGCGCCGCGATCGCCGCCTTGCGCCCTGCGCGCGTCGCAGGCGCGTGCGTCGGAGAGCGCGACCTCCGGGTCGACGTGCGCCCACGCCCCGACGGCAGCGTCGGTCGCGACGATGCGTGCCAGCATCGCCTGCGTGAGCGCCTCGCTGGTGATTTCGCCGCTGCGCAATCTGCGCGCGGCGTCGACCACGCCGTCAGGGACGTCCGCCGCGCTGTCCATCGGCCATCATCGCAATCGCCACGGGCGCGGGACCCGCGGCTGCGTCCTCGCGCGGCGGCGGGAGAAACAGCGCCTGCAGATCGTTCAGGAAACGCCGCCCGAGCGGCGTCGGACGCAGGCGCACGTGATCGCGCTCGATCAGGCCGCGCTGCTCGGCGGCTTCCAGCGCACCCTGCACCAGCGTCATCGGGTAACCCGTGCGCTCGGCGAACATCGCGACCGGCACGCCTTCGGTCAGGCGCAGCGCGTTGAGCATGAATTCGAAGCCGATGTCCTCTCGCCCGACGCCATGCTCCTCGAGCACCGGCGTGCGCCGCTCGGCGTGCTCCATGTACTGCTGCGGCTGCTTCCAGCGTACCTGCCTGACCACGCGGTCGGGGAACGACAGCTTCGAGTGCGCGCCCGCGCCGATGCCGAGATAGTCGCCGAAGCGCCAGTAATTGAGGTTGTGTCGGCACTCGGAGCCCGGTCGCGCGTGCGCGGAGGTTTCGTAGTGCGCGTAGCCCGCGCCGGCGAGCTCGTGCTCGATCGCGGCCTCGATGTCGGCCGACGCGTCGTCGTCGGGAACGGCGGGCGGATAGCGGTGGAACAGCGTGTTCGGCTCGATGGTGAGGTGATAGAACGACAGATGCGGCGGCGCGTATTCGAGCGCCGTGCGCGCGTCGCGACGCGCGTCCTCGGTCGACTGGCCGGGCAGCGCGTACATGAGGTCGAAGTTGACGTTGCCGAAGATCTGCAGCGCGGCAGCCGCGGCGACGCGAGCCTCGGCGTCGTCGTGAACGCGGCCCAGCGCCTTGAGAAACCGCGCGTCGAAGCTCTGCACACCCAGCGACAGCCGGTTGACTCCCGCCGACCTGAAGCCCGGCGAATTTCTGCTGCTCGAAGGTTCCGGGGTTGGCTTCGAGCGTGATCTCGGCGTCGGGCGCAAGCGCGACACGCGCGCGCACCGCCGCGAGCAGCCGATCGATCGCGGATGCCGAAAACAGGCTGGGCGTGCCGCCACCGATGAACACCGTTGCGATGCGCCGACCCCAGATCGACGGCAGCGCGTATTCGAGGTCGGCGATGAGCGCGTCGACGTAGCGCGCTTCCGGCAGCTCGCCGCGTCCTTCGTGCGAATTGAAGTCGCAGTACGGGCATTTCTTGAGGCACCACGGAATGTGCACGTAGAGCGACAGAGGAGGCAACGCCGCGAAGCGCGGCGCGCGCAGCGCGACATCGACGCTTACGGTGGCGCTCATACGACCCCCACGCTTGCGGCCTGAAAAGCGGCCGCGGCGCTGCCCCCATAGGGGCGCAATTCGCGCCTTGGGACGGCCCGGCGGCGCTCATCGCTCCCCCTCGAGCCGCGCGATCAAGGCGCGCAGCGCCTGGCCGCGGTGCGACAGCTCGTTCTTGCGGTCGAGCGGCAGCTCGGCGCCGGTGAGGCCGGTGTCGCGATCCTGGAAGTGCGGGTCGTAGCCGAACCCCGCGTTGCCGCGCGGGACGTCGATGATCGTGCCGTACCATCGGCCCTCGGCGATGATCGGCTCGGGATCCTTGGCGTGGACGCATGAGCGCCAGCACGCAGTAGTAGTGCGCGCCGCGATCGACAATACCCGCGAGCTCGGCGATGAGCTTGTCGTTGTTGCGCGCATCCGATCGCGGCTCGCCCGCATACCGCGCCGAGTGCACGCCCGGCGCGCCGGCGAGCGCGGTCACGCACACGCCCGAGTCGTCGGCGAGCGCGGGCAGCCCCGAGTGCTTGCTGGCGTGCCGCGCCTTGGCGAGCGCGTTCTCGACGAACGTGGGATGCGGCTCCTCGGCGTCGTCGATCGCGAGCTCGGCCTGGCTCACGAGATCGATGCGCAGCGGCGCCAGCAGGCGCCGGAACTCGCGCAGCTTGCCCGCGTTGGACGAAGCGAGGACCAGCCGCGAGATCGCGGTCACGACGCGACGCATCCGGCGCGCCCGATCATGTCGCGCCCAGCGCTTTTTTCTGCGCATCGATCAGCGCGCGGATGCCCTGGCCGGCGAGATCGAGCAGCCGGTCCATTTCCGCGCGCGAGAACGCCGCGCCCTCGGCGGTGCCCTGCACCTCGACGAAGCCGCCGCTGCCGAGCATGACGACGTTCATGTCGGTATCGCAGCCCGAATCCTCGTCGTAATCGAGGTCGAGCAGCGGCGATCCGTCGACGATGCCCACCGACACCGCCGCCACCAGGTCGCGCAGCGGCTCGGTGCCGAGCACGCCCGTCGACTTGCACCAGGCCACCGCGTCGTGCAACGCGACGCAGGCGCCGGTGATCGAGGCGCAGCGCGTGCCGCCGTCCGCCTGGATGACGTCGCAGTCGATGCGCACGGTGCGCTCGCCCAGCGCGGCGAGGTCGATCACCGCGCGCATGCTGCGCCCGATCAGACGCTGGATTTCCTGAGTGCGGCCGGATTGCTTGCCTTCGGCCGCTTCGCGCCGCATGCGCGTGTTGGTGGCGCGCGGCAGCATGCCGTACTCCGCCGTCACCCAGCCTCTTCCCTTGCCCTTGAGGAATGACGGGACGCCTTCCTCCACCGATGCGGTGCAGATGACACGCGTGTCGCCCGCCTCGATCAATACCGAGCCCTCGGCGTGGCGGCTGAAATTGCGCGTGATGACGAGCGGCCGCAATTGGTCGGCGGGGCGGTTGCTGCGGCGATGCGTCATCGGCGTTCTCGAATCGTGTTGCGGATCGCAATTATAGCGGCCGGGGCGCGCCGCTCAGAGCACGTGGCGCGTGCGCCACCACGCGATCGTCGCCGCGATGCCTTCGATGACGCCGACGGAGGGCGTCCACCCCGCGAGCTCGGCGAACCGCGATGCGTCAACCTCGAGCGAGCCCAGCAGGCGCGACGAAGCGCCGCGCCGGCCCATGAGCGCCGCTCCGGCGCGCAGCACCGAGGTCGGCATGCGCGAGAGCCGGGCCTCCACGCCCAGCGCCGATGCGATCATGCGGATCAGATGCGGCGTCGATACCGGACGCGCGTCGGCGACCGGCAGCGTCTGTCCGGCGAGCGCGGGCACCTCGAGCGCCGCGGCGATGGCGGTGACCGCGTTGCCGACGTAGAGCAGGCTGCGCCGATTGTCGACGCCGGCGAATGGCAGGCGGCGCTCTGCCGCGACCGCCTCGATCAGCAACGCGAAGTTGCCCTTCACGCCCGCGCCGTACACCAGCGGCAGGCGCAGGACCACGCCTTCCATGTCGCTGTCGCTGCAGGCCTCCCATATCAGTTTCTCGGCTTCGGCCTTGCTCCGCGCGTAGGCGTCGCGCGGCTGCGCCGGGTCTCCGGCGCGAAACGGACGGCCAGGTCGCGTCGTCTCGCCGTAGACCTTGATCGTGCTCGCGAACACGACACGCCGCACCTGCGCGCGGCGCGCGGCGTCGAGCAGGCGCCGCGTCACATGGACGTTGGCGACGATGTGCGGCGTCGGATCGTGGTCGCGGCCGGTGACGTGCGCGCGCCCGGCGAGGTGAACGACGCGGTCCACGCCGTCGAGCGCGTGCTCCCAGTCGGCGGCGGCGAAATCGCCGAGCACGTGACGCGCGGGGTCGGCGCCGTCGCCGCCACGCACCGCGGCGACGTACGCGACGCCGCGCTGCGCCAGATCCGCGCACAGCGCGCGGCCGATGAAGCCGTCGGCGCCGGTGACAAGCACCTTGCTCGTCGTCACCACCACTTCCATCCGTGCTTGTGGAAAAATCGCCACGCGCTCTTCACGAAATACGCGATGTGCTGCGGGCCCTTGTGCGACGGCGCCGCCGCCGTGGTGGACGACGCGCACGGTCGGCACGTACGCCGAGCGCGTGATGCGGTTGAGCCGCACGCTCCAGTCGAAATCCTCGAAATAGAGAAAGAAGTTCGGATCGAAGCCGCCGGTCGACTCGACGGCTTTGCGCCGCACGAGCATGAACGATCCGCTCATCACCGGCACCGGCGAGACGACGGTGTCGCCGATGACATCGCGCATTTCGTAGTGGTGCAGCCGGCGGCGGAACAGGCGCTTGAGCGGCGCCGGCGCGAAGCCGCGCAGTCCCAGATCGAGCACGCTCGGGTAACGCTTGCACGCGTATTCGCGCGCGCCGTTGCTGCGAAACATCGCGGGCACGATCACGCCGACGTCGTCGTGCTCGTCGAAATAGTGCAGCGCCGCCGACAGCGACTCCTCGGCGAGCTCGACGTCGGGATTGAGCACCAGGTGGTAGTGCGTGTTGCCGCCGTGCATCACCAGGTTGTGCGCGGTACCGTAGCCGATGTTGGCGTGGCCGTGCAGGTAATTCATGGTCACCGCCGAGCTTTCGAAATGCGCCGCGCCGAGCTTCACCACCGCCTCGGCGACGGCGCGCTCGCCGGTGTTGTCGATGAGCACCAGGTTGACCGCGCGCAGCATCCCTGCCTCGCGGGCCATCGCCAGCGCGAACGCCAGCTTGCGCAGCGTCGCGTCGAGCTGCGCAAGGTCCGGTCGGTAGGTGACGATGCTGACCGTCAGGGTCGGCGGGGGCAAGTGGAGAGGTGCGAGGGCGCGATAGGGCGTGAGCTAGAATGCTGGGCTATCCCCCCATCTTCCGTCAATCGCATTCGCCATGGCCGATTCCTCCGCATCCGCGTCGCAAACCCGCTTACCACGCCGACGCATTGCGCGCCTTCGCGCAGGCGCTGCTCGAGCGTGCCGGCGTTCGCGGCGACATCGCCATCGACGTCGCTGCGATCCTGGTCGACGGTGATCTGCTCGGACACACGACGCACGGACTCGCGCTGCTCGGACCGTACCTGAACGAACTCGCCAACGGGAAGATGACCAAAAGCGGCGCGCCGGAAGTCCTCAACGCGCGCACCGCCGCCGAAGTGTGGGACGGCAAGCGCCTGCCCGGTCCGTGGCTCACGCTGCGCGCGCTCGAGCGCGCCACCGCGATGGCGCGCGACTGCGGCACCGGAAGCATCGCGATACATCATTCGCATCACATCGCATGCCTCGCCGCGTATCTCAAGCGCGCCACCGACGCGGGCATGATGGCGATCATCCAGAGCTCCGATCCGGCGGTGAAGGCGGTCGTGCCGCACGGAGGATTGCAACCGTTCATCACGCCCAACCCGATCGCGGCCGGGATCCCCACATCCGGCGATCCGATCCTGATCGACGTGTCGACGTCCATCACCAGCATGGGATACGCGGCGCAGCAGCACGCCGCGGGCAAGTCGCTTCCCGGCGAATGGCTCATCGACCATCTCGGCAACGCCACGCGCGATCCCGCGGTGGTCGCGAAGGAGCCGAAGGGCGCGCTGCTTCCGCTCGGCGGCATCGACGCGGGGCACAAGGGATTCGCGCTCGCGCTCCTGATCGAAGCGATGACGGCTGGACTCTCCGGACACGGCCGCGCCGACCCGTCCGTGGGATGGGGTGGAACGATCTTCGTGCAGGTGCTGGATCCGGAAGCATTCGGCGGCCTCGCAGCGTTTCGCCGGCAGATGGATTTCGTCGCCAAGAGCGCGCGCGACAGCGCGGTGCGACCGGGCGACGACGCGGTGCGTCTCCCGGGCGAACGCGGCATGAAGCGCTATCGCGAGCAGACGAAGCATGGCGTCGCGCTTTATCCGACGATTCTGCCGGCACTCAAGCCTTGGGCGGAGAAGCTAGGTGTCGAGCTTCCGGCGGCAGTTGCGGCATCGAGCGCATTGTCCTAGCCTCGAATCCGTATTCGAAGCGATTGGAGAGCGGCCATGAATCAGGTCACGTTCGAAGCATTCGACAAGGAAGCGCGTGCGCAGGGTTTCGACGAGGTCGTCGAGCGCAAGTGGGCGCCGTCCACCGTCGTCGAGTCACACACGCATCCGTTCGCGGTGCGGGCTCTGGTCGTGCAGGGCGAGATGTGGCTCGACGTCGACGGCGGCGGCGAGCGGCACCTGCGGCCTGGGGACGAGTTCCGCATCGATCGCAACGTGCCCCATACCGAGCGTTACGGGAGCGAAGGAGCGACTTATTGGGCGGCGCGGCGCAATGGATAACAGGGAAACGACGGCCCCAATTCCTTTTCTCAGGATTCACCGACCTGCTGTCGCGCCGGTTGCAAGTGCCGCCGGACATTCAACAGCGTCGCGTCATCCGGTTCGCGGCTGATGGTGAAACCGAGCGAGCGCGCGAGTGACAACATGGGTCGGTTGGTGGCGAGCACGATGCCTTCGAGTTCCTGCACGCCCGCTTCCTGCGCATGGTCGAGCAAGGCTTGCAGCAGCCGCCGACCCAGTCCCTGACGCTGTCGGTCATCTGCAACGACGAGCCCAAACTCGGCCGTCGGCGCCGTGGCGGCCACGACGTAGCGGCCGATACCCGCAAAGTGCTCCTTACCATCCTTCATCGCGGTCACGACGAACGCCATGTGGCACCGATAGTCGATGTGCGTCATTCGCTCGACGAACTCCGGCGTGAGCTTGAAAACGCTTAACATGCGCTGGTATCCAGAATCGGCGGAGAGTCCACGAACGAACGCTTCTTCCCGCTCGCCGTCGTCAGGACGGATCGGCCGCAGACAAAGCGCCTCTCCCGAGGCGAGGGTCCAGTTCTGGATAAGGTGGTCCGGGTACTTTCCGGCGCGCTTCGCATCCGACTCCGGAAGACCAGTGCAATCGCTTTGAGGATCCGTCATCGCTCAACCCGCAAGAACGGTGGAAGCTCATTGTTCATTCGTGTCCACCAGCTTGCTACTTCAAAAACCCGCTCATGCGCGTCGTCGCCGAGCTGAGCCGATCGTTCTCGGGATCGTCGATGGAAAGCACGCGGCGTTGCGATGGCGTCAGCGCCGCCAGGGTCTCGGGGCGCAGTAGTCGCTTCTGATACTGCTGTTGCGGCTTGTCGTCCCGCGTATAGAACGCGTGCAGCGCGCGGCGGCACCGATCGGTGTGGTTGGCCGTGCCGCCATGCCACATGTGAGTGTTCATGATGACTACGGTGCCGGCCCTGCCGGTGACGAGCTCCTCGCCCGGCAGCGAGCCTGCGTCGCCGGGCCCGGGTAGGCGGCGCCAGGTGTGTGAGCGAGGGATCATCCGCGTGGCGCCATTCTCCACGGTGAAGTCGTCGAGCATCCATATCGAGTTGCATACCCAGTAGCCGCGCTCGTCGGCGACGGCACCGGTGTCGGCATGCCACGGCTGCGCGTCGCCGTTGTGCGGATTGGTCGAGCGGGCATTGAGGCTGCTCAGTTTGTAGCCGGGCCCGATGACGTGCTCCATGCATTCGAGGATCTTCGGCATCGTGACGATGTCGGCGAAAATGGCACCCTTGTCGACCAGGTTGGCCAGGCGCCGCGTCCCCGGCTCGTCGCGGAACTCGGATCCGGCCTGGTCGCCCTCCTCCGCCCACAACGTCTCGACGCGATCGCGCAGTGCGTCGAGCATCGGCGGCGGGACAAAGCCTGGCAGGACGAGATAGCCCAGGTCGTCGAGCTGCTGTTTCTCGGAAGGCGAGAGCATGGAGTGTGAATCCTCGAGCGTCGAGCGCAGGATCGACCATGTTATCAAACCAAGCGGTCAAGTCGCCCCGACGCTTGACAGGTTGCAGCTCCGCGATCTATTTCGGCGTGAGGTGGTACAGGCCGCCGGAGTTCTCGTCCTCAAGCATCCAAAGGGATCCGTCCGGTGCCTCTTCGATGTCGCGAACGCGTTTGCCCACATTCCAGCGCTGGACTACCTTGGCGCCGCCCTTGTCGTTCGAGAAATCATGCGGTTCAAGACGTAGTCGAGTGGTTCTCGACTGCGCGTTCCTTAGCTCCGCATCGGGCCGCCCTCAACGCAGTGCGCTCGGCTCCCCTTGCATGCCGCCGATTGATGTGTTAAATAGTGAACCGTATGGTTCAGTATGCCCGCACCCGCTTCGATACCTCGTTCGCCGCGCTCTCGGACGTCACCCGGCGCGGTGTTCTGGAGCAGCTCGGGCGTGCGGACGCTTCCATCACGGACCTTGCCGAGAAGTTCCACATGACCCTCACAGGCATGAAGAAGCATGTCGGCGTATTGGAGCAGGCGGGGCTCGTCACCACGAAAAAGGTGGGGCGCGTGCGGACCTGCAGGCTCGGCCTGTACCGGCTGGAGGAAGAGGCGGCATGGATCGAGAGTTACCGCCAGCTCTGGAACGCACGCTTCGACGAACTGGACAAACTTGTCGAGACACTAAAACGGAAGGAGAAGATCGATGGACGCAAGAAGAGAAAGTGAGCGTACCCCCGTGATGAACCGCACGACGGTGGAGCGGAAGTCCGAGCGTGAGCTGGTCGTTACCCGAACCTTCAATGCCCCGGCGCGCATCGTGTTCGAGGCGTGGACCAAGCCCGAGCTGTTCAGGCAGTGGTGGGTGCCGAAGTCGATGGGAATGACCCTGCTTTCCTGCGAAATGGATGTTCGTGTCGGGGGCAGGTACCGTTTGGAGTTCGCACACGGGGACTCACAGGCGGCGTTCTTCGGCACGTACAAGGAAGTAACACTGAACTCGCGCCTCGTCTGGACCAATGAGGAAAGTGATGAGGGTTCCGTTACGACGGTGACCTTCGCGGAAAAAGGCGGCAAGACGTTGCTGGTCATGCACGAGCTTTATCCCTCGAAGGAAGCTCTCGATGCCGCCGGCACCGGGGCGGCGGATGCGATGGGAGAGACGTTCGGGCAACTGGACGAGCTTCTCGTCACCTTGGGCGCGAGCGTGGGACGCGCGTGAAGTCGTCGATCTTCAATACAGCTGAACTTTGCCCATGCGCGGCGGCTTGACTGGCGCCGCCGCCAGAGCAGGCGAGTCTACGACCGTGGTCGAGTGCTTTCAATCGGCGAAGCACGCGAACCCCCCAAATACCCCCAAAACCGCGGCAACAAAAACCCGGTAGCGATGACCGCCACAACACACACCGCCCCGCCACTCCAGATCGCCACCGACAATCCGCTGACCTCCGCCGTAAACCCCGCGCGCGCATTGCCGATCAGCGGGCCGGTGAGGTAGCTGATCATCTCGATGCCGGCCAGCCGTCCGCGCATCTCGTTGGGGATCGTCTCGTTCCAGATCGTGCCGCGGAACACGCCGCTCAGCATGTCGGCGGCGCCGGCGATGGCCAGGCAAATCATCGCGCTCCACAAGCCGAACCCGAAGACCATCGCGATGCCCATTGCCAGGATGCCGACGCCCCACACGGTAGCGGAGAGGACCACGCCGCGGCCGAGGCGCGTCGTTCGCGAGGTCCAGCCGCTGAAGAGTCCGATGATCAGCGCGCCGAGCGACATCGCCGACAACAGCCAGCCCACCGACTCCGTGCGGCCGTAGGCCTCGGCCATCGCGGGGAACAACGCGACCGGAAAAGCGAAGGCCATGGCGACGATATCGACGATGTAGGTCCCCATGAGCTCGGGCTTCTTCCACGCGTAGCGCAGGCCTTCGGCAAGATCGGTGAGCAAGTGCGCGGACTCGTCGCTGCGCGCCGGCGCATCGACCTGCTCGCGCGGGATGCGCGCAAGCAGCAGCAGCGCGACGATGAAGGTGACGAGGTCGAACAGATAGGCGCCTGCCGCGCCGCCTCCGGCCAACAGCAGCCCCGCGATGGCGGGGCCGACCACCATGCCGAATGTGCCGCGAATCGACGACAGCGCCGCCACCGCGGCGTATTCGTCGCGACGCGCGAGCTTCTGCGTCAGTGCTTCGAGCGCAGGACGGTGGAAGCCGCTCGCGCCCTGCAGCACCGCGACCAGCACATAGATGACAAGCAGGCTCGGCGAAGCCGCGAGCGTGTTGGCGAGCAACCCGGCAAGGCACAGCGCCATCAACGCTTCGGAGCCGATCAGCAGGCGCTTGCGATCGACACGATCGGCCACTGCGCCGCCCAGCAGACCGCACGCGACTACCGGCACCAGTTGCACGAGTCCCAGCAGGCCGACCTGCGCGTTGGAATGCGTAAGCTGGTAGACCTGCCACGGTACCGCGACGTAGCTGACCATCGTTCCGAGCGCGGAGACGGACTGGCTCGCGAAGAGCAGTCGGAACGCCGCGTTGTGGCGCAGGGGGCGGATGTCGAGGAGCAAGGTTCAGCGACTTTCTTCTTGTGCGGCAGGCGGGATTGCGATGAATACGGCACTACGAGCCGCGTCGAGCACCAGAAGGCCCGGGATCGCACGACGTGCACTTACGCGCGCATCACCTCAATTGCCGCGACGCTGCGCAAAGCCAATGGACATAATGATTGCCGAGTTGCAGAATTGCGATTCGAGTCCCCGTCGAAGCGACCCTGAAAGACATGACCGCGACTGTCCGGAGGAGATCGTTGATTCCGTCGTGTCGCTGGTTGTCGGCGACACTCATGGCATTGGTTGCCACGTTCGCGTTCGCCCAGGAATATCCGGCTGACAAGGCGATACGCTTGATCGTGCCGTTTCCGCCCGGCGGCGGGACTGACATCTTTTCCCGCGCGATTGCCATGAAGCTCACGGAAAGCGTGAAGTGGGTTGTGGTCGTCGAAAACAAGCCGGGCGCGGGGGGCAACATCGGCATGGACGCTGTCGCGAAGGCCGCGCCCGATGGTTACACGATCGGCATGGGCCAGACAAGCGACCTCGCGATCAATCCGACGCTTTACAGCAAACTGCCCTACGATCCACTCAAAGACCTCGCTCCGATCGTCTTGATCGCCGATGCGCCGGTGGTCCTGGTCGTGTCCGCCAGCTCGCCATTTAAGTCGCTTGCCGACCTCGTCGCCGCTGCGAAAGCAAAGCCGGGCGTCGTAACGTTTGCCTCGCCCGGCAACGGTACGGTCTCACATCTCATCGGTGAGCTATTCCAGTCCGCAGCGGGCATCAAGCTGCAGCACATTCCGTACAAGGGCGCTGCTCAGGCGATGACCGATCTCATCGGTGGCCAGGTTCAGTCGTTCATGGCATCGGTGCCGAGCGCCCTTGCGCAAATCAAGGGAGGAACCGTACGCGGTCTCGCGGTTACGTCAGCGGCGCGAGTCCGGTCGTTGCCCGACGTGCCTACAGTCGCCGAGGCGGGATACAGCGACTTCGATGCAAACACCTGGTACGGCCTGGTTGCGCCGGCGCGAACCCCGACCAATGTCATTGCGAGGATCAACGCGGAAGTGAACAAGATCCTCACCATGCCGGACGTACGCGAAAAATTCGCGGCGGAAGGCGGCGGCCCGGTGGGCGGGTCACCACAGGAGTTTGCGGCTTTGATCGAGCGCGACTATGCGAAGTGGCGGAAGGTCGTGAAGGACTCCGGCGCCAAAGTGGACTGACGCACCAGGCGGGGCGCAGCGCTGACCATGTTTCCGAGCGCGGAACGAACTGGCCGCGAAGAGCAGTCGAAACGCCGCGTCGTGACGCAGCGGGCGGATGTCGATGAGCAAAGCGGCGTGCGCGCCTACTTCGCTTGCGCCCCCGACCCGGTGCCCGGCGGCAAAATTTCCAGGACGGCCTCCACCACACCCTCTTTGGCCATCCCGATGCGGCGGCCCGCCGCATCGGACAGATCGGCGATTCGCCCGGCTACAAACGGGCCGCGATCGTTCACCACGAGCTCGACGCTGCGTTGGTTCTCGAGATTCGTGACGCGTACGCGCGTTCCGAATGGAAGCGTTCGATGCGCCATTGTCATCGCGGCCGGATCGAAGGGCTCGCCGCTGGCGGTTTTCTTGCCCGCGAAATCGGCGCCGTACATCGAGATGCGGCCACGCTGTTGCGTGGCGGGTGCCGTGCTCACCGCCGGCGGCGGTATCGCGGCTGGCGGCTTGGGCGGTGCGGGCGGCGGTGCGGCGGGGACGGTCGCCGGCGCGGGCTCGGGAGCGCGCTCGGGCTGCTGCGCGAACCGAACAGCAAGAGCAGCGAAAGCGAGCGCCGCGCAGAGACGACGCTCAGCTGATCGTTCGTCGGGCGAGATACTCGTTACGCTGATCCTCGGCTGCGCGAGCTGGCATCCGTCGTCCCGGATCGATTGTGCACACGTTCGCGTGCGAGAGCACTCGCATCGCACGACCCGCACTTACGATCGTCGCTCGGGCAGCTTCAGACCGCCCATGCGTCGCGATGAGACCGTGTAATATCGTAGACCGAATGAAGGGAGGAAAAGTCGTGCATGCTAAGCAGCAAGCTAGGCTTTGTACTATTGCTGGCAGTACCCTCCCGCGGCTGATCACCGCAGCCGCCGTCGTCAGTCTCGCGGCCAGCGCCCATGCGGCCTCGGATTGCGCCGGCCTGACCGCGGTCAAGCCCGAAGCCACGACGATCACCTCGGCGACGCTGGTCGGCGCGCCGTCGACGATCGGCGGCGCGAAGGTCGGCGTTCCCTTCTGCCGCGTCGAAGGGGTGGCGCGTCCGTCGGCGGACTCCGAGATCAAGTTCGAGGTCTGGCTGCCGGCGGCGGACAAGTGGACCGGCCGGCTCAAGGTCGACGGCACCGGCGGCTACGCGGGCGGAGTTCCCTACGCGCTGCTCGCGCAGGACATCGGCGACGGGTTCGTGACGGCAGGCAGCAACATGGGACACGACGGCGGCGAATCGCCCGCGTGGACCGTCAATCATCCGGAGAAGGTGAAGGACTGGGGGCTGCGCGCGCATTACTCGGTGGCGACAGCGGCCAAGGCGTTGAGCGCAACGTACTACGACAAGCCCGTGCGCTATTCGTACTTCGAGGGCTGCTCGAACGGCGGGCGCCAGGCAATGATGATGGCGCAGAACTATCCCGAGCTCTTCGACGGCATCGCCGCCGGCGCGCCTTCGATGTTCTACCCCGACCTGCTGTTCTGGCTGCTCTGGACCGGCAAGCAGCAGGTTCCGGAAGTCGGCAAACCGCCGGTGCTGAGCGACGCCAAGCGCGCGCTGATCACCAAGCGCATCCTCGACAAATGCGACGCGATGGACGGCCTCGTCGACGGCCAGATCACCAACCCGCGCGCGTGCGTCTTCGACATCGATACGCTCGGGCCGTCGGGCGACAACTCGCTCACCGCCGCCGAGCTGGCTGTCGTCAAGGCGATGTACGGCGGCACGCGCACCGAGTCGGGCGTGCAGCGCTACCCGGGCGCGAAGCTCGGCTCGGAGACGGACTGGATTCCGCTGTTCGCAGACAACGGCGGGTACGGCCTTTTCATCGAGCACTTCGTCTACTCGCGCAACACGCCGGGATTCGACTGGCGGCGGGCAGCTGAACTTTTCCAGCGTCTACGACGAAGCGAAAGCGAAGCTCACGCCGTTCACCGCGGCGCCGAGCCCGGACATCACCGCGTTCACGAGCCGCGGCGGCAAGTTGCTGCACTTCCACGGCTGGAACGATCCCGTCGTGACGCCCGACGGCTCGATCGACTACCTGTATGCGCTCACCCAGTTCGAGCGCTTCCGCAATCTGCCGAAGGCCGACTTCGACCGCGCGATCGATGCGCTGACGCCGCAGGATGTCGCGGCGTCGGCCGAGCCGCTGCTCGAGAAGGTCCGCCAGTACCATCGGCTGTTCATGGTGCCCGGGATGGGGCACTGCTCGCTGAGCGGCGCGGGTCCGCGCCACATCGGCGGCGGCGCGTCGGAGCCGCCGGCCGCGCTGCGAGACGCAGACCATCACGTCGTCGGCGCGCTGATGAAGTGGGTCGAGCAGGGCGTCGCGCCGGATTGGATCATCGCCGCGCGCGTCGAGGACGGCAAGGTGACGCGGCAGCGGCCGGTGTGCGCGTATCCGGCGCAGGCTCGCTACAAGGGTTCAGGCGACGTCAACGATGCAGCGAGCTTCGAGTGCGTGACGCCGAAGGTGGCGGATCGACCGTTGACGGACAGCGACATGATTCTGATACAGAGCTCGTTGCAGGCAGCGGGGGGTGAAGTTGCCGGATCGATGAGCGCCTCGAGCCGGAGACGTCATGAAATTTCTTCTTACTTCCGCAGGCATCAAGAATGCGAGCATCCAAGAGGCGCTGGTCAATCTCCTGGGCAAACCGATCGCCGACGCCAGCGCCCTGTGCATTCCCACGGCGGGATATGGGCATCCCCGAGTCAGTCCTGAGCGAGCATGGCGGTTCATCAGCGGACGAGAACCACGATGTCCCATGACCGAGTTGGGGTGGAAGTCCTTGGGCGTGCTGGAACTCACCGCGCTGCCCAGCATCGGTCGAGAGCGCTGGGTCCCATGGGTTCGTGATGTGGACGCCCTGTTGGTGAACGGCGGCGACGCCATGTATCTGTGTCACTGGATGCGGCAGTCCGGCCTCGCGGAACTGTTGCCGTCGCTGGACGAAACCGTCTGGATCGGGCTGAGCGCCGGGAGCATGGTGATGACTCCCCGTGTCGGAGAGGACTTCGTCGAGTCGAAGCCGTCCATCACCGGTGACGACATGACGCTGGGCGTCGTCGACTTCTCGATCTTCCCGCATCTGGACCAGCCGGACATGCCGGAGAACTCAATGGCCGGCGCAGAAAAATGGGCGGCCGGCATCGGAGGTCCGGCCTACGCAATCGACGACCAGACCGCAATCAAGGTGGTCGATGGCGTCGTCGAAGTCGTCTCCGAGGGGCACTGGAGGTTCTTTGCCGGCTAGCCATTTGACCTCGACAGCGCAATCCGAAATACTGCGCTTTCGCTCGACGCCGACACGATGAACAAGGCCCTCGCCCTACTCGTTGCGCTGGTGATTTGCATCGGCGGCGCGGCGGCACAGGAACGGTATCCGAACCGGCCGGTGCGCATCATCGTGCCGTTCGCGCCGGGCGGATCGACCGACATCTTCGCGCGGCTGATCGGCGAGCGCCTTTCCGCTGCCGTTGGACAGCCCGTGGTGATCGAGAATCGCCCGGGAGCCGCCGGCAACATCGGCGCTGAAGCCGTCGCACGCTCGACTCCCGACGGCTACACGCTGTTGATGGCAACCACCGGCGTCATGGCCATCAATAACGCCCTCTACAAGAGCATGACGTACGACGCGGCGAAGGACTTCGAACCCGTGGTGTTCATCGCCTCGATCACCAACGTCCTCATCGTCGCCAACGATTCACCGCTGCGTAGCGTTGCGGACCTCATCGCGGCGACCAAGCGCTCGCCCGGCCAGTTGACGTTCGCGTCCTCGGGGGCCGGCTCCTCGACGCACATGTCGGGGGAGCTATTCAAGATCATGACCGGGGTCGATCTGCTCCACGTTCCCTACAAGGGCAGCGCTCTGGCGATGCCCGACATCATTACTGGACGTGTATCGATGATGTTCGAGAACATGCCCGGCGCCATGCCGCACATTCAGGCCGGTACGGTGCGCGCGCTTGCGGTCACCGGCCTCAACCGCTCGAGCGCGTTGCCCGACGTTCCCACGATCGCCGAGTCAGGTGTCGTCGGCTACGAATCGCTGTCGTGGAGCGGGATCGCCGCTCCGGCGGGTACGCCGCGCGAAGTGGTCGCGCGCCTCAATCGGGAGATCAACGCGATCCTCGCGGTACCGGAAGTACGCCAGAAGCTCGCCGATCAAGGCGCGGAAGCGGTGGGGGGCACCCCGGAAGCCTTTGCCGAGCACGCCAAGCGCGAGCGCGTGAAGTGGAGCCGCGTCATTCGCGACGCCAACATTGCGGTGAACTGAGGTACGGGAGCGTCGCGCGGCTAGCGTCAGACGCTAACCCGCCCGCACGTCACGCGCTCGATCCCGGCGAGATCGCGTCGCGTTGCGATCTGATCGAAGCCCGCGTCAGTCAACAAAGCTTGCACGCGCCGCGCCTGATCGTAGCCGTGCTCCAGCACCAATCTTCCGCCATCGCAAAGCCGTGTCTTCACTCTCGCGACAATCGTCCGAATCGCATTCATCCCCTCCATCCCCGCCTCCAACGCCCCTCTCGGCTCGAACCTCAAATCCCCCTGCGTGAGATGCTCGTCGCCCGACGCGACATACGGCGGATTCGCCACGATCAGATCGAAGCGACGATCACCCAGAGCCTCGTACCAATCCGAAAGCACCCACTCGACATTGGCGATAGCGCAGGCGCGCAGCATTGCGCCGCGCGACCGCGAGCGCTGCCGGTGAGATGTCGACGCCCGTCACGCGCCAGCCCGGCCGCTCGTGCGCGATCGCCAGCGCAATCGCGCCGGAGCCGGTGCCGAGATCGAGCACGTCGAGCACCGTGTCGGGCGCGCCGTGCTCGAGCGCGACCTCGACCAGCAGTTCGGTCTCGGGACGCGGGATCAGCACGTCCGGCGTGACTTCGATGTCGAGCCCGTAGAACTCGCGGCGGCCGATGAGATACGCAACCGGCTCGCCGTCGCGCCGGCGCTTCGCGAGCGCCTCGAAGGCTGCGCGCTGCGACGCATCGAGTGGTGCGTCCATGTGCGCCGCGATCCAGCTCCGGTCGCAGCCGAGCACGTGCCGGAGCAGCACGCGCGCGTCGACGGGAATCAGGCCGCTGCTCGCGAGCGCGGCGGAGACGGTGTAGACGCGCAAGCGGATCCCTCCTCGCGTTCGCTCGTCGGGATGACAGGACGTGGCGGTCCCTGCCCTACTTCTCTTCGCCCAGCGCCGCCAGCTGCTCGGCCTGGAATTCCTGCGCCAGCGCCTGCGTCAGCTCGAACAGATCGCCGTCCATGATCGCGTCGATCTTGTAGAGCGTGAGATTGATCCGATGGTCGGTGATGCGGCCCTGCGGGAAATTGTAGGTGCGGATGCGCTCGCTGCGATCGCCGCTGCCGATCAGGCTCTTGCGCGTCGCCGCTTCCTTCTGCTGCGCGCTCCTGGCGCTCGCGGTCGAGCAGGCGCGAGGCGAGCACCGACATCGCTTGCGCGCGGTTGCGGTGCTGCGAGCGATCGTCCTGGCATTCGACGACCAGCCCGGTGGGCAGGTGCGTGATGCGCACCGCGGAGTCGGTCTTGTTGACGTGCTGCCCACCCGCGCCCGACGCGCGAAAGGTGTCGATGCGGATGTCGGCGGGGTTGATGGTGATGTCGGCGATCGGATCGGCCTCCGGCAGCACCGCCACCGTGCACGCCGAGGTGTGGATGCGCCCCTGCGACTCGGTGGCCGGAACGCGCTGCACGCGGTGGCCGCCCGACTCGAACTTGAGCCTGGAATACACGTCGGTGCCGGCGATGCGGGCGATGATTTCCTTGTAGCCGCCCATGTCGCCGAGGCTCTCGGAGACGATCTCGACCTTCCACTTGTTGCGCTCGGCGAAGCGCATGTACATGCGAAACAGATCGCCCGCGAACAGCGCCGACTCGTCGCCGCCGGTGCCGGCGCGGATCTCGAGGAAGATGTTGCGCTCGTCGTTCGGGATCGCGCGGCAGCAGCACGCTTTGCAGCTCGGCTTCCAGCGCCTCCATGCGCGCGCTGCGCGGCCGTTGACCTCGTCGTCCGCGAAGGCGCGCATCGTCGGCGTCGGCCTGCATCTCCTGCGCGGCGCGCGAGATCGCCGTCCGCGCTTTCGCCAGTCGCGATAGAGCATCACGACCGGCGAGATCTCGGCGTGCTCGCGCGAGAGCGCGCGAAAGCGGTCGAGGTCGCGCGTGACGTCTTCGGCCGCCAGCAGCGGAGTCGAGCTCGTGCAGGCGGGCGGCGAGTTGGGTGAGCTTGTGGGCGAGTGACGGTTTCATGATGACGCATTGGTTCGTGTCACGGCGCGCGACGATGCGTGCCGCGGTAAAGACCGATGCGTCAGCTAATCGCCCTCAGAGCCATCGGAAAGCTGATAGACGCGGTGGATCAGCAGCAGGAGCTCGGCGCGCTCGACCTCGCCCGCCTGGTTGAGCGCCTGCGTCGGCGCGTGCAGGAACTTGTTGGTCAGGCCGCGCGCAAGCTGCTCGAGCACCTGGTCGGGCGGCGTTCCGCCCGCCAGCAGGCGCCGGGCGCGCTCGAGCTCGGCGGCGCGCATCTGGTCGTGATGGCCGTGCAGCGCGGTGATGGTCGGCACGACGGTGCGCCCTTCCAGCCATTGCAGGAAATTGCGCACCTGGTCGGTGATCAGCGACTCGGCTTCGCGCACCGCCTCGACGCGCACCTGCAGGTTGTCCTTGACGATGTTGGCGAGGTCGTCGACGGTGTAGAGAAACACGTCGTCGAGCTCGGCCGCCTCCGGCTCGACGTCGCGCGGCACCGCGAGGTCGACGATGAACATCGGCGCGTGACGCCGCGCCTTGATCGCGCGCTCGAGCATCCCCTTGCCCAGGATCGGCAGCGAGCTCGCCGTCGAGGTGACGATGATGTCGAAGCCGGACAGCCGATCCGGCAGCTCGGCGAGCGTGATCGCGTCGGCGCCGAAGCGCGAGGCGAGCTGCGCGCCGCGCTCGAGCGTGCGGTTGGCCACCGTGATCGAGCGCGGCTTCCTGCCCGCGAAGTGCGTGGCGGCGAGGTCGATCATCTCGCCGGCGCCCACCAGCAGCACGCGCTGCTCGGCGATCGAAGGAAAAATGCGCTCGGCGAGCTTCACCGCCGCGGCCGCCATCGAGATCGACGCGCTGCCGATATCGGTGCTGCTGCGCACGTCCTTGGCGACCGCAAAGGTGCGCTGGAACAGCCGCTGCAGCACGAGCCCGATCGAGCCGGCGGCTTCGGCGGTCTTCACCGCGTGCTTCATCTGCCCCAGGATCTGCGGCTCGCCGAGCACCATCGAATCGAGGCCGCTGGCGACGCGAAACGCGTGCGCGACGGCTTTTTCCTGCGGCAGCGTGTAGAGGTGCGGCGACAGCGCGGACTTCGGCACGTGATGGAAATCGGCGAGCCAGTCGCCGACCGGGCCCGCATCGGTGCCGTTGAAGTACACCTCGGTACGGTTGCAGGTCGACAGGATCGCCGCTTCCTTGGCGCGCTGCTTGCCGACGAGGTCGCGCAGCGCCTGTCCCAGCGTCTCGAGCTGGAACACGACCTGCTCGCGAACTTCGAGCGGGGCGGTCGTGTGGTTGAGGCCGAGGGCGTAGATAGGCATCGCTGGCGGCGGCTGGCGGCTCGCGAAAGGTGAGCGAGGTGGGCTGTGTAAGTCCCTGATAGTGTACCGCAAAAGGGCTGTTCCTAGCGGCGCTAGGCCTTGAAGAACTCCTGGCGGCCGCCGAGCCAGCGCTCGAGGTGCGCCCTCGCGGCTTCGGGCTCGCGGCGCAGCAGCTCGTCGGCGGCGTCGCGCGCCTGCTCGATGAGCTTCACGTCGCGATCGAGGTCGGCGAAGCGCAGCAGCGGCACGCCCGATTGCCGCGCTCCCAGGAATTCGCCGGGCCCGCGGATCAGCAGGTCCTGGCGCGCGATCTCGAAGCCGTCGCTGTGCTCGTAGATGACCTTGAGCCGCGCCTTGGCGAGATCCGACATCGGCTCCTCGAAGAGCAGCACGCACACGCTCTCGTCCGCGCCCCGGCCGACGCGCCCACGCAGCTGATGCAGCTGCGCGAGGCCGAAGCGCTCGGCGTGCTCGATCACCATGAGCGAGGCGTTCGGCACGTCGACGCCGACCTCGATCACGGTGGTCGCCACCAGCACGTCGACCTCGCCTTTGACGAAGCCGTCCATGACCTCCGATTTTTCGCTTCGGCTTCATGCGCCCGTGCAGCAATCCGACTTTCGAGAGCGGAAGCGCCGCGGTCAGCTCGCCGTGCAGCGCGACCGCGGTCTGCAGCTCGAGCTTTTCCGATTCCTCGATCAGCGGGCACACCCAGTACACCTGGCGCCCGCCGGCCGCCAGCTTGCGCACGCGCTCGACGATCTCGGCTCGGCGCCGCTGGCTCACCAGGCGCGTGACCACCGGAGTGCGTCCTGGCGGCATCTGGTCGATCACCGACACGTCGAGGTCGGCGTAGAAGCTCATCGCCAGCGTGCGCGGGATCGGCGTCGCGCTCATCATCAGCTGGTGCGCGTCGCCGATGCCCTTTTGCCGCAGCGCGAGGCGCTGCGCGACGCCGAAGCGATGCTGCTCGTCGACGATGGCGAGCCCGAGCTTCGGCACCGTGACCGCCTCCTGGAAAAGTGCGTGCGTGCCGACGGCGAGATGCGCCGCGCCGCTCTGCACCGCTTCGAGCGCCTTCCTGCGCTCCTTCGCCGGCAGGCCGCCCGACATCCACGCGATGTCGATCGGCAATCCGTCGAGCCAGGCCAGCAACTTCCGATAGTGCTGCTCGACCAGGATTTCGGTGGGCGCCATGAACACCACCTGGAAGCCCGACTCGATCGCCTGCAGCGCCGCGAGCGCGGCGACGATGGTCTTGCCGCTGCCGACGTCGCCCTGCAGCAGGCGCTGCATCGGTATGCCGCGTGCGAGGTCGCGCCTGATCTCGCCGATGACGCGCGACTGGGCGCGGGTGAGCGCGAAGGGAAGGCGCTGCATCAGCGCCTGGGTGAGCGTCCCGTCGCCGCCCAGACGCGGCGCCTTGCGCCGGGCACGCGCCCGTCGATGCATTTTCAGCGACAACTGCTGCGCCAGGAGCTCGTCGAACTTGAGCCGCGTCCACGCCGGGTGCGTGCGCTCGTCGAGCGCGGATTGCGCGGCATCGGTCGGCGGCTCGTGCAGGTAGCGCACCGCCTGCGCGAATCCCCACAGGCGCCGCGGCTCGCGCGTCCATGGCGGCAGCGTTTCGGCGAGCAGCGCCGGATCGGCGGAGAGCGCGTTGAGCACGCGCTTGCGCAACGTGTCCTGCGCCAGGCCCGCGGTGGTGGGATACACCGGAGTCAGCGTGCTCGGCAGCGGCTGATCGGGCGAGACGACGTGAAACGCCGGATGCACCATCTCGAGCCCGAAAAGCCCCTCGCGCACTTCGCCGAAGGCGCGGACCCGCCGGCCCGCGGCGAGCGACTTCTGGTGATTCGGGTAGAAATGGAAAAAGCGAAGCACCAGCTGCGCATCGCCCTGCTCGAGCAGGCAGACGAGCTGGCGGCGTCCGCGATACTGGATCTCGGTGTTGACGACGGTTGCCTCGACCTGCGCGGTCTGCCCGGCGGCCAGCGCGTCGAGGGCGACGACCTGCGTGCGGTCCTCGTAGCGCAGCGGCAGATGAAGGACGAGATCCTGCGCGCGCGCGATGCCGATGCGCGCCAGCTTGTCCTCGATGGTGTTGCCGGCTTTCGCCGCGTCGCTGGCCGGTTTTTTCGCCGCCACCTTAGGTGTTGCGTATCCGGCGCTACTGACCCTTGCTGTCGTCGAACATCGGGCGACCACCCGCCGCGGCTGACCGCCGGTGGGCTGCACGATCATCACGCCTTCGATCTCGACGCGCGCGCCCTTGGGCAGCGCGGCGACCTGGTAGGTCGCGCGCGCCGGGTAGGGTGGCGTGAAGCTCGACGCGAGTATTTCGTTGACCGTCGTGAAGTCGTTCATGTCGGCGAGCAGCAGCGTCATCTTGACGATGTCGTCGAGCGTGCCACCGGCCGCCTCGGCGACCGCGCGCAGGTTGGCGACGACCTGTCGCGCCTGCGCCTGCACGCCGTCGCGCAGGTTGCCCGTGGCGGGATCGAGACCGATCTGACCCGACAGGTACACCGTGTTCCCGGTGCGCACCGCCTGCGAATACGGGCCGATCGCCGCGGGCGCGGCGCCGGTCTGGATGATGTTCTTGCCCATGCGGCCTCCTCGAAGCGCTGTCGCCGAATCTAGCACGTAATGCGCGCGGCCAATCCTTCGAGACGCGACTAGTGCTCCACCGCCAGGCCCGCCGCGATCCACGCGTCGATTCCGCCGTGAAGCGGCCGGATGCGCTTGTAGCCGAGCTTGCGCAGCGACTGCGCGACTTTCACCGCGGTCGCTTCGTTGGGGCACGCGCAATAGACGACGACCTCGCCGTCGGCCGGGACGCTGCCGAAGCTCTCGCGGATCTTTTGCATGTCGATGGTGCGCGCGCCGGGGATGCGCCCGGTCGCCGCCTGAGTCAGCGGCGAGCGCACGTCGACGATGGCATTGATCTTGTTGTCGTCGATGAGCATGCGAAGCTCGTCGACCGAGACGCGGTCCATGCGCAGCTTCTTCACGAACATGCGGCGCCGATACCACTTGACCAGCGCCCACACCGTGAAGCCGGCGATCACCAGGACCAGGCCGGCCTGGCCGAGCGACTTGAGCGTGTTCATCGCGTCGTCGATGGCGTCGCGGAACAGGTAGCCGAGCGCCACGCCCACGCTCACCCACAGCGCCGCGCCGATCGCGTCGAACAGGACGAACAGCGCATAACGCAGCCGGACCGCGCCCGCCATCGCGGTGGCCACCGACGCAAATCCGGGAACGAACTTGGCGACCAGCATCGACGCCGGCCCGAAGCGCTCGAAGATCGTTTCGGTCTGGCGCACGCAGCCATCGGGCGAGAGCGAGACGCGGCACAGCGTGCGAAGTATCGACACCCCGAAGCGCCGTCCGGCCAGGTACCAGCCGGTGTCGGCGACGAGCGCGGCGGCGACGCCGACGGCGACGAGCTGCCACAACGGGCTGCCACCCATCGCGGCGTAGGCGCCGGCGACGATGAGCACCGGATACGCCGGCACCGGAAGCCCCGCCTGCAGCGCGAGCACGTTGACGAAAATGAGCCCCAGACCGTACTGCTGGAGCAACATGATGAGATGGTTCATGGTTTGGACTGTCCCGATGATTCGTCGGCGCAACGGCGGGCGCGCTTACAGCGCCAACTGGGCATATTGGGGCCGCCGACGGCGGCGCGCAAGGGCGCGCGGCGATGGGAACCGCCCCGGTGCGCCCGGGCTAGGGGTACGGTATAATCATGCCCCATAGGGGACGTAGCTCAGCTGGGAGAGCGCCGCGTTCGCAATGCGGAGGTCGTGAGTTCGATCCTCATCGTCTCCACCAAGCAATCCAAGGCCGACGGTTCGCCCGTCGGCCTTGTCGTTTCAGGCCCTGACGCGATCGCGTTCCCGAGAAGCCTCCAACGCTCGATGGATCAAGCACGACGCGCGACACGATTGCACCGGCTCTTCGAGGTCGCGATCCTCATCAAGGGCCTCGACGGGCTGCTGCAGGCCTTCGCCGGCATCGCGCTGCTGTTCGTGCCGTTGCGATCGATCAACAACCTGGTGACCTTTCTCACCGCGCGCGAGCTCGCCGACGACCCCGACGCATGGCTGGCGAACACGGTGCGGCACGCGGCCGACGCCCTGTCGACCGGAACCAAGAGCTTCGCCAGCGCGTACCTGATCAGCCACGGGATCGTGAAGCTGTTTCTCGTCTATGCGCTCTGGCGCGAAAAGCTCTGGGCGTTCCCGGTGGGGATGTCCTTCATCGCCGTCTTCATCGTCTACCAGCTCTACCGCATCGCGCATACGCATTCGATCACGCTGATCTGTTTCACCGTCGTCGATGTCGTGATCCTGTGGCTCATATGGCGCGAGTACCGCGCGCGGAGTCTGCGCAGCACGTAGCGCAAACCCCGTCAGGATGAGTCACGTCGCGATCGGTCCGGGTCTTGGACCCGACATCGAAGCGGCGGTCGGGTATACTCGACCTTGTAGGAAGATCACCGCCTGCATCGCTCCGCGCCACTGCACGTGGCGCGGTGTGCGGGCGGTGAGCGAAGTACGTCTTGCCAACCGCGTCGGGATAGTCATCGCGCGGAGGTCACGGGCCGCGGCTTCGGACGTCGGCGAATTTTATTTGTGCGCTTGCGTACAAAGAGCGCACAATCAACTTGTGCCGGGTAGATCACCGCGCATCCACTCGCCTCAGCGCCCCGGAAAGCGCTGATCGTCCGATTCCTTCCGAAAGCCCTCCCATTTCCCCACTCACGCTTCCAGGATTGACTCGCCCGCCGGCGGCCCGATGGAGTCGATTCATCGCGCTGCTGGTCGTGATCGCATCGGGCACGGTGTCGGGCCTCGTCCACTCGCAGAACGCCGAACGGCCGCTGCCGATCCGGCGAATCCTCTCCCACTTCGTACTGGAGCGCATGGGACGCCCCCGAGCCGTGGCGCACCGACCGTTTTTATCTCGAAACGAGCCTCTGGACGACGCACTTCAATTCCGATCCCGCGCACGACGACCACCAGCACCTCATCCTCGGCGAGTGGAACATCACCGAGCAGTGGCTGGTCGGCGCGTCGGTCTTCGACAACTCGTTCGGCCAGTCGTCGCAATATGTCTACGGCGGATTTCGCTTCCGGCCGTTCGACTCGCTGCAGCAGATGTACTTCAAGATCTCGGCCGGAATCGTGCACGGCTACAGCGGCGAGTATCAGAACAAGATACCTCTGAACAGTTCCGGCTTTGCGCCGGTGATCGTCCCTTCCGTGGGTTATTGCATCAGCCGCTTCTGCTCGGAACTGGTCCTTTTCGGCACCGCCGGCGCGCTCGTCACCTTCGGGGTGACGATTCCCTAGCGGGCCTCGCGCCCAGCCCCTGATCGCGAGGCGCTGCGCCAACGCGACGGCGGATGCGATAATCGCGCGCCAGCCGCCATGCGCCTATCGCGATGCCTTCGTCCCACCGCCGCCTCTTCAAGCACACCCGCGCGCACACATCCACGCGCACCCTTATCGTGACGGTCGTCGTCAGCGTCGTTGCAACGCTGGCGGCGGTGCTGCTGTTCGTCAACCTGACGACCGGCGAAAAGCGCGTCAAGCAGAAGTTCGCGCACCTCTACGCGGTGCGCGACGCGCAGTTCCTGCGCACGATGGGCGTCCTGCTCGGACCGGCGATCCTCGACGGCAACCGCTTCGAGGTCCTTGTGAACGGCGACCAGATCTTTCCGCCGATGCTCGATGCGATCAGGCATGCGCGCAAGACGATCAATTTCGAGACCTACATCTACTGGTCGGGTGCGATCGGCAAGGAATTCGCCGACGCGCTGTCCGAGCGAGCGCGCGCCGGCGTCAAGGTCCAGGTCCTGCTCGATTGGCTGGGCAGCGGAAAAATGGACAAGGCGCTGCTCGATGAAATGGAATCCGCCGGAGTGCACATCAAGCGCTTCCACGAGCCGCGCTGGTACAACCTCGACAAGCTCAACAACCGGACGCACCGCAAGATCCTGGTCGTCGACGGCCACGTCGGATTCACCGGCGGAGTCGGCATCGCGCCCGGAATGGACGGGCAATGCGCAGGATCCGGATCACTGGCGCGACACGCATTTCCGCGTGGAGGGACCGGTCGTCGCGCAGATGCAGTCGGTGTTTTCGGACAACTGGGTCAAGGCGACGGGGGACGTGCTCGCACGGAGACGCGTACTTTCCCGCCGCTCGCGTCCGTCGGGCACAGGCAAGGCGCAGGTGTTCGCGAGCTCGCCGTCGGGCGGAAGCGAGAGCATGGAGCTCATGTACCTGCTCGCGCTCACCGCGGCCGAGAAGTCGATCGACCTCGAGATGGCGTATTTCGTGCCGGACGAGCTCTCGCGCGACGTGATCGTCGACGCCATCAAGCGCGGCGTGCGCGTTCGAATCATCGTCCCCGGCAAGCACAACGACACCGAGACGGTGCGCCACGCCTCGCGCGCGAGCTGGGGCGACCTGCTCGAAGCCGGCGTGCAGATCTACGAGTTCCAGCCGACCATGTTCCACTGCAAGGTCATGATCGTCGACGGCTTCATGGTGTCGGTGGGGTCGACCAACTTCGACGACCGTTCGTTCCGGCTCAACGACGAGGAGAATCTCAACATCTACGACGAGCCGTTCGCTGCGCGGCAGATCGAGATTTTCGAGCAGGACCTGGCGCGCTCGCGGCGCGTCACGCACGCCGAGTGGCTGGATCGACCCTTGACCGAAAAGCTGTGGGGTTACGCGGCGCGCCTGCTGGGCCCGCAGCTCTGAACCGCGGCGCGTCGCTACGCGGCCGCCTGTTTCGCGCTCGCCGCGTCGAGCGCGCGCACCGCATCGTCGTCGAGCTCGAGCCGCGCCGCGGCGACGAGCTCGTCGAACTGCTGCAGCGACGTCGCGCTCGCGATCGCCGCGGTCACGCCCGGTCGCCCCATCACCCACGCCAGCGCGACGCGCGCGGGCGTCGCCTCCAGACGTTGCGAGACCTGGTCGAGCGCCGCGAGAATGCGCTCGCCACGCGGATTCAAGTACTTCTCCATCCCTTGTCCGCGCGGGCTCTTGGAGAAGTCGGCCTTGGAGCGGTACTTTCCGGTCAGGAAGCCCGCCGCCAGCGAAAAATAGGTGATGACGCCGATGCCCTCGCGGATGCAGACCTCCTGCAGCGGACCTTCGTACGTGTCGCGATCGCTGAGGTTGTAGAGCGGCTGCATCGTCTCGTAGCGCGGATAGCCCTTCGCGGCACTGATGCCGAGCGCTTCCGGAGAGCCGCGCCGCGCTCAGGTTCGACGCGCCGATGGCCTTGACCTTGCCCTGCTCGACCAGCCGCGCGTAGGCATCGAGCGTCTCGTCGAGCGGCGTCGTCGCATCGTCCCAGTGCGACTGGTAAAGGTCGAGCGCGTCGACCTGCAAACGTCGCAGCGACTGCTCCACCGCCTGCATGATGTAGTCGCGGCGCAGGCACTTGTACCCCAGCCCCATGTCGGAGCCGACCTTGGTCGCGATGATCACGTCGTCGTGGCGTCCGCGCCTGGCGATCCATCGGCCGATGATCGTCTCGGATTCGCCGCCGACGTGTCCGGCTGCCCAGCGCGAGTACGAGTCCGCCGTGTCGACCAGGTTGAAGCCGGCATCGACGAAGGCGTCGAGCAGCCGGAAAGACGTCGGTTCGTCGACGGTCCAGCCGAAGACGTTGCCGCCGAATGCAAGCGGCGCGACGCGATACCCCGAGCGGCCGAGTGGTCGCTTCTCCATCGATGCTCCTTTCATTGGACGCACCATCGAGCAGTTCGCACCGCTGCCCGCTCATGACGACCCCGACCCGTACCAGCGCCGCCATTACGCCGGACCTGTCGAGCCGAGCCAGCCATCGCGGATTGAGCTCGTCGAGGACGCGTGATCCCGAGCATCGCCATGTCGCGATGGATCTCGCTCGTCAGCAACCGGATGGCGTGGCGAACGCCATCCTCGCCGCCGACCGCGGCGGCGTACCCGAACGGGCGCGCGACGAAGACGAACTTCGCGCCGAGCGCCAGCGCCTTGAGCACGTCGGTGCCGCGTCGCACGCCGCAATCCATCATGATGGGAATGTCGGGACACGCCGCGACGATCTGCGGCAGCACGCGAAGCGGCGATACCGCGCCGTCGAGCTGTCGCCCGCCGTGGTTGGAGACGATGATTCCCTGGACGCCTGCCTCGCGCGCGATGCGCGCATCCTCGGCGTCGAGCACGCCCTTGATCACCAGCGTGCCCGGCCAGATCCGTCGGATCAGTTCGAAATGCGACCAGGAGAGCTCGCCGCGATCGGAGTAGTCGCGCACCACGTCCGGCGAAAGAATCGGTGGACCGCGAGTCGCATCATTGTTCTCGAAATGCGGCATGCCATGGCGCAAGAGCGTGCGCAGGAAGGTGCCGAACAGCCACCTCGGGCGCGTGATTCCGTCCCATGCCAGACGCACGCTGGGACGCATCGGCGTCGAGAAACCCGAGCGCACGTTGTTCTCGCGATTGCCGGCGACCTGCGAATCGACGGTGAGCACCAGCGTCTCGAATCCGGCGCGGGCCACGCGCTCGATCAATGCGGTGATGCGCGCGACGTCGCCGGGCACGTACGCCTGGAACCAGGTCCCCGGCGACTGTTCGCGCCACCTCCTCGAGCCGGATCAGCGAGGATCCGCTCATGATCATCGGGATGTTGGCTTCGGCGGCGGCACGCGCCATCACGAGGTCGCCGCGATAGGCGAACAAGGCGGTGATACCCATCGGCGAGAACCCGAAGGGCGACGCGTACGTCTTGCCGAAAAGAGTCGTCTGCTGCGAGCGCCTGGAAACGTCGACCAGCACCTTGGGCACGAAGCCGAATTCCCGGAACGCGGTCGCGGTTGTCCTCGAGCGAGCTGTTGGTCTCCACGGCACCGGCGACGTAGCCGAATATCGGCCTGGGCAGATGCCGCCGCGCCGCGTCCTCGAAATCGTCGAGGCAGAGCACGTGGGGAAAGCGACTGGCGAACGCCGCGGCGCCCGCGAGCGCGGCGTCGCGCGGTGGCGTGGGCTTCGCTGCCGCCGTGACTTTCGCCGCGGCGTGCGCGGTGTTCTCGGTGGACATGGACGGGATGGCTGCCGGACGGATTGCGGATCCGGGCCATCCTACGTTCATGTAGGCATCCGTCGCAAGCGGCGCGCAGCGCTTTCCTCGACGCTCACAGCGGGCAACGAGGTCGAGGCGGTTCGCAGCCGCCGCCGCTCGTCACCTGCGCCGTCGGGCGCCTGCGATACCCGCGCTGGAGCGGCCGCTACTTCATAGCGCGCTGGTCAGCGCCTGATCGACGCGCTCGATCCACACGAAATGCAGCTGCTCGCGCGCGTCGGCCGGGATGTCTTCGAGATCGCGACGATTGCGCTCGGGCAGCATCACCGTCTTGATCCCGGCGCGCAGCGCGGCCAGGACCTTTTCCTTGACGCCGCCGATGGGCAGCACTAGTCCGCGCAGGCTGATTTCGCCGGTCATCGCCACATCGGTTCGCACCGCGCGACCGGTCAGCAGCGACGCCAGCGCAACGAACATCGCAACGCCCGCGCTCGGCCCGTCCTTGGGCGTCGCGCCCGCTGGCACGTGCACGTGGATATCGGACTTCTCGATCGTTTCCGGGGCGATGCCAAGCTCGCCGGCACGTGCCTTCACCAGCGACAGCGCCGCCTGCGCGCTTTCCTTCATCACCTCGCCGAGCTGTCCGGTGAGGATGAGCTTACCGGCGCCGGGCATGCGCGCCGCCTCGACGAACAGGATGTCGCCACCCACCGGCGTCCAGGCGAGGCCCGTCGCCACGCCCGGCATGGCGGTGCGCATGGCCACTTCCGACTCGAAAATGCGCGCACCCAGGATGGCGTGCAGATCGGTCGCGCCGACGCGCGCGTGCTCATCGCGGCCCTCGGCAATGCGCACCGCGACGTTGCGAAACACCTTGCCGATCTCGCGCTCGAGGTTTCGAACGCCGGCCTCGCGCGTGTAGTCGTCGATGATCGCCGCCAGCGCGTCGTCACCGATCTCGCACTGCCCGGCAGCGAGTCCGGTGGCCTGGAGCTGGCGCGGCACCAGGTAACGGCGCGCGATCTGCAGCTTCTCCTGCGCGGTGTAGCCCGGCAGCTGGATCACCTCCATGCGATCGCGCAGCGGCCCGGGAATGGTGTCGAGCAGGTTGGCGGTGCAGATGAACATCACACCCGACAAATCGAACGGGACGCCGAGGTAGTTGTCGCGGAACGTCGAGTTCTGCTCGGGATCGAGCACTTCGAGCAGCGCCGACGACGGATCGCCGTGAAAGCCACCCGCGCCGAGCTTGTCGACCTCGTCGAGCATCAGCACGCAGTTGCGCGTACCGACCTTGCGCAGGCTCTGGATGATGTTGCCGGGTAGCGAGCCGATATACGTGCGGCGGTGGCCACGGATCTCGGCCTCGTCGTGCACGCCGCCGAGGCTCACGCGTGCGAACTTGCGGCCGGTCGCCTTGGCGATGCTCTGGCCGAGCGACGTCTTGCCCACGCCGGGCGGGCCAACGAAGCACAGGATGGGGCTCTTGCCCGACGGGTTGAGCTTGCGCACCGCGAGATACTCGAGGATGCGCTTCTTGATCTTGTCCAGGCCGTAGTGATCGTCATCGAGAATGCGACGCGCGGCGGAGATCTCGATCCCGGTCGTGGCCTCAGTTGCGTTATCAGCCGCCCACGGCAGCTCGATCAGCCAGTCGAGATAGGTGCGCACCATCGAGGATTCGCCGGCGCCCTCCGGCATGCGCTCGAGGCGCTTGAGTTCCTTGCGCGCCTGCTTCTCGACTTCCTCGGGCATCTTCGCTTCGGTGATCGCACGGTCGAGCTCGGCGAATCTCGGCGACGGTATCGTCACCTTCGCCCAGCTCCTTCTGGATGGTGCGGAGCTGCTCGCGCAGCAGGTGCTCGCGATTGCGATCGCCGATCGACTCGCGCGTGCGCTCGTCGATCTCGCGCGACACCTTGAGAACCTCGATGCGGTGCGTGAGCATCTCGAGCAGCTTGTCGAGACGCTGCCTCAGGTCGAACATCTCCAGCAGCGTCTGCTTTTCCTCGACGCCGACATCGATGACCCCGGCGATGAAATCGGCGAGGCGCGCCGGGCCCTCGACGCCCTGTAGGGCGGCGATAAGCTCCTCCGGAACCTGCGGCAACAGGCGCAGGATCTCCAGCGCGCGCTCTTTCAGGTTATGCGCGCGGCCTTCGATTTCGCTGGTGATCTGCGCCGGCTCCTCGATGAGCTGCACGCGGGCGACCGTCATCGGATAGCCGTCGAGGAACTGGAGCACGCGAAAGCGCTGTCCGCCCTGGCAGATGGCGTGATGCGTGCCGTCGTTGGCGTTGACGTAACGCAGGATGGTCGCCGTGCTCCCGACCCAATGCAGGTCGTCCGGCCCGGGCTGGTCGACCTCGCGCTTGCTCTGCAGCAGGATGCCCACGGGGCGCTGCTGACGCACCGCTTCGGCCACCGCGGCGCGCGAGCGCTCGCGGTCCACCGCCAGCGGGACGACCATGCCAGGGAAAAGGACGAAGTTGCGCACCGGGACGATGACCATCGCGTCGTCGGGAATCGCGCGCGGGGCGGCGCCATCGCGCTCGCGCGACTGCGGCGCGAGCGCATCGAGCCGCTGGGCGTCGGTACGGGTGCTGTCTAGGGTGAAGGCTTCCTTGTTCACGTCGATCCTTTCACGGCTCGGGTGGAAACAATGCGGCTGCGAATACCGCACCGGCGGTCGCGAGGCTCGGGCTGGCGCCCTCAGGACTGCGCGTTGGCGCGGATCCAGCTCAGCAGCGCGGGGAGCTGCATCGCGCCCGACTGGCGCGCCACTTCGCGGCCGTCACGAAATGCGATAAGCGTCGGGATGCCGCGAATGCCGAAGCGCGCGGAGATGTCCTGCGCCTCATCGCTGTTCACCTTGGCGAGGCGCACCCCCGGCGCCAATTGCGCCGCGGCTTGCTCGAAGGCGGGTGCCATGGCGCGGCACGGGCCGCACCACGGCGCCCAGAAATCCACGACGACCGGCAGGTCACTTGCCGGCGATGTGACGATCGAAGGTCGTCGAGTCGAGCTCGATCGGCGAAGGGCCCAGCAGCGGCGACTTGCACTCGCCGCACACAGGGCCGCCATCGAGGCGCTCGCGCGGCACGCGATTGCGGGTACCGCAGTTCGCACACACTACCTGCACCATGTCGTTCATGACCGACACGTGCGGGCGATCGGCGGCGAATCAAGACGGCGCCCGGTCCGACCGAGAAACCCCTGCCTACGCGGAGCGCTGCACGCCGCTGCGCCGCTCCAGGATCCGAACGATGCGCGCGCCGGCGTTGCCGGCGCCGAACGGCGCTTCGGCGTCGATCGGCAACGCCGGTCCCCGTGGCTTCGCCAGCGCCTGGGTCGCGACGTTCACCAGGTTGCCGCGTCGGAGGTCGGCCAGCTGCACCCAGCCGGTGGCCAGCGCGTCGGGACGCTCGGTGTTGATGCGCGGAACGACCATAGGCACGCCCAGATGCGGAGCTTCTTCCTGAATGCCGCCGGAGTCGCTGATGATCAGCGCCGCCTTGCGAGCCACCGCGATGAAATCGCGGTAGGGCATCGTGCCCGTGATCTCGCAACGCTCCAGCCACCGAAGGCGGCGCCGCACCGGCGCGATGATGCGCGCATTGGCGTGCAGCGGTAAAACGACGTGCAGGCGCGGATTGAGGTTGCACAGCTGAATCAGCGACTCGCAAAGCAGCTCCGCGCCGCGGTCGTAGTTTTCGCTGCGGTGAAGTGTCACCAGGAGCGTGCTGCGCGGCTCGTCGCGGTCACGTGGCGCGTCGACCTCGCGCAGTGCGCGGGCCAGCGTGTCGATGCCGGGAGAACCTACATGGTAGATCGAGTGCATGTCGACGCCGTCGGCGACGAGATTCGATACCGCGCTCCGGCACGAAGCGAAGTGCATTTGCGCGTAGAGCGTGATCTCCCTGCGCAGCCACTCCTCCGGAAACGGGGTCATCGAATTGTCGGTGCGTAGCCCCGCCTCGATATGCCCCACGCTCAGACCTTGGGCGTGACCGGCGCGCGCCGCGCCGTAGCTCGTCGGCGTGTTGCCGGCGACCAGGACCACGGCGGGGTCGATGCGGCGCAGCGCCGCCCGTATTTCATGCTCGAGGTGATCGCAAGCAGGCTGTAGATGAGTGAAGGGAGGCATCGCGTCGAGATCCAGGATGCGATGCACGCCAAGCTCGGCGAACGCCGAACGAACGACCTCGGGCTGCTGCCCGCTGTTTAGTACAATTGGCGTCAAAAGCTCCGAGCGCCCGAGCGCGCGGGCGACCGGCGCGAGCTTGATACACTCGGGCCGGGTGCCGGCGACCAGCAGGACCACCGCGCGCGCACCGCCGCGGATCAGCTCCAACCCAGGACCCAGTGCCACATCGCCCCCCGCTCCGACGCCCGGGGTCGCGCATCCCTCAGCTCCGCGATCCGGACGAACCCGGCCGGCACCCGGGCCCGCCTTTGCTGGACCCGCCCACCGGCATCTCCCCGCGCTTCGCCGGATCTTCCGGTCGAGCGCTTTGTACGATGCAAAGCATCGCGGCAGCCCGGCGAAAAGTCAACGGGGGGTCAGCCCGCAACCCGCTGGAGGGGGTTAGCGCTTACTGGCGCGCGGGATTTTGCCGCCGGACTTGGCCTTGCCAGCGCCCTTGGAGCGGCTCAGGCCCTCGGCTTCAGCGGTCTGCATCTCCAGGGCCTCAGCGTCCGAATCGGGCGCGGCGTCGCGCGCCGCCTTCTCGACGTCCGCAGTCTTCAGGAATTTCTTGGTGCGCTCGTTGTAGTCGCGGGTGGCCGCGTAGTTGCCTTCCCCGTGTACCTCGTCCTTGCCGGTGCCCGCGTTGCTCTTCGTGCCCATCGCCGCTCCTTTGGGAAAAGTTGCGCTGAAACTCTGCACCACTAGGGCGCTCTCGGGTATCGGCGGCGGGCCGATCCTGTTGTCGGAGCGCTTCCTACTGCGACGCGCAAGGTCGCGCTCGGAAAAGAAAAGCCGGCATGGCGCCGGCTTTGTCTGGGATGTGTCGCGCCAAAGCGTCAGGCTGCGGCCTGCGTCAGCGTGCCGCTCTGGTAATCGCGCATCGCCTGCTCGATCTCCTCGCGGGTGTTCATCACGAACGGACCGTACTGCACGATCGGCTCGAGCAGTGGCTTGCCGGCGAGAAGGATCACCCTGCCACCCTCCGCCCCGCCGGTGAGCTCGACGCGGTCGCCGTCGGAAAGTATCCCCGCGCTGTGCGTCTTCAGATGGCGCGCGGCACCTTCTGCACCCACCTCGACGCTGCCTTCGAACGGATAGACGAAGGCATGATAGCCGGCCGTGAGCGCATGCGAGAAACGCGCTCCGGGTGCCAGCTCGACATCGAAGTAGAGCGGATCGGTGGTCACGCCCTGGATGGGGCCCGGCGTTTTCACACCGCCCGCATCGAGCGTTCCCGCGATCACCTTCACGGTGACGCCGTCGGCGACGCGCACCACCGGGATCTCGTCGGGCTGGATGTCGCGATAGCCCGCGGGCTTCATCTTCTCCTTGGCGGGCAGGTTGATCCATAGCTGGAAGCCGCGCATGCGGCCCGATTCCTGCTGCGGCATTTCCGAATGAATGATGCCGCGCCCCGCGGTCATCCACTGCACGCCACCGCCTTTCAGGTCGCCGGTGTGCCCGAGGTGGTCCTCGTGGCGCATGTGGCCGTCGAGCATGTAGGTCACCGTCTCGAAGCCGCGATGCGGATGCGCCGGGAAGCCCGCGATGTAGTCGTCGGCGCTGTCGGTGGAGAAATGGTCGAGCATGAGAAACGGGTCGACGCGCGCCCATGCCGACTGGCCGATGCTGCGGCGAAGCTTCACGCCGGCGCCGTCGGAAGTAGGGATCGAATCGATGATGCGCTGGATCGTGCGTGTGGTCATGTTGTCTCTCCTGTCCCGCGCATATGGGGCCCTGAAGCGCGGAATTCAAACCACGCTCCGAACGTGCGTTCGGGCGAAAGCTAAGTCAGCAGGAGCTGCGAGTGCGGACCCTGCTCCGAGCCGTGCAGGCGGCTGTTCCTCGACACCGACGCCAGCAGGTACTCCATCTGGTCGGCGAGGATGCGGCGGTTGCGCAGGATGAAATGCTCGTGCCGGTCGGGAACGTAAGGCACGTAGAGCAGCGGCATCCCCGCCTGCTCGGGCGTGCGACTGCCCTTGCGCGTGTTGCAGCGCCGGCAGGCGGTGACCGTGTTGGTCCAGCTGTCGCGCCCGCCGCGTGCTACCGGCTTAACGTGGTCGCGCGACAATTCACGGGTCATGTGGCGCTCGCCGCAATACGCGCAAAGGTGGCGATCGCGTGCGAACAACAGCGAATTGGTCAGGCTGGGGGCGTGCGGGTACTTGGCGGCGCCGCTGCCTTTGATCGCCAGGATCGACTTGGTGGAGATGCGCGAGCGCTCGCCGTTTTTCTGATAGCCGCCCCGGAATTCGCGCACGGTCTGCCCGACCGACCAGGCGACGAGCTGCTTGGCGTGGTACGTGACGGCCTCCTCCAGCTCCACCCAGGCTTGGGGAAGGCCGGCGAGATCGACGGTGAGGATAAGCGGTTGCATGGCTTGGGGCCTGAGTAAGTGCTTATCTTAGGGCCCGGCCTGACGATTTGCAAAGGGCGGCCCGCCGCCGGACGCGTGCTCCCCGGCTGCTAGACTTCGCGGCGTGCGCGAACCTGCCGCAGTTCCCGGACCACCGCCGCGTTGCGCGCCCGGGCGACCCGCCATCCCGATCTCCGCCCGACTGCTGATGCTTTCGTCGCGCAACCTGCGCCTGATCGGAGCGCTCGGCGTCACGCAGATCGTCTCCTGGGGAACGCTCTACTACGCCATCGCGGTGCTCGGCGAGAGCATGCGCGGCGAGCTCGGCATCTCGTCGCAAACGCTGTTCGGCGCGTACTCGCTGTGCCTGCTCATTTCGGCGCTGATCGCGCCGGCGGTGGGGCGTGCCATCGATCGTCACGGGGGGCGGCGCGTCATGAGCCTCGGCTCGGTCGTCGCCGCCGCGGCACTGGTCGCTATCGCCAATGTGCATTCGACGACCGCGCTGTACGCAGCGTGGGCGCTGGCCGGCGTGGCGATGGCGATGACCATGTACGACGCCGCGTTCGCGACGCTGAGCCAGCACACCGGAACGGCGTATCGAAGCGCGCTCACCGCGCTAACCCTGATGGGCGGGCTCGCCAGCACCGTATTCTGGCCGGTTTCGCTCAAGGGGCTGGAATGGTACGGCTGGCGCGAGACGATGATGTTTTTCGCCGTGCTCGAAATCGGCGTCTGCCTGCCTCTGCATTATTTCCTGGTCCCCGCGGATCACGCTGTCGCGACGGCCGAAGCCGCAAAGGCGGGCGCAGGCAGCGAAACGCGCCCGTTGTCCGCGCGCGCCAGGCGCCGCGCGTTCTTGGCGCTGGCGGTGGCGTTTGCGCTCAACGGCTTCATCGTTTCAGCGCTCACGGTGCACATGGTGAGCGTGCTGCAGCGCCAGGGGCTGGCGCTGGCCACGGCGGTCTGGGTCGGCTCGTTTTTCGGCCCGATGCAGGTCACGGGCCGCATTCTCGAGTTCACGTTCGGCCGACGCGTCGCGTCGAGAACCGTCGGCGTCATCGCGCTCGCTGTCCTCGTCGTCGCGATCGCAGTGCTCATGTCGCTCGGCGGCAACGTCGCGGTGGCGCTGCTGTTCGCGCTGCTGTTCGGGCTGAGCAACGGCGTGGTGACGATCGTCCGCGGCACGGTGCCCGCCGAGCTTTTCGGGCGCGTCGGATACGGGCGCATTCTCGGCAATCTCGCCGCGCCGGCGCTGTTCGCCCGCGCGGTCGCCCCGCTCGCGTTCGCGCCGCTCGCCTCGGCGCAGACCGCGCCCACGGGCTGGCTGGTTGTATTGCTGATACTCGCGGTCCTGTCGGCGGCGAGTTTCGGCCTGGCGGTGAGCTCGGCGAGGCGCCCGGACTGACGATCGATCCGCGGGGCATGCGGCCATCGCGCGCGGGCAGACCAGCGACACGCCTGCGGTGCCGCCACGGCGCAGGCGCCGATCAGATTCTGAAACGAGCCTGCACCTCCGGCGGGAAAGAGCTCGTCGATCTCGACCTTGCGCGCGCACACGCCTTGCTCGAACGCATACGAGGCGAACGCTTCCAGCGTAACGCGGTTGGGGTCGATGCCGTAGGGCCACGGATCCGCGCCCAGCCAGTGACTTGATTTCTCGATGCTGTCCGGGACCCAGGGCAGCGGGAAGAAGGACGCGGTGATGTCGCGCGCGCGCTTGACGCTGCGCTGCTTCGCTTCGTCAAATGCGTTGTACAGGTTCATCGCGATCCAGGGGTTCGCTTCGTACACGTCGCGCCGCAGCGCGACGACGTGCATGATCGGAAAGATACCCGTTCTCTTTGCGTATGCGTATTCGGCTTCGCGGTAGTCGGCGAGCAGGCGACGAACGCTTCCGTCGCCGGCGACGAACGACTGTGGCGGGCGGGCGGACAGAATGGCGTCGAGCGAACCGTCGGCGAGCATTTGCGAGAGCGAGCGATCGGGAACGACGGTCAGGTTGATCCCCGGCGGCAGCCTAAGCTTGAGCTTTTCCTTGCGTCCCGCCTCGTTCACGCCCGCCTGGAACCACTCGATCGAACGCAGGTCGACGCCGCAATCGTGCGCGAGCATTCCCCGCGAATACACCGCGGCGGTCTGTGCCCACTCGGGCACGCCGATTCGCTTGCCGGCCAGGTCCTCGAGACGCGAGAGCGCGCTGTCCGCGCGGACATAGATCGACGAATGGCGGAAAACACGCGAGGGAAACACCGGCAACGGCACGAAGCCGCGGTCGCCCGCGGCGTGCAGGCCGATCACCTTGGCGAACGACATCTCGGAAACATCGAACTCGCGATACATGGTCGCGCGGTAGAAGATCTCCTCGATCGGCAACCGAAGCACCGTCAGCTCGACGCCCGTCACGCGCACGCTTCCATCGAGCACATCGCGCACGTGGTCGTATTCGCCGATCGCCAGGCTGAGGTTCAGGGCGGTCATAGGATTACCTTCGCGCTACGCGCTTCGGTATTCGCTGCTCGGGGCGGCCCGTCGCGCTCATGGTTCGCGGCGTGGACTACTCCGCCTTGATGCCGATCTCGCGCACGATCTTGCCGTACTTGTCGTAGTCGCGCTGGACCAAGGCGGCGAATTCCGCAGGGCTGGTGATGAACACGCTCATCCCGCCGGCGCTGTTGAGCTTGGCGGCGACATCGGGCAGGGCCAGCGCCGTCCGAATTTCGCTGCGCAGGCGCTCGACGATGGGTTTCGGAGTGGCGGCAGGCGCGAACAATCCGAGCCAGATCGTCAGCTCGAAGCCGGGATAGAACTCCGCGATGGGCGGCAGGTCGGGAAAGGCGCGTGAGCGATAGGTGCCGGTCACCGCCAGCGCGCGCAGCTTGCCGGCCTGGATCTGCGGCGCGGACGAGCTGCCGGCGAACATCACCTTGGTATCGCCCGCGATCGTCGCCATTGTCGCCGGCGAGCCGCCGCGGAACGGAATGTGCGTGAGCTCGATCCCGGCGCGCTTCTTGAGCATTTCCATCGCGAGCTGATGCTGGCTGCCGTGACCGCCCGACGCGTACGCGAGCGGCGGATTGGCCTTGCGCGCGAACTCGATGAATTCCGGGAACGTCTGCGCGGGCATCGACGGATTGATCGACAACACGAATTCGTTCGACACCAGGCTCGCGAGGGGAACGAGGTCCTTGAGCGGCTCGAACGGCATCTTTTCGTAGATGTGCGGGTTGATGGTGAGCAGGCTGTCCGGGCCGAGCAGCAGTGTGTAGCCGTCCGGTGCGGACTTCGCGACCATCGCGCCGGCGATGTTGCCGTTGGCGCCGGTGACGTTGTCGATGATCACCGGCACTCCGAGCTGCTCGGAGAGCGGCAGGCCGATCGCGCGCGCCAGCACGTCGGGCGCGCCACCCGGCGGAATGGGTACGATGATGTGGATCGGCCGCGCCGGGTACTGGGCCGATGCCACGCCGGCGAACATGGCCCCGATCACCAGTGCGGCGCGAAGCGACGATGTCCTTCATGCTATCTCCTCCGGTCGCGCAGCGCTAGAGCTCGAGCGCGACGCGCGTCCCCTGATCGATCGCACGTCGCGCGTCGAGCTCGACGGCGACGTCCGCGCCGCCGATCACGCGCGCCGCGACGCCGGCCGCCTGCAGATCGGCGAGCAATTCGCGGCGCGGCAGCTGCCCGGCGCAGACGACGATGGTATCGACATCCATGACTTCGCGACGGCCGTCGATCTTCACATGCAAGCCCGCATCGTCGATGCGCTCGTATTCGACGCCGCCGGTCATGCCGACGCCGCGCTTCTTGAGCAGCGTGCGGCGGATCCATCCGGTCGTCTTGGCGAGCCCGGCGCCGACTTTGTCGGTCTTGCGCTGCAGCAGCCACAACCGGCGCGCTCGCGGCGGATCGTGCGCCGCTTTCACTCCGCCGCGGTGCGTGTACCCGACGTCGATGCCCCATTCTTCGGTGAACACCTGGATCGCCGGATCGCCCGCCGCGCCCGTGCTGGCGCTGCCATCCGCCACGTCGGCGGCGCTCAGGAGCTCGGCGACGTCGAAGCCGATGCCGCCGGCACCGATGAGCGCGACGCGCGCGCCGGCCTGCCGGGTCCCGTTGACGATGTCGACGTAGCTCGCCACCTTGGGGTGGTCGATGCCCGGAATATCGGGAGTGCGCGGCACGATGCCGGTCGCCAGCACGACTTCGTCGAACCCGCCGAGGTCTCCCGCCTCGACACGGCGATTGAGCTCGACCTTGACGCCCTGCTGCGCCAGACGCGTGCGGAAATAGCGCAGCGTCTCGGCGAATTCTTCCTTGCCCGGGATGCGCCGCGCGAGATTGAACTGGCCGCCGATCTCCGCCGCCGCATCGAACAAGCGTGACGTCGTGTCCGCGCTCCGCGGCGGTCAGCGCGCACGCCATCCCCGCGGGACCGGCGCCGACGACCGCGATGCGACGCGGTTGCGCCGCCGGCGTGCGCTTGAGCTCGGTCTCGCGGCACGCATACGGGTTGACCAGGCACGTCGCCGTCTCGCGCTGGAAGATCTGGTCGAGGCACGCCTGGTTGCAGCCGATGCAGGTGTTGATCTCGTCGGCGCGACCCTGCCGCCGCCTTGATCACGAACTGCGAATCGGCGAGGAACGGACGCGCCATCGACACCATGTCGGCGTCGCCGCGCGCGAGCACCGCTTCGCCGGTCGCGGGATCGTTGATGCGGTTGGTGGCGATGAGCGGGATCTTCACCTCGCCCTTGAGCCGTCGCGTCACCCACGCGAACGCGGCGCGCGGCACCATGGTCGCGATGGTGGGAATGCGCGCCTCGTGCCAGCCGATGCCGGTGTTGATGATCGTCGCCCCCGCGGCCTCGATCGCCTGCGCCAGCGCGACGACCTCGTCCCACGTGCTTCCGCCTTCGACCAGGTCGAGCATCGACAGCCGATAGATGATGATGAAATTCTGGCCCGGTCGCCTCGCGCGTGCGGCGGACGATCTCGACCGGAAACCGGATCCGGTTCAGATACGATCCGCCCCAATCGTCGTCGCGGTGGTTGGTCTGCAGCGCGATGAACTGGTTGATGAGGTATCCCTCGGAGCCCATGATTTCGACGCCGTCGTAGCCGGCGCGCTGCGCGAGCTCCGCGCAGCGAGCGTAGTCCCCGATGGTCCTGCGCACGCCCCATTGCGTGAGCGCGCGCGGACGAAACGGCGTGATCGGCGACTTGAGCGACGACGGCGCGACCGAGAGCGGGTGGTAGGCGTAGCGCCCCGCATGCAGTATCTGCATGGCGATGCGTCCACCGGCCGCGTGCACGGCGTCGGTGACGATGCGATGGTTCTTCACCTGCCAGCCGTACGAAAGCTGGAGTGCGCGCGGCTCGACGCGCCCGGCGAAATTGGGTGCGATGCCTCCGGTGACGATAAGCCCCACGCCGCCTGCGGCCCGTTCCGCGTAGAAAGCGGCGAGCTTGTGAAACCCGCGCGACGACTCCTCGAGGCCCGTGTGCATCGAGCCCATGAGCACGCGGTTCTTGAGCGTGGTGAAGCCGAGGTCGAGCGGCGCGAGCAGCAGTGGAAACTGAGGCGGATACGGGTTTTGCAGTTCAGGCATGGCGGCGCGATGGCGCCCTGCGGGACGCGGAGGCCGCAAGTGTAGCGTGGACCCCCGCTAGCGCCAACGAACGCGGCAAAAACAAAGCGGCCGCCCGAGAGGCGGCCGCCAAACCACCGGACGTGGGCCTCAGGCGTCGAGCGACACGTCGGTCAACTGGCGCATATCGCGCGTCGGGACGGACGAGTCGATGAATTCCTTCTCGACCGACTTCGACCGGAACAACGCCCACACGGCCATGACGACAGCGGTGATCACGCCGACGATCACGAACATCGCTACGGTCTCATTGGTGTTCAACAGCAACTGATTGAAATCCACGGTGAGACTCCTTTCCTGGAAACGGATGCGCCTTGCGGCACTGACGGCCTAAGAATCTGCCTGCCGGGACAGCGCGACAATCAGACGATGTCCGATACCGGTGTAGGCGCCGCCGGGATCGGGGTCAGACGTTCAGGCGATGCGCGGAAAGGTAGCGCTGCCGGTAGATTTCGAACGGAACGGTGTCCGCGGCCTCGATCTGGCGCTGCTTCACCAGCGATCCCTCGGCCAGCCGCGCGAAGCGATTGGCGAGCTCGTGCGGGTAAGGCAGCTTCCAGATCGAATCCCGGTGCCGGAGCGATTGCGCGAGCACGAAGCGCACGTACGACTTCGCGTAGTCGCGCTGCATCGCCTGCAGCACGCGCGCCGACGGCGTCGTCTCCGGATCGCGCAGCCGGGAAACAGCCATGGCGTGAGCGCGAGCGTGTGCGCCCGCGTCGCGTCTCGCGCCATGGACTTTCTCGCACGCGGCATCGAGCGCGGCCGCGATCGGCTCGCACTGCGCCAGCACCTCCGACCCCCACTCGAACAGCGACACCTGCTCCGCGCCGCGCGTGAGCAAGAGGCCCGGCTCGCGGCCGCGCGATGCAGTGCGCTGCTTGTTGCCGACGACCGCGGCGAGCTCCTGCGGCGTGTCGGGTGGACTGTCGCGCAGCAGGCAGTGCATCAGGAAGACGTCCAGGAAGCGCATCGTGTCGGTGTCGATTCCGACCGGCAGAAACGGGTCGAGATCCATCAGCCGCACCTCGACGTACTCGACGCCGCGCTGACGCAGCGCGTGGAGCGGTCGCTCGCCGGGGCGAATGCGCCGCTTGGGGCGGATCGTGCCGTAGAACTCGTTCTCGATCTGCAGCATCGTGTCGGCGAGCTGGCGGTAGTCGTCGCCGTCGCGGATGCCGATCGCGGCGTACGCGGGATAGGGCTTGGTCATCGCTTCTTGCAGCGACGCCGGCGTAGCCGTCGAGACCGTTGTAGCTCACCGCCAGCGAAGACTGCGCGTCGCTCTGATAGCCCAGGCGACCCATGCGCAGCGACGTTGCATGCGGCAGGTACAACGTGTCCTCGCTGTAGCGCTCGAGCTCGTGATCGCGTCCCGCCACGAAGCTGCTACACACCGCCGGCGACGCGCCGAACAAATACAGCAGCAGCCACGATTCGCGCCGGAAGTTCCGGATCAGGCCGAAGTAGTCGTCGTTGTCGAGCCGATGCGGCCAGGAGAAGTTGTAGTGGATGCCGGAGATCGTCTGCATGCGGCGCCCGTAGCGATGCGACAGGCCCATGCGATAGACGCTCTTGGCGCGGCCGACATTCGACGTCCCGTAGCGCCCGATCGGGATCGCATCGTCGGCGGGAAGCCTGCACGGCATGCTCGCCGCCCACAGGAGCTCGTCGCCGATGGCGCGATAGACCGCCTGGTGGATCTCGACGAGCTCGGTCAGGCACGATTGCGGATCGGGATGGACGCCGGTGATCAGCTCGACCTGCGATTCGCTGAAGTCGGTGGTCACCAGCGGATGCGTCAGCGCCGAGCCGAGCGCCGCGGGATGAGGCGTCGTCGCCAGCGCACCGTCGGGCCGCACGCGCAGGCTTTCCTTCTCGATGCCCCTGCGCAGGTTGGCGAGCGACTCCGGTGCAAGCGCGTCGAGGCGTTGATGCAACAGCGGCGGCGGATCGGTGAACAACGGCTTGCTCCGGAGAAGTGGGGCGGCCCGACGTCGCCGAGGACTATTGGCGGCGGCGCGGCGCTGACCGCGCCCGTTCGGGGATCGCAGTGTACCCGGGTTTGGGCAGCTCGCGCTAAGATGCGCCGCACCGAAACCATGCTTCGTCTCGCGTGAAAAGCAGCGCACGCCTATCCGGAATCGCGCTCGTGCCTCGCCTTGCAGGCGCTTGTCTGCGCGCACGTGAGCGCGTTCGACCTCGAAGGACACCGCGGCGCGCGCGGGCTCGCTCCCGAGAACACGATTCCGGCTTTCGAGCGCGCACTGGCGATCGGCGTGACCACGATCGAGACCGACGTTGCCGTGACGCGCGACGGCGTGGTCGTGATATCGCACGACCCGTTCCTCAATCCGGACGTGGTCCGCGGCGTGGATGGTCGTTGGCTCGGCACGCCGGGGCCGGCAATCCGCACGCTCGACTTCGCGACGCTTTCCACCTACGACATCGGCCGCCTCGATCCGGCCAGCAAGTACGCGCAGCAATTCCCGCAGCAGCGAGCCAGCGACGGCGCCCGCTTCCCGCGTCTCTCCGAACTTTTCGCGCTGGCCAAGACGTCGGGAAAAGCGGTCCGCTTCAACGTCGAGACGAAAATCACGCCGACCTCGGGAGACACTACGCCCGATCCGGCGACGTTCGCGCGGCTGGTGATCGCCGTGGCGCGCGATGCCGGCGTCAGCGAGCGAGTCACCATCCAGTCCTTCGACTGGCGCACCCTGCTCGAAGTCTCGCGAGTGGCGCCCGACATCCGCACCGCATGCCTGACCATCCTGACGCCGAACAACGATACCGTCACACCCGATGCGAGCGGTGCTTCGCCCTGGCATGCGGGGTTGTCGATGCGCGAGAACGGGGGCTCGATGCCGTCGCTGGTCAAGGCCGCCGGCTGCCGGGTCTGGTCGATGTTCTGGCGCAACCTGAGCGCCGACGATGTCGCGCTCTCGCACAAGATCGGCATCGAGGTCCTGCCCTGGACGGTCAACGACCCCACCGACATGGCGCGGCTGATCGACATGGGGGTCGACGGCATCATCACCGACTACCCGGACCGACTGCGCGCGGTGATGGCCGCGAAGATGCTGCCGTTGCCGTAGCTCGGGGGGTTGCAATCACTGGCCGGATGCTCTTGACACCAGTCCCCGAATGGACTATAGCTGGCATTGAGTCTTGTCCTGGACGCACACGCAGACGCAGCCGTTCCCGCCAGCCCGGCCCATGTCGCCATCCACCCCGACCCGCAAATCCACCGCCGCCGAGCCTCGCGCTCAACCCGCCGCCGATCCCGAGCGGCTCTCCGCGCCGGCGCTGCGCACATTTTTCCGGATCGCCGAGGCATGGCAGCTGTCGACCGACGAGGCACGAACGCTGCTCGGCGCTCCGCCCCGATCGACATTCTTCGCCTGGAAAAAATCCGGAGGACCCCTCTCCCGCGACACGCTCGAGCGCATTTCCTACATCCTCGGCATCTACAAGGCGCTGCAGATCCTGCTGCCGGACACCGCCGCGGCCGACGCCTGGATACGCAAGCCCAACACCGCGCCGGCGTTCGCCGGCAAGCCCGCGCTCGATCGCATGCTCTCCGGCAACGTCGCCGATCTCTACGTGGTGCGCCAGTACCTCGACGCCTGGCGCGGGGGTTAGAAGCTTGGAGCAGTTGCGCAACCGGCGCACGCAGTGGCGGCCGAGTCATCGACTTGTTCCGAGCCGCTTCCCGCCGGTGAGCCTGTTCGACCGCGTCGCCCGCCCCGAGGATCTCGAGGCGGTGTTCGAGGTCGAGGCGATGACCAACGATCGCGTCCGCGACGAAGTCGGGCGACTCGCGCTGGTGCCGCCGAATGAGCGCATCAGCGGTCCGGGAACGACGCCGATCATGGCGGCGTTCACCCACCTCAATCCCGAAGGCAGCCGCTTCTCGGACGGCAGCTTCGGCGTCTACTATTGCGCGCAGGAGCTCGACACCGCGCTCGCCGAAGTGCGTTACCACCAGACGCGGTTCCTGCGCCGCACCAACGAAGGACCGCTGCGCCTCGAGCTGCGGCTGTACCTGGCCGACCTCGACGCGCGTCTGGCGGATGCGCGCAAGGTGGCCGCGTGCCATCGACCCGACGACTACGGGCCGAGCCAGGCGGTGGGAATCGCGGCGCGCGCCGCCGGCCGCGATGGCGTGCTCTATCGCAGCGTGCGCCACGCCGGCGGGACCTGTGCCGCCGTGTTCAGGCCGAAGCTGCTCAGCCACTGCCGCCAGTCTCGCCACTACGCTTTTCACTTCGACGGCAACCGCGTGATCGCCATCGACGAAATGAAGGCGGTCTGGAAGTTGTAGCGCGGGAATTTCGCCATCGGCGCCCGATTCGGCACAATGACGAATGCCGAAGCACTATGCGATGGGCGGACGCACTGCCGCCGAACAACCTACTACACCGAATGCTCCACCTGGCGCCGCGCCACCGCAATCGTGGCGCGCGCGCATGGGTGCGCTGCGCAATCTGCCGCCTTTTCTCAAGCTCGTCTGGCAGACCAGTCCCGCGCTGACGCTCGGCGTCTCGACGTTGCGCATCGCGCGCGCCCTGCTGCCGATCGCGACGCTGTACGTGGGCAAGCTGATCATCGACGAGGTGGTCGCGCTGGCTCGCGCGCCGGGCGGCGGCGAAGACCTCGCACAATGGCTCGCCGGCGGATTGCTCGATCGCATCGCATGGCTGCTGGCGCTGGAGTTCGGACTGGCGATCGCTTCCGACGTGCTCGGCCGCGCGGTTTCGCTGCTCGACTCGCTGCTCTCCGAGCGCTTCAGCAACGAGACCAGCCTGCGCCTGATGGCGCACGCCGCGACGCTCGATCTCGAGGATTTCGAGGACAGCGAGCTGCAGGATCGGCTCGAGCGCGCGCGTCGCCAGGCGGGCGGGCGCACCAGCCTGATCGGCCAGATGTTCGCGCAGGCGCAGGACGTGATCACCGTGGTGAGCTTCGCCGCCGGACTGCTGGTGTACGCGCCGTGGCTGATCGTGCTGCTCGCCATCGCACTGGTACCCGCGTTCATCGGCGAGGCGCACTTCAACGCGCAGAGCTACTCGCTCAACTACGCTCGCACCGCAGAGCGCCGCGAGCTCGACTACGTGCGTCAGACCGGCGCCAGCGCCGAGACCGCCAAGGAAGTGAAGATCTTCGGCCTCAACGGCTTCCTGATCGAACGCTATCGTGCGCTCTCGGACAGTTTTTTCGACGCCAACCGGCGCATCGCGATGCGCCGTGCGGGATGGGGGAGCTTGCTCTCCGCGCTCGGAACGGTCGCCTACTACGTCGCCTACGCCTACATCGTGTGGCGCACCATCCACGGCGAGTTCTCGATCGGCGACCTCACTTTTCTCGCCGGATCGTTCAGGCGGCTGCGCAACTTACTCGAGAACCTGCTGCTCGGTTTCTCGCAGGTGGCGGGACAGGCGCTGTACCTCGACGACCTCTTCTCGTTCTTCGAGATACAGCCCGAGATCGCCAGCCCGCCGGATGCGCGCCCCTTTCCCGCTCGCGTGCAGGAAGGCTTCGTGTTCGAGAACGTCGGCTTTCGCTATCCGGGCGCCGAGCGCTGGGCGGTGCGCGAGCTCTCATTCCGGCTCGCTGCCGGCGAAACGCTGGCGCTGGTCGGTGAGAACGGCGCCGGCAAGACCACCGTGGTGAAGCTGCTGGCGAGGCTCTACGATCCCGACGAGGGGCGCATCCTGCTCGACGGGCACGATCTGCGCGAGTACGACCTGTTCGCGCTGCGTGCCAACATCGGTGTCATCTTCCAGGATTTCGTGCGCTACCACCTGAGCGCCGCCGACAACATCGCCGTCGGGCGCATCGAGGCGCGCGACGACCGTGCGCGCATCGTCGACGCGGCGCAGCGCGGTCTCGCCGACGAGGTCATCGCCAAATTGCCGCGCGGGTACGACCAGATCATCGGCAAACGCTTTCGCACCGGCGTCGACCTCTCCGGCGGCGAGTGGCAGAAGATCGCGATCGCGCGCGCCTACATGCGCGACGCGCAGGTGCTCATTCTCGACGAGCCTACCGCGGCGCTCGACGCGCGCGCGGAATTCGAGGTGTTCAGGCGCTTCAAGGAATTGAGCGCGGGGAAAACCGCCGTATTGATATCGCACCGATTCTCGAGCGTTCGCATGGCCGACCGCATCGTCGTGCTGGTCGACGGCAGGGTCGAGGCCGAAGGCACGCACGAGGCGTTGCTCGCGCAGGGCGGGCGATACGCCGAATTGTTCGAGCTGCAGGCGGCCGGATACCGCTAGCGCCGTCAATCACCCAGCTTGATGTTGTTGTCCTTGATGACCTTGGCCCAGCGCGGAATTTCCGCGCGCACGAAGGTGTCGAGTTGTTCGGGCGGCGCGCCGCGCACTTCCATTCCCTGTGCGGAGAGCTTGTCCTTCACTGCCGGGGCCTTGACCGCCTTGGCGAGCTCTTCGTAGATGCGTTTCGAAAGCGCGGCTGGCATCTTGGCCGGACCGTAGACGCCCCACCACGTGTACGCCTCGAAGCCCGCGCACGCCCTGGCTCGCGATGGTCTCGACGTTCGGGAGCTTCGGATCGCGCGCCGCAGACGTCACCGCGATCGCGCGCACGCGTCCGGACTCGACGTGCGGATACACCAGGAACACCGAGCCGATCGCGAGCGGAACCTGGTTGCCGATCGCATCGTTCATCAGCGGACCGCCGCCGCGGTACGGTATGTGATTGAACTCCACGCCGAGCTGATTCCCGAGCTGCGTCATCGTTAGGTGGCCGAGACTGCCGGCGCCGATGGTTCCGTAAGACACGCTACCCGGTTTCGCCTTTGCCGCGGCCACGACGTCGCGGAACGACTTGTACGGTTGATTGACGTTGGTGACCAGCGCCATGGCGCCGGTGCCGACCAGCATCAGCGGCGTGAGGTCGCGCAGCGTGTCGAACGGCATGCCCGGAATCAGCGATGGATTCACCGCGTGCGTATCGAATACGACGCCGAGGGTATAGCCGTCGGGATCGGCTTTCGCCAGCGCAGCGGTGCCGATCGAGCCCGACGCGCCACCGCGATTGTCGACGATGAAGCTCTGCCCGGTCTGCTCGGTGAGTTGCTGGGCGAGGATGCGCGCCACCTGGTCGACCGACCCGCCCGCGGGAAACACGGCGATCAGTTTCACCGGCTTGGTGGGCCAACTCTGGGCGTCGACAACGGAGATCGCGCCCAGGTTGATAACAAGGGCGAGCGAGATCATGGCAAAACGGATCGATTTCATGGATGTCCCCTGAACAAGTGACGGGAGTGCGCGGATATTGTCGCGGCGTCGTACATCTTACGACTGCGCGGAGACCCGCGCATCGAGCGCCGCCCAGCGCTCGAACTTGTCGGCCAGCTCGCGCTCGATTTCGGCGGCTCGCGCGCGATCGCGTCGGATCGCGTCGGCCCCCTGCGTGTGATAGCCGGCGCTGGCCATCCTGCCGAAAGGTCGATCTGCTCTTTTTCCAGCGCCTCCAGCTCGGTGGGCAGCGCTTCGAGCTCGCGCCGCTCCTTGAACGATAGCTTGGGGCGAGGTCGCCGGTGCGGCGGGCGCGGCTCCCGGATCTGCCGCGACTTTCATCGATGCGCGCCGCCTGCGTCGCTGTCCGGCCGCTGCGAAAGCCAGTCGCTGTACCCGCCGACGTATTCCTTCCACATCCCCTCGCGCCCCGGCGCTGCTCTCCGCCGCCACGGTCTGCGTGACGACGTTGTCCAGGAAGGTGCGATCGTGACTCACCAGCAGCAGCGTGCCCGCGTACGACTGCAGCGTCTGCTCGAGGAGCTCCAGCGATTCGATGTCGAGGTCGTTGGTGGGCTCGTCGAGCACGAGCAGATTGGCAGGCAAGGCAAACAGGCGCGCCAGCAGCAGGCGGTTGCGTTCGCCGCCGGAGAGCATTTTCACCGGCGCAGCGGCGCGCTGCGGCGCGAACAGGAAGTCGCCGAGATAGGAAAGCACGTGCTTGCGGCCGTTCGCGGTCTCGATCCATTCCGAGCCGGGGCTGATGGTGTCGGCGAGCGTGCGCTCTGGATCGAGTTGCGCGCGCATCTGGTCGAAGTACGCGACCTGCAGCTTCGTCCCGCGGCGGATGCGGCCCTCGTCCGGTTCCATCTCGCCGATGATGAGCTTGAGCAGCGTCGTCTTGCCGGCGCCGTTGGGGCCGATCACGCCGATGCGATCGCCGCGCATGATGCGCAGCGACACATCGCGCACCACGGCGCGGCCGTCGAAGCGCTTGGTGACGTTCTCGAGCTCCGCCACGAGCTTGCCGGATCGCTCTCCGGAATCGACCGCGAGCTTCACATCACCCAGGCGGGCACGACGCTGCGGCGCGCTCGTTGCGCAATTGCTCCAGGCGCCGGACGCGGCCTTCGTTGCGCGTGCGCCGCGCCTCGATGCCCTTGCGTATCCAGACTTCCTCCTGCTTCCAGAACGCATCGAACTTTGCGATTGGCCACCGCCTCCGCGGCGAGCTCGTCGGCCTTGCGCGCTTCATAGGCGGCGAAATTGCCCGGATACGAGCGCAGCAGCCCGCGGTCGAGCTCGACGATGCGCGTGGTGACGCGATCGAGGAAGGTGCGGTCGTGCGTGATGCACGATCGAGCGTCGGTTGCCGGCGCAGCAGGTCCTCGACCAGCGTGATGCCGTCGATATCCAGGTGATTGGTCGGCTCGTCGAGCAGCAGCAGGTCGGGCGCCAGCGCAAAGGCGAGCGCGAGCGCGGCGCGCTTTTTCGCCACCCGACGCGGTCAGCGGATCGGTGGCGTCGTCGAGTCCGAAGCGGTGCATGAATTCGACCAGCCGCGCCTGTACGCGCCAATGCTCGCGCTCGTCGTGCGGATGGTCGTGATCGAGGACGAGATTGCCGCGCAGCACCAGGCTCTCGCGCAGGCTGGATGCCGCAGGAAGCTGCGGCTCCTGCTCGACCATCGCCACGGAAAGTCCGTCGCGTTTCATGAGCTCGCCGTCGTCGAGGTCGGCGCGACCTGCGATGATGTTGAGCAGCGACGACTTACCGGTGCCGTTGCGGCCGATGAGACCAACACGTTCTCCGTATCGATCGAGAACTCGGCGCGATCGAGCAGCGGCTGCAGACCGAACGCGAGTTCCGCGCCCTGAAGACCGACGATGGGCATGCGCGAGGATAGCCGATCGGCGCCGGAGGCACACCGATGCGCACCGGTGCGCGCGCTACAGCCGGGCGAGCAGATCGTCTCGGGCGCGCATGCAGTGAGTGCGGGCGACCCGCCCGGCGCGGTCGACGTCGTGCCCCGCGATGGCGCGCATGATCTCGCGATGCTCGGCAACGACCGCGTCGGTGCGCCGCGGGCCGAAGCCGAAGCGTAGGCGCAGCGCCTCGATCAGCAGCCGTCCTTGCGCGAGCACGCGAACGGCGTCGGGATTGTCGGCGTGGCGATTGATGCTGTCGTGGAACTCCCGGTTGCGCTTAGCAACGCCGCGCGAATCCGATTCGGCGCCAGCCTGCTCGTCGCCGCAAGCAGTCCACGAGCTCGGCGACGCCCGCGCTGTCGACGCTCTCGGCGCAGCGCTCGGTCAGCATGCCCTCGATGGCCGCGCGCAGATCGTAGACGTTGCGCACGAACGCGCGTCGACCGGGCGGATCACTGCGCCGCGGTGCGGCAGCACGTCGAGCACGCCCTCGCGTTCGAGCATGTGCAGCGCGTCGCGCACCGGCATGTGGCTGACCGCGCAGAGCGCCGCGATGTCGTCGATCTTGAGCCGGGTGCCGGGCCGAACTCGCCGGCCAGGATGCGCCGCCGCAGGTCGGCCGCCACGCGCATCGCGGTGGTCGCGGCGATAGCGTCCGCGCCAGGCGCTACTCGGGTTCGACACCGACGTCCTTGATCAGCTTGGTGAGGCGCTTCTCTCCGAATTCATCAACGCCGCGGTTTCCGCCGGCGACTGGGCGATCACCTCGGCGCTCATGCCGGCGAGCCTGATCCTTCGCGCGGGATCACGCAGCACCGCGACGACGTCGCGATTGATCTTCTCGACGATGGCGGCGGGGTCTTCGCGGGCACGAGAAGCGCCGCCCACGACGCCATCGCGTAGCCCGGGACGCCGGACTCCGCGATCGTCGGCACGTCGGGCAGGTACGGCGAGCGCTTGGTGCCGCCGACGGCCAGCAGCTTGATCGAGCCGGCCTTGACGTGCGGCAGCACCGAGGGCATCGCATCGAACATCACCTGCACGCGGCCGGCGAGCAGGTCCGGATGCGCGTCGCCGCTGCCCTTGTACGGGACGTGCGTAGCTTGGTGCCGGCAATGTTCTTGAACACGACGGCCCAGATTTCCGGATTGCCGCCGGCCCCGATGTAGTCAAAGTCGATTTTGCCGGGGTTGGCCTTGACCAACGTGACTAGCTCGGCGACCGGTTGGCCGTGAAAATGCTTGTTCACGACCAGGCCCATCTGCACGTGGGTCGTCTCCGTGATCGGTGCGAAGTCGGTCAGCGTGTACGGGAGGTCTTGTACGAGACCGGGTTGCCGACGTGCGAGCTCGCGACGAGACCGATCGTGTAGCCGTCGGGTTCCGCGTTCGCGACGACTTCGGCACCGATCACGCCGTTGACGCCGGCCTTGTTTTCGACGATCACGCCTGCGCCCCACTTCTTGGTAAGCTGTCGGCGATCAGGCGCGCGGTGATGTCGTCGCGCCGCCCACCGGGTAGGGCACGACGATCTTCACCGGCTTCGTCGGATAATCCTGCGCGCTGGCGACGATCGCAACTCAGCGCCAGCAGGCCGGCGGCTGCCAATGCAGGCGATGGCATTCGGTCACCCGTGTTCTCCGGATACGTGGAATCGATGCGAGATTGGGAAAAGTCTAATTAGTAGGCGGGCTTCATCGGGAACCAGCCGGGCCGCCCGGATCGAGGTACGCGCCCGGTGTCGTGTCGACGCGAATAGCGCTCGAGTTGCGCGTCGAGGTCGACCTCGACGCCGAGCCCGGCGTCGCCGGCACGTCGAGGCGAGCCGTGCCTGCGCGAATGCGCGTCGGCGATGATGTCGTCGGCGAGATAGTCGCGTTCGGTGTCGATCGCCAGCGTCATGTTCGGAATGCCGCCGCCAGGTGCAGGTACGCCGACTGCGACAGGCCGAGTTCGCCACCGCTGTGCAACGTCACCGGCAGGCCCACGACTTCGGCGACGGCGGCCGCCTTGATGCACGCCCACAACCCGCCGGCTCGTGCGGGTCGACCAGGATCACGTCCGCCGCGCCGGCGCGCACGATGTTGCCGACGTCGTTCAGCGTGTACGCGTTTCGTCCAGCGCGATCGGCACCGATTGCGCTTCGCGCAGCACGCGGTGACCCTCGAGGTCGTCGTGTTCCAGCGGCTGCTCGATGTAGACGGGTCGAACGGCTTCAGCTTTCGCATTGCCGCCGCGCGGTGCCCGGCGTCCACGCACCGTTGACGTCGAGCGCAGCGGCGCGTCGGGGCCGAGGCTCGCGCACCGCGCGCGTGAGCTCGATGTCGGAGTGCAGGTCGCGCCGATCTTCAACTTGAACGACTGTAGCCGCGCGACCGAGGTCGCGCGCGCGTCGGCGCCGACCTGACGGGGTCATTCTGAGCATGTACGCGGCAGAGGTCGATCGACGAACGGTATTCGCCGCCCCACAGCCGGTGCAGCGGCAGGCCGGCGGCCTTGCCGAGCGCGTCCCACATCGCCATCTCGGCACGGCGCATAGCGCCATCACTACCGCGGCGCGCTTGTGGTGGTAGTAGCCGGCGCCCAGCACGTGACGGTAAAGCCGCTCGGCGTCTGGTCGACCGTTTGCCGACCGCCAGCGGGCATCACGATCTGGTCGGCGACCGCGGGGAT
>CAVRLN010000013.1:0-259592 GCA_963722325.1 uncultured beta proteobacterium
GAGCAGCGGCGCGCGCGATATCAGGTCGTTGCGACAACGCGCACAAAGTCGGGCCAGGTGATCGACTGGATCAGTCCGCAGAGCCAGGTGCCGAGCGGCGCAATCGCAACGCCGCCAAAGGAGTCGGCGGCGCAGGCACCGAAAGAGCACGTGGACAATCCCTATCTCGCGACCGCGCTGCCTGAGGCGCTGCGGAAAGGGCGGCACGAAATGAGGCACGCGCCGCAACCGAACTCCAGTTCGATCCGTCCGCGCGCGGGCCCAAAGGCACGGTTCCGATCGTGCGCTTTGATATCGAGCCCTATGTGCGCACTGCAACGTATCTGCCCGATGATCCGACACAGCTACGACCCAAGACGCCGGCCCCAGCGCCGGACTGAACAATCGGTATTACGCGGTCTGGCGGTATTTAGGTGACGTCTTCGGCACGATCGGGAGGATCAATATCTGGGACACCAGTGGTCCAAGCAGCGGCGACACCTCGATTGCGCAAACCGCGGTGCACGTTGGAAAGTTCCAATCCATCGAAACAGGCAAGATCGAATGGGCCGGTGATGGCGGCGCGGCCAGTTTTTCACCTTCTTCAACACCAACAACTACGCGACCGGCGATTGGATCGGCGGCTACGACCACGGATGTCGACGGCTGGGTTCAAGTCTCGGCCACGGTCGCCCCGGCATGTCGCTCGCATCTTGGAACAGTACGACAGGCGGCAATCAATACAGTCTCGATGTGGAGGTTCGGCTCTGGGAGGGCAATTGGTGGATTCGCGCGGCCGGCGAGTGGGTCGGCTACTATCCGAATTGCAAGGGGGGCGATGCGCCGCCCTGCGATCAGGGTACGTTGTTTGCCGCAAATGGTATTCGCGACAAGGCGACTATGATTGATTGGTATGGCGAGATCTTTGATTCAACCGCACCTGCGGCGACTTCCACCGACATCGGGCAACGGCGGGTTCGCCAATACCCATTGGCAAAATGCTGCCTACTTCCGCAACATGTTGTATTTCTGGGCCCCGGCAACCGCCTGGTGGTTCGAATCAGGCTCGATTTCGACGACCGACGATGCTTGCTATACCGCCGATGGACCGTTTTACAGCTCCGATCCGAATTGGATGAACTGGTTCTACTATGGTGGACCTGGCAAGGAAGCACGAGGCTGCCGTTAAGCACGGCGCCCGGGTATTCATCATTCTGGCTGTGCTAGCCGCATGCAGCCTTACCCAATCTAGCGACAAACCGAGCGCTCTGGCTGCGCTCGGCGCCGCCTGCGCATCCGATGGCGCTTGCGAAACAGGCTTTTGTGACCTCGGCGCCTGCGCACTGCCCCAGGGACTTTTTGGCCTCCCCTGCCGGGAGGCGCCGCGAAAGGCGTCCGGCCTACGCGATGCCAAACTCAACAAGTGTGGCGCTTATATCTGTGCGGACGGAAAGTGCCGCTCCTGCACGTCCGCGCTCCAGTGTCAGAGCGAGTACGGTGCGCCGCATTGGCACCTCCCTTATGCCCTACCTTACGTCCTCACTTGTAAGCGCGTTGAATGTCGAGGTTGTGCAGATCGAACAGATCCGGACGCGTCACACACGCGAAGTTCGCAGCGTTGTTTGGATCGCCTCCCACGTATTCGGCACGCTGCGGGAATGGACAGAGCGGTCTCTGGAAAGCGACGCCCTGGCTCGCGACGTTGTTGACGTAATGCGTTGCGATGATGCTGGCGGGAGCGATTCCCTGTTCAACCCACCGCTCGAGCGCCTTCACCAGGTCGTGGTCGGCATCGATTACTGGACCGTTGCTTGTCCCGTTGCCAAAGGCGTTCGGACCGTTTCCGCCGTTGCAATGCCCCATACCGGGCACCATGAACACGCGATAGAAGTCGCTCGGGTCGCCGATGGTTTGCGCGACCTTGCGGTAATAGTTGAGTCCATTCTGAGGCGAGATGGCGGCATCCGACCATCCCGCATACTGGATCAGCTTGCCACCGCGCGCCTTGAACCTGCTCAAGTCGGGATTCACGGAGCTGAGGATCGGCTGCAGCGTCTGCCGTGCAGTGTTGTCTTGCGCGACGACGTCAATGGCCAGGTAGTCGCAGCTTGCCTGGCCCTGCATCAGACTACAGCTGAAACCGAAGCCGAGTACGAATTGGCTGCCGGGCGATGTAGGCGAAGAACCGGTGATCCATGAGGTCCAGCCTCCGGTTGGCGCCTCGCCGCCTGGCTCAAGGCCAGGGAATAGGCGAGTCTGAGTTGTGTTGTCGCGTGGGCCCGCGTAGATCTTCTGCGCAGCCTGCACCTGGGCGGGCGTAAGGCAGGTATTCGGATCCTGTCCAACGCTGCATTGGACCAAAGACGGATCGAACTTGCACTGCCGCGGGTCGTTGAGGAACGTGTCGCCCGCTACACCGCCGTCCTTGCCGACGCATCGCGCCAGTACTGCGTTGGAGAGCAGGGGCAGCTTGCTGCTCGGGATGTAAGCGTCCGGAACGCCGTTCGTCTGCGGTCCGCTCAGCGTCGCCTGGCTGTTGAACAGGTACGACGCGCCGAACTCGCCAACTTGGTCGTTGACCGGGGACCCGGCGATGATGCCGTCGAAATCCTCAGGGAAACGCTGGGCTTCCTGCAACGCTTCTCTGCCTCCATCGGAGCACCCCACGAAATACGAACGGCTCGGCGACTGCCCCATGAGAGCACTGACGATCGCCTTTGAGTTATCGCCGGTGGCCTTGACCGCGCGATATCCATAGTCGAGCAGCACGTCCGGATTTCCGATGAAGGCCGGGGCTCCCGCCGGGGGACCTGACGTGCCATCGTCGGTGCCAGCCGTCGCGTAGCCACGCGACACCGAATTCGCGATGCCGCCTGCCGAGATCGAGCCGGCGAATCCGCCGTTGCCAATTTGCTGATACTTGCCGTTCCAGCTTCCGTCGGTTGGAATCCAGACCTCGAAACGGACGTTCGATTGCGGGCCCGGCTTGATCGTCCCTGCGACGCGGCACAAACCCACCGGCGCCACTGTCGTACCGGATACGACGGCTCCCGCCGCATACGATTGGGCCAGCGTGATTGTCGTATTCGGCAGCGACAGCTGCATCAGGTCAGAGACAGAGCAGGTCGTCGCCGCAGCGGGTGCCGCACAGCACATGAATGCGGCCGCCGCGAGCGCCGGTGCAGCATAGTGTCCGAGTCGTTGCCGCTTTCCCAGCGCCTTGTCTTGCGAAAATTCGTAGTGCATGTCTCCTCCTACTAAGTTGTTGGCAGCTATCAGAGTCATTTGGCCCCGTCTCGTGTCCGGAGGCGATGTGTTCGAGCGGCGCGCCCAGACCCGCGCTCTGCTTGTGCGCGTAGCGCTACAGCGGTGCCTAATTTTCTGCCTACAATTCGAGCATGTCCACTACAACTGGACAGTAACGGGTCGAGCTTAACCGGCTCAGTTCTTAGCTGGCAGTGACCTAAAAGGATTTCGAGAACGTTCAGACAAACGGCTGCGAATTTTTAGCAGACATTAGGGCGAACGCGATCAACGGCGCCGCGTGCCCGACCTAACGTTCCAGGCGACGCTGGGTGCTTCCGCACCGATCCCCACGTTGAATCAGTCTACCGGCATCGCGTTGCGCCGATCGAGCGTGAGAGACGCGTCGGCGCCCTTCACATCGACGGGCTGGTTCCACATCAGCCGCTTATTGTCGACCTTGGCGTCGCTCAGTACCCAATAGCGACCGGCCGGCAAGGGCGGCGTCTGCGCGTGCCCATTCGCATCCGTCGTCGCGAAGCCCACGCTGTAGAGATTGAGCGCCTGCACGCCCGCGGCGCAGGCCCGTTCTCGTTTCTGGCAAGCGCGCATCCAGTTCTGGAGAGCCGAGCCATCCGGCGTCGACGTGACGCCGCCTTTGCTCAGGGCGATCTGCGGATCCGTCTTCAGGATCCAGAGTTTGCGGCCGGAGACATTATCGGTGGACGACGCTGCGCCGACCGAAAGCGCAAGTACGCCCGCACTGGGGCGCGAGCCGGCACTCGGTGCCGCGGCTGCATTGGCCATTTTGGTCGGCGTGGACCCTGAGGAAGCGGTCGGAGCGGCCGCTACGCGGACCAGGACGCAATTCTGTCCCGTCCAGTGGACGCGGTCCGGGCCGTCGACGTCGAACTCGATCAGCTTCAGCGTGGTCTTCGGCAGTACCACAACGTGCTTCGCATCGCCGCGATATTCGACGCGATCGAGCTCCTGTTCGCGCGTGCGCTCGTCCATGCCGACCAGCCGATCCGGGCGGAACTCGAAGACACCGCCGCCGAACAACACTTCGCACATGCCGCCCTTGGCAAGCGCCTGGAGCTGCGCGAAGGGATCGTTGGAATTGGCCCGGGTCGAAGCGGGACGCGTCCACTTGCCGAGCAACGGATTACGGTCCGCGGGTAGCGGTGGCTGCTTTTGCCACTTCGCGCGTGCGGCATCCGCAGCCGCCGCGCCGGGTGCGCTGCCACCAGGCGCCATCCGTGGGCTTCCCTGAGGCGATTGTTGCTGCTGTTGAGACTGCTGGTTCTGCTGTCGCTGCTGTTCCTGAAGCTTCATGCTGCCTTCGTAGGTCCAGGGCTTCGGAATCTCACCCGGCGTCTCCGCAAGGCCAAGGGTTGGCCCGCACGCGAACGCGAGGGTCGAGAGCAGCAGAGAGAAGCGCGTCGTGCGATACGCTCGAGTCATGACTTACCTCCTATGTTCCGCCCCTCAGTTCGCGGCGTGCAACGAAGCTGCCGGCGCCGAACGGACCGCCGCGAGCTCCGTTGAGTCTGTCGGAACCCCCGATCCGGACGCACGCGGGCGTCACGAGACATCCCTGACGCCTTAGCAGCCCCGCCGATCAGGCGTGCGTTGGCCTGGATTAAACGCCTCCTCGTCTTACACGGCAAGCCAGCCTTTCACGACGATGCCCGGCGGCGGAAGCGACACTTCGCGCCGTTAAAACTCCATCAGATTGGCCTCCTCCTCGGTCATATGGCGCACTTTCCGGGTGTCGGGCAGGACGATCGACCAGTGCATGACAATTTGTCTCCACCCGTCCCGATGTGGTGCGGACGCAACGCCGTTGTGCCGATTTGTTCGGATTGTTGCGATGCGACGTGCAATTGGTGACTGAAGTAGCGCCACGATTCAGGAAAATGACCAAATGCCGGGAAGCGCAAACTCGACAGGACATAGCAAATGAGCAACAACACCACATGAAGATGATGCGACTGATCTTCGCGGCAATTGCAACGATCGTAATGGCGTCAAGCGTTGCTGCGGATCCTGGTGTTACGGCGACGACAATACTGATCGGTGAGTCGGCCGCCTTTTCGGGTCCAGCGTCGGAGCTCGGCACTGAAATGCGCTCCGGCGCGATGGCCTATTTCAAGGTCGTCAACGAGGCCGGCGGCGTCAACGGGCGCAAGATCGAACTGCGCTCCCTCGACGACGGTTACGAGCCCGAGCGCGCCGCGGCCAATACGAAGAAGTTGATCAGCGACGGTGTATTCCTGCTGTTCGGATACGTCGGCACGCCTACCTCCAACGCCGCCAAGCCAATTTTCACCGCCGCCAAGGTACCCTTTGTTGGCGCATTCACTGGCGCGGAATCGTTGCGCAATCCGCTCAACCGGTACATCTTCAACGTTCGCGCGAGTTACTTCGAGGAAACTGAACAAATCGTCGCGCAGGTAACAGGGCAGACACTCGACAAGATCGCGGTTTTTTATCAGAACGACGACTACGGCAAAGCCGGCCTGACCGGAGTCGAGCGCGCCATGGGGCGGCGCAACCTCAAGATTCTTGCCGCCGGTACGGTCGAGCGTAATACGGTCGACGTCGGCGACGCGGTCAAAGCCATTGGCAAGGCAGAGCCACAAGCCGTCATTATGATTTCGGCTTACAAATCCTGCGCCGCGTTCGTCAAGGCGATGCATGCTGCGAGCTTTCGCCCTCAATTCATTAACGTATCGTTTGTCGGCAGCCGTGCGCTTGCCAAGGAGATGGGCGTTGCGGGACGCGGTGTTGCCATAGCGCAGGTCGTGCCGTTTCCATGGAACATTGGCGTGCCAATCGTCAAGGAGTATCAGCAACGCATTGAAGCCTTTACAGGCAAGCAAGAGTTTTCGTTTACGAGCCTCGAAGGCTATATCGCTGCGAAGGTGCTCGTCGAAGGGCTGCAGAGAGCAGGCAAGGACCTCACGCGAGAGCGCTTCGTCAGCGCGATGGAAACGATGCGAGATGTTGACGTTGGCGGATTCGCCGTTACGTTTACACCCACTAATCACAGCGGCTCGAAGTTCGTTGAATTAACCGTGATCGGCAAGGACGAACGCTTCTTGCGGTGACCCGTGGCGACGTACGGCCGAAGTTGGATGCCTACGCATATGACCGATATCGACCCTGCCAAGCCGTTCGACCTTCTCCACGGCGGATGTTCAAAAAATCAAGTTGCACATCGCTGCCGCCGCGCACCTCGCATTCCCCGGTCCTGTCGAGGAGCGTCGCGCTACCAGCCGGTAATGGCACTTGGAACGGGCATACGCTCGTTGGACCCAAGCGCCTCGAATTGCGCCTCAGGGCACGAATTGCTGGGCGTCCCGGTCGCGCCGTCGATAACGATTACGACCGCATCCGTGCTGGTAACTCCGCGATGCATATTCATGCCGCCGACTGACAGCGTGCCGTCTAAGGCTTCACCGAGCGTGTAAGTGCTCAGATTCGTTGCGGCCAAGTCGTCGGGGAGATACAGCGGTGGATTATTGAAGACCATCCGATAAGTAACGGGTGCATCGCGATCCGCCAGAATCGCGAATCGCGCAAAGCGTTTCGATGGAATCCGATGGTCGCCGGAACCGTCGGCCACCGTCGATACCGATACGGATTGCCCGGCTGCGCCACCAACGTACTTGAAGTTCAATGGAAGATTCGCGCACGCGTCGGCCACTTTTCTATTTGGTCCGGTGGAATCGCGACACACGGGCGCCAGCATGTTCCACAGCTGGTCCTGGGCGGCGATGCGCTCGGGCGTGTAGCAGCCGTTGGCCAAGAAAACATAATCCGTATCGTTGAACGTCGCGACAAACGTAGGCTCAGAGATGTCGCGGGTTCCCACGGCGACGGCATTCGGCTCCGTACCAAGCGTCCCGCGGAAAACGACTTGCAAGAACACGTCGGTCGCATTGATTGGAATCGGAGTATCGAACGTTGCCGTCAATTCTCGACTTTGTTCCGATTCGAACGGGTCGGTTAAAGGGATGGGGCGGGAGACAACTATTTCCTCTTCAGGGGAGCGGCACGTAAGCGGCACGTTTGGATTGTCCAGGGTTGGCTGATAGCAGGTATCACGTCGAAACTTTACGACGACGGTGAGCTCTCCATTGCTCATCGGCTCTGAGGGTGTTTTGTTCGTCACCTTGAGTTTGACGGTTCGAAACCCGCAATCGTCCTTGCAGTTTTCTATCGCGTGATCGACGATTGCGTACACACCCGCAGGAGGTAGCGCAATCTCGAGTTTGCCCCGAAAGAAATAATTTATGAGTCCGGCAGAATAGTTCACCGCTTTCGGGATGAGGTACGGGTATACCGCATTGAAATTCAATCGGTTCAACGCAAAGATACGCGCGGATGTGACTGGGTTGCCATTGCGCTGGTATGCCAACTACATGTCCATTCAGATCCTCATCGAACAAAGACTCGGTGGAGGCGCGTGCGATTGTAGCGCCGGAGTTTGCGCCAGTCTCATTGTCGATCGATGACAGTTGGAAAAGAATGTCATTTGACAACGCTCGGCACCAACAGTGGTGCAGAACTGCTGTACCACTGCTGGAACAGGGTCGTCACCGAACGCCTCGACGACCGATAGCTCGGCGGCCCGGGCCAGCCGGAGCTGGGTTGAGGTAAGCGCGTCGGGCTGCGCAAGTCCAGTAGCAGTTGCCGTAAAGTTGGTTCTCACGCTCAAGAAGTTGCCATTGGTGTAGTCGGCAACCCCGCTCTCGCCCGTCCAAAACGTGCGTGGAGACGTCGAGCTGACTGCTTAAGACGAGGGTAGACAGGGTCGAACGATCCACCACGGTCGAGTAGTGATCGGATTCGCGCGACTCCGCGACATCAGATGCCCGAGTACTTCTCAAATCGGCTTGGTGAACAAATCCACGTTCTCGAACGCCGTAGTCTCGCAACTGTGAATCCAAGTGCGCTTCGTCCCGAACATGTTGCGGCTGTGTCATGTCTTGCAAATGATGAATAACCTGGCCCAAGACTCTGAAACGTCTTTCCCCACAATTCGTTGCGACCGTCAGGTCGCGGATGCGCACTCCGGGTCGTCGTCAATGCCGCATAAAAATAATTCGTGCCGACCAATACGAGAATTCTGTCTGGTCGTGGTCTTACAGGAACACATCTTGCAGCGCCCACTCGGCCGATGACAGCGCACCGGGCATGACAGAAAGCCCCGCGCCGCGGTTGCTGGATCCATGAAGTGATTTAATGACCTCGTTCCGGGGCATCCTCGAACATCGCGCCACATGCGACAAGACGAAGCAGCGTTTCCTCGTTGCCGTGCGCGCACGGAGGATCCGCGCGAATCGAACTCCTTGTGCGTCGTCATTCTTTGAGCTCAAAGGTGTAGTGGGGAACAGTCTGCTTCTAGGTCAGCCGAACGCAGACCAAGTTTTTCGAATCCACCGGGCAAAGCAATCGTCGGCAATTTGAAATGCTTTTCGGGAAATTTCATAGTGCGTTAGGCATTTCATATGCACCACAGATTGAGCGCGCAAAGACAAGCCAGCGCGATACCTAGCCTGATTGCGCTATGTTTTTCATGGCGTTATGTAGCGACGCACGAGGTCTTTTGACCCGCAATACTTCCCATCGAACGTATTCCTGTACATCGTTCAACTTTAGTAATTCACCGAATCTATCGAATTGCTTTAAGCGTCGGCCTTCGTTGATGAACGCAGCTCGCATTTGTGGAGTGTTCGACCCACAAACATCCGTTGGCGCCTCCTATTTTGGCTCATGATGAGCTGATCGGTGTATTGCTCCATCGGACCTCTGAATGCTTTTAGTTTTACAGTCTTGTTGTCCCAATCTGCGTGTCGCACCGGGTCACCGGTCCAATTCGGATCGTTTAAGTAAGCTGACTCCGACGACGGTACGCCTCAAGCGAAGAACCAGTAGTCCTGCTTGTACAGTTGTAGCGTCGGCTGATTTGGATCAAAGCGCCCCTGTGCGAGATAGCCGCCCCTCTCCTTCGGCACCTCAAGCGGCCCCCAACCGGGCATCCGCAGGATGCCATTCTTGTCGCTGACAGCCTCGGTTGCCATGAAGTGTCCCAGATTATGCGCCGTCGCGAGTTTCCAGTCGCCAAAGCGCGTTTGCCAATCACGCCCTCGAGTGGAAGACCGGTCTCCGCATCGACTACTTGCACCTGAAACGGCAGACGCGGAATAAGTCAGCACGTCCGACGCGACACCCGACCATGCGACCAGCAGCACGCCACAGATCACGTCGCTGGCTGCAGTGTATCATCTCTCCTTCACCACGAATCTATGCGCCATACGCCATCCACGTCGCGCATGTACTCGATTAAAAAAATCTTGATGTCTTCGCCCGAAGTGCGCTTCAGTGCGTATGTCGCCAATTCGTTGCCAATGCTTATGCCGCCGATCGCCGCGAAAACGTATCAACGATCTGCGGCAGCCTCGCATCGAGCTCATTGAACACAGCTTCGAACGCCGAACGATTTGGCTCGGTCAAAAGCGTCAACGCCGTCGCCTTCTGTCGGCTGCGCAGAAGGCTGGCAACTCGATTGAACATTCCCAGGAACATTCCATCTATCTCCGCAGCATCCTTCACCACGATGGCGACGGTCTGCGCGTAAGACTGATTGTTCGCGTAGGTCAATGTTATGCGCGGCAGGTAAAGACCAGGACTTGCAAACGAGAGTTTTCCAAGTGTTTGACCATCGAAGAGCGATCCATCGAATGTTCCGCCTCCGAGGTTGGTGACGTCAACATGCGTCACCGGCCCAGCGTTACGCGATATTGCGCTCAATAGCGTCGTGAATGGAGCGAATCCGGCATCGGGCACGGCGACCACACGGAACGGAGCATCCCCCGTGCGCACCACGGTCATAGACTTCGCTGCAGTCTGACCATCGATCGTCGTCAGCGCTACGTCGATGGTGTTCGTCCCGATATCGAGCGGCACGCTGTTCAAGGCAAAGTGGCCTCTTCCGTCGGTTTCGGCAACGACACCGTTGACGGTGATCCCAGTATTGATTGGGCCTGTATACGTACCGTGTACGAGGATGGAATCATCGGTGACCGATGCGCTCACTCCCGGAGGCGCCGCAGGCGAAACGATGACGAGATCAGTAAATCCGCCCGGCTGAACGATGATGGCGATGGGAGCGGACGTCGCGGATAATCCAGATGTGTCGAACACCTTTGCAGTGATCTGGTGCGGTCCTTCAGCGACTGCGCTCCAATTCAGCACATAAGGCTGTGCAGTCGCAGTCCCCAACAGCGACTTCGTCGCCGTAGAACTCGATTCGAGACACCTGCGATCCACTGCTCGATGCCGAGGCCGCGATGCGGACCTGCGCCGGTGCTAAATAGATCTGTCCGGAAGACGGTTCCGTAATGCTGACACTCAGATCACTAACCGAAATACTGACCGACGGCGAAATTGCGCTGGCCTGATTGGTCGTGATGACTTTGGCGTACAAGGTATGTTGTCCTGCCGTCGCGGTGTTCCAACTCAAGTTGACGTTGATCGCCGCTGGCGCACCGGCAACGTTGGTTCCACTGATTAGCGCGCCGTCGCCGTAGAACTCCACGCGGCCGATGCTCTGGCCGGGTGAGCTCGCTTGGGCGGTGATCAATATTGATTGGCCTACTGCGAACGTCGCTCCGCTCTGAGGCGTCGACAATGTCACGCTCGGCGCAGGCGCGCTGACAGAAATGGCGACGGCGGCTGACGTTGTGGTTGCACCGATGTTATCCGTAGCCACCGCCGTCAACGTATAGCTCCCCGCATTCACGTTGCTCCAGCTGGCCGTGAATGGCGCGGCCGTCGCCGTTCCGACCTTCGTCGCTCCGGCAAAGAACTCGACTTTCGCGACGCTTCCATCGCTATCGGTCGCCGTCGCTGCGAGCGCGATCGTCGCTGGCGCGGTGAACTGGGCGCCGCCCGTCGGCGACGTGAGCGTCACGGTCGGCGGAGCGTTGCCGACTATCGTGACAGGCACCGCCGCGGACGATGCCGACGTTGCCTTGAAGATCGAATGCTTTGGCCAAAACGGTTTGGGCGCCCGAGGCTGGGTTCGTCCACGTGTATTGATAAGGAGCCGAGGCCACGCTTCCCAGCAAGCTCGGTCCCGCATAGAAATCGACGCGGCCGATGTCGCCCGTCCGGAGCGATCGCGGTCGCCGCGAGCGGCAGCGGCTGCCCGGACGGCGCGGTGGACCCCGATGCAGGCGCGGTCACGACGACGACCGGAAGCCGTGGCGCGGGCAGCACCTGGATGTACGCCGCCGAAGAAGTCGCGGCGACGCCGATGTCGTCGTACGCCGTCGCGGCCACGGCGAAGTTTCCCGGCGGCGGGTTCACCCAGCTTGCCGCATAAGGAGGCGAGTAGATTGTTGCCAGCACACGATCCGCGGCGACGAATTCGACGCGCTGTATGGTGCCCAACGCACTGCTCGCCGTCGCCGAGAGCGGAATCGTGCTCAGTCGGCGCGAATACCTGCCCTGTCGCCGGCGAACCGAGGCCTACCAACGGTGCCGGATCCGGTCCGATGATGTAGACGACGATGGGCGTGCTGAAAGTGGAGTAACCGAGCGAGTCCGTCGCACGCGCTGAAATCAGGTGAATGCCCACTGGTGCGCTGAACCACGTCAGCGCATAGCCGCTCGGCGTGGCATTCGGCTGGCTGACCGACCCGATCAACGTGTCGCCATCGAAGAACTCCACCATGGTGAGGGTCGACGGCGGATTCGTGCTGCCCGGGCTGGCCGTCGCGTAGAGGACTGGCGAGGCCGGGGTCACGAACCCGCTGTCGTTTTTGGGCGCGACGAGGCTGATCGAAGGCGCGGGCGGCGGCTGGATGACGGTGATGGGAACGATCGCGGAGGAGGATGCCTGGCTCAGGGCATTCACCGCCGTAGCCCAGATCGCGAACGACAGCGATAGCGATGTCTGCGAAACCGTACGCGGCGGCGTCCAGGCATATTCGTACGGGCTCGCCGTGAGCGTCGCGGCAATGGTCGCTGGTTGCGTGCATGACGTCCCCACGCTGGGACAGACGTAGAAGATCACCTGGCTGATCGGCGCGTCCGCGGTGCTCACCGTGGCCTGCAGCAATATCGTCGGCGTCAGCGATTCCGAGATCACCTCGTTGGCCTGCGGCGCGGTCAGCACGACCGATGGCGCGGTCTGCGGCGTGATGTGCGTCGACTGCGCATGGACGTCCGCGGCGAAGAAGATAGCCGCGCCCGCGCCGACGAGAAGCAGGCGTCGGGAAATCATGGTGAGGTCCCGGCCTGGCTGACGGCGTGAACGACGTCAACCGATTGCGCCCCGTTGAACGGGCCGCCACCGAGGAACGTCGCGATGAACCGATGCACGCCTGCGGAAGGCGTAAGGCTCAGGCTCGCGCTGCCGTTGACCACAGGCGCGGTCCCCACGAGCTGGCCACCGTCGCGGAATTCAACGTTCCCTGAATAGCGTGCGTCGGCCAGCGTCGCGGTCAACACGACCGTGGCTCCCGCGATGCTCGGAGACGGCGACGCCGCGAGCACGATCGGCGCCGACTGCGACAGCACCTTCGCGACGAACACCGCGCCGGGCGCGGCCTGCGCCGCGGCAATCTGCGGCCGTCCGGCTTTGACGCCGGCGACGTAGGCGGCGCCAAACGCATCGACTTTGAGCGCAACCACCGGACCGCTGTTGACGATGACGGAATAGAACAGATCACGCCCGTCGTCGCTCATCTTCATGAGAAATCCGCCCGTGCCTCGCAGCGCGGCGCTCGATCCGTAGGTTGCGACCGCGGTACCGTCGTCGTAGAAACCCGGAGACTGGATCGCCATCAGATTGCCCAACGGCGGCCGGCTCCCGACCGGCAGCTGGCGGTCGACGCTCGTGTAGCCGGTCGCATAGATCGCACCGGCGGCATCGACGGCGACCTTGACCGGAGAGTTGGATGTATCGGTGAAATTCCGGACGAGGCTGCCGCCATACGTTCCCAGCGCCGCGACGAAAATCCAGCGCGATCCGTCGGCAGCGAGCTTGGCGACGAAGCCACTCTCGGTGCAGAGGCAGTACAGGTCCAGACTCTGGAACGGAACTATGTACTGGAACGCATTGTTGGTGCCCAAGAACGGCTTGGTCGCTGTCTTGCCACCGATGACGACGCCGCCATCGGGCGCGAGAGCGATGCTGGTCGCGCGCTCGGCATCGTTGCCACCGAGCCGCGCGACCCACGTCAGCGCGCTTCCTGCGGGATTGACCTTGGCGACGAACGCGTCGCGGTTCTGGTTGTCCTGCGTGTCGGGCGAACCCGGCGTCACGGGAAAATCACCCGCCTTGGCCTGACCGGCCACGTACGCGCTGCCGGATGCATCGACCGCGAGCGCGTAGCCCGTCGTCAGGCTGTCGATGCTGGCCTGCCCCGCGCTCGGGGCGATGCTGGTACCGGCTCCCTGACACCGACAAATAGGTTGCGTAAGCCACGCTCGTGCCGCCGGGTGCCAGCTTGATCAGGTACGGCCCGCCGGCCGGCGCGCTCGACGCCGGTATCGCCGCGCCGGCAGTCGTGCCCAGCCCGGCGAGCGCGACACCCGTGAAATAGATTCCGCCCTGCGCGTCGAGCGCCAAGGCGCGAATGGATCGCACCGCCGGATCGATGAGCGCCGGGAGTTGCGTCACGATGCCCGCGCCATCGACACGGAATATCGCCTTCTGCCCGGCGCGCAGGTAGGTGCCTCCGGTCAGCGGGTAGGTGCGGCCGTTGGCGTACGCGGCCACGTAGGTGATGCCGGCGCCATCGACGGCGATCGCCTCCGCCATGTCGGTGTCGAACGCGCCGATGTACGACTGGCTCCCGGTGCCCGTCATGTCGGGCGAACGCGCACCGACCACCGTCGCCATGTCGACCGCCCCCGTTCGGGCTTCATGCGCGCGACGAACAGCAGGTCGAGTCCGCCGTTGGTGAACGTCGCGGCGTCCAGACCGGGAAAATACGAGCCCGCCACCGATCCGCCGACGATCGCGGCGCCGTCGGGCGTGACGCCGATGTCGAACACCGTGCTGGACGCGCTCGCGCTCGATCCGAAGCCGCCGAGCAATGTCGAGTACGCGATCATCGGCCCCGGCGCAGTTTCCGACCTCGCAATGCCGGCGTTGGCCTGGACCTGGAAGCTGCGGTCCACGCTGACCGCTGTGTAGTTGGCGTTGCCGGCTTGCGTCGCGCGGATGGTGCACGTCCCGGCGGCGATCAAGGTGACCGTCGTGCCGTTGCAGGTGCAGACGGCAGGGGTCAGCGAGCTGAACGTCACCGGCAAGCCTGAAGAGGCGGTCGCAGACGGCGTGAATGGATACAGGGTCGATTGCGTCGATGGCTGCGGGAACAGCAGGGTCTGGTTAGCCGCGATGATGGCAAAGCTCTGCTCCACGCTTGCGGCGGCGAGGAAATTGCCGTTCCCCGGCTGCATGGCCCGCACCGTGCAGGTTCCCACCGTGGTGAACGAAAGCCACTGGTCGTTCACGCGGCAGGTCGACGGCGTCAGCGACGCGAACGTCACCGCGAGTCCCGAGGACGATGTCGCGAGCATCTCGAAAGGCGGGTTGCCGAGTGCGCGCAGCGTGATCGGCAGGAAGGTGATGACTTGCGCCGCGCGAACGACGTTGAAGCTGCGATCGACGTTGGGCGCCGCCGCGTAGGTAGAATTTCCGGACTGCGCGGCTCGGACGGTGCACGTGCCCACGGCGAGAACCGTCACGGTGCTCGCCGTGACCGTGCACACTCCGGAAGTCAGCGTCGAAAAACTGACCGTCAGCCCCGATGACGCGGTCGCGCTCAGCGTGAATGGTTGCGACTTGAACGGACGATCGGCCAAGGTGGAAAAGCTGATCGTCTGCGCCGTGGCGGGGGCCACCGTGAACGTGCGATCGACATCCGCTGCGGGCGCATAGGCTGCGTTGCCGGGCTGCGATGCGCGTATCGTGCATGTGCCCGTTGCGACCAACGTGACCGTGCTGCCGGCGACGGTACAGACCGCGACGGTCAACGAGGAAAACGCCACCGGCAAACCCGAGGAAGCGGTGGCGCCGATCGAAAACGGGGGACCGCCGAGCGACTTGTTCGGAAGCGTCGCAAACGTGATCGTCTGATTGATCAGCGGCGCAGTCACCACGAAACTGCGATCGACATTCGGCGCGGCGGCGAACGTGGCGTCGCCGGCTTGCGATGCGCGGATCGTGCACGTCCCCTGGGAAAGCAACGCCACCGAGCTTGCATTGACGCTGCACACCGACGAAGTGATCGATGAAAACGTCACAGCAAGTCCCGACGTCGCCGACGCGCTGATCGTGAACGCCCCGCTTCCGTATGCCCGATTGGCCAGCGCGGCAAACGCGATCGTCTGGCTCTGCGTTCCTGCGGCCGTCACGATGAAGCTTCGCGCCACGGGCAGGGCGTTGCTGAAGCTCGCATTGCCACCCTGGATCGCATTGATCGTGCATGTGCCGGCCGCCACCAGCGTGACCATGCCGAACGCTGCGGTGCATACCGATGTCGTCGATGAGTAGAATCCGACCGTCAGTCCTGAGGACGCGGTCGCTGTCAACCGGAAGGGCGGGCTGCCGATGATGCGGTCGGGAAGCGGGTCGAAAGTGATCGTCTGGTTCGGCGCGAAAAACACCGACAGGCTTTGATAAGGCGACGGTACCCACGCCGTTCGATGCCTGAACCAGGAAACCGAACGTCCCGGCCTGGGTGGGGGTGCCGCTGAGCACGCCGGTGGTGCCGTTCAGCACCAGTCCCGGCGGCAGATACATCTGTGAAGGAACGGCCAGAAATATCGGCGCCGGGTTGCCGCTGGCGGTTAGGGTGAAGGAATAGGGGACGTGCCACGCGCCCGGTGGCGGGAAGCCGCTGGTGAAGGTGGGAGATTGCGGTTGCGCGACGGCTCGCGGCACGGCCGCAATGCACAGGCAGGCCACCGCCGTGAGCAAGCAGCGCCGCAACAGCGTCGCGGCCTCGCGGTCGCGATTCGTGCGGGATGCGTTCCGATCGACGATCTGGTGTTTCAGGCGCAGCATGGCGCCGCTAGAATCGAGCGATCGCTACGCACCGCAATCGTCCAAACGGACTAAGTCGACATTTCGCTTGACACGCCAGCGGCGTACCGCCAGCGAGCTACTCGTCTAGGTTTTTTTGTCCCGCGCGAAGCCCTCGCCGGATCCTACCCTTAAATTCTTCGGACATAGCACGAGGCAAGACATGCAAACGCGATGGAAAAGTGGCGTCGACGGGGCCAAACTCGAAAATCTGCGGCGAATGCAGCGGGTCGCCCTGGCGCTGCTGCTGACGATGGTGGCGTTGCTCGCTGCAACGTCGTTCACCATTGCCTTGCATCCCTGGACGGCATGGGCCAAGGCTTTCGCCGAGGCAGCCGTAGTGGGCGCGCTCGCCGATTGGTTCGCCGTCGTTGCGCTGTTTCGACGCCCCCTGGGATTGCCGATCGCGCACACGGCGATCATTCCGAGCAACAAGGACCGCATCGGCGAGAGTCTTGGCCGCTTCGTGGAGGAGAATTTCCTCACGCCTGAGAACGTGATGCGGCGCTTCGCCCTGGTTAACTTCGCCAAGGCTAGCGGGACTTGGCTGGCCGAGCCGGCCAACAGTGATCGTGCCGCGGCCGGCATCTGCGGCCTGGTCCCGCGCGTGTTGAGGATGTTCGAGGACGAGGACGTGACACGATTCCTCACGCGCTCCCTGCTCGGCGAGCTTGAGAAGATCAACCTTGCACCGGTCGCAGGCGAAGCACTCGAGCTCGTTATCTCCGGCGAGCAGTACCAGGCGCTGTTCGATGATGCCGTCAGAGGCATCGAACGGGCAATTGCCGCCAATCAAGCGCTGATTCTGGAAAAATTCGGCGAGGCGTCGAAGTACACACCGGAGTTTGTCGACCGGTACGTCGTCGATCGCTTTGTCAGCGGCATTGTTGCTCTGCTGCAGGGAGTCATCGCCGATCCTCAACATCCCCTGCGCACGCAATTCGCGGATGCGACACGCAAGCTCATCGAAGACCTGAAGACGTCGCCGGAAATGCACGCGCGCGGCGAGGCGATCAAGCGTCAGATCATCGAGCACCTGCGTAGCAAGCCGTACTACGCAGCGCTCTGGAACGACATCAAGGGCCGGATCCTCGCCGACGTCGCGTCCGACCAATCGCGTCTGCGCGCAGGCGCCTCGTCGCTCCTGAACGCGCTGGGCTCCGGGCTCGTCAGAGACGAAGCCATGCAGGACAAACTAAACCAGTGGCTGCAAGGAGCGCTGGAGACGCTGATGCTCGCGCACAGGCACCAAATCTCCCTGCTCATCACCGAAGTCGTGAAGAGCTGGGACGCGCGAGACGTGGCTGAAAAAATCGAGCTCGAGATCGGCAAGGACTTGCAATACATCCGGGTCAACGGCACGCTGGTAGGCGGCTGCGTCGGCGTGTTGCTGCATCTGCTAGGGATTGCTGCCTGGCTATCTGCAGTGAGGCGCCAGATCGTCATCGCGCAGGAACCTGCCATAGCGCGCCGTTCGAGTCGGGGAACAAGGGCATCATGAAGGAGAAAGTCAGGAAAGTGCTCAAGCGCGTCTTTTTGACGCTGCCTTGGGCGGTACTTCGCTTCCTCGGCGGGATCGTCCGGCGCTTCTTCGTCGCGCTCGGCGTGGTCGCCGCGCTTCTCATTCTCGGCTACGTCGGTCTCGAAGAGATCATCGAGACGGTCGATTCTCGCTACTCCAGCGAGATCGACAACTACCTCGGCATCGACAGGAGCACGATCGCCCGGCTGCATGATCGCGCCTACTTCGCCCAGGAATCGACGCTTGTCACCCAGGATCTCAAGACCGTCGCCTGCATTTCCTCACCCGAGCACCGCATCCTGATCGACGAATTCGCCGAGATCCCGCCACTCTTCGTGAGCGCCATTCTCGCGTCCGAGGACAAGAATTTCTTCAAGCACGCGGGCATCGACAAGGCCGCGATCGTGCGCGCCTTTGCCAAGCACCTGCTCCAGGAAAGCCGCTCGGGCGCGTCTACGCTGACCATGCAGATCGCCAAGCACCTTCGCGGCGGTACCGGCCGCGCATCGACCGAAATGGAAAAGATCGGCGACGTCGTCATGGCGCTCCGGATCGACCGCGAGTTCTCGCGGCAGGATCTGCTGGTGAAATACGTGAACATGCCGTACTTCGGTCGCGGGCAATACGGAGTGGAAGCGGCCAGCCGGGCCTATTTCGGCAAGCCCGCAAAGGATCTGACGCTTCCCCAGGTAGCGTTCATCGTCGCGCTCATCAACAGGCCGGCGCTACCCGATCGCATCTTCGCGACCGACCCGCTGCTCAGCACGCCTGAACAGATCCGCGATGCGAATTGGGCCGAACAGGCGCGCGGCACTCTCCGTGTGCTCGACCTGATGCTCGACCAGGACGTGATCGACGACATCGAGTATGCGCGGGCGGTAAGCATCGTCGTGGGCTCGCTCCGCAAGGATGTTCTTCCGCGTGGTGTCGGCTGCGGCACGAACGACCACTTTCTCGAGCGGGTACGAATACTCTACAAGGATCGCTTCCCCATTACCAAAGGCGGACTCACGATCGCGATCACACGCGATGACGCGCTGCAGGACGTGCTCGCGCGGGCAGTCGGCATGACGGTCGCGACCTACCTCGCCCGCCATCCGGATGACACCGACAACGACCAGCTGCGCGCCGGAGCGTTCGCGGTCGAATTCACGGGCGATGTTCTTGCCGAGGTGGGAAATGTCGATTTCAAGCAATCGCAATACGACGTCATCGCAACCGGATGGCGGCAGCCGGGATCCACGTTCAAGATCTTCACGTACGGCGGCCTGGTCGAGCGGCTCACAAAGGAAGCGCTCGCTGCCGAGCCGAAGGCGACCGTCGAAGCGATCGCCGCCAAAGTGCTCGAGCGCTGCACCGTGCTCGACGCGCCCGTGTTCGTGTCGCTGGGCCGTGGACGCGGAACGAAAAAGATCGAAAATTTCCACTCGCGTTCGGAGCCAGAGTACCGCGGTGAGATCAGCTGCCGCATCGCGCTGGGCGAGTCGCGCAATACGGCGGCGATGCGCGCGGGAGCGCGGGCCGGCATCAAGACCGTGATCGAGCTCGCATATCGCGTCGGACTGCCGAAGAATGACAAGCATTTGCTGCAGCCCTACCCGACAACCGCCATCGGCGCCTCCGAGGTGAATCCATTGTCGATGGCCTCCACCGCAGCGTTCCTGAACGGTGGATTTCGCGTAACGCCGCGCTTCGCGAACGACGTTTGCCGCGACGGTAAGTCGCTCCTCTACAAGAACGACGACCGACGCGCGATGGCCTGCGACATCGAAGGTGAAAACCGTGTCGCCGAGGAGCGGGTTATGCATCCTGCCGTCTCGGTGGCGATGATCGAGCTCTTGACGGCTCCGCTCGACCTCGGCCCCACTGGCACGGCATCGGCGCTGCGCTCCGGCGTGATTCCGGGGATGGACCCACTGGGCGATGCGATCTGGAAGCTCAAGCCTGACGAGCGGAAGCAGCGCTCGCTCGCGTTCCCGCTCAACCAGGCGGGTGAGATCGCCGGCAAGACGGGCACCGCGACCAATGCCGATGGGAAGACCTCGGACGTGTGGCTCCTCCTGTTCGTTCCCGGTCCGCCGGGACATCCGGAAAAAGGCATCGTGCTCGGCTTCTGGATGGGGAAGGATTCGAAAGACCATCCGCTTGGTGCTCGAGGCGCGACCGGCGGTCCTGGGTTCGCTGAGTCGGGCGCTCGCAATTGGGTGCATTCGGCGGCGACGGTGCTCGCGTTTCTCCAGAAGGAACGGGGGCTGCTAAGGCCCGGACACAAATTCCAGCCGTTAATTACCGACGAAGCATCAGCGCGCTCTGTGGTCAAGACGCAGGAGCCATTACCGCCAGGGACCGAGAGCGTTTCGGCAAAGTGAACGGCTGTCAGTTGTCGTTGCCCGGTGCCGACGGCCCGACCGCGACAGACGGTAAGGAGTGCCGCTGACGTTAGCCGAACTGCCGCTTACGACCCTTCTCGGCCACAGATCCGACTCAGCCATTCGTCTGCTTGGCCGCGCAAGCGGACGTTATAAGGGGCACGGCGCGTGTCTCTGACCGACCCTATAGCAGCCGTTGGCGCGCGACGCAATGCCGCAGTTATTCCATGGAATCAAACGCAGGTCAACCAGCGACCCGCAGCGACAACGCGAACCGTGGCAGCAACACACAACGTCGTTGCTGCTGCGCTCAGACGAGGTGATCCGATCATGGCTTGGAGAAGCTGGTACATTTGGCGACGTCGGCGGTCAACAACCTTGAGTTACGAGTGGGTGACGCGAATTCGCGAGGTCACACTATCCTAGGCGCGGCGTCGGAGCGTCGCTGCATCCTGGCATTGACGGTGTTCGCCATGGCGTGGTTCGACGTTGGTAGCGACCAGCGCCAGCATGACATCGTTTCCTTTGGTGCTCTCCGACGAAGCGAACTACCTGCTGCCTACCCTGTTCGGATACCGCGCGGAGAATTACGAACGCTGGGGAATCATCCCGCAGATCCCGAACCTCCTCTACTACCGCATCTATGCCGCGCTCGCTGGCCCTGACATCTATTTCTCGGCGAAACTGCTGAACGCGGCATTCGTCGTCGGCGCAGCCGCTCCCGCATATGCAACGGCGCGGACCTACCTTCGTCCTTGCGAGGCGGCGGCGTTCTCGGTGGTAGTCATTTGCGCCCCGATGGACTCGTTTGCTCGTTATTTCATGCCGGAGAGCCTGTATTACTTCGGCTTCTGGTGTGTAGTCTATGTGCTGCTGCGCGCGCCGAGGTTCCACGCGGCCGCCGTGTCCCTTACGGCAGGAATCGCCCTAGGCCTCCTTTCTCTCGTCAAACCGCATGCGCTGGCGCTGGTGCTTGGCGCGGGGCTGTTCTTCCTTCTCCGTAGGCGCCACGTGACCGAGCAGTGGCTTTCCGTCGCAATACTAGTGTCCTGCTTTTATGCGGTTCGCGTTGGCACCGGGTACTTGCTCAGTGGGATCTTGGATTATTCCCTCAGCGGACCAGCATATCGCGCCACGCTCTCGTTGTTCCGCTTCGAGCCCGGCCCCCTCCTCATCAATGTGTTCGGACACCTTGCGAGTTTGGTCTTGCTGGCCGGACTCCCCCTGGCCGCAGTCGGCGTCGCCCTCATCCGTGATCGTCGACAGCCCGATCCTGCATTGCAGGATCTAATGCTGCTCGCGCTGGTGACCTTGGCCGCGACGCTCGGAATGACCGTGTACTTTTCATTCGCGGCTTACCTGAATGATCCGGTTGTTGAGCGGATTACGCGCCTGCATGGCCGCTACTACGCGTACACCCTGCCGCTGGCGATCCTCGCGTATGCGGCGATGGTGCGTCGTCGATGCGAGCCTGCTTTCCTGTTTTCGAATATCGGTCTGCTGACATCTGCACTAGCCATGGCGTTGGCGGCGCACATCTTGGCCCGGCTGTACGAGACGAGCATTGTCGACTATCCGGAACTCGGGATCCTGCCGCGGTGGCCCGGTGGCGCGCTGATAGTGGTGCTCGCCGGCATTGTTTGCCTTGCCGGTGTTTGGGTTCTGCGCATGCAGCGGTTTACCGATGACGGCGTGCGGCGGGCATTGCCGGTCGCATGGTGGGCGGCTGTCGTCTCGTCGACGTCGATGCTGCTGTTGGCCGCGCCACTAGCTGGAAAATGGTTCGTTCCGAATGACGTCGATCGGGCCATGATCAACGACTCCATACTGCGCGATATGAGTCACCGCGCCGACGGCCTAGTGGTTGGCACGGACGACAGCCGACCAGATACCTATCGTGTCATGTTCCACTTGGCTTCTCTTTCGCGAGGTCGGTTCATCGCGCGTGATGCGGTGCTCGACAAAGACGCGATACCTTCCGATGTGAACTGGCTGGTCCTGATGCCGGGGGTCAAGTTTTCCGGGACGGGAGAGCGGCGCAAGGTCGGGCCACTCACCTACGTCAAGTTGCGGTAGCCCTCAAGGGGCCCGTCCTCACCGTTGATGGCCTCTAACAGAGTCCGAGATTTCGAGCCGATCATTCCCGAACTATTGCTTTGGTTACGTTTCCAGAATTGCAACGAACCCGCGTGAATTATGACGTTGCCATGCCGGCCATGCGGCGCGCGTACGGCCGCTTTCGGGCCGGTGACCGCCAGTGACGCGCGCCCGCCGAATGGCGGCTCCCCGTCTGTAGCGGTCGGCCGGTCGGCGTTGACCAACGACAACTAGTGGCCGATCTCGGCCGGTCGAGGATGTATCCATGAGACATCCCCAAAAACTGCGGTCGCCGCAGACGACACTCGTCAGTCAGGAGCGCGGCGCTTCGCCGGAACCACGGCGAGCCAATTCCCCAGCACTGCCAGAACGACACCAACACCCGCCACCCACGTCCACCGATAGCCCTCGAACAATGTCGACAGCGCGAGCGCCAGCACCGGCGTAGCCACTGAGACGAACGCCGCCGGCCCGCCGCCGACGCGTTTGAGCAGCGTGAGGTACGCGCCGAAGGCGACCACGCTGCCGAACAGCGCAAGGTAGGCAAGCGAGAGAGCGTACGTCGGCGAAGCATCGAAGCGATCACGGAACACCGCGCACGAACGCCGTCACCGCCGCGATCAGCTGCGCCGTAGAGCATTCCCCATGCCGTGGCTCGGGAACACCGCGATGCCGCGCTTGTTGTTGCGCATCGCGACCAGGTTGCCGACGCAGGCGACCGCCGTGCCCGAACGATCGCGAACGCCACGCCCGTAGCCCGCGTTGCCGCCATGGCTCGCCTGCCGCAGCTCGGGCAGGAAAAGGAGCGCCACGCCGCTCACGCCGATCGTCGCCGCGAGCAGCGTTCGCGGCGACATCGGCGTGCCGAACACGAGGCGCATGCCGATCGGATTCATGAAGGTGATGAGTCGAGAACACGACCGCGACGAGTCCCGGAGGTGACGTACAGCCTCGGCCCAGTAGACGCTGATGTAGTTGAGTCCGAATAGCGTCACGCCCAGCGCGAACAGATAGCCGATGCTCGCGCAGCGAAAAGCGCAGCGATCGGCCTGTCGCCTGCACAGATCGCGCCAGCAGCACCGCGGCGAGCGCGAATCGATACGCGATCGACCATTCCGGCGCAACGACACCGAGCTGGTACTTGATCGCCAGCCAGGTCGATCCCCAGACAGCCGTCGCGGTCAGGAAGAGCGCTGCGTCCACGTTGTGTCCACGCAGTCGTGCCTCTACGCCGCCCGCAGCGCGTCGACGATCTTCAGCCGCGACGCCCGCGCCGCCGGCAGGAACCCGCCGACGAATCCCATCGCCAGCGCGAACAGCAGCGCCGAGACGACGATGCCCGGCGTCATCACGAAGCGGAACGCGATCTCGGCGAAGGTCTGGAAATTGGTCGTCGAGATCGACATCGCCTGCATGAACGCGGCGCAGGTAAGTCCGATGACGCCGCCGAGCAGTCCAAGCAGCAGCGACTCGCCCAGGAACGCGATCAGGATCGCCGACCGCGAGAAGCCCAGCGCGCGCAGCGTGCCGATCTCGCCGGTGCGGCTCGCCACGCTCGCGTACATGGTGATCATGGCGCCGATCACCGCGCCGATGGAAAAGATGATCGAGATCGTCGTCCCCAGGATGCTGATGAACGTCGACAGCGATTCGGACTGGTCGGCGTAGAAGCGCGTCTCGCGCTTGGCCTCCAGCGTCAGGCGCGGGTCGGACTCGATCGCGTTCTTCACCGCCTCGAAGCGATCCGAGTCGGCGAGCTTGAACAGCATCGCCGAGAACGCGACGCGGCGGAACGCCTGCATCATCTGCTCGGCGTCGCCCCAGATCTCGGAGTCGAAGCCCGAGCGCGCGCCGTCGAACACGCCGACCACCGTCCAGTCGCGCGACGCGAAGCGCAGCGTCTCGCCGACGCCGGCGCCCTTGAAGCCGTCGGCGATGGCGCGGCCGGTGATGATTTCCGCCGTGCCGGGACGAAACATGCGGCCCTCGACCATCGTCACCTGCGGGCGCAGCGCCAGCGCGGTCGGCGCGATGCCGCGGATCACCACGTTGGACGGCTTGCCCGACGAGCGCTTCGGCAGGTTGATCAGCACCACCGGCTCCTTCGAGATCTGGCGCTCGCCGTCCTGGCCGATGGCGACCTCGGGAAGGCTCTCGACGATGCCGGCCTGGCGGCGGTCGATGCCGCTCTGCACCTCGGTCTGCGCGCCGCGCCGGATGACGATCACGTTGTCGTCGCGCCCGGTCGACACCAGCGTCTCCTTGAGTCCCGCCGAGAGCATGAGCACGGTGGCGAACACGTAGACGACCAGCGCCATGCCGCCGGCGGTGAGCGCGGTGGTGAGCCGGCGCGCCACGAGGTTGCGCACGATGTAGTTGATCGGCAGCGCCATGTCAGCGCCGTCGGCTCAGCTGCGTGCTCAGACCACCGCGCGCAGGCCGTCGACGATGCGCACCTGCGCGGCGCGCCACGCCGGCAGCGCCGCCGCCACCAACCCGACGGTGAGCGCCGCGCCCATCTGGATGGCGATCGTGACATCGCTCACGATGAACATCGGGAACAGCGTCCCGGTGACGCTGCGAAACGCACTGGCGAGCGGAAAGGTCAGCGCGATCCCGGCGACGCCGCCGATCGCCGCGATCAGCAGCGACTCGGCCAGGATGAGCAGCGCGACGAAGCCGCCGCCGAAGCCCAGCGCCTTGAGCGTCGCGTACTCGGAGGTGCGCTCGCGCGCGGTCATCGCCATGGTGTTGGCCATCACCGCCATGATGATCACGATCACCACGAACGACACCGCCTGGATGGCCAGCAGGATCGCCTCCGACATCGACACGAAGCCGAGCGCGAACGCGTTCTCGGTCTCGGTCAGCGTCTCGGCCAGCGAGTTGCTGAATGCGGTGTCGATCGCCTGCGACACGGCGGCCGCCGAGTCGGGATCGGCGAGCTGCTCGATGAACACGCCGGTCTGGTCGGCACGGCGCGGAAAGCGCTTCTTGAGCGACTCGTTGAGATAGTCCCAGTGGAAGAACATCTGCGTCTCCACCGTCGAGGGCTCCTTGCCGTCGTAGATGCCGCGCAGGTTGAACGTCCACGTTCCCGGGAAGATGGTGCCGCGCAGCGGAATCTGGTCGCCGATTTTCCAGCCCCAGGTCTCGGCGAGCTTGCGCCCGACGATCGCGCCCTGGCGGTCCATGAAGAACGCCTTCTTCTCCTCCGGCGAGAGCACGAACTCCGGATAGATGGCGAGATAGCGTCGGCGGATCGATCGCGAACTGCGGAAAGAAGTTGCGCTCGGTGATATAGACACCGCCGAACCAGTTGGCCCACGACACCGCCGTCACGCCGGGAATCTGGCGGATCTTCTGCGCGTAGGTCAGCGGCATCGAGAAGGTCAGCGACACCGCGTTGCGGGTGATCAGCCGCGCGCTCGAGCTCGCGTTGGCGCCCGCGTACCAGGCGTCGATGATGGTTCGCAGCAATCCGAACGCGGTGATCGCGACGACGATGCCGATGATGGTCAGGATCGTGCGCAGACGGTGACGCAGCGCGTTGCGAAGGACGAGACGAATGAAGTACACGACAACTTGGACAGTGCGACGCTCGGAATCCGATCTTACAGGAACAGATGCGTCGGCGATCGGTGCTGTGCACACCGAATTGGATGCGCGGCATGGAACTTGCTGAACATGGGCAGGAGCCGGTGTCCGAGCGATTCACGCCCGATGCCGGCGTAGATGAACCAACCGATCGAGGTGCAGCCGTGCGATCCGTCGCCCTGAACCGCAAGTACTTGCCGTACGCCGTCGCGCTTACGCTCGCCGCCAGCGCGGCCCTGGTCACAACGCCAACGCATGGCGTGACGCTGGGCAACATCGCGTCGCAATCAGGGCTCAACCAGCCGCTGCGCGTGGTGATTCCCGTGCGTCTCGCGTCAAGGCGAAACACTGAACGCGGCGTGCCTGAAGCTTGTCGCCGACAACTCACCCGGCGATGCGCCGCAAATAGTGACGGCACGTGTCAGTCTGGAACAGGACGGCGCCAACCCGCGTCTTGTGATCGCGTCGGCCAAGCCGATGAGGGAACCTGCCGGACGCCTGTCCATACAGGCCGGATGCGGCAGCACGATGCGACGCGACTACACACTGCTGTTCGATCCCGCTGCGCTGGAATCGCCCACCAAGCTCGCCGCCGCCGACACCGATGAAGCGCCATGGACGCGCGTGCAGCGACAGCCCGCGCCGGTGCGCGTGATTCCGACGACGGTCGTGGCTGCCGCTCCTGCACTGCCGCATTCGGTATGGGGAGTGCCGGTCGAAATCGAGCCGCTGCCGGTCAAGCCCGCCATCGTCGCGATGAGGAGCCGCGGTCGAGCCCGCGCCTGCGCCGCGCGAAGCCGCGCCGATCCAACCGGTCAGCAACGTGCCGCGCGACATGGTGACGGTGGCACCGACCAAGAGCTCGGGTGGCAGCATGTTCATCCAGGAAGCAGCCGCGGCGTCGTTGCCGGCGGCCGCGATCACGGCACAGAGCGTCGCTCCGGCGGCGGCCGCGCCCGTACGCGTGGCAGCGCAGTCGCTGCCTCTTGCCAATGTCGGCCCGCATCGCAGCTCAGGCTCCGCCGCGGTCGCGGTGTGGCACCAGGTGTGGCCGTTCGCGGCCGGGATCTTCGGCAGCATGGCGCTGCTGGTGGTCGGCTTCGCGGCGCATCGCCGCTTCGCGCCGAAGGCATCGTGGATGGATCCCAAGGGACGCACTTCGATCAAGGGCGAGACGCAGGCCGGCATGTCGCCGACCTTCGCGCACTTCGGCGCGATGACCGAGCCGGCGCCGCGCACGCCTCGCGTGGCGATCGACCTGCCGCTCCAGGCCGACGAGGCCACCGGCGCGAGCGAGCTCGACACGCTGCTGCAGGACATCCAGTCCGACATCATCGACGAACGCTCGATCAAGGATGCGTACAAGGCCGCCGCCGAGGACTCGGGAATGGACATCGGGACCATTTCGATCCTCAAGGCCATCGCCGACGCGGAGCGCGACCTGCAGATCGGCGCGCCCGAGCCCGCGCAAGCCGCGCTCGACCATGCGCTCGACGACGAATTGCTCACCGTTCCGAACGTCCCGCCTGCGCTTCGCTTCGGCTGACGCGTGGAGCACCGAGCGCTCGCGAATCATGAATCGCCACCGTGATGCCGAGATGCTGCAGGATGAGCTCGTGCTGCGCGAGAGTCTTCGGCGGTGCTACCAACCGCCGAGGATCCACAGCACCGCGATGGGCAGCGGCCTGTGGACTGAGCCTGCGCAGATGAGCGCCATGGTGCCCGACGACGATCCCGAGGATCTGCAGCACGCGCACCAGCCACGGCGCCTGAGCTCAACCAACGCGCTGCGCATCGACGCGATGTACCGCGAGCTCGCCTGGTACGCCACGCTGCCGACGACCTCGAGCATCGAGCGCTTCGTGATCTGGCTGTTCGGCGTGCCGCGTCTGAAGCACACCGGCAAGCGCCAGGCGCCGCGATGAGCAAGCCGCAGCTGACCAAGCCTGCGCCAGCACCCCAGGCGCGCAGCGACGCGCCGGGGATCAGTCGCCGACCAGCACTCCCTTTTCAAGGTGCACGATGCGCCGCGCCTTGTCGGCGGCCTTCGGGTCGTGCGTCACCATCAGGATCGTCTTGGCCAGCTCTCGATTGAGCCGGTCGAGCAGCGCCAGGATTTCCTCGCCCGTGGTTCGATCCAGGTCGCCGGTCGGTTCGTCGGCAACGATGAGCGTCGGATCGGTGATCAGCGCGCGCGCGATCGCCACGCGCTGCTGCTGCCCGCCCGAGAGCTCGTTGGGATAGTGGTCCGACACGATCGGAGAGCCCGACCAGCGCCAGCACCATCTCGACGCGCTCGCGACGCTCGCGCCGGCCCATCGCGGCGAGCAATAGCGGCAGCTCGACGTTCTCGAATGCGCTGAGCACCGGCATCAGGTTGTAGAACTGGAAGATGAAGCCGACGTGCGAGGCCCGCCAGCCGGCGAGATCGGATTCCGAGAGCTGCGCGATGTCGACGCCGCCGACCTTGATCGTGCCGCCCGACGGCTTGTCGATGCCGGCGATGAGATTGAGCAGCGTGCTCTTGCCCGAGCCCGACGGCCCCATCAGCGCCACGAAGTCGCCGAGCCGCACGTCGAGGTCGAGGTCGACCAACACCGGGATGATCTGGCCGCCGCGCTGATAGTACTTGGTGAGCTTGCGGATCTCGACGAGCACGGGAGCGCCGGCGCCGCGGTCTGACGATGCGGCGTCCCGGGGCATGTCTGCTTCGTCGGCGGGCGTTGCGTGCAATCGGATCAATGCGGGCACGCCATCCCGCACGTCTCTCGCATCGTTCAGCGCTTTTTCGCGACGGTGCGCTTGCCCGCGGGCGCTTTGCGCGCGCCGCGCGTGCTCGCCGTCGGCTTGGCCTTGGTCTTGGCCTTGACGGGTTTTGCCTTCGCCTTGGATGTCTTCGCGGCCTTGGCAGCCTTGGGTACGTTCAGCTTCACCGCGACGTCGCCGGATACGGGATCGGTAAGGCCCAGACCGGAGCCCAGGTCCTCGAGCATGTCGCGCACCGCGTCGAGCATCGTATGCATCTGCGGTCGCGCAGCGACGATGCTCTTGAAGCTTCGCCACTCGCCGACCAAGCAGAAGCTCTGGCCGCCGGTTCTGATCATGCTGCCACTGATAAAGCCCTTGAGCTTTGGTCGCAGCTTGCGATGGAAGTCCAGGAACTGTTCCTCCATTCCTGGCCGCACCCTGAATCGCACAACATTGAATGCCGTCATGTGGTCACCTCGCGTCGATCACGTAACACACGCCGATGATACTCCGGCGCGGCAGCGCTGGCGCCGGTGCGCCGTGTGGGCGATACGTCATTTGGTGGCAACGCGGACCGGGGTGCCCGCCTGAAGATCCGCAGCCGGCTTGACGATCGCCTTTTCACCAGTCTTCACCGCGCCGGTGATCGCGGTGAGGTCGCCGACCTTGTTGCCGGGCGTCACCGGCACGACGACCGCCTTTTCCTCGCGCACGATCAGCACCACGGTCTTGCCGTCGCGCTGCGTCAGCGCGTCGGGGTTCACCGCGGTCATCGGCTTCTGCTGCTCGGCGGTCACCGGTTGCGACAGGAACGATACCTTGGCGCTCATCTCGGGCAGCACGCGCGCGTCGATCGCCTCGAATTTCACCTTGGTCATCACCGTCGCCTTGGCACGATCGACGGTCGGAACGATGCGCGACACCGTGCCGCGAAAGCGCATGTCGGGCAGCGCGTCGAGCGTCACTTCGCAAGGCTGCCCGATGGTGATCTTGGACAAGCTCGCCTCCGAGACGTCGGCCTCGACTTCGAGCGTGCTCATGTCGGCCATGGTCACCACCGCGCCCTTGGAGTCCGCCGCCGACGAGAACGGCGTCACCATGTCGCCGACATTCGCGCTCTTGGACAGGATGATGCCGTCGAAGGGCGCGCGTATCTGCGTGTAGTCGACCGCGACCTGCGCGTTGCGCGCGTTGGCCTGCGCCGCGGCGAGGCTGGCGCGCGCGCTCGACACCGCGGCGACGGCGCGATCGGCGCGCGCCTTCGCCTGGTCGAGCGCCGATTGCGACACGAACTTCTGCTTGAGCAGGTCCTGCGTGCGCGTCAGCGAGGCCGCGGCGTCGCGCTCCTCGGCCTGGGCCTGCTCGATGTTCGCGCGGGCGACCTTGATGTTGGCGCTGGCGCTGTCGAGCTGAGCCTCGACGTCGCGCGCATCGAGCCGCGCGATGATGTCGCCGGCCTTCACGCGCGAGCCTTCGGCGACGCCCAGCCACTCGAGCCGCCCGGATGCCTTCGACGCGATCGCCGCCTTGCGCTGGGCGACGACGTAGCCGCTCGAGTTGAGGACGACGAACTGCTGCGACGGATAGGTCGTGACGATCGGCGTCACCTGCACCACCGCCGGGTGCGGCACCAGCGTGTACCACGCACCCGCGGCGGCGACGACGAGCACGACGAGGGCCAGCAGCCACCAGCGCTTGCGGCGCCGGCGCGATTGCGTCGGCGCGAGCGTCGCGGTCGATGCGCAGTTTGGAGAGGTCGTCGGCGGCCACGTGAAATTCGTAAGAGCGCGCAAAGATGCGAAGTATACCGTCGCCGGTCAGCCGGACTCGATGGCGGGCGCCTGCACCGTCGTCGTCGTGCCCGCGCTTCGATTCCATCCAGGCGCGCAGCGACAGGATGACGAGGCCGACGCCGATGCACGCGATTCCGGTCCATTCTGTCGCGCTGATGCGCTCGTCGAACACCAGCATCGACGACACGATGGCGATCACGGGTATCGCGAACATGTTGAGCGACGCCGTGCCCGCGGGCAGCACGCCGAGCACCGCGGTCCAGAGCAGGAATCCGAAGCCGGTGGCAATGACCCCGGCGTAGAACACGGCCATCAAGTACACCGCGCCCCATTGCGCATCGGGCTGCGGGAACACCCACGGCACCAGCAGGAGCGGCAGCATGCCGACCGCCATCTGCCAGGCGATGAGGTTGAGCATATCGAGCTTGTAGCGGCGCTGAAAATACTTGGTCGACACCGTTCCCGCCGCCCATCCGAATCCCGACATCACGGCCCACAGCTTGGGCGCGAGCTCGCCCTCCCAATGCCAGGGCTCGACGACGATCACGAGTCCCGTCATCGCAAAGGCGACTGCCAGCCATTGCAGGCCGCGTACACGCTCGTGCAGCACCGGCCACGCCATCAGCATCGTCCAGAACGGCATCGTGAACACCAGCACCGACGTGCGTCCCGCGCCGCCGCCCGCCACCGCGAAGGTCGTCGCCGAGAAGTTGATCGTCGTCTGGAAGAATCCGGTGACGACGACCGCGATCCACGACTTGCGGCCAGAACGGCCGGCCCTCCCAGCGCATCACGATGAACAGAAATGCGACTGCGACCATGATGCGGTGGATGTTGTACACCGCCGGCCGCGCGTACATGAGGCCGTATTTGAGTGTGATCCAGTTGAGGCCCCACAGCACGGTCAGGCATATCAGCGCAATGTATGCCCCGCGCCGCGAATGAAGCGCGATGTGGCGCGTGCGCGATTCACGACGCGCGTCTCGACGCGGGAGGTACAGCGCGCGTCACAGCGACGCCGCCAGGAACGGCTCGATCAGCTCGGCCACCGCTTCCGGGCGATCGAGGTGCAGCATGTGACCGGCCTCGCTGACAGTGGCCAGCGCGCCGTCGGAGACGTGCGCGAGGCGCGCCCGCACCGCGACCAGTCCGTCGGTCGCCGCCTCGCCTTCCGGATGCGCGGCGAGCCAGCGCGGAATGAACGACTCGGTGGCGGCGACCCACAGCACCGGCGCGCTGATCTTTTTCCATACCGCGACGACTTCCTCCATCCGATACACGGTGGCCGTCGGCATCTTGTGGCGCGGATCGGACACCAGCCGTGCGCTGCCGTCGGCCTCGACGCTCGCCCAGTGCCCGGCGAGAAACAGCGCCCGCTCGGGCGACAGCCGCGGATTCTTTTTTCTGAGCTGGTCGGCGACCGCGTCGAGGTTCGCGTACGGGCGAAACGACGGTGGCGCGGCGAGCGCATCGAGCCATTTCGCCAGCTTGACCGGCGCGCGCGCCGCCGCTTCCTCGGGAATGCCGAATCCTTCGAGCGACACCACGCGCTCGACGCGCTCGGGGCGCGCGCCGGCATAGAGCATCACCACGTTGCCGCCGAGGCTGTGGCCCACAAGGCGGGCGGGCTCGTCGCCGGTGAAATGATCGAGCAGCGCGTCGAGGTCGCCGAGATAGTCGGGAAACCAGTAGCCGTCATCGCACCACTGGCTCGCGCCGAAGCCGCGCCAGTCGGGCGCGATCACGTGCCAGTCGCGCACCAGCGCGTCGACGAGGAACTGGAACGATGCGCCGACGTCCATCCAGCCGTGCAGCATGTAGAGCGCCGGCGCGGCGGCGTCACCCCACGTGCGGACGTGATAGCGCAGGCCGCGTATGCCGACGAACTGCGATCGGGACGCCTTCAACGACTCACTTCTTCTTGCAGAGAAAGAACCCGTCCTGCCAGCCGGTTCGATATTGCCCGTCGTTCTTGAAGCGGCCGGCATCCTTCTGCTCGGTGCTGCCGACGCTGGCGCAGCCGTCGGTGTAGCCCTGGCGATAAGGCAGCGGAAATCCCTGCAGATTCACGTTCGCCGGCGGATTCGGATGCGTCGTCGGCGGGGTCTGCGGCTTGGCCGGCGGCGCGGGTGCCGGCGCGGGCGCGGGCGCCGGAGCGGGCGGTGCGGCGCCCGGAGCGGGCGGTGGCGGCGGGTACACCGGCGCGTTCGAGCACGCCGCGAGCGCGAGCGCGGCCAACATCAATATGTTACGAACGATCGTGCGCATGCACTGGGCGGTGAACGAGACGGGCGACGGAAGGCGATTGCAAAGCGAGTAAAATTGTACCCTATGCGCGCGCCCCGTTCCGGCTCCTCCGTCGACTTCGTACACCTGCGCCTGCACAGCGAGTACTCGATCGTCGACGGCATGGTGCGCATCGACGATGCGGTGGCGTCGGCGGTCGCCGACGGCATGCCGGCGCTGGCGCTGACCGACCTGTCGAACGTGTTCGGCATGGTGAAGTTCTACAAGGCCGCGCGCTCGCGCGGCATCAAGCCGATCATCGGCTGCGACGTCTGGATCAGCAACGAATCGGAGCGTGACGCGCCCTATCGCCTGCTGCTGCTCTGCCAGTCGCGGCCGGGATATCTCAAGCTCACCGACTGGCTGACGCGCGCGTTTCGCAGCAACCAGCACCGCGGCCGCGCGGAGCTTCGCCGCGAGTGGTTCGACGAGGGCACCGACGGCCTCATCGCGCTCTCCGGCTTCGCGGCCGGCGACGTCGGGCAGGCGCTGCTGCAGAGCCACGTCGCGGCCGCGACCCGCTTCGCGCAGTCGTGGGCGCGCGCGTTTCCCGACCGCTACTACCTCGAGGTGCAGCGCGCCGGGCACGCCACCGACGCCGCGCTCACCGCGTCGACCGTGCAGTTCGCCGCCGAGCTCGATCTGCCCGTGGTCGCGACGCATCCGGTGCAGTTCGTGCGCCGCGACGAGTTCCGCGCGCACGAGGCGCGCGTGTGCATCGCCGAAGGCTACGTGCTCTCCGACGCGCGCCGGCCGAAGCGCTTCACCGCCGAGCAGTATTTCTCGACGCAGGACGAGATGGCCGAGCGCTTTTCCGACCTGCCGCAGGCGCTCGCCAACAGCGTCGCGATCGCGCAGCGCTGCAACCTGACGATCCCGCTCGGCAAGAACTACCTGCCCGACTTTCCCACGCCGGAGGGAATCACCCTCGAGCAGCACCTGCATCGCGAGGCCAGCGCGGGACTGGAGCGGCGCCTGGCCGCGCAATACGCCGATGCCGCGGAGCGCGAGCGCAAGCGCCCCGAATACGTCGAGCGCCTCGCCTTCGAGGTCGCGACCATCGTGCAGATGGGCTATCCGGGCTACTTCCTCATCGTCGCCGACTTCATCAACTGGGCGAAGCAGAACGGCGTGCCGGTGGGACCGGGCCGCGGCTCGGGCGCCGGATCGCTGGTCGCGTACAGCCTCGGCATCACCGATCTCGATCCGCTGCGCTACACGCTGCTGTTCGAGCGCTTTCTCAATCCCGAGCGCGTGTCGATGCCCGACTTCGACATCGACTTCTGCCAGGACGGGCGCGACCGCGTCATCGAGTACGTCAAGCAGAAATACGGCGCCGAGTCGGTGTCGCAGATCGCCACCTTCGGCACCATGGCGGCGCGCGCGGTGGTGCGCGACGTCGGCCGCGTGCTCGACCTGCCCTACAGCTTCTGCGACGGCATCGCCAAGCTCATTCCCTTCCAGCCCGGGCGCACCGTGCTGCTGCGCCGGCGCAGCGGCGAGGCGGCGCCCAACACGCTCTATGCGCGCGAGGCCGAGCCGCTGCTCGGCGAGCGCGAGGCCGCCGAGGAAGAGGTGCGCGAGCTGCTCGCGCTGGCCGAGCAGCTCGAAGGACTGCCGCGCAACGTCGGCATGCACGCCGGCGGCGTGCTGATCGCGCCGGGCAAGCTCACCGATTTCTGCCCGCTCTACACGCAGGCCGGCACCGACGCGCCGGTGTCGCAGTTCGACAAGGACGACGTCGAGCTGGTCGGGCTGGTCAAGTTCGACTTTCTCGGCCTCACCACGCTCACGATCCTGGACTGGACGCTGCGCTACGTGCGCATGCTCGATCCGACGTCGACGCTGTCGCTCGAAACGCTGCCGCTCGACGATCGAGCGGCGTACGCGATGTTCAAGACCGACGCCACCGGCATGTTCCAGTTCGAATCGCGCGGCATGCGCGAGCTCCTGCAGCAGGCGCCGCCCAAGCGCTTCGACGACGTCGTCGCGCTGGTGGCGCTGTTCCGGCCGGGACCGATGGAGCTCATCCCCGACTACGTGCGGCGCAAGCAGGGCAGCGAGCGCGTCGAATACCTCGACCCGCGGCTCGAGCCGATCCTGTCGCCGACCTACGGCGTGATGGTCTACCAGGAGCAGGTGATGCAGATCGCGCAGGAGATCGGCGGCTACACGCTGGGCGCCGCCGACCTGCTGCGCCGCGCCATGGGCAAGAAGCTGCCCGAGGAAATGGCCAAGCACCGCCAGGGCTTCACGTCGGGCGCGGTGGAGCGCGGGCTGTCGTCGCGCGAAGGCGACGCAGCTCTTCGACCTGATGGAGAAGTTCGCGGGGTACGGCTTCAACAAGTCGCACGCCGCCGCGTACGCGCTCATCGCCTACCAGACCGCGTATCTCAAGGCGCATCACCCGACGCCGTTTTTCGCGGCGAACCTGTCGATGGTCATGGACGACACCGACAAGGTGCGCCACTTCCGCGACAACGCCATCGCGATGGGATTCACCGTGCTGCCGCCGGACGTCAACGCGTCGAACTACCGCTTCGAGCCGGTCGACGCGACGAGCATCCGCTACGGACTGGGCGGCATCAAGGGCACCGGGCAGGCGGCGATCGAGGCGATCGCCGCGGCGCGCAACGCCGGCGGCCCGTTCAAGGACCTGTTCGAGTTCTGCCGCCGCGTCGACAAGCGCGCGGTGAACCGGCGCGCCATCGAGGCGCTCATTCGCGCCGGTGCGTTCGACGCGATCGACCCGCGCCGGGCGAGCCTGATCGCGTCGGTGGGACCGGCGATGGATGATGCCGAGCGCGCCGAGCGCGCGGCGACGCAGGTCTCGCTGTTCGGCAACGACGCCGGCGGCGCCGCGTCCGGCCACGCGCTCACGCTCGTGCGCGACTGGAGCGAGGGCGAGCGGCTCGCGCACGAAAAGGCGAGCCTCGGCTACTACCTGTCGGGGCATCCGTACCATGCCGTCGCCACCGAGCTCTCGCGCCTGGTGCAGCAGCGCCTCGGCGCGCTGCAGCCGACGACCTCGCCGATCCGCATCGCCGGCGTCGTGGCGGCGATCCGCACGCAGTCGTCGCGCCGCGGCAAGATGGCGTTCGTCACGCTCGACGACGGCAAGGACCAGGCCGAGATCGTCGTGTTCAACGAGTCCTTCGACGCCCACCGCCACCTGCTGCGCGAGGACGCGCTGCTGGTCGCCGAGGTCAAGGTCATGCAGCGCATGGAGCGCATGGGCGAGGAAGGCCAGTCGCCGGGACTGCGCATCGTCGCCGACTCGATCCACGACCTGGCCGGCGCGCGGCGCAAGTGGGCGCGCATGCTCAAGCTCGAGTGCAACGGCGGCAGCTCGGCCGAGCGCCTGATCACGCTCATCGAGCCGTTCAGGAACGGCAGCTGCCCCGTCACCGTGCGCTATCGCAACGCGTCCTCGGGCGGAGAGATCGAGCTGGGCGACGCATGGCGCGTCAACCTCGACGATCATCTGCTGCACGGCCTGCGCGACTGGCTCAAGCCCGAGAACGTCGAGATCGTGTACTGATATTCGTCCATCGAAGCGTCAACTGAACCGAGCGGCACCACGCCGAACCGACATGGAAACCGAATCGCAAGCCTTCGACGGAGGTTGCACCTGCCGCGCGGTGCGCTACCGCATGAGCGCGCCGCTGTTCGTGCATTGCTGCCATTGCCGATGGTGCCAGCGCGAGACCGGCGCGTCGTTCGCGCTCAACGCCATGATCGAGTCCGATCGCGTGACGCTGCTGCAGGGCGAGCCGGAAATCGTGCTCACGCCGTCGCTGAGCGGCAAGGGACAGAAAATCGCGCGCTGCCCGACGTGTCGCGTCGCGGTGTGGAGCAACTACGGCGGGGGCGGCGACCTCGTCCGGTTCGTGCGCGTGGGCACGCTCGACGAGCCCGACCGTCTGCCGCCGGACATCCACATCTTCACGATGTCGAAGCAGCCGTGGGTCGTGCTCGCGTCCGGGCGTGCCGGCGGTGGAGGAGTTCTACGACCGCGAGCAATTGTGGCCGCAAGCCAGCCTCGATCGGTTCAAGGCGTTGCGGGCGCGCGCCGGCTTGAAATGACCCGGTCGGCGACCTGCGCGCACTCGTCGCGATCGACGCCCCGTAAAAGCGAACGGGCCGGAGAGCCGGCCCGTTCAATTTCCTGCGCCCTGTCCCGTCAGGGACCAGGCTCGAGGAATCTGATCGTTTTGCTTTTTTTCGCGTGTCGTCGCCTTGGGGTGAAAAGTGTAGGGAGGAGGCCGCCAGTCAACTCTCGTCACGTGTCAGTAGTTGAAGTTGCTGCTTTGTCTTCCCTACATGGCCCGCATGATGCCGCGCGCCATCCGCCCGCGAAATCGGAAGGCGTCTGATTCTTGTGTAGGACCGCGCCTCACATCGATAATGCACGCAGGAGGAACGATCATGGCGGACAGCGCAGGCAGGCGTTTGAGGGCTCTCATCGCGGCGCCGCGGATCCTCGTGTTGCCGGGTGTGTACGACGGATTCAGCACGCGGCTGGTGAGCCAGGCCGGCTACGTCGCAGCGTTCATCACCGGCAGCGGAGTGAGCGAGGCGCGCCTGGGCCAGCCCGACGTCGGATTGATGGGGCTCGACGAGAACGTCGCCGCGGCGCGCGCGATCGCCGCCTGCTCCGACCTGCTGTTGCTCGCCGACGGCGACACCGGCTACGGCAACGCGCTCAACGCCTACCACACGGTGCGCGCCTTCGAGCGCGCCGGCGTCGCTGGCGTCATGCTCGAGGACCAGGTCTGGCCCAAGCGCTGCGGCCACATGAAGGGCAAGGAAGTGATCTCCGCCGACGAGATGGTGCAGAAGATCCGCGCCGCGGTCGAGGCGCGAAGCGACCCCGATTTCGTCATCAAGTCGCGCACCGACGTGCTCGCCACGCACGGGCTCGACGAGGCGATCCGCCGGCTGAACCTCTACGCCGAGGCAGGCGCGGACCTGCTGTTCGCCGACGCCGCGACCTCGGTCGACGACATCGCCGCGCTGGCGCGCAACGTGAGCAAGCCCTTATCGGTGAACATGGGATTCGGCATCCGCCAGCGCTCGACGACGCCGCTGCTCTCGGCGGCGCAGCTTCAGGACCTCGGCGTCGCGGTGGTGATCTATCCGCGGCTGCTCACCGCGTGCGCGCTGCGGGGAATGCAGCAGGGCCTCGCGCTGCTGAAGCAGTCGGTCGACAGCGGCAAGGTCGTCGACCGCCCGGATGCGCTGGTTTCCTTCGAGGAGCTCCACGAGATCATGGCGATGCACGATATCGAGGACCTCGAGCAGCGTTTCCTGACCACGTCGCAGCTCGAAGCGAAGTACGGTGCAGGCGGCAAGCCCGCGATCCTCGCCGCACCCGCGGCGCGCACGCGCGCCCCGACATCGCGCTCCGCGCCCGCGCATCCCAAGCCCAGGCGCCGTGCCCGCGGCTGACGCGATGCCGTCGGGCGCAGGCGCCATCACCGCGGTGGATTGCCACGCGCACGTGATGCGCCGCGACCTGCCGCTTGCGTCGGAACGGCATTCGGCGCCGAAGCGCGACGTGAGCGTCGAGGAATACGTCGGCGTGCTCGACGCGCACGGCATATCGCACGGCGTGCTCACCGCGCCGAGCTTCTACGGCACCGACAACAGCCTGCTGATCGCCGCGCTCGACGCGTTTCCGGCGCGCCTGCGCGGCACGGTGATCGTTGCGCCGGACATCGATGAACAAGCGCTGGCGACGATGGCCGAGCACGGTGTGGTCGGCATCCGGCTCAACTGGGTCCGCCGCGCCACGCTGCCGGACGTCGCGGCCCCCGACTATCGCCGGCTGCTGGCGCGCGTGCGCGATCTCGGCTGGCACGTCGAGGTCTTTCTCGAAGGGCCGAAGCTCGCCGGCATGCTGCCGCGCCTGCGCGACTCGGGCGTGAACGTGGTCATCGACCACTTCGCGGCGCCCGATCCCGCGCAAGGCACCGACGACGCCGGCTTTCGCGAGGCACTCGGGGGCGTGGCGGCGGGCGACACGTGGGTGAAGCTGTCGGCGCCCTACCGTCTCGGCGGCGTCGATCCGCAGCGCTACGTCGACGCGCTGCTCGCCGCCGGCGGACCGACTCAGCTGCTGTGGGCGAGCGACTGGCCGTTCGTCTCGCACGAGGACGACGTGACCTACGCGCAATGCGTGCGCTGGCTCGAGACCTGGATCGATGACGGGGCGACACGGCGCGCGATCCTGGTGGATACTCCCGCAAGACTGTTCGGTTTCACGACGAGGAGACACGCATGAACCTATCCCGCTTGTTCTGCGCATCGCGCTCGCCGTGATCGATGCTGGGCATCGCCGCGCTGGCCGGCGCCGCCGAGCCGCTCAAGCTCATCATTCCCACCGCGCCGGGCGGCGGCACCGACGGCTACTTCCGCGTGCTCGCGCGCGAGGTCGAGCAGCATCTGGGCGAGCCGGTGGTGGTGATCAACGTCCCCGGCGCGGGCGGCACGATCGGCGTCGCGCAGATGGTTCGCGCCACGCCGGACGGGCAGACGGTCGCCGGCGTGTGGCTGGGCCCCGTGACGGTGAGCCCCAACACGATGAAGGTCACCTACACGCCCACCGACTACATCCCGGTGATCCAGGTATCGAGCGCGCCGTACGTCATTTGCGTGCATCCGGAGTTTCCGGCAAGCGATGGCACGCGGCTTCATCGCCGAGCTCGCGAAGAACCCGGACAAGTACACCTACGGCAACGACGGCGCGGGCGGCCCGGGACAGCTCGCCACCGCGCGCATCCTGCGCGCGACGCACACCTCCGCGCGCGACGTGCCCTACAAGGGCGCCGGCGAGACGCTGACCGCGTTCCTCGGCAAGCACGTCGACATCTACGTCGGATCGATTCCGCCGATCCTGCAGTACCAGCAGCTCGGCAAGGCGAAGTGCCTGCTGGTGACGTCCGCCGAGCGCGTGGCGTCGCTGCCTTCCGCCGCGTCGCTCAAGGACCTCGGCATCGCCAACGAGGAAACCATTCTCTGGCGCGCGCTGCTCGCACCGAAGGGCACCCCGCCCGAGCGCGTCGCCAAGCTGGAGAGCGCGTTCGAGAAGGCCGCGAACTCGCCCGCCGCGAAGAAATTCCTCGAGGACGCGGGCGAGCAGGTCGCGATCCGGAAAGGCGCGGCGTTGCGCCAGTACATCGACACCGAGTACGCCGCGATGGCGGTACTCGCCAAGGCGCTGAACCTGACGCCGCAGTGACGTTTCGATTCACGTTCGAAGGAACCCGATCATGAGCGATCTCAACGCAACGCATAACCGCGCCGTCTGGTTCGACATCCCCGTGCGCGACCTCGACCGCGCCGCCGCGTTCTACGCCGCCGTCCTGGCGATCAAGGTCGACAAGGTGAGCGCGGGCCCCATGACGTTCTGCGTGCTCGAGCACGAGCAGGGCAACGGCGGGTGCCTCGTGCAGGCGGATGCGAACGCGGTGCCCGGCGCCGGCGTGCTGCTCTACCTCAACGCCGAAGGCCGCATCCGCGACGCGGTAGGTCGCGCCGGCGCGCTTGGCGGCGAGGTCCTCGAGGACACGCATCCGATCGGTCCGCACGGCTTTCGCGCCATCGTGCGCGACAGCGAGGGCAACCGCATCGCGCTGCATTCGAGCCGTGACGCCTGACGGCGATCGGCCCGTGATCAAAAGCGAGATGCAAGAACCGACTGCGACGACGAGGCTGCCCCAAAGCCTGCACGCGGCGGAGGCCGCTCGCGCTGGTGGCCGGCTGCGTGCTCGCGACCGGTTGCGGTGGCGTCTCCCAGCGATCGGACACATCGACAGCACAACGCCAGGTCATGGAAACCGAGCGCGCGTTCGCCAAAACCATGGCCGACCGCGACTTGTCGGCCTTCTCCTCCTTCATCGCGCCCGACGCGGTGTTTTTCACCGGTCCGGAACCGCGTCGCGGCAAGCAGGCGGTGGTCGATGCGTGGAAACGCTTTTACGAAAAGCCGGACGCGCCGTTTTCGTGGCGGCCGGAAACCGTCGAAGTGCTCGACTCGGGGAGCCTGGCCTTGTCGAGCGGCCCGGTGTTCGATCCCGCCGGCAAGCAGATCGCGACCTTCACGTCGATCTGGCGCCTGGACGGCGCCGGAACCTGGCGCATCGTGTTCGACAAGGGCAATCCGGAGTGCGATTGCGCGAAGGCGCCTTGAGACGCCGTCACGACTTCGCGATCGCCTCGCGAAGCGTCGTCTTCAGGACCTTCCCGGTGTTGTTCCGGGGCAGCTCGCGAAGGAATACGTAGGCCTTCGGGCGCTTGAAGCGGGCGATGCGCGACAGGCAAAGCGCGTCGAGCTCGCGCTCGAGCGTTGCGTGGTCGACGCCAGCATGCGCGACGACGCAGGCCACGACTTCCTCGCCCCATTGCGCATCGCGACGACCCACGACCGCGGCTTCGCGAACGCCGGCGTGCATCTGCAGCACCTCCTCGACTTCACGCGGGTAGATGTTCGAGCCGCCGCTGATGATGAGATCCTTGGAACGGTCCTTGAGCGTGAGGAACCCGTCGGCGTCGAGCGCGCCGACGTCGCCGGTGTGCAACCATCCTCCGGCGAGCGTCGCCGCGGTCGCCTCGGCGTTGCGCCAGTACTCGCGCATCACGGTGGGTCCGCGCACGAGCACCTCGCCGGGCTCGTCGCGATGGCGCGCGGAGCCATTTTCGGCGTCGCCGCGTTCGCCGTTGTCGCCATGTCCGATGCGCACCTCGATGCCGGTGTGGGCCCGTCCCACCGAGCCGAGCCTCGCGTCGTCGCCGCGCGCCGCGGCCTCGGCGACGATCGCACGCGACATCGCCGTGATGGTCATCGGCGATTCGCCCTGTCCGTAGATCTGCGCGAGCCGCGGACCGAGGGCCGCGAGCGCCGCCTTGCTGTCCTCGACGTAGAGCGGCGCGCCTCCGCAGACGATGCTCTTCAGGTGATCGAGCCGGGCGTTTCCGATCGCCGGATGGGCGATCAATCGCTTGAGCATGGTCGGCGCCGCGAAGAACGACGCGGCGCGCCAGTGCACGAGCAGCTCGATGACTTCTCCGGCGTCGAAGGCCGCCGACTCCGGGACGACATTGACCGCCGCCGCGAGCACGTGCGGAATCACGTACAGGCCGGAGCCGTGCGAAAGCGGGGCAGGATGCAGCAGCGCGTCGCCCGGCGCGATCGATTCGACGTCGCTCAGGAAGCATCGTGCCATCGCCCGCAGATTCGCATGGGTCAGCACGACGCCCTTGGGGCGGCCGGTGGTACCGCTGGTGTAGAACAGCCACGCCGCGGCATCGGGCGCGACCGCGGCGGGCTCGTCGGTCGCTGACGCGTCGAACAGGCGCGCGTACTCGGGCGAGCCGAGCTCGATCACGCGCGCGAGCGCGGGCGGCCGATCGGCGATCGACGACAGCGCCGGTGCCCAGGCCGCATCGACGAAGGCGCAGCACGCACCGCTGTCGGCGAGCACGTAGGCGAGCTCGTCGACATGGAGCTTGCTGTTGACCGGAACCACGCACGCACCCGCGTGCCAGCACGCGAACATGGTCTCGATGTACTCGGCGCAATTCGACGAGACGATCGCCACGCGATCACCGGGATTCAACAGCGTCCCGCGCAGCGCGCCCGCCGCGCGCGCCACGCGTGCCGCGAGCCCGCGATAGTCGTTGCGCAGCGTCGCGCCGACCGCCAGCGCCGGCAGCGCCGGGTGGCGCCGCGCGCTGTCCATGAGCAGCGTCGAGAGATTGTGCGAGGACGATTCGAGCATGGGGCGGATGAGTCTCGGGCACGCGCGTTTACGTCACAGTCACGGCATCGCCGCGACGATTCTAGCAGCGCGCGGCGCGGCGCCGGCATCGCTTACAATGCCCGCTGATCATTGCCGCGGGAACACCCATGATTCCGACCACGATGCGCTATGTCGCGGTGCGCGAGCCCGGCCCGCCGGACGTCCTTGCCATCGCCGACACCGCGGTGCCGGCGGCTAAGCCCGGCGAGGTCCTGATCGAGGTCGCCGTCGCCGGGGTCAACCGCCCGGATTGCATACAGCGCGCGGGGCTGTATCCTCCGCCGCCCGACGCTTCGCCGATTCTCGGGCTGGAAGTCGCGGGCAGGATCGTCGCGTTGGGCGAGGGCGTCGATGCGTGGCGCGTCGGCGACCTCGTGTGCGCGCTGACGCCGGGTGGCGGCTACGCGGAATACTGCACCGCGCCGGCGGCGTGGTGCCTTCCGTTTCCGAAAGGACTCTCGGCGCTCGAAGCGGCGAGCCTCCCGGAGAATTATTTCACCGTCTGGAACAACGTCTTCGACCGCGTGCATCTCAAATCCGGCGAGAGCATCCTGATCCACGGCGGCAGCAGCGGCATCGGACTCACCGCGATCCAGCTCGCCAAGGCGTTCGGCGCGACGGCGTTCACCACGGTAGGCAGCGCCGACAAGGCCAAGTTCTGCCGCGACATCGGCGCCGACCACGTGATCAACTACCGCGAGCAGGATTTCGTCGCCGAGATCGCCACGCTGACAGGCAAGCGCGGCGTGAACGTCATCCTCGACATGGTCGGCGGCGACTACATCGACAAGAACCTGCGCTGTCTCGCGCTGGAAGGACGCATGGCGATCATCGCGTTCCTGCAGGGCAGCAAGGTGACGACCGAGTGGCGCAACGTGATGATGAAACGGCTCACCATCACGGGCTCGACGCTGCGCGCCAGTCCCGCCGCGCGCAAGGCCGAGATCGCGAAAAGCCTGCGCGAGAAGGTGTGGCCGCTGTTCGAGTCCGGCGTGCTCAAGCCGGTCGTCCACCGCGTGTTCCCGCTGGCCGAGGCGGCCGAGGCGCATCGACTGATGGAATCGAGCGCGCACATCGGGAAGATCATGCTCGAGGTGCGGACGGCGTAACGCTCGAGGCATTGCTCGCCTCGGGGATGTACATATGCAACGGCAACTGGTTTCGCGGCAACAAGAAAAACGGGGCTCGATTTCGAGCCCCGTTCTCACTACGCAAACAGCATGGTTCAGACGCCGCGTGAAGCCTCCTAATTGCAGCCCGTGGCCGGCCCGCGGAACCCCGGGAACGGGTTGAGATCGCCCATCAGCGTGTAGCGCCCGATGTTGGTTGAGGGTGTTTGCGTGGGCTCGGACACGTTGTTCGGCGCCAGGCGCAGGAACCACGGGAGGTACACCTCGTCCTCGGGGTGGTAAAAGCCGTCGGCACTCTGGGAGCCGTTCGGGTTGGGTCCCTGCTGGAACGTGTTGTTCCCCATCGCGAAGCCGATGGCGACGACCGGATCGCCGGTTTCGAGGATGTCCGTGCAGCCGTACTGCGGCGCAGTGGGCGTCAGCCACGGCTGGACGAGGTTGTTGACGAACGGGTCGTCCGCCCATTCGGCGATCTCGTGACTGAGCGCGTGGATATCCTGCAATGCCCAGTAGAGGCCGCCGTTCGGACGTGCATAGATGCCCGGCTGGACCCACGAGGCCCACGCGAAAGTCTGCACTTTCGCGTTGCCGTTGCTGTTCGCGCTGCCGGCGCCATTACCCGTGGCTCTGGTTCCATGATAGCCGATCACGCAGCAGTTAAGGGGGTCGTTGCCATCGTAGAGCAGGACGCTGTTGGTCAGGTAGATTGGCAGGTGAGTTGGGTCGGCTGAGCTGAGCAGATTCTGGATTTGAGAGGACCACCAACCGATGTCGACATCCGCGAAGACCACGCCGCGACCGCTCTGAAGCAGCGTGCCCTGGTTCTGGGGAACGTTGATCACCACAGCCGGCAGCACGTTGGGCTGCAGAATCAGGTGGTAAGTGCTCGCCCCTGTTTATTGAATTGCGCACGCATCGTCGCGTCCTGCAGCTGCAGCATGATGCCGGCATCGCCCTGCGATAGCGTTCCACCCGGCCCGCGGCTGAACGCGGCGTTGGTAGCAAACGGAGTGAAGCCGTAGTTGTTCAATGCGAATTGCGGCGAGGCGAGCGTGGCCGGCAGCACGTCGGTCCCGTCGAAGGTGCGGTTGCCGATGTTGACGATGATGGGCGTGATGTCGGCCACGATGGTCACCGAACAGGCGGAGCCCGCGCAGGTATTCGGGTTGGCGCCCACCATGTTGTAGCCGTAGGTGATGCCATTCGTGGGATCCAGCGTCTGGCCGAACCAATGCGGAATAGTGCGCGTCGTCGGCAGCACGGATGCGCCGCCGATAGTGGTGAAGCGCGCCTTGAGCGTCGAATCGTCGATGACGACTGGCTCGACCGCGCCTGCCGAGGCAGCGCAGAATGTGAGTAGCGGAAGTGCAAATCGACAGATTCCAATGCCGAGATATTTCCGAGTTTTCATGAGGTGTCCCCAACTAGGATGAGAAGGGTAGAGCGGTTGTCCGCCCACTTTGTGTGTGGACGAACGGCGCAGTCTACGCCGCCGATCAATACTGTCAACGAGCGATGCTCAACGCGAGCGTGGGGCAGTTGACCGTGAAGAACGGTGGACTTTGGCGAGAAAAAATTTCCGAAAATAGACCGTCTGCGCCGAGTCGCACTTGTTGACTTCACGACGGAACCTAGCTCCCTCCGTCGACTCGGTCTCCCTCGCGGCGAATGCGCGCGCCGCGACTCGCGTACCCCACAGATCAGTACGTCGCGCGCCCGCCCGACAGATCGAACACCGCGCCGGTCGAGAACGAGCACTCCTCGCTGCACAACCATGCCACCATCGCGGCGATCTCCTCGACCGCGCCGAAGCGCCCCAGCGGGATCTTCGAGAGCATGAAGTCGATGTGCTGCTGCGACATCTGGTCGAAGATCGCGGTCTTCACCGCCGCAGGCGTGACGCAGTTGACGCGGATGCCGGTCTTCGCGAGCTCCTTGCCGAGCGACTTGGTCAGCGCCGATCACGCCCGCCTTCGACGTGCTGTAGGCGCTGGCGTTGGGGTTGCCTTCCTTGCCGGCGACCGAGGCGATGTTGACGATGCGCCCGTAGTCCTTGTCGCGCATGAAGGGAACCACCGCGCGATTGCAGTAGAAAAGTCCATTGAGATTGACGTCGATCACCTGCTTCCACGCGTCGACCGGGTACTCCCACAGCGTCGTGTTGGGTCCCGTGATGCCCGGCGCGAGCACACCAGCACGTCGATGCGCGACAGCGTTGCGGCGACAGCGCGCGCCGCAGCGTCGACCGCGGCGGCGTCGGCAACGTCGACGGTGCGCGTATCGGTGCCGGCGCCGAGCGACGCCTTGGCCTTTGACAGCGCCGCGCGGATCGCGGTCCCAGAGGCTCACGCGCGCGCCGCTCGCGACCAGCCGCTGCGCGACGGCGAAGCCGATGCCGACGGCGCCGCCTGTGATGACCGCGACGCGGTCCTTGAAATCGAGTTGATTCATCGCTGTCGTCCTCTCGCCAATGGCGCGTGGCATCCTAGCATGCGCGCGGGCGCGTCGATCTTCAGCGGCCGGCCGAGACGTCGTCGACGAGCTTCCGGTACGCCGCCGACGCGCGAAGGATCTGCGCCGCAGCGGCGCGCAGCCGGTCGATGCTTTCCGGCGGCAGGAAAAGCGACGTCGGCAGGTTGAGCAGGTATTCGCGCTCGGCGCGGTCGGCGAGCTCGTCGAAGCTCACGTTGATCACCGAGAACTCGAGCGGGCTGATCGCGTTGGGCGGGATCGGCTTGCCGGCGAGCTTCATCGACTCGACCTCGAGCTGCCGGCGCAATTTCCATTCGGTGACGACGTCCTCGAGCGCGTCGACCGATTCGTACGAGTAGCGATCGATGGGGACGCTCACCGCCTGCAGGAGCAGTTGCAGCGCCGAAGGCGCCGCCTCGCGCTTGCTGTAGTCGAGGTTGGGCGACGATGCGGCATTGACGATGATGATCGCGACACGGCGCACGCGATCGACGCCGACCGAGGCGCGGAAGCGCGCGTCGGATTCGAGCTCCTGCAGTGCTTCGATGATCCCGGTCACGCCGAGGTTTCCCGACAGTCCGCCATCGACCATGTGAATGTAGGGACGCTCGCCCGGCTGCTGGTACGAGCGCAGGTCGCGATAGCGCTCGAGGGCGCGATTGCCGACCCACGCCCGCGAGCCTGGCTTGATCGCATTGGTCACCCACGAGGGGTCGGCGTATCCGCAACTGCCGCCGTAGTTGTTGAGCGTGACCGGCGAGAGGACCACCGGCACCGCCGACGACGCCGCGGCCGCTCGGGCAAGCGGCAGCTTGCTCAGGTCCGAGCAGATGACGTCGAAATCGGTCTGCGAGAACGTCCAGCGCAGCCCGGTCGAGATGTCGGTCGCCGACACGAGCGATGTCGGCGTGGTCTTGCCGATGAGATCACCATACGTCGCGCCGTGGAACAGTATCTCGTTGTAGTACTGCTCGGCGAGCTCGGAGCGCCCGAAGCCGGCGGAGAGCGTGCTCGGCCAGGTCACGGGATCGAACAGCCTGCGCAGCAGCTCGGATTCGACGTTCCGGTTGAGAAATTCGCGCGGGTAGCTGTCGAACATCTGCTCGCCCTGCAGCGCATAGGCGAGCGCGGTAAAGCTTCCGCCCGAGACGCCGCTGATCAGGTCCACCTCGGTGAGCATGGTGTGGCCCACGGCTGCGAGGCCGACCGGCGTGCGCCGGAGCTCCTCGAGCACGCCGAAGGAAAACGCCGCCGCGCGCGTACCGCCGCCCGAGAAAGCGAGAATGAGCAGCGTCTCGCGATCGTTCCTCGGCAGGTCGGGGCGATTGGACCAGCGGTATCCCGATTGCGGATCGAAATGCGCCAGCGGAGGATTGATCGGGCGCGTTGCGCACGCGCCCAGGGCGAGCACGACGGCGACAGCCGCGAGGACGCGAGCCAAGTTCACGAAGCGCCGTCCGCGCAACCGTCGCCTCACGGCGTCAAACTGCGCGGGCCGCCACGCTGCGAGCGCGCCGAACTCAGCGCGGGTGCGCGCAATGCAATGTCGGCCGTCGTGTGCGCGAACGGGACGATGCCGCCAACGTAATTGCACACCTGACCTGCATGGAATCCCGATGCCGTGATGTTCCAGCCGAGATACGTTCCGAGCGGCGCATCGCGCAGCACGGTCGGCACGCCGCCCAACTCGTTCCCGTCGGCGTCGACCTTGGGCACCTTGAGCGGAATCACGTGCACGATCGGCGGCGGCTGGTTCGTCGGAACGCCGGTAATGTCGACGGGGTTGAACTGCGGCCCCCAGTCGTAGTCGAGCGTCTGGTTGACGAAGTTCTCGGGCAGGAAAATCGAATCGGGAATGCCTGGTACGCCCGAAGGGAAGCCCATCGCCGTTTTCGTCGCATCGACCAGGGTTCCTTCGGCGAGCGTCGGATAGCGGCTTGGCGGCGGCGATGTGCCGAGCATGAGCCAGTCGCGCATGGCGGTCCGCAGCCGGTTCACGAGGTTGGACTCCGGAACCGGATTTGCCCTCAACGTGCTCGGTCCCCAGTTGTTCCCGGGGCAATTCACCGGAGTATTGGGAATGGCCTCGTTGAACCCGCCGCCACCGCCGCCGTGCGTCGTGCTCGGCACGTAATAGCGACGCACGTTCGACGGGACGGGAATATCGGTGCTTCCCTCCGAGCCGGTCCACTCCATCGCCAGGCGCAACGCGAAGATCTCCGACCCGCCGGAGTGCTCGAAGATCTTCGGGCAGGTTCCGTTCAGGTTGCAGCGATGCAGCACACCGTTCGATGGATAGTTGCGGATGGTATCGGGGAAATCGGACCACCATTGCGGGCCCTCACCGCTCAACTGATACAGCTCGGGCACTCCGTCGGTTTGACCCCAGCGCGTGTTCGACGCGATACGGCGTCCGGCGATGATCGGCCAGGCGCCTTCGTGCACGATCCGGTTCGCCTCGTCCTGATTGAAGCCCTGCATGATGTAGCCGCGCGTGTAGTTGCCCGATTGCGAGACGCCGCGGATCACCTCCCAGCGCACCTTTCCGGCAATCGGATTCGCGGTGCCGAAGTCATCGGCCGTCGCATAACGGAAAAACGAGCCCACGTCGCGGAACGCGGCCACGCCAGCGCCTAATAGGTAAGCACCTTTCGACGGATAGACGACCTGGTAGACCAGGCTCGGATTGAAGCCGTTCCGCAGGCAGATGTGCACCGGAAGCGAACCCGGCAGATGAGTCACGTCGAGATCCTGCGGCGTCCCTGGAAACGGATTGTTCGCATCGCAGCGCGCGAATGCCCAATCCGTGCTCGCAATCGTCGGTCCCGGCGTGATGACGCCGGTGTACGTCTCGTGCGTGTGCGTAGTGAGCGTGGCTTGCGTCGTGTCGAGAGTCGCGGGCAGGTAAGGGATCGGATTGCCCATCACGTTGAGCGGTTGCGAAGCAACCCCGCTGCGATTGACGATTCTCCCGAGGACCGTTCCCGTGACAAGCGAGCCGTCGGGGTTTTTCGCCATCGGCACCGCGACCCAGTGGTTGCCGTTGACAGCCTGCACATGGTTGGTCGGGATTGCCGTGGCGGTGCCGCCTCCTCCCGAGCCTGCATTGTCGGCCTGCCATGCGCTCGAAAGACCGATATCGCCCAGATTGCGCTCCGCAGCAACGATCGTGATCGCGCCACCCCGGTTCGGCACGTCGTGCCACATGAAGCCGCTCGCCTGGCTGAGGTCCGTGGGCATTGTGAGCGTCCACGTCGCCTCATAGCGCACCATGCCGTCGGGATCCGTACCGAACTGGATATCGGTGATGATTTGGTTGTGCGGATCGTTGGGATCGAGCACGCCGAAAGCGCGACCGCGCATCTGCGTGTAGCTGATGTTCTGACCGGCGAGGGGAGCGGTCGCATCGATCACGATCTTCGTGACGCGGGCCTCGCTCGGCGCGCCGTAAGCGAGCATTGTGGCCGCCAGCGCGGTGCTTACCCACACGGCGTGCCTCGAAGATCTCTGAATATGAGACATTACTTCCTCCTCTCGAGTGGAGGGGCCCTTGTGGAGCGCTATGAAGCTGTCCGTGAAGCGCAGGTACCTAAAAACCGTCGCCGTCACTGACCGTCCAAACTCTCGCACTCGGGCCCTGGTTCCCGTTGCCGTTGCAATTCCCATTGACCGTGCCGCTAGCCTCGCGCATATCCGCAGATCGCGTTGTTCCTACAGGCTAAGGGTATTTCTTCAGAGCAGGATTTGCTACAGAGTCAGCGACCTACTGCATACGAGTAGGCCATTTTTTCCTCGTTGAATCATTAGATTATTCTTATTGCCTCAGTGCCCTGACGTCTTTTTTGAAACAAATCATTTCAGACGGACGCGGACGCCCCGCCTCCCGAACGTCGCTGCGCGCTGCAGCGCGACGCACGCGCTCAGCGGCGGCCGCCTCCACGAAAGCCGCCGAAGCCACCGCCGCCGAAACGATCGCCACCGAAGCCGCCGCTCCCAAAGCCGCCTCCACCGAAGCGATCGCCGCCGCCGAATCCGCCGAAGCCGCCACCACCGAAGCCGCCGCCACCGAAGCGATCGCCGCCGCCGAAGCCGCCGCCACCACCGCCCCAGCGATCGTCACCGGTGCTTCGCGCCTGCGATTCCTTGTCGCCCCACGACGATGCGCTGGAGGAATTCGACCACCCGGACGACGAATGCTGCTGCCATCCGTCACCGGTGTTCTTGTAGACGTTGCCGTTGACGTCCGCGTAATGGTTGTTGCCCATGCTCGCGGTGCCCCACGTATTGGTCTTGCCGGTGTTGGCGTTGTAGGTCGAGCCGCCGCCGACGTGCGCGTCGCCCTGGGGTCCCGCGGTCGACGCGCCGGCGCGGTTGTAGGTGCTGCCGCCCGCGCCCGTCGCAGACACCGCGTTGGCTGTCGAGCGCTGCCCCGTGTAGGTGTTGTAGTTGCTGGCGCGCCCGACGTCGGCGGAGCCGCCCGCGGCGCCGTTGACGGTGCGGTCGTAGCCGCGCGTCGCATTGCCGGTCCACGCGTTGTACTGCTTACCCGCGTTGTAGGTGCCCGACGAGCCCGTGCGCGAGTTGTAGTAACTCCCGCTCGCCGTCGTCCCGGCGACGCCACCGCCCGCGTACCACGAGCGCGTTCCGGAGTACGTGGTGGCGCCCCAGTGTCCGTAGACGTTGGCACTCGCCGATGCGCAGCACGGATAGCCGCCCCAATACGCCGGGTGGTAATAAGCGCCACCCCAGTACGGCTGGGTCCATGCTGCGGTGGCGAGACCCAGCGCGAACCGATAGGTGAATCCCACGTAGGGGTTGTAAATGGGCACCGCCGCCACGCCATACGTATACGGCGGCGGATACCAGATATTGCCGATCCATGGCGTATACGCATACCCGGTGCCGTAGACCACGGTGCCATAGGGCGCGACGACCGTTCCCAGATATCCCGGCGTGTAGCCGACATACACCACGGTCGGCGTGGCTTCATAAATGCGCACGTACGTCACATAGTGCAGCGGCGACGACGACGGAATCGTGTAGATCACCGCAGGCACCGACGTCGCGACCGCCCACGGTCCTTCGATCTGGCTCGCCGTGAACCAGACGCCGGCGGTCACCGAGTAGTAGCTGCCGGGAGTGACCTGGATCAGCGGCGCGGACGAGTTCACCACGTAGGTCAGCGGCGTTCCCGGAATCTGCGAGTACTTCGGCGGCCCGTCGAACGACGGCGTGAACTTCGGACCGTTCTTGAGCGGCACCGTCGCGGTTTGCGGAATGCTGTTGCTGATCAGCGCTTCCTGCGCCTCCGGCGTCCCCGCCACGGTCGGGAGCACCGCGCCGGCGAGCGACGCCGGCGGAATCTTCGAGAAGTCCGCCGGCAGCGCATTGCTCGCGACGAAGGTCCACGGCCCCGTCAGGCCCGAGGCGGCGAACCAGCGTCCCGACATCAGCGCGTAGTAATTATTGTTCGACGTGTCGATGAGCACGTCACTGGTGGTGTTCGACGCCCACAGGAGCTGCGTGCCGACGATGGGCACGAAATCGGGTTGACCCTTGAACACGATCAGCTCGGTCGGGACCTGGCTCACGAAAATCGTCGGCACACCGTTGGCGAGCGACGGCTTCGGGTCCGCCTTGGGTCCGCCGTCGAGCAGGTCGACCACGCCCGACTTGGCGATCTTGTCCGCCTCAGCCTTCATCCCGAGCGGAAGCGAGATCGGCTGCGACCACGGGCCGTTGATCGAATTGGAGAACAGCCAGCCGTCGTAGACGTGGATGTAGATGTTTTGCTCGAGTCCACCTTTCAGGATCAGGGCGCGGGTGTTGATGACACGCTGGAAGCGCGAGTCGCCCGGCACGGGCTTCCACACCGGCGCGCCGTCGACCGGAACCAGGATCGCCGGCGAATTGCTGACGATGACCTGCGGCGGCGTGTTGTTCACTTCCACGGGCGGAGGCTTGATACCTGCCGCGGCGAGCGACGCCTCCAGACGGTCGAGCGAGATCGTCTTGACGTCGCTGGCGAGCCGCTTCTGCAGCTCGGACGCTGTAGCCGGCGCCGTGGTCCGGCAGTGTCGGGAAATCCAGCTTGGTGATCTTCACGTTCTCGAACACCACCATGCGCGCCACCTTGTCGACCTGCGTGCGCGCGGTGACGTTGACGACGCCGAAGGTTTCCTCCTTCGCGCCGGTGGGCTTGATCGCCATCGCCGAGCGGAAATCGATCCTGTTGTCGACCCAGCTGTTCACCTGCGGCTGGTAGATGAGCAGCGCCGCGTTGGAGATGCTCACGTCGCGCGGCCACGGATCGGCCGGAAGCGCGGGGTTGCCGGTGGGCGCCGGCGGAGCGCCTTGCGCGAGCGCGAGGCTCGCCGAGACGATGAGCATTGCGATCGCGGGCACGCAGGATAGTGTCTTCGGTGATTTCATGGGGAGTCCTCGAAGCTGCCGCGCTGCGACGCCCACGCACGGCGTCGCGCTGCGCACATTTATTCAGCGCGATCGTATATCAAACGCTCGCGCTGCCCTACCGCACCCCGGTGCGCCTCTCCGACGGCGCATCGACGACGCTCGCACCCACGCGAAGGCCCGACAGTCAGCGTTGGAAGGCGCTCACCACTGGAACGCCACTCCGACCATCGGACCATTGAAGGTGAGGTCCTGGACCCTGCTCGACGACTTGAAGTCGTAGTCGAGGTAGCGCCACATGCCGAGCAGCGAGCCCCAGCTGTAGGAATATCCAATGCCTCCCGCGATCTGCCATGTCAGGTCCGACTGACCCGTGCCGACATCCACGTAATAGGGAACGAACCATTCGCGGTTTGCGCCGAAAGAGTAACGTCCCTTGACGCCGATGATGCCGTCCCAGACGTCCTCCTTGACCGATGCGCTTCCGCTGCGCGCCGCTTCGTGAATTGGCCCGAGGTTGCCCTGGATCGAATAGCCGAGCGTCGATTTCACATTGAGCTGGCGCGCGCCGGCGATCACGTCCATCTTCATCGCCGGATCGGAAATGACACGGTATTCGCCCGCCAGCGTCCAGATAGTTCCCTTGAGATCGAGGTTGAGGTCCGCCGAGGTTGAAGCCGGGAGACCGATGTTGCCTATGCTGAAATCGCGTGTGCCCGAATTGCTGCCGCCGACGTCAAGATACATGAAGTCCGTGAAGACGCCCCACCGTCCGTTATGCGCTTCGAGGGTTCCCATGAACGCGAACTTGAGGTCTTCGAGGAGTTTATCAGAGCTGACGTTGATGCTGGTTCCGCCGTTGTCGACCGGGAACGTCGTATGTCCGCCGATGCTAGGAAAATAGCCGTAGAGGATGGCGTTCCATTGCCACGCGGATTGCGCGGTCGATGTCGCGGGCAAACCCGCGGCGGTGGCCAGGAGCGCGATGGCGCTCGCGCGACGAATTCGCTGGATTGTTTTCATAGTCTCCTCATCATGTCAAAAGTGTTGAGCGAACGCAGCAGCAGTGGTCTACAGATCATGCCAGACCCTTGCGGCGGCGGATACTGGTCTTTGGTGCAATTCGGGGTACGCGCGATCACGGCGCGGTGCCGGCCAGCGTTCGAATGGCGCCGGCGACGTCCTGGCTTAGTTTCGCGAGCGCGCGGCTGTGGCCCGCGGCAACGGCGTCGAACGTCTTTTCCTGGACGGGCTCGCGAACGGTGGTGCGGCCGGTCTGCGCCTTGCCGTCTCGCGCCCGGCGCACGAGCCAGACCGCGTTGAGCGTCGCGGCCTCCCCCGGCGCCGATTCGAAGCTTTGCACCTCGATCGCGACGCGGTAGTCGGCCTCCGCGTTGAGCGACTGCTGGAACAGCGAAACGTGCGGCGTTCCAAGGAGCACGACCAGGTTCTCGGCGACCACGCGCGCGATGTTGTTCTGCAGCGGCGACGCCCAGCGATTGAATTCGTCCACCGAGACCTGGTTCGGACCCGTGCTCACCACGATCTGCGGCTGATCGACGATCGCTGGGATCGACACCGGGCCGACCACGACCGACAGGCTCGCCGGCTGGGTGGGAGGCGCCGAAGTCTCCATGCGGCTCAACGTATAAAAGCGCGACGGCGGGCTCGAGCATCCTGCGGCGAGGCCGAGCATGACGATGACCGTGGCGGCGGCGACGGCGATGTGGCGCATCAGGGCTTCCCTTCCGGTTTGCCGCGGATCAGCATTTCCGGGTGACGCTCGAGATATTCGACGAGGATTCGCACTCCGCGGGCGGCGCGCGTGACTTCCTGCAACGTGTCGCGCAGGTCCTGCGGCGCGGGAGAATCCTTGCCGAAGAACGTCGCATCGGCATTCTTCAGACCGCGATCGGCGGCAGCAATGGCTCCGCGCAACTCCTGGAGCGTCTTGGCGCCCTCGGGCACCCATTGCGTATCGACGCGCGTGATCAGCACGTCGGCGTCCTTCAGGGTCTGGCCGAGCGTCGCGAGCGCGTTCTTGACCTCGGTGCCGATGGCATCGAGCGGCATGTTGTCGATCTTGCCGAGAATGCTGTTGAGCTTCGCTTCGAGATTGGCCAGGCCGCCCGGGACCACCGGCAGCTCGAGCGGCTCCTGGTTCCAATCGAGCTTCACCTTCGGCGTGCCCGGGAAATATTCGAATGCGACGTAGAGCTCGCCGGTCAGGTAGCTGCCGGTCTTCAACTGCGCGCGCAAGCCTCGATCCTCCACGACGCGGCGCAGCGAGCGCAGGCGATCCTGGTCGGTGATCTCGGTGATGGCCTTGCCGGTGGTCGCCTGCGCGCGCTGCGACAGCAGGCCCGCGACGCGGTCCGGGAAGAAGGTGATGAGCACGCGCGGACGAAACAGCAGCTTCTTGGGATCGAAGTCCAGCCCCACCTCGGCGACCTCGCCGACGCGCAACCCGTAGAGCGTCACCGGCGCGCCGACCGACAGGCCGCGCACCGACTCGTTGAAATAGAGCACGAAGCGCCGCTCGACCGGGTCGGGCTGCTTCATCGCGATCGAGCGGTTGCGATACAGCGTGAACTGCGTGTTCTCGGCCGCGGGATGCGCCGCCGTCGCGAAGTCCGGCGTGGCGAAGGAGAGTCCGCCCGTCAGCAGCGCGGTGACCGACTCCGTATGAACGTCGACGCCGTCCGCGCCCACGGTCACGTCGATGCCGCTCGCATTCCAGAAGCGGCTCTCGTTGGTGACGAAGTCGTCGTAGGGCGCCTCCACGAACACCGTGATCTCGACGGACTTCCCGTCCGGGCTGAGCGTGTACGCGACGACCTGCCCGACGGGCAGGCGCCGATAGTAGACCGGCGCACCGACGCCGAGCGAGCCCAGGCTGTTGGACTTGAGCACGAAGCGCTTGCCGCGCTCGTCGGTGATCGGCGGAGGCTCGTCGAGCCCGATGAAGTCGCGCCGGTCCTCGTCCGAGACGCCGGCATGGAAGCCGATGTAGTTTCCGGAGAGCAGCGTGTTGAGCCCCGAGATGCCGCTCAGCGAAATACGCAGGCTCGACGACCCAGAACTTCGCGTCGTCGACCATGAGCCCCGCGGAATGCTTGGCGATCTTGGCCCTGACCACCACCTTCGAGTAATCCGGCGACAGCTCCACCGCGGTCACCAGGCCGATGCGCACATCCTTGTACTTGATGAACGTCTTGCCCGCCTCGATGCCCTGCGCCGCCTTGAAGGCGATGGTGATGGTGGGACCTTCGCTGCGAATGCGCTGGATGGCGATGCCGGCGGCGATGAGCGCGGCCAGGATCGGGATGATCCACACGATCGACACGCGCAGCCGCTTCTTGCGCACGACGACCGCCTGCGGAATGTTGCCGAGGTCGGGTTCGTCAGCCATTGGGCAACGCAGAGCGAGGCGTGGAATCCCAGATCAGCCGCGGATCGAAGCATTCGGCGGCGAGCATGGTGAGAACGACGACCGCCGCGAAAAACAGCACTCCGGCACCGGGCGCGACCGACACCAGCGGGTCCAGCTGAACGAGCGCGACGGTGAACGTGTCGACGAACACGTCGAGCATCGACCAGCGGCCGATGAATTCCACCATGCGGTAAAGTCGCGTGCGATCGTAGTTGTTGCCGACCCAGCCGCGCTGCACCGCGAGCAGCAGGTAGACCAGCGCAGCCAGCTTGCCGAGCGGAATCATCACGCTCGCGACCAGCACCACGAGCGCAAGCGGCCACGATCCCGAGGTGTACAGAAACGCCACACCGCCGAGAATCGTATCGGCCTCGGAGACTCCAAGCTGCGTGGTGTTGAGCACCGGCAGCGCCATGGCGGGGAAGTAGCAGACCGTCGCGGCGACGATCAGCGCCCAGGTAATCTGGATCGACGCGTGGCGGCGGAATTCGAGCTTCTCGCCGCAGCGCCGGCAATAACCCGGCTCCTCGACGCTGGCGGGTCGTGCGAGCAGATGGCACGCCTCGCACGACACCAGTCCCGCCTGAGCGGCGGTGAGCGCGCCGCCGGTCATCGCTGCGGCTCCGCGACAGCGCCGCCGACGGGCGCCGGCGTCGAGCCGTCGTCGTCGAGCCACACGACGCGGTCCCAGATCTGGTGCGGATCGAAGGTCACCGTGATCGCAGGGAAGAGCACCAGGAGCGCGCCGACGGCGTACATGCCGATTCCCGGTGTCACGGTGGCAAGCTCGGCGATCTTGATCAGGGCGACGAGGATGCCGAGCATCATGACCTCGAGCATCGACCAGATCTCGAAATGGATCGCCCAGCGCAGCAGCTCGGCTGCCCAGTGCGGCACCGGCGTGCGACGCGCCGCGAGCAGGACGCTCAGCATGAACGCGATGTAGCCGCCGGGAGCGATGACCGCGCAGAACGCGACGAGCGCGCCGGTGATCGGCTCGCCCTCGACCCACATCTGGTAGGCCCCGCCGGCGATCGTCGTGCTCGAGGTCCGCCCGACGACCGACAGATCCATCAGCGGAACGCTGTTCGCCACAACGAACATGACCGCCGCCGCGAAGGTGAGCGCGAGCGGGAGGTCCTTCGGTGCGGAAGAGCGCTTGGCCAGCAGGTGGCCGCAGCGAAGGCAGCGCGCCCTCGCTCCCGGCCGCAGCGGCGGGACCTGCTGGAGCAGGTCGCAGTCGGCGCACGCGATCACCGGTGATGCCACCGGTGAGCTCAACCCCGGACTCCGATCGTGCGGCTGCTGCTGCGCATTGCGACGCCCCCTCCTGGACGCCCCCTCCCGGGCGGTGCGTCAGAATGCCCGATTGTAATCGGCTCGACGCCTACTTCGGAAACATCAATTGGACCTGGGCGCGGATCTGCCAGTTAGGACCGAAATCGGGCTTCGCGACGTTGTAGTACGCCGAGATCTGCGTGTTCACCGGCAGTTTGCCGATGTGGAAGATCTTGCCCACGCCGCCGCCGATGGGCACGGTCCATTGCTGGCTGCCCTGGGCCTTCCAGTTCACCGTCGCGATCGGCGAGCTCGTCAGATAGAGGCCGCCTTCGAAGTTGTAGTTGACGAACGGCTGTATCAATCCGTTGCTGTAGCCACCGCCCTGCTTGTCGCTGGTCGTCGACCAGACATTGTTGACCAGGACGCCGTACACCCACGGGTCGCCTTTTGCCAGATGCAGGACGACGAACGACGGCCCGATTCCCCAGTTGTCGTTTCCGAGCGTCGACTTGCTGTTCGTCGGCGCCTGGATGATGGGACCCACGCCCCAGATCCATTCGCCGGGCTTGGCGGGAGACAGGAACGCGGTGAACTGGAGGTCGCCGATGCCGCTGGTGCGTCCCTCATCGGGGCCGAGGGCGGGCTGCGAGATGACCGGCAGGATCGTGCGCGTGATGATGTTCCAGTCATCGCTGATGGAAATCGGGATGACCGGCTGGATGTTAGGATGTTCTGCGTTTGCTTGTCCGGTCCAACGTTCAGATTGACGTTGTCCTGGAACGGCACGCTGATGAGGTTGCCGACGGGATTCTGCGCGAGCTTGGCGAGCTCCTCGGCGCTCATCTCGGCGCGAGCAAGCGCTGCGTAGCCCACCGCCGTCACCAACGCCAGGAAACAGGCAATGTGTCGTCTCATCGGATTCTTCCTAATGCACGTCGACATTACAGGCTGCAACCGCGCGCGGAGTCGATCATCGCGAGAGAGGCGCCGGCGAGAAGCGCGCGCTTGCGACTTCAATCGTAGCGTGTTTTCGCCACGGCGCGAAGAGCGCGCAAGTAACGCTATGCGGGCGCCCTGCGACATGATCGCGCGGCGCACCAGCGCGACGTGCTCGCGCAGCGTGTACGCTTCGCTCGCCAGGCTGACCGGCGTCTTGATCTCCTGCGCCGCGCGCTCGATGCGGTCGAGATGCCGCAGCCATTTCTCGATCGGAGGCGTTCCCTCGTGCGCCGCGACCTCGCGCTCGAGCATCTTGAGCTCGCCATACCAGCGATAGACGCGCGCGCGCAGACGCCAGCGCAAGGCCTGCGGCAGGTAGTTCATCAACGGGACGAGAATCACCAGCAGCGGCACGACCAGGATGATCAGCCGCTCGAGGAACGTCGCGACCCAGAACGGCATGTAGCGATGCAGGAGATTGGGACCGAACTGCTTGTGTCGCTGCGCGGCGGCGGACACCTCGATGTCCACGCGCGCGGTGCTCGGAAATTCGTCCGCGACCTCGAAATAGCCCTGTCCGCCATGAATCTCGTGCGCGGCGTCGATCAGCAGGTTGACCAGCGCCGGTGGCAGCCCGTCGCGCGCGACGAGCATCGCCTTGGTGCCGATGAGCGTGACGTCCTCCGCGGGGATGTTCTGCGCGAGCTCGACCGCGCCGGCGGGAAGCTTCAGGCGCACGATGTACGGAAAGCGCCGCACGTAAGCCTCGTCGCGGACGATGCCCATGAGCTGGATCGAGGGATCGTGCAACGCCTGCCAGATCGCCGGCGTCTGCACCGGCCCGACCATCAATGCGACGTCGATCTCGTCGCGCTGCATGGCGCGCAATGCCTCGAGATTGCCCATCAGGCGCTGGTCGGTATTGAAACGGGTGAGACCGTTGGCGGCCAGCAATGCCTCGGCGAACTTCCGCGTGCCGCTGCCGGCCAGACCGACGGCGATGCGCTTGAAAAGCAGATTGTTGAGCTGATCGATCTCCACGCCGCCGCGGTGGAACACCCACAGCGGCTCGTAGTAGAGCGTCGCAAGCATTTCCACCGGGCCCGAATCCGCGCGTGCCGACTCCGCCCATCGAAAATGCGACGTCGACGCCGGATTTGGGGTCGAGCAGCAGCTCGAGATTCTCCGCCGCGCCGGCGGTGAGGCGCTCCTCGACGACGACGCCGTCACGCGCCAGGATCTGCCGGTAGCGCTGCGCGTAGTAGTGATACATCCCGCCCGCCGCACCAGAAGCGAGCACGATGTGCCGGGGCGTCGCTTGCTCGAGGAATTTCCAGGCGCTCCAGCCTCCGACGGCGAGCAGGAGGGCGAGCAGCAGCCCGATGCGCACGATGTCGCGCCGGGTGAGCAATTCCATGGATTCGCGAATCATGGCGGGGCGACGGCTGCGTGGCGTCTGCGTGTCTGGCTGCGATCGTTTCCGCTCGCCGCACGCGACATGCGGTGGCATTCGAGCGCCGGCGCGCGGCGATTATACGTCGGAGCGGACTCGCGCGTCGCCACGGGATCGACGATAATTCGCGGGTCCGGCCGATCCGGCCTGCGCGCTGCGCCACGGCGACCGCCGCCGGAGCCGCCATTCAATTCATCGGAGACTGCAGATGACCTCTTTCTACCGCGCGCTCGCCACCGTCGTCGTCGCCTTGATCCTTGCTTCCTGCGCCGCGCCCGGCGGCAACATGCCCACCGAGCAGGAAATTCGCACCGGCGTCATCGAGCAGATCACGCTGGTGCAGGTGAAGAGCAATCACGACCACGGCGTCGGCGCGATCCTGGGCGGCCTCGCCGGCGCGGGCATCGGCAGCCTGATCGGCGCCGGCACGGGACGCGACGTCGCCATCGCGGCGGGCGCGATCGCCGGCGCGGTGGGCGGCAACTACGCGCAGCAGCGCTATTACGACAAGCCGGAAGCGGCGCAGCAGATCTACGTCCGGCTGCAGAGCGGCGTGCTGGTGATGATCACCCAGCCGGTGAACCCGGTGCTGGCGAGCGGGCAACGCGTGTACGTGGAAGGCTCGGGCTCTTCCGCGCGCGTGATTCCCCGCTAGGAGCTCCCTCCCCTTACCTCTTCCCACGCGGAGAGAGGTTCGGGCGTTCAGCTCCCCGCGCGGAGAGGCGTTCAGCCGTCTCGCTTTTCCCGGCGCACGATCGACGCTAGATGGCGACGCAGCCGCCGTCGACCACCAGCGCGTGCCCGGTGACGTGCCGCGACGCCTCGCTCGCGAGGAACACGACGCTGCCCTTGAGATCCTCCTCGCCGCCCAGCCGCGCCAGCGGAGTGAGCTCGAGCACCTTGCCTTCGATGCGGTCGAGCGTCACGTCGGTCATCTTGGAGCGGAAAAAGCCGGGGCAGATGGCGTTGACGTTGATGTTGTACTTGCCCCATTCGGCGGCGAGCGCGCGCGTGAGCTGGATCAGCGCGCCCTTCGACGTGTTGTAGCCGATGGTCAGCATGTCCCATCCCGCCGGCGTGCCGACCATGCCCGCGATCGAGGCGATGTTGATGATCTTGCCGCTGCGACGCGGGATCATCGTGCGCTTGCCGACCTCGCGGCAGAGAAAGAACGCCGCGTCGATGTTGAGATCCATGACCTTGCGCCAGCCCGCGTCGGGATGATCCTCCACCGCGGCGCCCCAGTTGGTGCCGGCGTTGTTCGACGAGAATGTCGATCTGTTTCCACCGCGCGAGGATCGCATCGACGAGCGGCGCGATCGAGGCGCGCTCGGACAGATCGCCCGCTTGCGTGAACACCTCGACGCCCGATGCCTCGAGCTGCGCGCGCGCGGCATCGAGCTCGTCCTGCTTGCGCGCCACCAGCGCAATCGAGGCGCCCATCTCGCCGAGCGCCTCGGCCATCTGCAGTCCGATGCCTCGCGACCCGCCGGTAACGAGCGCGACCTTGCCGCCGAGGTCGAGAAGTTTTCGCACGCCCATGAGGGACTCTCCATCGCGGGCGCGGTCACGCCGGCAGCTTGTAATCCTTGAATTGATCGCGAAGCTTGTTCTTGAGCATCTTGCCGGTCGCTCCCATCGGGATCGACTCGACGAACGCCACGTCGTCGGGCATTTGCCATTTGGCGACGCGGCCTTCGTAGAACTTCAGGAGCTGCTCGCGCGTCACGTCCGAGCCGGCTTTTTTCACCACCACGAGCAGCGGCCGCTCGTCCCATTTCGGATGCGCTACGCCGATGCACGCAGCCATCGCGACACCCGGGTGCGCCACCGCGATGTTCTCGATTTCGATCGAGCTGATCCACTCGCCGCCCGACTTGATCACGTCCTTGCTGCGGTCGGTGATGTGCATGTAGCCGTCGGCGTCGATGGTCGCGACATCGCCGGTGGGAAACCACTCGGTGCCGCGGTCGTCGCGCACCAGCGCATCGTCGCCTTTTTCCTGGAAGTAGCGCTTCACCACCCACGGACCGCGCACGTAGAGATCGCCGAAGGTCTTGCCGTCCCACGGCAGCTCGTTGCCCATGGGATCGACGATCTTCATGTCGATGCCGAAGGGAGCGCGTCCCTGCTTGGCCTTGACGTCGTAGAGCGCGTCGGGCGAGAAATCGCAGTGCTTGGCGCGCATCGCGCACGCCGTGCCCAGCGGCGACATCTCGGTCATTCCCCATGCGTGCAGCGCGGTCACGCCATGCTTTTCCTCGAACGCGCGCATCATCGCCGGCGGCAGCGCGGCACCACCGACGATCGTGCGGCGCATCGTGGAGAACTTCAGGCCGTTCTGATCCATGTAGTTGAGAAGCCCCTGCCACACGGTGGGAACGCCGGCCGACAGCGTCACCTTCTCCTGCTCGATCAGTTCGTAGAGCGACTTGCCGTCGAGCGCCGGGCCGGGAAAGACGAGCTTCGATCCGACCATGGCCCCGGTGTACGGCAGGCCCCACGCATTGACGTGGAACATCGGCACGACGGGAAGAAGCACGTCCCGCGACGACAGGTTGAGCGTGTCCGGAAGCGCCGCGGCGAAGGTGTGCAGGAGCGTCGAGCGATGGCTGTAGAGCACGCCCTTGGGATGGCCGGTGGTGCCCGACGTGTAGCAGATCGACGACGCAAGATTTTCGTCGAGCAGCGGCCAGTCGTAGTCGGCACTCTGTGCCGCAAGCAGCTCCTCGTAGCAGCGCAGATTCGGGATCGACTGCGTCGCCGGCATGTGCGCGCGATCGGTCATCGCGACGAAGTGCTCGACGGTCTTGCATTGCGCCGCGATCTTTTCGAGGATCGGCACGAAGGTGAGGTCGAAAAAAAGCGCGCGGTCCTCGGCGTGGTTGACGATCCACGCGATCTGATCGGGTGCGAGGCGCGGATTGATGGTGTGAACCACCGCGCCCTTGCCTGAGACCGCGTAGTAGAGCTCCATGTGCCGGTGCCCGTTCCACGCCAGCGTCGCCACGCGGTCGCCCTCGCCGATGCCCATCGCATCGAGCGCGTTGGCGAGCCGCTTGGCGCGTTCCTGGAGCTCGCGGTACGTGGTGCGGTGGATGTCGCCTTCGACGCGTCGCGAGACGATCTCGACGTCGCCATGATGACGCGCCGCGTGGGCGATCAGGCTCGAGACGAGCAGCGGGACGTCCTGCATCAGGCCTTGCATGTCGCTCCTCCTCCGACCGACAGCCACGCGTCTGAAGCGCGCTGGAGACTGCCCGGATAACGTCAGAAAAGGCGCCGGCGGCGGCCAGCATCCCTTTAAAGCCGATCCTCAGAATACAAACATATCTCGTCGCCGGTCAATCGCGTTCATCCCGCGACGCGAAGTGTTAGGGCCATCACTGGCGGGGGCACTCCAGAATCGACCCGTATAATCGACTGTCGCGTCCAGATCGTGACAGCGGCGTTTCCGACCATCCATGGAATCCTCGAAGCCTCGGCGAAGCTTGCGCCGCGCCGCGATGGTGCATGCGGGGAGCATGACCGCGCTGATGGTCGTACTCGTCGCCGGCATTTTCATGATTCCGGTGATCGCGCCGAGCGGCGATGTCGGGCGCGCGGTCAACGACATCGCGCTCACGCTGATCCTTCTCAGCGGAGCCGCCGCCATCTTCGATCGCCACCCATTGGCTCTCGCGGCGGCCGTGCTGTGCGGCGTGGCGATCGCGGTGCGCTGGTCGGAATGGATGGTACCTGCGGTCATGTGGCCATTCGTGCACAGCGGCTCGGCACTCCTCGCGCTCTTTCTGGTCACCGTCATCGTCGCGGTTCGCGTATTCAGCGCCGACATGACGACGGTGACCGCCGACCGCGTGGTCGGCGCCATCGTGCTGTATCTGCTGCTGGGCATCATCTGGGCTGCCGCGTACGACCTGGTGGCGTTGCACGTCGCCGACGCGTTCTCCGGTGTCGCGCCGACCGGCTCGGGTCCGCAGCGCTGGCTCTATTTCAGCTTCGTGACCTTGACGACGGTAGGTTACGGAGACATCGTTCCCGTCGCACCGGCAGCGCGCTCGCTCGCCGCGCTCGAGGCGCTGGTGGGCCAACTCTACCCGGCGATCATTCTCGCGCGCCTGGTATCGCTGCAGATAAAGTAGCGTCTGTCCAAGCCTTCTACTTCGCGCGATCATGGCAAACACCGACCTGCTTCGACTCGCCGCCATCGGCGCGGAGATTCCCACCAAGACGACGCGCGGCGCCGGGGACAGCGTCGACTCGGGGATTGCGGCGATCGAAGCGCTGCCCGGCGACATTGCGCAGATTCCGCTGTTCCAGCACTTCAACGCGGTGCTTCCCGCGGCCGATCTAGTCTTCGGCACCGCGATGCTGCTGCTGATCATCATTTTCCACGCCGCCGGAGTGCGCTTCGTCACCAGTCACGTGGTGCGCCGCTCGAAGCTCATCCTGCAGCGGCCAACGACGTGGCGCGCCGACCTGCTGATGAGCGGCGCGGTCTTCATGCTGCTGACGCTGCATCTGTCGGAGATCGTGATCTGGGCGGCGGCGCTGGTCTACTCGGGACTGGTTGCCGACTGGCGAGCCGCCGGGTTCTTCGCGGGCAACACCTACACGACGGTGGGCTACGGCGCGTTCGTCCTGCCCTTGGGTTGGCACATGCTCGCCCCCATCATTGCGATCTCGGGGCTGTTCACGTTCGGCTGGTCGGGCAGCGTGCTGGTCGATCTCGTCGGGCGCTGCCAGAAGATCAAGGACGCGGCGGTATCGCGATAGCCGTCGACGCGTCACCCGCGGCGGCTGTCGGTTGCCAGCTCCCTCGACGCGCTCATAATGCTCGCCAACCACGGATTCAACGAGACCGCGCATGAAGTACAAGGACTACTACGAGATTCTCGGCGTCGCGCGCGACGCCAGCGCCGACGACATCAAGGCCGCGTACCGCCGCCTTGCGCGCAAGTTCCATCCCGACGTGTCGAAGGAAAAGAACGCCGAGGAGAAGTTCAAGGAAATGTCCGAGGCGTACGAGACGCTCAAGGATCCCGAGAAGCGCGCCGCGTACGACCAGCTCGGCCGGCATCCCGAAGGACAGGAATTCCAGCCGCCTCCGGACTGGGCGCAGGGCTTCGGCCAGCGCCAGGGGTCGTTCGAGGACATCGACCTGTCCGACCTGTTCGCGGCGTTCGGCGCCCGCGCCGGCCCAGCCGGCGGCGCTCGCGCCGATGCGCCGCGTCGCGGCCACGACTACGAAGCCGGCGTCAGCATCGACTTCGACCAGGCGTTCCACGGCACCGAGATCTCGCTGCAGATGAACGGGCTGGAGTGGGACGAGCAGGGCAACGGCCGCCGCGTGCCGCGCACGATCACCGTGCGCATTCCGCGCGGCGTCTCCAACGGCGAGAAGCTTCGCGTGCCCGGCAAGGGCGGTCCCGGATTCCGCGGCGGTCCTTCAGGAGACTTGTATCTGGACATCGAGGTCGCCGACCACCCGCTGTTCCGGGTCGACGGTCAGGACCTGTACCTCGACCTGCCGCTGGCGCCGTGGGAAGCCGTGCTCGGCACCGAGGCCCGTGTGCCGACGCCCGCAGGCGAAGTCACGCTGAAGATTCCGGCGGGGACGCGCGCCGGGCAGCGCCTTCGCCTGGGAGGCCGCGGCATGGCGCGCGGCAAGAGCGCGCCGGGCAACCTCTACGCGGTGGTGCGCATCGACGTTCCGGGCACGGTCGACGATGAACAGCGCGAGCTCTACCGCAAGCTCGCCGCGGCATCGAACTTCAACCCGCGCGCGCACCTGCAAACGGAGACGGCATCATGACATTCACCATCGAACAAGCGCTGTGCGTCGAGGAGCAGGGGCAGGTGACCTACGCGGAGCTGGTCGAGATGGCCGACATGCCCGAGCACGAGGTGCGCGATCTGGTCCGCTACGGCGCGCTGGCGCCGATCGACCAGGCCGCCGCGCAGCCGCCGCAGTGGCGCTTTCGCGCCGAGGCGCTGCTGATCGTGCGCAAGGCGCGCGGGCTGCGCCGCGAGCTCGAACTCGATACCCACGCCGTGAGCATCGTGCTGAGCTACGTCGAGCGCATCGACGCGCTCGAATCGGAGCTCCGCGCGCTGCGCGCGCGCCGCGGCGACTAGGCGCGACTCCGGGTAGCGTGAGCGGATGCGCGTCCGCTCACGATGCAAGCCGCCTCGGACGCGGCGTGCCGCTGCGTGAGCGCCTCGAGAGCGCCGTGCAGCGTGGGCCACACCCGGCCCGTGCCAACTGCGTCCACGAGACCGTGGCGCTGCATGTCGGCGCGAAGGTAGACGCTGACCCGCGCGAACACGACTTCGACGCCCGAAGCGGAAAGCTCGTCGTACACATCGCGCACCGAGCGCGCGGCGGAGTAGTCGATCGCGGTGATCGCCCCGCAATCGATCACCAGCGTGTGAACGGGTGACGGTGCGTGCGCGACGAGCGCGCGCACTTCGTCGCAGAAGCGATGCTCGTTGGCGTAGAACAGATCGGCGCCGAAGCGGTAGACGACCAGCCCCGGCTCGGTCTGGACGCCGGGCGTCGCCGGCACGGGCTCCCATCGGCCGCCAGGCCCCGGGGCGAGCACCGTCGAGTGCGGTCGATAGCTCTGGCGGACGTGGCGCAGCAACGACACCACGATCGCCGCGAGGATGCCCTGCTCCACGCCGACCAGCGCCACCATCGCCGCGGTCGCGACCGCCAGCATGAATTCGCCGGGGCTTTCGCGCCGGATGTCGGCGAGGGCGCCGACATCGATCAGGCCGATGGCGATGCTGAACACCAGCGAGGCGAGGACGCAAGCGGGCAGGTACTGCAGCCACGATGTGAAGAACATGAGTACCGCCACGACCACGACGGCGACCGCCACCTGCGCGAGCTGGGACTGCGCGCCGGCGCGCTCGCCCATCGCTGTCTGGGTGAGGCTGCCGTTGACAACGAATGTCCCGGACAATCCGGCGACCGCGTTGGCGGCGGCGAGCCCCGCGATGTCGGCGTCGGCGTCGACGCGCTCGCGATGGCGCAGTGCGAAAATGCGTGACGCGGCAATGCTCTGCGCGACGATGATCACGAAGCACGATCCCGCGACCGGCAGCAGCGCCACGAGGTCTCTCCAGGTCACTGCAGGAACGCGCAGGGTGGGGAGCCCGCCCGCGACGGGACCGAGGACGGCTATCCCGCGCTCGGCGAAGCCCAGCGCCGCGCTGCACGCGATCGCTACCACAACCACGAAGAGCGCGATCGGCGCGTGCGGCAGCAAGCGCCGTCCCACGAGCAGCGTGGCGAGCACCACTGCCGACACCGCCAGCGTCGGGCCGTGCAGGGTACCGAGGCCGGCGAACAACGCGAGCAACTTGTCCCACACCGTCGGAGCGTCGGCGGCGATGCCCAGCATGTCATCGGTCATCGCGATCGCAACCTGCAAGCCGACTCCGGCGAGGAAACCCACCAGCACGGTGCGCGACAGGAAATCGGCCAGGAATCCCAGGCGAAAAACGCGCGCGACCAGGAGCATCGCCGCCACCATCAGCGCGACCAGCCCGAGCAGCGCCACGTAGCGCACGCTGCCGGCATCCGCCATGTCGGCGAGTCCGGAGCGAAGGATCGCGGCAGTCGCAGAATCCGCGGCGACCACGAGATGGCGCGACGAGCCCAGCGCCGCGTAGGCGAGCGGCGGCAGCAACAGCGTATAGAGACCCATCACCACCGGTGCGCCGGCGATGCGCGCATAGCCCAGCGCCTGCGGAATGCTCATCGACGCCAGCACGATGCCGGCGAGCGCGTCACGCATGGCGTCGGCGCGCGATCCGGGTCGCATCGCGGCAAACAGATTCAGGCGCATCGAGCACCCGCGCCATCGAACGCGACGTCGGCGCGAACGAGCGCTCCGTGACGCGACGAAGGCGACGAAGTTGGCGGTATCATGCGACAGCGACGCAGCATCGGACCGTGTGAAGGACCCCCAGGCGGGAATCATCGCACACGATCGCGCGCGCGAGAAAAGCCGCGACTGCGGCGCGCATAGGGGAGACACGTATGGCGGATATTCGCGAGCGGTTCGGGCGGGCGCTGCGCCTGGGCATCATCGGCGGCGGGCCCGAATCGTGGATCGGGAAAATGCATCGCGGCGCCGCCGAGCACGATGGCTGGTGGCGCGCGGTCGCCGGCGTGTTCTCGAGCGATCCGGCGCGTTCGCGCAAGGCCGGAGAGGCGATGGGCTTCGATCCGGCGCGCAGCTACGGTGACGTCGCAGCGATGCTGGCGCAGGAAAAAGCGCGCGCCGATGGCATCGACGCGGTCGCCATCATGACGCCGAACGACACGCACTACCGCTACGCCGCCGCCGCGCTCGATGCCGGCCTCGACGTCGTCTGCGACAAGCCGATCACGCACGACTTCGCGCAGGCGTGCGACCTGCTGGCGCGCACCCGCAAGCAGGGCCGCGTATTCGCGGTCGCGCACGGCTACTCCGCGTACCCGATGACGCGCTACGCCGCCAAGCTGGTCAATGACGGCACGCTCGGCGCGCTGCGCCTGGTGCAGGTCGAGTACATCCAGGCCGGCATGGCGACGCGGGTCGAGGACGGCCCTCGGACGAGCCGCCTCGACTGGATCCTCGATCCGCGGCGCAGCGGTCTCGCGCTGGTGATGGGAGCGATCGGCTGCCATGCGCAACAGCTTGCCTGCGCGGTGGCTGGACGAAACATCGCGCGCCTGGTCGCCGATGTCGGGTCGCTCATCCCGGGCCGCTCGCTGATCGACTACGCGTCGGCACTGCTCGAATTCGAGGGTGGCCTGCGCGGCACCTTCACCGTGACGCAGGCGGCGGCCGGCGGAGAGAACGACATCCGCCTGCGCGTCTACGGCGAGCGCGGCATGCTCGACTGGTCACACCGCGACGCGAGCTACCTGCACGTGGCGATGCAGGGCGAGCCAGCGCGCGTGTACGGTCGCGGCGACACCTTCCTTCCCGCGGACATCATCGCCGCCGGACGCACGCCGCGCGGACACCCGGAAGGCTTGCGCGAGGCGTTCGCCAACATCTACGCCGAAGCCGCGCAGGAGCGCATGGCTCGCAATCTCGGCGAGCCGGTTCCGGCGCTTCCCTTCCCGCGCATCGAGGACGGCGTGCATACCATGGCATTCATCGAGGCGTGCCTCGCCTCGCAGGCGAGCGGAACGTGGGTGAACGTGGCTCCGACACCGTGACGACGCGCGCCGTTTCGCGGCGGCGACACGTTCAGCGCTTCCGCATAGGAGCCTGCGCGCTCGCGTTGCTGTCGACGCTGAGCCTTGGCGCGGGAGCAGCGCCGCAGGACGACATCCTGCACCGCGAGGCGCTGAAGGCGGACCAGCGCATGTTCGATAACCTGCAGGCCTTCGCCAAGGCGTTGCGCGGCGCGCTCGGCCGCGAGCCGATGCTGTCGGCGGTCCAGGTGAGCGAAAACACCGGCAGCGCGCTGGTGAGATCCGATGACGGCGGCACGCGAACTTTTTCGTTCGTCGAGGGCAAGCTGTCCGAGCCGGATCCGACGCCGCTGCGCGATGAATCGCCCGCCGAGCAGCGCCATCGCCAGCCGCTTCGCATTCGACAGCATCGATCTCAACCGCGTGCGCGCCGCGCTCAAGGCGCAGCGCGCCAGGCCGGGTCACGTCGGCGACAGCGCTCCGGAGCTCGAGGTCCGCTATCGCAGCATCGTCGGACGCTGGATGCTTACCGTCCAGCTGGGGTCGATGGCCAGCAATGGCTTCGAGCTGGTGAGCTACGACTTTCGCACCGGCGCCGCGATCGATCTCAAGGGCATCGTCGACAAGCGCAACGCCGAGGTCGAGGCGCACAACCAGCGCGTGCGCGCGCAGCAGAAGGCCTACGACGACGAGCAGAAGCGCCTGTCGCAGATCAACATGCTCTCGCTCGCTCCCGACGCGATGCGCGCACTCGCCCACGATGCCGGCTCGACGCTGTACCTGCGCAACGTCGTCGTCGAGGTCGAGCAGATACGCATCACGATGCTCGACGCACGCGCCGGCGGCGAAGTCGTCACCTATCGCTACAACCGCGCCGGCAAGCTGTCGCGCATGGATAAGCGAGAGTCGCAGATCACTCGCTGCGAGGATCCATTTGCCGCCGACGACTTCGACTGGGCGAGGGTGCCGGCGCTGGTCGAGCAGGCGTTCGTCGCGATCGGAGTCGATCGCAGCGCCGAGATCCGCGTCGACGTCGAACGCCCCGACAAGTGCGGCCCGTTGCACGCACAGGTCTCGCTGCAGAAGAACAGCACGATCAACGGGGCGTACTTCGACCGTGGCGGCCGGCTCTACAAGGTCGACTGATCTCCCGGGCTGAACGCGGCGCGGGGATCGATGCTTCAGCGCTTGACAGGTCCGGGCATGGGCACCGGAGCATGGCGGTATGCGTATTTCATGTAATCGGCCTCCGAGCCGACGAAGAAAATCTCGGTCTGCGACGCCGCGCCGCCCAACCGCCCGTTGATCTTGTTCCAGACCATCTGGCTCCCCTTCGCCTGCGAAAGAGGCGTCAGCTTGGTCGCCGAGCTGTAGAAGTATTGGTCGGCGGCCGATCCGAATTCCATCTCCGAGGACGTGACGAGGTGCCCGCTGGGCGGAAACTCCGCGACGATCACGCCGTCGCGCTTCGGTAACGCAAGCGCGCGCTCGACCCCGTAGCCAGGTGCGTGCGCTGCGTTGATGCCGTAGTCGATGCGTACCCACCCCACGTATCCGTCCGGGATCAGGTAGCGCACTGCAGGCCGCGTCGTGTCGAACCCCAGCGTGCTGACGGACGCGATGAGCCCAAAGAGCGCCGTGAGTATCCTCAGGAGCGCCGCGCCGCCCAGCGAGCCGTTGGGTGACTTCCGGCGCCGGCGGTGGCGAGCACAGCGCTCACGGCTACGAAACTGTTCGCGCGTCGCTGTGTGCGCTGCCGTGCGGCTGCGCGCGGGGCGCTCCTGCGCCGCAGGACGCGTGACATCCACCGGCGCGAACTCCGCCTCCATCTCGCGGCGCGTGCGATACGCCGGCAGCGTCTCGTCGATCTGCACGTCGCGCCAGGTCAGCGACTGTCCTTGCCGGACCGCGCGAAGCATGCGCACGCCATGCGCGAGCCCCAGCGGCAATCCGCCGACGTCGTGCAGCGCGAGCGAGGTGGCGGCGGGCAGGAGCTTGCCCCACACCGTGTAGCCGCCCTCGCCGTCGAGCGTCTCGCCGGGCGCGAGGTCGCGCTTCGCCGTGGCCACGACGTCGGCGTTGAATCCCACCGGCGCGCCCGTCGCCTCGCCGCGCACGCCGATCGACGCCACCGAGATGCCGACCTCGAGGCCGATCAGGTGCCAGCGCTTGTACAGGCACGCGTAGCGTCCGCTCGAGTCGGTGCGCACCATGTACTCGCGAAAGCAGTTGCGGATGTATTCGCTGTCGCCTTCGAAGACCACGAAGACACCGAAGCGAATGTCGTAGCCGATGGGCGTGCCGTCGCGCTCGAGCGATGAAATGACCTCGACCTGCCCCTTGCGCTGGAGCACGCCGCCTTCGGCGACCGGACGGCACACATTCGGTATGTCGTCGATCGACGCCGGCGGGTAGCGCAAGTCCGTCGGGCGGCGCGACGAGTCCGGTGGCGTTGCACACCGCCGTGCTTTCGATCGCCGGCTTCGAGCCATCGAGGAACGAGTTGAACATCTTCGGGTTGAGCCCGCCGATCCTCGCCTGCTCCGGCGTCAGTCCGTAGTGTCCCCACACGGTGTCGGGCGTCGATTGCGCGAAGTGCGGCAGCCACTTGTGGCCGCGGCCCGCCGCCACGACGGGAAAGCCCGCCGCGCGCGCCCAATCGACCAGGTCGCAGATCAGCGCCGGCTGGTCACCGTAGGCAAGGCTGTAGATCACGCCGTGCTCGGCGGCGCGGCGCGCCAGCAGCGGACCGCAAAACGCATCGGCCTCCACCGTGACATTGACGACATGCTTGCCGTGCTCGAACGCGTGGAGGCAATGCTCGACCGCGGCGATCGGGTTGCCCGTGCACTCGACGACGATGTCGAGCTGCGGATGCGAGACGAGCGCGCGCCAGTCGTCGCCGACGTGCGTCGCGCCGGTGCGCAGCGCCTCGTCGAGCGAGCGCGCGGCGCGGCGCTCGGCGGCCCAGCCCACGCGGTCGAGGCTCGCGATCGCGGCGGACGGCGAAAGATCGGCGATGCCGACCAGATGCACGCCCGGCGTACTCGGAATCTGCGCGAGGTACATCGCGCCGAACTTGCCGGCGCCGATGAGGCCCACGCGCAGCGGATTGCCGCGCGCGGCGCGCTCCTGCAGCTTCGCGTAAAGGCTCATCGGAGACCTGCGCGCTGCGCGCTCCGGCTCATTGGCCAACCCGGCGCTCGGGGCGGCGCAGTTGCGTGTCGGCGCTCATGCCGCGGTCGACGCGAGCGCGTGCGCGGGCGTGCCTTCCTTCCACGGCAGCGACACCGGGTAGTCGCGCAGCAGGCAATCGTCGGGCAGGCATTCGATCGGCGCGAAATCCCGATGCGCGATGTACTCCGGGCGCTTGAAGCGACGGATGTGATTGGACACCGCGCACAGGCTCAGGTACACGCTTACGCGGTTCCAGGGCGAGAGATTCGATGTCGACGCGTGCACGAGGCACGAATGGAACAGGATCATCGATCCGGGCGGCCCCTTCGGTGCGACGATACCGCCGCGCGCCACCAGCTTCGCGATGGTGTCGTGGTCGATCGTCCACAGGGGATAGCTGGTGGTCGACGTATCGTGCGCGGCGTCGAGCACACCCAGCTCGTGGCTGCCGGGAATGAACATCAGCGGGCCGTTGAACTCGTTGACCTCGTCGAGGAAGATCGCAACGTTCATGGCCCGCGGCGTCGGCATGTCGTCGTCGTTCTTCCACGTGCCGTAATCCTGGTGCCATTGCCAGACGTCGCCGTCGAATGCCGCCTTGCCGTTGATCTTGAACTGGTGCATGTACACCGGCTCGGCGAAAAGCTGCATCACCGGAAGGACCATGCGCGGATGGCGTGCCAGCCGCGCGAAAGGCGCGCTGTACATGTGCGCGGCGAAGTTGGTGCGCACCACGTCGCCCTGCTTCTCGCGCACGTTCTCGGGGCGGCGCTGCGCGTAGAGGCTCGGCACCTCGGCGGTCAGCACCCCGATCTCGTCGCGACTGAACAGCGACGGAAAAAAAAGATATCCGTCGTGCTGGAACTGCTGGATCTGCGCGGCACTGAGCTTCATCGGCACCTCGTTGGCGCGGCGGTGGCTGACCATGGATCTTACGCCCGATCCACGGTCGATCCTACGGCCGCGCCCCGAGCCCGCGCGCTGGCGCGGGCAACGCAAAGCGTGCGAAACTTGGCCGTCGACCCACCCAGGGAGTTCCATGGCGCATCTCACGCTGGACCGGGCGGCCGCCGCGGCGCTGCGGCGACGCTCTGCCTGGAGCGCTGCTCGCGTCGACCGTGCTGCTCGCCGCGCTGTGCGGCTGCACGTCGATGAAGGCTTACACGGACGTCGACTACGAGCGCGGCAGCGCGTCCGCCGACAAGTTCAGGACCGACTCGCGCGCCTGCGAAAAACAGGCCGAGGCGCACGGCAAGGAGCATGGGTTCGGCCCATACGATCCCACGCATGGCGCATACAACCGCATGTACGACGCGTGCATGCGCTCGAGCGGATATCAGCGCAGGCCCGCTCCGGAATAGATCAGTCGAACTAAAAACAACGGGCGGCGCTTGATGCGCCGCCCGTTTGCTGTCTGAAGGCCGGAGTCTGTTACTTGGGCTTGGATTGGTCGGCGGCCTTCTCGACGGCGGCACCGGTCGCCTTCACGTCCTTGCCGGCACCTTCGACGGTGTTGCAACCGGCGACGGCTGCAAGCAACGCCACTGCGATCAATGTCGTCAGCGTCTTCATTTCAGTTGTCCTCATGTCGTTAAGACGGTTGTCGGAAAACGATGCTGCACGATCCATCATGCACTTCGCGTGCCAGCCTGACAGGGTTCAAAGCCTCCCTAAAATCAAATTGTTACCTAATGCGCCAGGCTCCATCCGCTTGCATTGTTTACATCGCGGTGTAGCGCTTACGAGGCATCGGCACGCGGCTCGGCAGCAGCGGGCGCATCGGTAAGCGGAGCGGGCGGCACCAGCCAGTGAGGACGCGACACGGGACTGAAGTCGGCCCACGTTCCGTCGACCCACTGCCCTTCGGCCTCCTCGATGCCGCGCGCGCGGTGATTGGTGAAGGTCGCCAACGCCTGCTCGCGGCGCGCTGGCGTCGCGGCGTGCGCCATCACCATCACGCCAGCCGGGCGCGCCGGTACTTCGCCGTGCGCAGACGCATCGGTCATGCGGTCCAGCGCACCGGCGAGCGATCCGGTGTAGGCACCAATGCCGGTAGCAGCCAGCGCGGCAATGGGTCCGAGCGCCGCAGCCGCGGCGACGCCCGCGACCACACCCGCGCCGCCGCCCATCACAGCGCCGCTCGCGGCGCCGGTGTCGCCCTTCGACGCGCCCGCGTCCTGGTCTTCGTCGCCACCGAGGGGAAACGCATCGTGGCGACCTGGCGCCCCGAGCACGATCTTGGCGACATCGGTTGGCGAGAAGCCGCGCGACCCGCACAACTCTTGTATGGCGGCGTCGGCTTGTGCGAATTCATCGAACTGGGCAGCGAGGATATTCATGCGATCTCCTGGTGAACGATCGGAATCGTGCAAGCGCCATGCCAGAACATGAGAATCACGTGAGCGCGCCAGGAACGCGGCTACTGTGGTCAACGCGGAGACGGAGAAGCCGAGGCGCGATCTGCCAGACCGTCGGTGCGCGTCCTACAAATTCGTTTTCAACTTCCTACATGAACGTCCCGGGGCCTACCGATTGCGCGCCGCGACAACGTCGGGGATCATGAATTTGCCGTCTGCATTAATGGACGATGCACGCAGTGCACCGCAGACGGCGAATTGCAATGCACTTTTTTCAACGGCGAAGCGCGCTTCGCCGCAAACGGCGAGGAGTAAGTCATGACCCCCCAGCGAAGCGTCGGCTTTGCGATTCCCAGCACGTCGTCGTCCCTGATCGGGGCTGACAGTTGCCTGGGTTGCGCGATCGTCGACCGTGAAGGAACCAACATCGGCGAGTTGCGCGACATCATGCTGGATCTATCCACCGGGCGGATCGCCTACGCGGTCGTCGAGCTCGCATCATCGCGCGCCACCGTCGTCGCGCACCGTCATCGTCGTTCCCTGGAATGCGGTGGCTGCGGATCCCGACGCGCAACAGCTGCGAATCAACGCGCATGCCGACTGGATAGAGCGCGCCCCGTGCGTGCAGCGCGGAAACGAGCCTGATCGCTTCGTTCACGAGTGGGGCGCGTTCATCCACAACTACTTCGGCACGCGTCCGTACTGGGAGGCGCCGCACGCCGCGCAGCACTCCTGACCCCAATCTGCCCGCGCCTGGCTCGCGGGCGCTCCAAAGACAAAGGCCGCGCATCAAGCGCGGCCTTTGCATTGCGCGGTGGTTGATCGCGTCAGGAAGACTTGACCGTCAGCTGGTCGACCACAGTCGTCACACCGGACACCGAGCCCGCGACCTGCTTGGCCTTGTCTTTGTTCGCGGCGCTATCGACCGAGCCCGACAGCGTCACCGCTGCGTTCTTGGTGTCGACGTCGATCTTGAGCGACTTGAGCCCCGGCTCGGCGAGAAGCGCTGCCTTGACCTTGGTGGTGATCGCGCTATCGTCAACGGCCGTCGCGACCTTGTCGGTCGTGGCTGCCATCTTGTCGCCGGCGGCCGCCATCGTCGCGCCCGTCGTCGTCGCCGGCGGGGTCGCCGCTGTCCGGCTGGAATCGTTGCGGTCGCACGCCGTCAATGCCAAGGCGGCAGCTATCGCGGCAATGGCCGATGTCGTCAGGGTGTATCTCTTTTCCATGTCATTCTCCTTGTGAGTGATTACTGCGATAGCGATGCAAGCCGCGTGCCACGCTGGCCGGCTGCATCTCCCGTACGGCTGCCGGAGACGACTCGCACTCGTTTCCGGCGCCCGCAGATGCCTCGGTGTCCGTAGTTCGTTCCGGCCGCGAGCGCGCAACTCGCGTAAAATTTTCCATTCTGCATGTTGCGCTGCGCTCATTTGCAGTGCGCGCGTCAAGCCGCCAGCAGGATGCCCGCGCCCGGTTGCTGCAACGCGACGAGCGCCTTCGCAGGCTCGGAGTCGCTGGCAAGCTCGACCAGGGGACTCAAATAACGCAGCTTGGCAGCGCCGAAAAACGTGGCGAACGCAACCTCGGATGCATCGCGCCCGGTGCCGATCCGGATCAGGTCCTCGACCGGTGAAAGCCGCGTCGGATCGAAGACATACCACGCTCCGTCGAGGTAAGCCTCGAACACGGCGTGAAAATCCGGTGGCGGATCGGCATAGATTGCATAGCCCGTGACCAGGCGCGCCGGAATATTGAGCGCGCGGCAAAGCGCGATCGCCATGTGCGCGAAGTCACGGCACACGCCGACTCGGGCGTCGAGCGTCGAGCGCGCGCTGGACAGCGGGTTCGACGTCCCGACCTGATAGGCGATGTTGTCGCGCACCCACTGGCAAATGGCCTCGACCCGCTGCACGCCATGCGGCAGATGGCCGAATTCGCGCACCGCCAGCGAAAACAGGAGATCCGATTCGCAATACCGCGTGGCGACCAGGTACGGAAGGATGTCGGCCGGCAGTTGGTTGACGGGCACTTCGTCCGCGTCGGGAGCCGGCATCGCACGGTGCACGTCCACATTCGCCATGTACCGGATTTCGAGCGGACCGGGAGATGCGTCGATCCTCAGCAGGCGATTCGCCGAGTCGCGCGACTCAAGCTCCTCGACCCGCAGCGGCGGCATCGTCGAGATCGACTCGGCGCAAACGTGCTGGTCGTGCAGCGTCGGCACGGCGACGTGCATGACGAACACAGTGGGCTGCAGAACGTCGTATCTCAGTTCGCAGTCGACGTGAAATGTCTTCATGAAGGGACGGTTCGGCGGCGTCGAGTGGAAAATCAAACTGTAGCGACGACGACGGTGCCGCGGAATCAGCGCGTGTCGGATATGGGTGTAGGAGACCGTCCGACGCGCCACGAGCGTGCGGCCGCACGCTCCGCACGTTCGCTTCGCAAACGACGTTAGATGATTTTCATCAACAGAAGCACGACCAGGACCAGCACGACGACGCCGGCGAGGCCACTGGGCCCGTAGCCCCAGCCCCGGCTGTACGGCCACGCTGGCAGCGCGCCAAGCAAGACCAGTATCAGGATGATCAGAAGTATTGTGCCGATGGTCATTTGTTTCCCCTTATGGTTCGTTCACTGCATCAGGGCAGGCGACGCCCGGCGATCCGATACCCCGCGCGCCGCCGACGCGCATACCCAGAGTTCCTCGACCGTGCCACCGAATCCGAGGATGCGAACTTCCCCGGGGACAGCGCTCTCGGCAACCTCGCACGCGAACTCGACGGCTGCATCGCGTGCTGCAAAGGTCGACAGCGGGGGCTCGATTCCGGAGCCGAATACCGACCAGCCGCCACGCGGCGCCGGACATACGTAGTACACGTTCGCCTTCATCGAGGCCCCCGCTGCTTTGATGCTACTGGTGATATTTGAGCTTGGCGTTGCTGATGCAGGTGTCTTTCGCGTCACCGCTCATGGCGTCGCATTTTTCCTTGGCGACCTTGTAATCCGCGGACATCTTGGTTTCCTGCGCATCGGCCATCGCGTCCTTCGACTTGCGCGAGGCCTTTGCGTCGGCAATCGTCTTGTCGCGCGTGGCCTTGGCCTGCTGCATGCACACGTCCTTGTCGTTGCCCTGACGCGCCTTGCAGGCTTCCGACGCGACCTTGTAGTCGGCGTCGGCCTGATCCTTTACGGCGTTGTACTGGTTCTTGATGGTCTTTTCCGGCGTCGCTTGCGGCATGCGCGCTGAACGCGAACGCGCCCAAAACGGCAATGCACAAGAGCCTCGGTCATGTTGATCTTCATTGTCACTCCTAGTGGTTGGAATCGAAGGCGACCGCTCCGTTCTTCGGCGCCCTCGAAGCGATGGTGCTGGTTGATGGTTCTAGTTGAGACGTTCCCAATCGCGAACCTGCTGGTCGGCTTCGTCGCGGGTGATTCCGTACGCTTCCTGGATCTTGCCGACGAGCTGGTCGCGCTGGCCGTTGATCTGCGACAGGCTGTCGTCGGTGAGCTTGCCCCACTGCTCCTTTACCTTGCCGGTCATCTGTTTCCAATTGCCTTCGACTCGATCCCAGTTCATGGATTGCTCCTGGTAGGAAGTTGTGTTCCATCGCGGCGTTGCCCGCGCTCGCCCCATTGAGTTAGCAACGCGTGTGCCAATGAATAACAATAGTCAAAACAATGAGTTGCTGCATGATCCGGCCGAGCGCGACCGGAGGCGCGGTAAGACTTCCAATTTGGCGTGGTAAATCTGCGTGCGGAACGGCCCGCGCCAAAAGAATACGGCGGGCCTGGAGGCCCGCCGCTATCTTCATTCAAGCCACACCCGCCGAGCGAGCCGGCGGTGTTCAGACGCAATCAGCGCATGCGCCCGAACAGGTAGCCCGCCAGCAGTGCCAGGCTGACGACGACAATGGGGCGCTCGCGCACGTAGCCGCGGCAGGACTCGAGCAATACGTCCTGCTGCTGCCGGAGCTGATCCGCGCTCTGCACTACCCACTCCGCCGCAGGAACCGCCGCGCCGGCGACGCGATCCACGGTCTGATGCGCGGCCTGCGCGACCCGGTTGATCGCCGGAGCTGCCTTGTCGGCGGCGCGCTGCGCAACGTCGTCGACTACCTGGTGAGCCTGATTCGCCTTGCGCTCGACTGCCGATCCTGTCGTTCCTGTAGTTTCCATGCTTGCTCCTGCTTCCCGAGAATAAGACTGCGATTTGCCGGCGGCGCGCTTATCGAGGCTTCGCCGCCGATGGCCTGTGTTCACGCGCCGCGGCGGCGGGACATTGCCAGGCTCCCGCCGCCGTGCGCGTCTGTCAATCCGCGCGGCAACGCTTTCGCCGCGCTTCGGTGCTGCAACCTTCAGATGCTACGTCCCCCGCCTGAACAAGCCGGCGACCAGCGAGACGATGAAAAGAATCAGGAAGATGACGAAAAGAACCTTCGCGATCTCCGCGGCACCTGCCGCGATCCCGGTGAATCCGAACACCGCCGCGATCAGCGCGACGACAAAAAATACCACCGCATAGTGCAACATTTGCAATCCTTTCCGCTCGTCAGAGCAAGAGTTACTCGAAGACGGCAGATATCGGAGGTGATTCAACACCATGCCGCCGCCACAGCACCATCTGCCGAAGATGATGCAATCGGCGTGCCATGGCATCGAGCGACGGCACCCGGCTGACACGCGGCGAATCATTGAAAATCGGAGGAACGCGCGCCGGCAGCGGCGCCGGACTACTGCGGACCGTGCATCAACTCGAGGAAGCGATCGTACTCGGAGGACTTGTCGAAGAACTCGTCCGCGCCGGCGATCGAGCATTGGTGCTTGTACTCCGGGAACGCGTAGTTGGTGAGCACGAAGATTCGCGGCCGCGGAGTATAGGCGTTGGCGCGCACATGCCGGACCACCTCGATCCCGTTGCCTTCCTTGAGGCGTATGTCCGTGATGACGATATCGGGGTGCAGGCTGTCGATCGACCGCATCGCCTCCTCGGCGGACTCTGCAAAGCCGACGATCTCATAGCCGCCAATCGACCGCACGTTCTCGACGATGCGCTTGCGGATCAGTTCGGAATCCTCGACGACGAACACCCGCAACGGCGAAGCTCGCGAGTTGTTTACCGTGGAATTCACTCGGGGGCTCGCGTACATCAGCTCATCAGGTTGTGGCGCAGCGCATATGCGGTGAGCTCGGCGTTCCGGGAGAGATTCATCTTCTCCAGGATCCGGGTGCGATAAGTGCTGACCGTCTTCACGCTCAGGCAAAGCTCGTTCCCGATGTCGGTGACGGTCTTGCCCGCCGCGAGCTGAACGAAGATCTGGAACTCGCGCGTCGAGAGCTGCCGATGCAGTGGTTCGGGCGCGTCGCCGGCGGCTTCCATGGCGAGCGCCTCGGCAAGCGTCGAGCTGATGTATTTCTTGCCGTCGGCGATGGTGCGGATCGCGTGCAGCATATCCTTCGCCTCGCCCGCCTTGGGGAAGAACCCGCTCACGCCGGCGCGCAGCAGATTGACCGCGTACTGCTCCTCGGCATGCATGCTGACCACGAGGATCGGCAGGTCGGGATGCCGGCGGCGCAACGCGCTGACGGTTTCGAGAACGCTTGCGTCGGGCAGCGAGATATCCAGCAGCACGACGTCGTACTTGCCGGTTCCGGCTTCCTTCAGCGCCGCGGCCGCGGTGCCTGCTTCGCCCGCCGCGTGGAGATCCTCGGTGCCTTCCAGGAGCTGACGAAAACCTGCTCGCACAACTGCATGGTCGTCCACGATGAGAACACGCGTCTTTTGTGTGACCACGGCAGCGCTACCTCCATTGCTCCCCGCTTCGGGAAGCCCTTGCGAATGTGCATACATGCGAATGACCGATCACATTATAGGAAACGCGCGAAACAAAGTCACGACAGGCCCATGCTCAAGCTGCTATCACCGAACATCCGGGAGATGACACCGGCTTGCGCGCCAGGTCCTCGTAAGCATGCAGGCGGTTGTAAAGGGTCTTCAGGCTGATTCCGAGCACCTGCGCCGCCTTGACCTTGCTGCCGTCGACTGAATCGAGCGTCGCCTTGATCAGCGCCTGCTCGGCGTCGTCGAGCGACATGCCGACCGGTATCCGCACCGCGAACGGCTCCCCCAGCGGCGTGGTCGCGACACCCGGCGCGCGCGGCACGGTAATGGCCGATTCCGCGGCTTCACCGGTCGCGGCCGAGTCGATGTCGACGTCGACTTCGTCGTCCGACAGGACGAACGCGCGATGGATGACGTTCTTGAGCTCGCGAACATTGCCCGGCCAGCGATATTCCCGGATGCAGCGCACCGCATTGTCGCTCAGGTGCTTGGTCTCACCATGCTCCTCGTTGAGCGTGTTGAGGAACATCTGCGCGAGCAGCACCGAATCCTCGCCGCGCTCGCGCAGCGGCGGCACGGTGATCGGGATGACGCACAGCCGGTACATCAAGTCCTCACGAAGGCGTCCGCTGGCGACCGCGTGCTGCAGGTCGCGATTGGTCGCGGCGAGCACGCGCACGTCGGTCGAGAGCTCCTGGTCGCCGCCGACGCGGCAGAACTTCCCGGTTTCGAGAACCCGCAGCAGCCGGACCTGCATCTCGAGCGGCATCTCGGTGATTTCGTCCAGGAACAGCGTGCCGCCGTTGGCGCGCTCGAAACATCCGCGATGGGTGCGCAGCGCGCCGGTGAAGCTGCCGCGCTCATGCCCGAAAAGCTCGCTTTCGATGAGGTTCTCCGCGAGCGCGCCACAGTTGATCGCGATGAACGGGGCAGACGCGCGCGCCGACAGCTTGTGGAGCGTGTTGGCGACGAGCTCCTTGCCGGCCCCGCTCTCGCCCAGAACGATGACCGGGGCATTGGAGCGCCCGAGCCGCTCGATCTTGCGGAACAGCTTGCGCATCGGCGCACAGGCACCGTAGAGCGAGCCGAAGTGCTCCAGCGCACCGCCTTCGGCGGGGCTGCGCGCGCTTTGCCGACGCGCCGGCGATGCCGCCTCCGGCACCGCGTCCGCGAGGGGATATTTCGCAAGATTGGCAAGACTTTGGATTTCTCCGAACATGACCCGCTCCATCCGTTCGTTATTGTGGAATTCGCCGGGTCATGGTGGCCGTAGCGCGCAGGCGGCGCTATCGGCCGAAGGCTGTAAATCCTGTAGCTGTCAGCGCAAGGCGACGTAGGCAGCCGTCCTACAGGTACGGTGCCTGTCCCCGGGGCGGCTCGGCCTCAGTGCGTTTCGGGCAGCGCGCCCCCCTCGTTTTCCCAGTTCATGATGGCTTCCTTCTTGGCGACCTTCGCCTGCCTGCGGGCACTGTAGCGCGCGAGATCGACGATCGTCGCCACTGCCAGGACATAAAAGGCAAACTTCGCAAGGGCTCGCGTCATCGTGCACCTGTCATCATGAACGGCCTGAATAAAGGCAGGGGCAACGAAAACTGAAAGCGGGCCATGGGAGGGATGGTTCCGATCTCTAGATCTCGGCCCCTGCCCCGGCTTCTCCCCGCAAACCCCGTGCCAATTGATGCGCTGCGGGCTACGCTTGGGAATCGGGTCCTCGCGCCCGTCGGCATGAACGCGTTTGCCGCGAAGAAGTTTCAACCCGATGGGCATTTTGTACAAACGCGCAGGGCATCCGATCGTGCTGCGAGCAACTCGACGCGGCGCGCGCTCGACGCGACGTATCCGTCCCCACGCGCCGGAATCGCGCGAGCTGTGAATGGCACGGCGATTGCATCGATCGACTCTCTCATCTGTCGTGACTTCGCCATGTCTGCCCTCCTCGATAGCCTGCGCGCGCACACGCCGCGCACACCTCACACTCCCGTCAAGGAGCCTCCGGAGCCGGATGATCCGGGCGGCCCCATCGAGCCGGACGACGGCGAGTCCGAGGGTCCGGTCGAGACGCCGGAAAAACCGCGCACTCCGGGCAAGAAGCGGCTTGCCGGCCAGGCGTCGTAGAAGCAGCGCCGATGTATTGTCCCTGCGATCACCTGCGCTGCGTCGACGCGACGTGCGCTGCCTGGGGCTGCCGCATCTCCGGCGAAGTTCCGCTCGATACCTGCGAGGACTGCGGCGAGCCGGTCGCGCGGCTGCGACGGCTCGTCATTTGCGAGGTCTGCATCCTGGGCTACACCGGGGCGCCGACGACGCGAGCCAACGAAAAAGGCTGACCATGTCGAGAGCGCTTTGGAAAGGAGCCATCAGCTTCGGACTCGTGCACATTCCCGTCGAGCTGCATCCCGCGGAGCAGCGCCACGGCATGAGCTTCTCGATGCTCGACAAGCGCGACCTTTCGCCCGTCGGCTACAAGCGCGTCAGCAAGAAGACCGGGAAAGAGGTCGCGTGGGAGCAGATCGTGAAAGGCTACGAATACGAGAAGGATCGTTACGTGGTGCTGAGCGACGAGGATTTTCGCCGCGCCAACGTCGAGGCGACTCAGACGGTCGAGATAGCCAGCTTCGTGCCGGCGAGCGACATACCCCCGCAGTTCTTCGAGACGCCGTATTACCTCGTGCCGACGGAGCGCGGCAAGAAGGTCTACGCGCTGCTGCGCGACACGCTCAAGAACGCCAAGAAGGTCGCCGTGGCACAAGTCGTCATTCGCACGACGCCCCACCTCGCCGCGGTGATTCCCGAAGGACAGGTGCTGCTGCTCAACACCTTGCGCTATGTGAACGAGCTTCGCGCCGCCGACGGGCTGTCGCTGCCGGCCGCGACCGGCAAGGCTGCCGGCGTGAGCGCGAAGGAGGCCGAGCTGGCGCGCAAGCTGGTCGAGGACATGTCGGAGCCGTGGAAGCCCGGCCAGTTCGTCAACACCTACACGCACGACCTGATGAAGCGCATCGAGGAGAAGATCAAGGCCGGCCAGACCGAAGTCATTACCGAGCCGGAAGAAGGCAAGCCCGCGCAACGCAGCGCCGACATCATCGACCTCACTACATTGCTGCAGCAGAGCCTCGCGGGTAAGACGCGCGCGGGCAAGGAGCGCAGCGAAAAGGCCGCCGACGCGGCATCGGCCAAGGCTCGTCCGCGCAGGGCGCACGCCGCGCCGGCCCGGACTCCGGCGGCGCGACGCAAGCGCGCGTAAGCGAGGGCATCAAGCAACCACAGGACGTCCTCGGCGACCGCGCGAGGTATCATGCCGGTCGCACGCATGAGCGCGCCGCCAGGAGGCGCCGGCGCATTCCCGCAGGCTTCGTGAAGATGTCGACCGCTCCCGCCCCCTTCGTCCGAGACTTCCGTCATGCCGACGCATGGGTGGGCGCGCTGCTGTTCGTCGTGGGCGTCGGCGCCGTTGCGCTCGCCGGCGCCTCGCTGATCGGTTACCACCACGGCCCGGCGGTCCTGCGCATCTCCGACAAGCCGGTGCTGCAGTACGACATTGCCTGGATCGTCGGTTTGTACGGCCTGGCGCTTGCGCTGTATGCGATGAGGGCCCGCGGCCTGGCGCATTTCAGCGCCGCGGTAGGGGCGGCGATCGGCCTGCTTGGTGTCATCGCCTTCGTGTTCCCGACCTCGCTGCCGCGCAACCCGCTGCTCGGCAATCCGTGGATCGTCGACACCGGCGGCTACGCGCGGATGGGCGTGGTCAACGCGCTGGTCGCGCTGATACTCGGCATCGCGATGTTCCTGCTGGTGCCGCGCGCCAATCGAAGCCCGGCGCGCTCGGTCGCGCTGGCCGCGCTGGCGTCGATCGCCGCGGCGCTGGCGCTGCTCAATGCGTTCGGCGCATGGAGCGGCAGCCTTCTCGCCGCGCAATCGCTGCAGTTCGCGGGCGACGAGCTCGTGAGCGCGCCGCTGCTGCTGCTGCTCGCGCTCGCCGTGCTCGCTTACGCGCTGGTCGGCCGCCAGGAGGAGCGCGTCGCGCTGTGGCGCGCCACGCCGATCATCGTGTGGCTCGCCGCGATCGCCTGCGCGCTGGTGGTCTGGCGCGCCGCGCTCGTGCAGGAAGTGCGCTTCATCCGCCACGGCACCGAGGTGGTCGCTGCCTCGGCCTCGATCGAGCTCCGGCGCGCCATGGAGGCGCGCATCGACGCGCTGCATCGGCTGAGCGAGCGCGTCCTCATCCACAACTTCACGCCCGAGCTCTGGCAGCGGGACGCCGGCTCGCAGCTGCGTGATCTCGACGAGTTCCGGACGATCGCGTGGTCGGGCCCGGACTTTGTCGTGCGCTGGGTCGCGCCGGAGGTGAACACCGTCGGGTACAACATCCGCGACAATCCGGAGCGAGTGGCAGCCATCGATCTTGCGCTTAAGTCGCGAGAGCCGACGATCAGCCGCTTCGCGAACATGCGCATCGGCGGCAGCGGCGCGATCGTGTACGTGCCCGCTTTTCAGGGCGACACATACGCGGGCATGGTGTCGGCCTCGCTGGCCAAACCCGACTGGCTGGCCCAGCTCATCGACAATCGCTACCCGGACCACTATTTCGAGCTGTTCGAGGACGGAGCGCCCATTCAGTCCGTGGTGTTGCCGGCGCCCAAGGCTGCCGAGCAGTGGAGTCAGGACGTTCCGGTGACGGTGCGCAATGCGCGGTGGACGCTGCGGGTAACGCCAACGCAGGCCTACGTGACGCAGGCGCGCTCGGTGCTGCCGGAGGCTGGGCTCCTGCTCGGCGCTGCGCTGGCCACGCTGCTCGCGCTGGCGACGTTCCTGTTCCAGGAGGCGAGGCTGCGCGCTCGCGAGTCGGCCAACGCCAACCTGCGCCTGATCGCCGACGTTGCGCGCCGGCAGCGCGTCGAGCAGAGCCTGCGCGAGGCGGAGAACCGTACGCAGCTCATCATCAACTCGGTGAAGGACTGCGCGATTTACATGCTCGACACCGAAGGCCGCATCGCCACCTGGAACCCCGGCGCGCGGCTGCTCAACGGTTACGACAGCGACGAGATTCTCGGCCATTCTTTTTCCATCCTCTATCCGCCCGATCGCAAGGTGCCGCCGGAAAGCGAGCTCATCGTTGCGACGCGGCGTGGCTGGTTCGAGGAAGAATGCTGGCACCAGCGCAAGGACGGGTCGCGCTATTGCGCCGACGACATCATTTCGGCGATCCGCGACGAGCAGGGCGCGCTGCGCGGCTTCGCGGTCGTCACGCGCGACGCCACGCCCAGGATCCAGCTGCGCGACCAGACCGAGCGCGCGCGCGACTATTACCTCTCGTTGTTCTCGAGCTTCCCGAACCTGGTCTGGCGCTCCGACGCCCAGGGGCGCTGCGAGTATCTCAACCAGGCGTGGCTCGACTATACCGGCCTGCCGCTGGAGGAAAGCCGCGGCGCAGGCTGGCTCGAAAGCGTGCACCCCGAGGACCGCGAGCTGTGGAACGACACGATCGCGCGCGGATTTCCCACGCGCCAACCCTTTGAGTTCGAGTTCCGCATGCGTCGCGCCGACGGCGAATACGGCTCGATCATCTGCAGCGGGCGCCCCTATCACGACCTCGAGGGCAATTTCGCCGGTTACCTCTGCTCGTGCTACGACAACACGGCGCGGCGCAACACCGAGAACGCTCTCAAGGAAAGCGAGGAGCGCTACCAGCGCATGACCACCAACGTGCCGGGCATGGTGTTCAAGCTCGAGCGCGGCAGCGACGGAAAATTCCGCTTTCAGTACGTGAGCCAGGGCGCGCTCGCGGTCACCGGCGAGGAGCCGGCGACGCTTACCGGCGACATCGACTCGTTCCTCAATCTGCTCGAGCCGGCGGATCGAGCCAGCGTGCTCGGTCACGCTCGACGATTCGGCGGCACGCCTAACCACCTTCAACTGGGCAGGGCGCCTGCGCCCAAGGCACGAGCGCGGCCGAGCGCTGGATCACCATTCGGGCCAAGCCGCGAATAGTGGAAAGCGGCACGACCGCTCTGGGACGGCGTCGTCTTCGACGACACCCAGGCGCGGCTTGCGCAAGTCGAGCTCGAGCGCTCGCGCGAGGAGTTGCGCGCGCTATCGAGTCATCTGCAGTCGATCCGCGAGGAGGAGAAGGCGCACATCGCGCGCGAAGTGCACGACGAGCTGGGCTCGACGCTCACGGGGCTGCGCATCGATCTCGACTGGCTGATGGACCGCGGCGACCAGATCCCCGAGACCGCGCGCAAGAAATACGAGGGCATGCTGGGCCTGGTGCAGTCGGCCACCGCCGCGACGCGCCGGATCGTCACCGAGTTGCGGCCGAGCATCCTCGACGACCTCGGACTCGCCTCGGCGCTGCGCTGGCAGGCGGGCGAGTACCAGAGGCACTCCGAGCTGCGCTTCCACTTGCAGACGCCGGATCCGGAAATCCCGGTCGATCGCGACCGCGCGCTGGCGCTGTTCCGCATTTTCCAGGAGACGATCACCAACGTCGTCAAGTACGCCAAGGCGACCGAGGTCGACGTGATCCTGGCGCAGACCGAGAGCGCGCTGGTGATGCAGATTCACGACAACGGAGTCGGCGTCGAGCCGGGCGATCTCGTCAAGCCGACATCACACGGTATTCGCGGAATGCGCGAGCGCGCGCAGGCGCTGGGGGGAACGGTGCGCGTTACCGGCGCGCCCGGAGAGGGCACGCAGGTGATCGTCTCGCTGCCGCGACCGGCACCGGCTGCGGCGGCGGGCGCGGCAGCGTAGCGGGCGCGGCAGCGTAGCCGGCTCAGCGCTTCGCGTCCTGGCCGAGATTCTTGAGCAGGTCGGCGAGATCGTCGGCGTGCTCCTCTTCCTCGGCCTGGATGTCCTCGACCAGCTTGCGCGACGTCGAGTCGAAGCCGGCGAAATACTTGGCGATTTCGCGATAGCTGTCGATGGCGATGCGCTCGGCGACCAGGTTCTCCTTGATCATCGCAACCACGTCCTCGCCCGCCTCGACGTACTCGGTGTGGCTCCTGCTCAGCAACCCCGCCGGGTTGAGATCCGGCGCGCCGCCCAGCTGGACGATGCGCTCGGCGAGGCGATCGGCGTGCACCTGCTCCTCGTTGGCATGCTCGAGGAACTCTGCCGCAACCGGGCCCGAGTGTATGCCCCGCGCCATGAAGTAATGGCGCTTGTAGCGAAGCACGCAGACGATCTCGGTCGCCAGCGCATCGTTGAGCACCTTGATCGCGGTTTGCGGGTCGCCGGCGTAGCTGGAGGTGATCGCGCCCTCTTCGATGTGCTTGCGGGCGCGCTCGCGCAAGGTCTTCACATCGGTCAAAAATGGCTCGGTGCTCATCGTGCTCCTCGGTTCGTTGACAAGAGGCGTGCCGCGCTCAGGATGCGAACAGCGTGCGAAAAGTGGCGCGGATCGATCCTATTATGCAGCAACGAGAGCGTGGCTCAAAGACCGCAGCCCACGCCGCGTTGTAATTCCTGCTTCAGGCGCCTCGTCGCGTCGCTAGCCCGCCGAACGGCAGGCCGCTTCGTTGAAGATGAAGATGTTCTCGCCGCGATGCGTGAGATCGATATCCAGGCGCGCGACCGCCTCGCGAAAGGTGCGCGAGTTCGACGTTCCGGGATAAAGCCAATCATGCAGCTCGATGATGATGACGGGGAATTCCCGCATCCACGACACGTCGTCGCGGAAGAGGTCGGATTCGCCGCCCTCGATGTCGATCTTGAATATGAAAGGCGCACGCCCTTTCGCCTTGTGCGCCTCGACGATCCCGGACGCCGCGAACATCGGGACCGCATACTTGCCGCCTTCCGCGGCGAGCCGGAACGCCCAGCTACCGCGTCCCGGGTCGTCGAGATAGCTGGTGCCGTCCTCGCAGCCCAGGCCGCCTTCGATCAGCGTGTAGTCCAATCCCTGGCAATTCCTGCGGATCAACTCGCAGTTGTCCTTTTCCGGCTCGATGGCGACGACGTGACTCCCGGGGAAATGCGTCGACAGCCAGACCGTGCTGGCGCCGATGTTGGCGCCGGCGTCGATGATGAGCGGCGCGCTGGCGCGCGCTCTGAGCGTGTTGTAGTACGCGCCGACGAAGGCGGCCTGCGGGAAATAACCCATCTCGTAGTCGCGGTTGGCGAAGATCTGCTCCATCACCGCCTTGTCGCTGCCGTCGTGGCGGAAATAGAAGGGACGATCGACGCCGTCGATGGTCAGGGCGATGCAGCCGAGCCCTGTTTGCTGTGGAAGCACAGACGCCATCTTCACTGTTCCTTCATTGCGAACGCCCGATGGTACTCTTGCGGGGCGCACGGCGCTGCTCCCCACTTCGATGAACGCAAACGCGCGCGCCCACCCCGCTGTATTCATGGTGCTGATCATCCCGTTCGGGGTGATGACCGGCTACCTGAGCGTCGCGCTCGCGTACGAGCTCACGCAGGCCGGCGTAAGCGTTGAAGCCGTCGCCGAGCTCGTCGCCATCAGCTTCGTTCCGCAGACGTGGAAGTTCCTCTGGGCGCCGGTCGCCGATACGACGCTGTCGCGCAAATCCTGGTATCTGCTCGGCGGCCTGACCAGCGCGGCGGGAATCTTCGCGATGGGCGCGGTCCCCGCAGACGGGAAGTTCATGCCGCTGCTCTACGCCGTGGTGCTGCTGTCGAACTTCGCCGTGACCTTCCTCGCGATGTCGGTGGAAAGCCTGATGGTCTACGGCACGCCGGCGGAGGAGAAAGGACGCGCCGGCGGATGGTTCCAGGCGGGAAACCTCGGCGGCAGCGGGCTCGGCGGCGGCGCGGGCCTGTGGCTCGCGCAAAACCTTCCGGCGCCGTGGATGGCGGGAGCGATACTCGCGGCGGTGTGCGCTTCGTGCTGCCTCGCGCTGCTGTTCGTCGGCGAGCCGCCTTCGACGCTGCTGCATGGAACGTATGCGCGCCGGCTCGTCGAGGTCTTCCGGGATCTGTGGCGGGCTTGCCGGTCGCGCCCCGTGCTGCTCGCGCTGCTGATCTGCTTCTTGCCGATCGGCACCGGCGCGGTGTCCGGACTGTGGTCGGCGGTGGCCGACGACTGGCACGCGAGCGCCGATACGGTGGCGCTGGTGACCGGCGCGCTGGGCGGCATCGTGTCGGCGATCGGATGCCTCGTCGGCGGCTACGTGTGCGACCGCATGGATCGCAAGACCGCGTACGCACTCTACGGGTTGTTGCAGGCGGGGTGCGCGGTGGCGATGGCGCTCGCCGCGCGAACCGAGGCGATGTACGTCGTCTTCACGACGCTCTACGCATTCATCTCCGGTCTCACCTATGCCGCGTTCTCGGCAGTGGTGCTCGAAGCGATCGGCCTCGGCGCAGCAGCCACGAAGTACAACCTGTTCGCGTCGCTTTCCAACATGCCCATCGCCTACATGACGCTGGTCGCGGGCTGGGCGCACACGCGCTGGGGCTCGGGCGGCATGCTCGACACCGAGGCCGCGATCTGCGTGCTCGGCATCGTGGTCTTCGCGGCGGCGGCGGCCGTCACGCGGCGCGGCACGCCGCGCCAGGTCGAGCAGGAGTGGTCAGCGCGGTCGGCGCCGCGCTAGCGCTGCGACAACCAAACCAGCGCGTCGTGCTCCATGGTGAACACGTCAGCCGTCATGCCCGCGTCCGCCGCGGCCTTGATGCCGAATTTGTCGGGGTGGATGTGCTCGGCCAGGGCAACGATGGCCACTATCACCGACCCCTGCGCCGCCGCGGCCCAATCCTGTGTCATCCAGTAGCGATCGTGCAGCGTTGGCGTCGCGTATCCGGTGAGGCGAGTGGTATCGACCAGCAGCTTGACGATTTTCTGACCGTGGCAATACGCGATCGCGCGACTTACCATGTCTACACCTTCGGTGAGCGTCACGTCTCCGAGCGGCGTATAAGCGCTGTAGCCTTCCGCGAACTCGAAATAGGCAGGGACCTCGGAATCAGGCATGGACGCTAATCAGCGAAGATCTTGGCGGCGAATTCTTGCAGATGGCCGGACAAAGCACAAACCGCTCTACGACAACCAGACGCGCTCGATGCGCGGCATGCCGCAGCGCTATCCGCGCGCGCGTTGCGCATCGAGATCGAGCTCGTGAGGTAGAGCCGCGCGGCTAGGATTTCGCGCGGCGCACGGACCCCTGCACCGGATACTGCGCGCCGTGGTTGTTGGCCGCAGCGTTCACTTCGGTCCGCTGCTTCCCAGTCGACGACGTATTCGAGCACGGTTTGCAGATCGCCGATGGCGGACTGCAGGACGTCGCATGCCGCGGCGATCTTGCGCCTCGCCTCCGCGGGCAGGCCGTGGACTTCCTGCGTGCACAAAGGACGCAGATCGATCTGCATCGAGACAAGCTTGTCCGGAATAGAGCGGATCTTTTCCGCCAGCAACGCGACACGCTGCTCGTCGTCTGACGAGTGGGTACTCATGTCGACCTAGGCTCCGAAGATTGTGATGCGGCGCGACAGATCAGGCCTTCGCCGAACTACTGCGCGCTGCCCTCATGAGTTTATCGCGCAGCATGGCGAAAACAAGTGCTTTGCTTATTTGTACGGTAGAGAACATACTGCCCAATCCGGCAAACCGGCTGGCAACGAATAACATGGCTATCGTCAAGGAAACGGCTGCGGCGCAGCGCATCGCCCTCGCCGAAAAACTGCTGGCGGAAAAAATTGCCGATGTGATGACCCGGTCGGCGCTCGAGATCGAGGCGCTCTGCCATCTGTCCATCCAGGAGCTGCTCATCAAGCTTCAACCGGAGCTGACGCGGGGACCCGAGCCGGGCATTCACTGCGTGATCGTCGCTGCCAAGGTAGCCGACAGCGCAAACGAAGCCGTAAGCATCCCTCCGGCCGCCTGACGGCGGTGCTGCTTACCCGGCGCACTGGCGTCTCCGTCCCGATTTGACGGCGCCGACCACCGCGCGAAGGCCGGTCGATTTCCCCCGGCTATTAAAGGGAATTCAGACAATCAAAGAGCACTAGCTGGCCCACCGTCGCACAAGTAAAAGCTTCTGTACGGTAGCAGACGTGTTTTGTGCGCGGCGGCGCGACCGGCTAAGGTGCCGGCGTGCGCAACGATGCCCAACTCAACGTCTCCAACGCACTGATCGCATCGCTGCCTCGTGCCGCACGCGAGTTGGTGTTGCGAAGCTGCGAGTCAGTCGACCTCGAACTGGGACACATCGTCTGCAAGCCGGACGCGCAAATCAGCCACGTCTACTTCCCGACGACGAGCTACATCTCGCTCATCACTCCCCAAGGCGCCGCCGAGAGCCTGGAAGTCGGCATGGTGGGCAACGAAGGCGCCTTCGGGGTGACGCTGATGCTCGGCGTGGGGACGTCTCCTTTGCTCGGGCTGGTCCAGGGAGGCGGGAATGTGCTGCGCATCCCCAGGCGCAGATTCGGAGAGCTCGTCGATCGGAGTGATCCGTTCCGGCGCGTACTCAATCGCTACCTGTTCGTGCTGACCATGCACCTCGCGCAGACCGCGGCGTGCAACCGTTTTCACTACCTCGAGGCGCGGATGGCGCGCTGGCTGCTGATGACGCAGGATCGTGCCCAAAGCGCTTCGTTTCGCCTGACCCATCAGTTCCTCGCATTCATGCTCGGCGCGCGCCGCGCGGGGGTCTCGGGTATCGCGGGCGAGTTTCAGGAGCGCGGGTATATAAGGTATAGCCGCGGGCGACTGACGATCATCGATCGTGCCGCACTCCAGGGCGTCGCCTGCGCTTGCTACAAATCGTTGAACGCGAGCTACCGGAAGTACGTGGGCGATGCGCGCAATGCATCGACGGGCGTCGAATAGTTTGCCGCCGCTGGCCGAATGACGACGATCACGCCCCCGGAACGCTTGTCTGCCGTCAACGGCGATGGCACTGTTCTTCCCGTGCAGACTCTTGCGACGCTGCGCAGGCTTACCAGCACGCTGGCGCTGATTCAAGTGAACCTCCAGCCGTTTGCCAGGGCCGACGGCCGCCATACCCCGCCCGTGGTTCGGCAGTCCATCGGGGACGTATGCGACCGGCTTGAGCGCGTCGTCAGCGAAATAATGATCGTTCTGGAAGAGCTGGATCAGACGCGACTCGGAAGGTAGGTCACTCGCGCAGCGGGACGCCTGCAAACGCGGACCGACTCTGGCATGATGAGCATATTGTGCTGCTGGCGCGAGCGTTCGGCAGCGCCCGCCGACACGCTGCCGGAAGCTCGGACGCGGCTCCAAAGAAACCCTTGGCGCACCTCGCGGACTACCATTGATCGGGAATCCTGGCCGCCTGCGGTGGATGAAGTGGGCGATCGCCGTTGCCTCGGTTCTCCTTGCCGTCGGCATCTGCGAGGCGTTGCTGCGCTTCACCCTGTTTCATTCAGCGGGCAAGTTCGCTTCACAAGATCCAGAGTACTACGCGCGCACACTCGATGAGCTGTGGATATACCGTCAACTGTTCTCTGCAAGCCAACGCTGGACCATCGGCGCCGGCCAGGCAGATGCGACCGGTGAAACCGGCATCGAGTTCTACAAGAAATGGCCCGCCAGTCTCATCCCGGACGGTCAGCTCGGCTACGTCAGAAAAGCCGACGTTCGCACGCCATGTCACGAGACAACCAACTTTGCAACGCGCGGTATCCGCGACTACGCGGCAACCGGCCGCAAGATCGTCTTTTTCGGCGATTCCTTTGTCGAATCCGCCGCGTGCTCCAGCGATACGCTCACCGCCAAGCTCGAAGCGCTGACCGGCATCGATACGCTCAACTACGGCATCGGGGGCTACGGCCTCGATCAGATCTATCTCTACGTCAAGCGCGAGCTACCCCGGTTCGACCGCAGGAAAACGCTGTTCCTGATCGGCCTGATCCAGGATGATCTAGCTCGAGTCCTGCTCCGCGTGCGCACCAGTCCGAAACCATATTTCACCATCAGCGACGACAAGCTGGTACTGCATACCGACCATATCCATCCCAATTCGCTCAACGAATATTTTGTACGCCCGCCCGAGCGCTTCTATCTGTACTATTTTCTGCGCGGGCGTTTCGGGGAGCCTGTGTACCGCTCGCTGATGCGCGAGACCCGCGATGCGAGGCAGCAGGCCACGTACGCTCTGACGCGATCGCTGATCCAAGCGTTCGCCGCTCTTCAGCGGGAAACGCCGTTTGCGCTGGCGTTCGTCATTTTTCCGACACCCGGCGCGCCATTCGACAGCACTGTGCTGTCAATGATGCGCGCAGAGAACATTCCGGTGGTCGATCTGCAAGGCTGCCTGCTCAGGAGTAACCGGCTGGACCGTGAGTTGTACGCGGAGCTTCACCCGACGTCGCTCGGCAACGAACTGCTTGCACGGTGCCTCGTGCAGGACCTGGCTGCCAAGGGGCTCCTGCAGTAGCCCGCGGTCTGGGGAATTGCGCCGATCTCGTGGGCTATCTCACACTCTCTAGATCGGCAAGCTTCGAGAGCTCGGAGACCGACGTACCCGCGAAATTGATCTTGAGGACGCCGGTCGGTTCGAGCGCAAAAGCGAACTCGTTGCCCTTATAGAAGCGGAATCCGCACACGTCGCCGCCGTCCGATTGCAAATCGTTTTGCAGTATCATTGTCGACGGCTGACCCTGCCTCACGCTGATGGGCGCGGAGCCTTGCGCCACCAGCTTTCCGTCACTGTCGCATCGGATGGCCAGAGTGATCTTCCCATTCTCGATCTTCGCGCGGACGCTGCCCATGGCGACGTCACCTTCCCAGTATCCCGTGAGTTCACGGCTTGTGGCCATGCCGGCGCGAGCCCGGGATTTTGCGAAATCCCGCTGCCAAAGATTCCGGTCGTCTCCCGAACCGCACGCGACAAGGCAAAAAGCGGCGAGTGCGAGCACGCCGACGTTCGAGCCTTTTGCGACACTCGTGACTGCCAGCATGCGCGCTGTGGCGTGTGCGCTGAGCGCCCCACGCCCTGCTTCGGCTACGAAGCAACGCCAACGTGACTGAAGGCAAGCCCGATGCAGCGGCGATCGCGAGCGACTCTCGTGCATTCGCGCAATTATATCAACGCTGCCGGCGCGCTTCCGTGCGCCTAGGTGACGTGTCATTGCGATAGCCTGTGGGCAGATGACCGCCATTCTTGGAATCTCCGCCTTCTATCACGACGCTGCGGCGGCGCTGGTAGTCGACGGCAAGATCATCGCCGCCGCCGAGGAAGAACGCTTCAGCCGCAAGAAGCACGATGCGAGCTTTCCGCATCGCGCCATCGACTACTGCCTGCGCGAGGGAAATCTGGACGATGGCGAGCTCGACTACGTCGGTTTCTACGACAAGCCGTTTCTTAAATTCGAGCGAATCCTTGAAACATACCTGAGCTATGCTCCGACCGGATTCCGGTCGTTCCGGAAGGCGATGCCTCTCTGGCTACGGCATAAATTGCATCTGAGCAGAGAACTGAATCGCCGACTCGAGCAGCGTTACCGCAAACGCTTCATCTTCGCCGAGCACCACGAGTCGCATGCGGCGAGCGCCTTCTTTCCATCACCCTTCGAAGAAGCGGCGATTCTCACCCTCGATGGTGTCGGCGAATGGGCAACAACGAGCTACGGCTTTGGACGTGGCAACAGCGTCGAGCTGCTCGGCGAAATGCACTTTCCTCACTCGATCGGTTTGCTGTATTCGGCGTTCACTTATTTCGCCGGGTTTCGGGTCAACTCAGGCGAGTACAAGCTGATGGGGCTCGCGCCGTACGGCGAGCCGAGATACGTTCAACTCATCTACGACAAACTGATCGACCTCAAGAGTGACGGTTCTTTCAGGATGGCGATGGAGTACTTTGATTATTGCAGCGGTCTGACCATGACCTCCCGCCGGTTCGAGGCCCTGTTCGGCGGTCCCGCGCGCGCCCCGGGGGCGCCGATCACGCAGCGCGAGATGGACATGGCGGCGTCAATCCAGGCGGTTACCGAGGAGATCATGCTACGCTGCGCACGCACCGTGCACGCCGTCACGAACATGCGCAATCTTTGCCTGGCGGGCGGCGTCGCGCTGAACTGCGTGGCAAACGGCCGGGTATTGCGCGAGGGCCCGTTTGAACGGATCTGGATTCAGCCTGCCGCGGGCGACGCAGGCGGCGCCTTGGGCGTCGCCCAATTGATCTGGTACCAATTGCTGCGTAACGAGCGCATACCCGACGCAAACGACAGCCAGCATGGATCGTTGCTTGGACCGCGTTTCAGCCGTGTGGAAGTAATGGCCTCCCTAGACGCGCTCGGCGCACGCTACCGCGCCATTGCGAACGAAGACGAGCTGTGCAGCGAGGTCGCGGACCTGCTCAGCCAGGAAAAGGTCGTGGGATGGTTCCAGGGAAGGATGGAATTCGGTCCGCGCGCGCTGGGCGACAGAAGCATTCTCGGCGATCCGCGGAGCAGCCGCATGCAGTCGGTGATGAACCTCAAGATCAAGTTCCGCGAATCGTTCCGCCCGTTCGCTCCTTCGGTGCTCGAGGAATCGGCGGCGGACTACTTCGATATGGGCGTTCCCGACACGAGCCCGTACATGCTGCTCGTCGCCCCCGTGCAGAAGTCGCAGCGGCTTGATGGCGGCAGCCAATCCGATGCAATGCGCGGCTTAGACAAACTGAAGGTGCAGCGCTCGCAGATTCCCGCGGTCACCCACGTCGACTATTCCGCGCGAGTGCAAACGGTCGATGCCGAACGGCATCCTCTCTTTCACGAGCTTATCTCGAGGTTTCGCGACAAGACAGGCTGTCCGCTCCTCATCAACACTTCCTTCAACGTCCGCGGCGAGCCGATCGTCGCCTCGCCTGCCGATGCGTATCGCTGCTTCATGGCGACCGACATCGATGTACTGGTCATCGAGAGCTTCATCCTGCTCAAGAGTGATCAGCCCCCGTTGCCCAAATCCGCCGCTACGAGCTACGTCGAGTCGTTCGAGCTCGACTAAGGCCGCGCAAACGTGACATCGCCATGATCGAAATCAACAGACATCCGTCACGGCGGGATCAGTTTGTGCTGGGCACGGGCTTGGTTGTCGTGTGCGGCGTGATCGGAGCGCTACGTTGGCACGCCGCCGCTCCCGCAGTGGCGTACACATGGTGGATTGGCGGGGTTGCCCTCATGGTGCTATTGATCGCGGCGCCACGCTTCGGTCGATGGCTTTACGTTGGATGGATGTACGCGACCTATCCGATCGCCTGGACGGTCCAGCATCTGATTCTAGGCGTTGCGTATTACCTCGTCGCAACGCCGATCGGGCTTGCGATGCGCCTTTTCGGTCGCGACCCGTTGAGGCGTGAATTCGACAAATCCGCACAGTCCTACTGGATCGCGCGCAGGCCGAATCGGGACGATGCGCGCTACTTCCGGCAGTTCTGATCGAGCAGACGATGCAACCGGACGACAAGCGCAAATCCCACCCCGAAGCCGTCGACTTCGCACGCAAGGCATCGGGTGCTCAGACGGGCTTTCTGTACGAGCTCTGGCTCTTCCTGCGCGAAAACAGGAAATGGTGGTTGGCGCCGCTGCTTGTGATCCTGCTTGTCTTCGGCGCGCTTGTGGTGCTGGGCGAGACCTCGGTCGCGCCGTTCATCTATACGCTTTTCTAAGCCCGTCGCGGGCCGCAGCCGTAAGCGTCAGGAACTTTTCGCCGGTGGTGGGGGAGGGTTGACGATCGTCACGGTTGCCGTCGGGTTGTTCCCGGTGACCGCAGCGCGCGGACCTTCAGGGTTCGATAACTCGAACCGCAACGTCTTGTTGGGCCCGGGGTGCTTGATCGTGGTAATGGTGAACGACTGCTCCTTGACGCCGGGAGGGAACGTAACCTTCCATATTCCGGAAGCGGGCAAGGTGAAGCTCAGACGATAGTCCTGGTTCGCCACGGCCGTGCCACCGATCACCTTGAAATCCACCGTGAAGTTCTGGTCGTCCGTCGCACCAGGATCCTGATCCGCGCGGGTGATCGTCACGATGACGGAATTGGTCGTGAGTGTGTCGGCGTAGGTACCCTTGCTGAAGTCGAAAATCGTCATCAGCGGCTCGGCGTTCAGCATCGCGGAGCACAGGCTCGTCGAGCCAAGAACTGCGAGCGCGGCTGTGAAGTTCTTGAAGCTGCTCATTGAAGTGCCTTTTCGGCTTGCCACAATCCCGAAGAGCGGCTTACGGCCACAGACACCACCGCAATATCGCGATGAGCCATTACCTCACCCGCCCGACGGCAGGGGCGCCGCGCATCAGACGCCCCGTGCCGAGTCCTGCCTTTCGGAGTTGACTAGGTACCTAGCGCCGTCAACGTCACACTGTTGTTGAGGTATGAAATCCTGAAGCTCTGGCCGCTCGCAACCAATACGCTTCCTTCCGGCAGGCCCTTGAAGGTCCCTACGATGGGCGAAGAGCCGGCGATGATCGCAAGCACGCTCCCTGGGGGCGGCGTGCCCTGCAGGTCGATCATCAACGTGCCACCCACGACGGTCATGCCCGTGGTTCGCAGCTGCGTGAAGTCGGACTGACTTCGGATTGTCGTAGCGAACCCGGCCGCCGGACCCATCTTGATCGACGACACGGTCAGCGTATCTCCCGCCGTCGTCACTCCATCGTCGATGAAAACCCCCTCCTCGGGTGAAAGACCCGGCCAGACAAGACCGCCCAGCGCGCTCACCGTGCCCGTGAGGGTTCCGCTGCCCCCAAGCGTGCCACCGGAGACCGACACGGGACTCGCCAGGCTTCCGGTGATCGACAGCTTGCCCCCGCTGACTGTGGTCGTGCCCGTATAGGTGTTGGTTCCGGTCATGAACAACGTGCCGTCGCCCTGTTTCACGAGCTGCCCGTTGTAGATGCGGGTCGCTCGCGCCGCGGCGCGTGCCTGGCCGGCAGCGAAGTCGGTTTGCCCCAAGGTGGAGCCGGGAGGCAGACTGAGAACGCAGGTGTTTGTTACCTGGCTGGACTCCCAGAGGGCATTTTCCGCCGCGTCCTCCTGCTGGCGGGCTTTGATGGCGACGTCCGAGATGTTGTTCGACCACACGTCGCTAAAACCTTGAGTGTTGACCGCGAAACGGCCGAGAAACTGGCCCGGGCCGTGGATGGCGTCCGGTAGGCTTATCGTTCCCCAGCCGTTGCGACTGTCGGGCACCTGAACCATCTGCCCGGCGGTGGGATTCGGCACTGCCGTGCCGCTCGCATTGCTGATGGTCGCATTCTGGCGCCCCGTCGTGAACATCGTATAAAGCGCCTGATCGTTGGTCATGTACGGGAAGCGCTGCATGACGAGGTTGAGGCTCGACGCACTGTGTGGACCCGCCATGGACGTTCCCGACAGGCTGCCATAGGTCGCAGTCGGGGTCCCGTTGATAACCGAGACAGTAGTGCTGTTGATGCTGTTGGATGGCGCCGTCACGCAAGACCACTTGGCCAAGCCGCACTGATTGAAGGTCTCTGTCCCTGGAATCAGGATCGACCCGTCGGCGTTGAAGGTCTGACCCACGGTGGTGAGCCCCGATACGGCGATCCAGTGTCCCTCGAGATCGGGCAGGAAGTAGCTGGCGTGCCCCCGAGGCGTCGTGTAGATGTAACCTCCGTTGCCGGCGCTGAAACTGATGATGGCCGAGCCGCTTCTCGCCACAGCCATCGCCCCGTTGAGCCAGTGATTCGTGTGGCCGTTGGCGTCAGGAACTCCATCGGGAGTCGATATGTATTGCCACGACGCGAGGAGACCAAAGGTTTGCGTGCCGCCTACCGGCGGGCAATAGGTGTTGTAGTTCTCGGTGGGCGGCTGGCTACCCCAGCTCGAGTGGATGATGCGCACCGGCGTCCCAGCCGCATTAACTGAGGCGGCGACCGCCGGATAAAGGTTCTCGAGGTAGGCATTGTCGAGCAGCAGCGCCTGATTCGTCGTCGCGGGCTGAAGACCGTAATAGACGGAGTCGGTCTTGTGCGTATTGCCAAAAGAGACATTGGCGTCGAACGATACGCCGTGCATGTCCGACGCGACCGGCTGGTTGGGGGTTACAGCCAGTGGGGCGGTCCCACCGTCACGGCGTGCCCCGACGGTGCCGCTCACGTGCGTACCGTGCGTGTCGTTGTAGCTCTGGTTGTAAAAGCCAGGCGTCGGCCCCGTCGTACCCCCGTCCGCGGTCACCGAGATCCACCGATCATCCGTTTCGGTGACATCCGCGTGTTCAGGAAGCCAGCCGACGGGTATGGGAGGTGTGTTAGCTGGATTTGCCGCAAAGTACCCGGAATCTATGACCCCGACGTTCATCTTCTGGCCCGCGAAGCCGGCAGCGTAGGCGAATTCCGCGCCTAAGGCCCTGAGCCCCCAATCGCGAAGGAACTCGGTTGTCCGCCAGCTCGCAGGGTCGCCCAGCTTGCCCGGGTCGCCCGGATAGGAAGTGATGGGCGGCGGCACAACCGGCACCAGCGCGTCGGCGAAGCTGTAAGGAACAGCCGCGAGACCACCTAGCGCGGTGACCAAACTGGCTGCAATGCGTGTCTTCCTGAAATGATGCTGCTTCAATGCGACGTGTTTCATCAGCCTCTCCTCCGAAACTCCGAGCTCTGATTCTCAGCTCGCCCTGCGGCACCGACCCTCTGTAGCCTCCAAATATCGGCATAGCAAGAATCGTTCTCAGTAACAATTTGTAATCCACTTGCCGTAGCGCCTTGAATCGCAAAGTCTTTGAATTGCGCCCTTAAGAGCTACCAATCGACGGTGTAAAAAAAACCGACATGGTTAAAAAAGCTTCACGCACCGCAAGGCGTTAGCGTGGGCACCGAAGAATGATGCGCTTGGAGTCACGTTATGCTTACGCCGTCATGAGCACATTCGCGTCGACCTTCCTCGGGCACCAGGGATGGATGATCCGATCCGGACGCTCATGCGTGCTCGTCGATCCGCTGTTGTTCGAGCAGTTCGGTGCGGTGCACGCCCTTGAATATAGCGTCCATCCCCCGCGCGTGTTCGGCCCCGAGCGCTTTCCCCCGGTAGATGCGGTGATTCTTAGCCATGAGCACGACGACCATTTCGACATACCGTCGCTCGCGCGGCTCGACCGGCGAATACCGGTGTTCATTTCGGCGCACTCCTCGACGGCCGCGCAGCAGATCATGCGCGAGATGGGCTTTGTGGTTCGGCCACTGGTGCCCGGTGTGCCGCTTGACATCGGCGAGCTGCAGGTCATCCCGTTCAGCGGCGACCACTTCAGTGTAAATTGCGCCGACGAATGGGATGCGCTTCCTTACTGGTTCGCGATCGCGGGGACGCTGGCAGCTTCTTTTCCATGGTCGACGTCGCGCTGCTTCCTGCCCATGTCCAGTGGGCGAAGGCCTATGCGGCACGTCCCGGATTGGTGACCTGGAGCAATAACGCGCTCGACTGGAGCCATATGTCGGACAGCATCGCCGACGACGTGGGCACCGAGCAGTGTTTTCGCAGCATGGGCGCCGGTCATCGGCTCATCACGACGGAATGGGGCAAGCCGGGCGCGATGCTGATATGCGCGGGTGGTTTTGCCTTCCATGGCGATCAGGCCTGGTTCAACGACCGCGTTTTCTGGGTCGATACGGAACAGGTGTGCTCGAGACTGGCGAGCATGTACCGGGACGAGCGGTTCTATTCCGCGCTACCCGGGCAGACGTTCTGGATGGAGGCCAATCGTCTCACCAAGGTCGAGGAAAGAAGCCCGTTTCTCGCCACGGCACCGAGAGCGCAGTGGCCGACGCGCGGCCGGCATGTCCGCGTAGATATTCCCGATTACGCGCCGGCGACCGGGCGCCGAGACCTGAACGGCAGTGAAGACGCGTTTCTACGCGAAGGACTGGAGCGGCTAGCGATCGCTCTGGTGGGCGGCTTTCTGTTCCGCAGCCTGCACTCGATACTGGCCGCTGAAGCGCAGGGCCGCAAGCCGACGTTCGCGCTGGTGCTGCGTCATGGATCGGAAGGTGCCACCAAGGTGCTCGAATACGACGCGTCCGCGTGCGCCTTTGTACCCGCGGACCCCGGCAATCCTCGGGATAATTACCTTGCCGGTTGGGAATGCTGGGCGACGGATCTGATCGCGGTGTTACGGCGCGAGCTCGGTCCCATCGCCCTGATGTACGGTCGCGCGCGGCTGTGGAACCATCTTCCACATCGTTTTCGGTTCGATTTGCAGGAGGGCTTGTCGAGAGTCAGCCATCCGCTCAGCAGCCCGGACGCTTACCTTCCGATGTACCGGCGGATGTGGGACCAGAGCAGGTCCATCGTGCCGACCATACGAGCCAATGTAACGCCATAGGCGCGCACGACGCTCGCGCCGAGGGTCTGGGCGACACGGATTAGGCCGGCTCCGACGCCCCGATTCGTTGCAAACTCTTCGCGAGCCGTCCCACCCAGGCGCCGCTTTCCCATCGTCGCAGCGAATCTTGCAATGTGCTCTGCTCGAGGTCCACGGGACCCGCGCTCGGCGCGATTTGAGCGATTCGATCGATCACGGCAATGATGGCGGGTTGGACAGAAGCCAGCGGGAAAGAGGGGCCGGCGAACATCTGACGAACGAACGAGAAACCGAACATCACTCCCGACGCCTTGTCGCGCAGCAGCGATAGCTCGTCGTCCTTCCCCGCGCTGCGCGCGAGCTGGCTCCAAAGGCTGAGCAGCCCGTACCACACGAAGCAGGCATGGATCAACGAGTGCAGGGGAATCCTGTTGCCGGACCACGGCGAGCGATACGTTCGCGCCTCGCTCAGGTCGCAGAAGTTGCCGTCATCGCGCTCGGTCTTGTACAAGTATTGGTGGATGGATTCGTGCAGCAGCGCTTCGGCGCATACCAGAACACGATCGGATGGCGCATGCATGTTGGTGAGCACGCAAAGGCCGACGAGCTCGCGATTCGACGCCGACGAGGCGCCGTCGATCGCGCCCGAGCGACAGACCAACGCCGTCTCCATGTGCGCGTTGATGAAATCCAACGCCTTGGGTGCTCCGGTGCCGGTCACGCGCGCGACCGCGCCGATGATCTCGCGTCACTTCGTCCCTGGCATCGACGGGGTAGCGAGCTAGCGGAGACGACGTATCGAACGCCAGGTCCGGCCAGACGCGTTCGGGCTCGAAGTCCAGCGCGAAATTGAAGACGTGCGCGGCGTTGGTGCGATGCGCCGCACCATCGCAAAAGCTAAGATCGCGCAGCAGTGCGTCGGCTACTATTCTCGATGTCATCCTGCAGTCCTGTGACCACCAGATCCGTGTACGCGGGCAATCGACCCGTCACCACGGGGATCGGGCAAGTACTGTAAAACACCGGGACCTCGTTACCTTCGAAGAAAGCGTGTTCGAGAATGCGATTGGGGGACAACTCCGACATCGACCGGGTGAACGATACGATATGGTCGCGCTGCTCCTGGCGCATCCGCTGGCGGGGCGTTGGGCACGATGATCGTGTTGCCCACCTGTGCTACGTGAAATAGTCTGCCGGCAGGACGAACGTATGCGAGATGCCCGTGCCACTCAGCGGATCCGGGTTCGATAGCGGCGCGCCTGCCCAGATTGTAAAGATGCCATGGATCGACCACGTAGACATCGCCTCGCAACTCGGCTGTCGACCCTCCCGCTCGATGTGCCGGGACGCGAAGGCCGCTCACCAGTTCCGGCAGATCCGACCATTGATCCACAAGCGACCCGAACGACCCGACCGGCGATATCGCCGAGGGCATCGACGACACGTAAGCAAAGCCTTGCAATGCTCCCGCGAGCCAGATCCAGAATTGCTGGCGCTGAACGGACGACTGAAACGGACCTGCCTCCCCCTCGACCGAAAGGAGACGGTTCACCACCGCAGTGCGCGACGGATCGATGGTACGTTCCGCCCACTTCCACGTCCTGCCGACAATGGCTTCGTTGATGAGTTGCGACAGCGACATCGCCAGCACTTCGCAACGCAAGCGTTGCGCCTTGCTCGAGCAGCACGCTCGTCACCGCCTCCGCCCGATCAGTATAGAGCAGCAAAATCAGGTTCGGCGGCTCAAGTCGTATCACCGGTAGCGATCCCGTCGTCGATGCCTGAAGAGAGTCAGGGGCCGGCGTGAAGGTGGCGTCCCGGCACACCAACGACGCCACATTTCCCGATAGGCGGTCTCGACGCCGCACGCGAATCGACGTGCGTCCATCAGAGGCGAGCAACGCATCCGCTCACGGAGGGTTTGCCGGAGTGTCACGAGCCGCGCAATGTCTTGCGCGAGCGCTGTGGCGATGGCGACATATTCATCCGGAGTGCGAGCGATCAATTCCGGCAGTCGCAGGTTCCTCAGCTGGCTTGCCCCCGCGCGACCGACGACGGTGTTGCCGACGAGCGTCACCACCGGCACACCCATCCAGAACGCATCGAGGCTCGTTGTGTGGCCGTTGTAGGGCACCGTGTCGAGACCGATGTCGATCTGCCGGAAGAGCTCGAGATAGAGGTCCCGCTGACGGTAACCGGCAAATTCGATGCGATCGGGCTCGACGCCGTGCACCCTCAACACATCGCGGGCGCGCTGCCGATGACTGCCTTCGTGCGCAAGGATCAAGAGCCGCGACCGCGGTGTCTCGCCGAGCACCCGCGCCCACAAGCCTAGAACGCCATCGTTGGTCTTGGAAAAGTTGTTGAGACATCCGAAGGTGACGTATCCGCGCGCCTCTGCCGGAAGTCCACCGACCTCCAGGTTGGTGCCGAGCGGATCGTAGCACCAGAAGGTGTCCGGCAGCCGCCATGTTCGTTCGACGTACGCTGCGTCCACAGCCCGCCGGATCGAGATGACACGTCGGTGAGACGGTAGTCGATAGTTTCCAGACCGGTCGACCCCGGATACCCCGCGAACGTAACCTGCACGGGCGCCGGCTTGCGCGCGAAGACCAGCAGGCGGTTGCCTTCCATATGCAGCGTTGTGTCGACCAGGATGTCGACGGCGTCTCGCCGGATCAATTGCGCGACAGCGTCATCGGGCATGGCGCCGATCTCGTGCCACTCTGTCGCCATCCGACGAAATTCCTCCGTTATGGCATCGTTGATCCTATTGTTCGAGTAACAGATCACGTCGACCGCAGTGCGATCGTGCTCGCGCAACAATGGCATCAGATATCGACCCAGCACATGGTCGCGAAAGAGCCCGCAAACGTAGCCAACACGGAGCCGCCGTTCAGGCGCTCGGTCGTTGGCGTAGCCCGCAACGAGAGGATGCAAGGATCGTGCGTGTCGCCGGTTCCACTCGTCGTGCGCTTCGCGCAGCATCGCGGCGTCGTAACCCGGATGGAAAAGCAGCGTGAACAGATAGTTCCCGTGAATGCCCGGGGACTCCGGTGCCATATCCATGGCGCGGCGGTGCGCTGCCAGTGCTTCGTCATGCAGCGCCTGCCATTCGTAGACGCCGGCGAGATTGCTCTGGGTTGCAGCCAGTGTTGGTCGTATGCGCAGCGCGGCCTGAAATGATGCCGCCGCATCGTCGAGCCGTCCAAGCGTCTTGGCGACGGCTCCTAGGTTGTTGTGAGCTTCGGCAAAATCGGGATGCAACGCGATCGCACGCCGATATGCGATTGAGGCTTCGTCGAGCCGTCCCAGCGTCGTCAGCGAAATCGCGAGGTTGTAGTAATCCTCAGGCCGAGCCCCATCGAGGTGGATAGCCTGCTGCAGTTCGCGCACCGCGTCGTCCGATCTGCCGGCTTCCTCCAGCGAGAGACCGAGGTTGCTGCGTGCTTCGGGGAACTGTGGACGCAGGTGAATGGCACGCTGAAAGCATCCGATCGCGATTTGCAAATGATTGCGTGCGCGCTCGACGTGTCCGAGCCGATAGCAGATTTCATCGCTGGCCGGAAACAATTCCAGTGCGTGCCCGTAGAGCTGTGCGGCATCGTCCAGCGCGCCATGCACGTGCAACACCTGTCCGACGGTCAGGTAGGTCCACGGGTCGTTCGGTCTCGAGGCGATGATTCTACTGAACAGACCGATCGCCTCGGCACGCGCGCCGGCCTGAAGCCTGAGTGCGCCAAGCGACAAAAGCGCGTCGGTGTGATCCGGACGGCGAGCCAGAATCTGCCGGTAAATGAGCTCCGCTTCGTTGAGTCGGCCTTCGCGGTGATGCTTCTGCCCCAGCTCGATCGCCTGGTCAATGGGCAGCGATGACATTACTCGGTCCCATTCGCTCGCCGGCAATCCCTGGTCGATGCCGAATCGACACTTCCTGACGCATTGCGTTCGTGCAGGCCACTTCGGACCATGGTCACGTCAACCTGCCGGCCGCCGTTCGACCGCTTTGCATCGTCTCCGCCCTCTGGAACAGTACCCAGCCGGTTGCGATGTATTTGTCGCCTCCCTTGGGCATGTTACCGCGATGGGTGTGCGTGAACGCCGTCGGCGCAATCAGGAGCATGCCGGTCTTCGGAATGATCTTTCGCTCCTGATACAGGAATTCGGTCTCGCCTTCCTGGAAGCTATCGTTAAGGTAGATCGTCCACAGAACCACACGGTGCAACGCCTCCCCCTGATCGAGCTTAGGGTAGAGCTCGCAGTGCCAATAAGGGTACCCGCCCTCGTCGGCGACGTATTTTTGCAGATTGATTGTTCCCGGACGAAATAGCATCAGCACGATCGAATTAAGCGTCGGTTCATCGAGCGATGCAATGCCACCCGCGTCCAGCGTTCTGAGCGCACCCGTGACCGGGTCGACGATTTGCAGCCGCATCGGTGCAAGCGCGGCATGAGCGTAGCGACGCAGATAGCGCTTGAATCCCGCCAGGACCGCACCGCTGAGCATCTGCTCGACATCGGACCAACCCGAATGCAGGTTCAGCGGAATGTCCCAGCTGTTCTTGAGCGATACGTCGACGCCGCCCCCGGTTTCGCCCCGCCGCGCATGGCCGCTGGCCTCGAACCGCGCGATCAGGCTGTGACAGGTGGAGGCGTCGAGTGCATTGTCGTAAACCTCGACGAAATCGGGAGCGGTCATGCGATTTGTCGTTCAAGTAAGCGGCGCTCGGACGCTCTTATATCTTGCCACGAAATCGACTCCGGCTGACGGTTGCGGCAAGCTCCATGCGTTCGCGCACTGGCGCCATCGGTGACGCTCGCCGCCAAGCACCCGATACGCCGAAATCCAGCGGGCTTCTGTTATCTTTGTCAGTCGCCGCCTAGATGGCCCGCATTCGGCGTCGCGTCGGCGACGAGATTGACCGATCAACACCAGCGCTGGCGCCTCGGACAATGACCGTCTGGATCGACGTCACCACTTCTGCCAGTGCTCACCCGCCCGCCACCGGGATATCTCGGGTTGAGCTGAACTTGGCCGAGGCCATGTGCGAGGCGAACGCGGATATCGCGCTCTGCCTGTACGAAGCGCAGCTTGGCAGATTCAGCGCTCTTGCGCGATCCGGGCTCGAGCGTATCGGTGAAGTTCAGCGTTCTTCTTCCTCGGTCGAGGGTCGGAGGGAGCTGGAAGTTCAACGGCGCGACATGCGGCACGCAGGCGGCATCGAGATATTCGGGCGCGGCGACGTGCTGATCACGTGTGGCCTGAACTGGCTGGCTCAGATGGGCAACATGCCTCGCCTGTACGCGCTGCAGAGCCTCGTCGGTCTTCGGCTGATCACCATGTGCTACGACATTATTCCGATCAAGTTCACTCACCTGGTTCCCGGCATGGACGTGGTTTTCACTCCCTATCTGCGGGAGATGGTGCGTCACGCCGATCATGTCATGTGCATCTCCCGCTGCACCCGGCGTGATCTGCTGCGATGGGTGCAGTCCATCGATGGGCGGCTTCCGCAAACGAGCGTGATGCCACTGGGTTGCCAGCTTCGGCCACTGTCAAGCGAGCAGGTCAGCGAGAGCGTGGCAAAAATCGTTGCCCAAAGATTCTTGCTGTGTGTATCGACGATCGAGAACCGGAAGAATCAGCAAGTGCTTTGCCGCGCCTATACGCGCCTGGTCGATTGGGGCATTACCGATCTGCCACTGCTGGTGTTGGCGGGTGGCGTGGGGTATGGCGGGCAGGAGCTCATCAACGAAATCGCGGGCGACCGCCGCTTGGCCGGTCGCGTCGTTACCTTGGTAGGCTGTTCCGACACCGACCTCGCCGTCCTTTACCGACGATGCCTGTTTACGCTCTATCCATCCATCTATGAGGGCTGGGGCCTGCCGGTTTCCGAAGGCCTCGCCCAGGGAAAGTTCTGCCTGTGCAGCAGCCAGGGGTCCTTGCCCGAAGCGGGACAGGAATTTGCGGACTACGCGGACCCATGGAATGTCGATGAGTGGGCGAACAAGATCCACCGCTACATCGGCATTCCTGGCGCGCTGGCGCAGCGGGAATTCGACATCAAGCAAAGCTTCGAGCCGCCGACCTGGCGAGATGCCGCCGCGCACGTTCTGGGGGTCGCTTCGCGCTTCGTGCGACAGTGAAGTTCAGCGCGGCGCCCATGCATGGTTAACTTCGCCTGACGATCTTGTTGTTCGTTGAGGGACATGGGAAGTCGGACGCTAGATAGACAAAATCCACGCCTTGAGCTCGCGAGCGTGGGCCTGCCAGGTGCGACTGTTGTCGATCAGCCACTCGCGTGAGCGCCGTCCGATTTGTCGTGCCTGTTCCCGGTGATCATAGGCGTATTCCAGAGCAGCGACGATTTCGTCCACATCGCTTTCGCCCCATCCTTGCGTCGAGGCGACAGGCGCGCCGCTGACCGGGCTCTGCTTCTTGAGCACGATGCTGTTGTCCTCAGTCAACAGATCCCGCATCCCGGTATTGAGCGCAGCGATGACGGGAATTCCACTGGCCATCGCCTCTTTGACCGGCAAGCTGGTGCACGCCTCGGCGCGGGAAGGTTGCAGCGCGACATCCATTTCCCGCAGGATCCCCGGCATTACCGCGTTGGGGATGAGGCCGACATCGATCACTCGTCGCGGATCGATACCGTTCTCGCTTACCCATCGAGCAATGTCGAGCGCACCTCGCTCGTTTAGCCTTACGGCATGGTTGAGCTGTCCCTTGAACCCCGCCGACAGCGTCGGCCAGATCGAATGCCACGCGGCGACCAGCACGCAATCCTTGCGCATTTGAGAGAACGCCTTGAAGGCCAGAAGCACCAGGTCCTGTCCCTTCCTGAACTCGACCTTGCCTCCGGAGAAGATGTAGAACCTGTCCGCGTCCATGATCCCGGACTTCGGCGCGGGACAGAACTGCGACGTGTCGACGCCTTCGTGGATGATTCTCGGCTGCCTTCCTGTCGCCTGTTCGACGAGATCGGCGTTCCATCGCGACGCGACCAGCAGCGCATCGTACTTGCTCAGTGCATCGCGAGCGTTCGCTAGACCGGTGTCTTCGAAAATGCACCTGCCGATGTTGCTTTCTCCAAAACAATTCGAGGGCGATAAACCGTTGCCGAGCGCGTCGACGACTCGTGCGCGGACATATCGATTGCCGTCGCTCGATGCTCGTACGCCGTCCAGACAACGATTGGAAAACTCGATCGCCGGATACACCCGAGCGACGCGCAATGGATCAACCAGTCCAAGCGCCTCACGCGTGATCGGCTGCCCCATCAACGGCCGGATCTCGGGGTCGTTCGCCCACTGGAAGAAAAGGTTGAGCCCCGCGATACCCCAACCGAAGTTGTTGCCCAGATGCCAGTTGAGGAGGACGTCCTTCATAATGCCGACGGGGTTGGCGTCAGCTCGTGGTTTCGCCTGCGGGAATCGTCTCCGCGCGTTCGCTAACAACGTCGGCTGCATCGAGACCGGGCATTGGGCGCGCTACAGCCGAATCAGATCCCGCTTGACGGCATCGATGACGTTGCCCCAGTTTCCGCGCTCGGTCTGTCCGAATACGCGCGCGGTCGGATACCACGGACTGTCTGGTCGATTGCGCAGCCAGCGCCAGCAGGCGTCGAGGCGCGACAGCACCCACACCGGCTTGCCCATTGCCCCCGCAACGTGCGCTACAGAAGTATCGGCCGATATAATCAGATCGAGATTGGCGATGATCGCAGCGGTTTCGGCGAAATCGCTGACCTCGTCCATGAAGTTGATCATGTCGTGGCCTTCGGCTTCCTTCTCGGCCTCTCCTTTTTGCAGACTGTAGTATGTGATATTCGGCAGCTCCAACAACGCTTGCATGTCTTCCAGGGAAAGCCGGCGGTTGCGATCGATGACCTGGAACCTCAGGCGGTTCCTCCTGATGTTGCCTGACCACACAAGGCCGACGCGCAAACCTGCGTAGGCCATGCGCCGTCTCCAGCGCGCAGCCAGCGCTTCGTCCGCAGACAGATACGGTATCGGTGCAGGAATGGTGTCTAGCGTCGTCTTGAACCGATTCGGTAGCGACATGATCGAAATGTGCTGATCGAAGTCGCCTGCGCGCACGGCATCGACCGCATCGTCGACAAAGGGGCAGCGCTTGAGCAGCGAGACCAGCTCGGTTGGACAAAGCACGACGACCGTTGCCACGCGTTCCTTGCACAGCTTGGCGTAGCGCACGAACTGGACCGTGTCCCCCAGTCCCTGCTCGTGCCAGATCAGGAGACGCCGGCAAGGGCCCCCATCCCAGGGCAAGGTGCCGAAGCCGGGATCCCTGCCACGCCTATCTTGATGACCAAGACCCGCCTCGTAATGCGTCCACCCGTTGACGTAGTCGCCCGTGGCGAGCTCGATCAGCGCCTTGCGCCACATCACTTCTGGACTCCCGGGACGGACGGCCTCCGCCTTTTCGATCCATTGCATGGAACGCTCCAGGTCGCCTTCCTCCACGCGCAACGTGGCGATATTGAGCATCACGCCGACATGCGCAGGATCGAGCTCGTGCGCTCTCGCATAAAGTCGCTCTGCTTCTGCGACGTCGCCATTGAGCCACATGATCGTTCCGCTGTTGGCCAGCGCGGGAACACTCGAAGAGTCGAAGGAGAGCGCCTGGCGGCAACTGGCCAACGCTCCGTCGACATCGCCCTTCGCCCACTGGTCGCAGGCCCTGTCGATGGCAGCCGTGACCGCAAGTCCGTTGCGGGACGCCTCAGCTGCCGTCATGCGCGTTTTTTGTCCGTCAACGTCGGAGCTTCCGATCAATTGGGGGCCACCGACGACCGCCGCGGGCCGCCTGGCGCTCAACACCTCACCTCTGCGCGCACCAGCTACGCCACATGTCGCGATACGCCGCTTCGACATTGCGGGCAAAGCGCGCGGAATCCATCAGCACGGAATTCTGAATCCGCTGACGCAGCGTCGCGCGCAGTGTCGCCAAGGCCGGCAAATCCGCCGCGAGTCCCACTGCCGCCTGCACGTAGCCATCGTAGCTCGGCGCCGCCAACTCCTCCAGATCTGCGTTCGAAAGGATGCTCAGACCCGCGCGCGTCATGTGGTTCTGGCCGGCAAGGCTCACCACCGGCACGCCCATCCATAACGCCAGGAACGTCGTGGTTACGCCCTGGAACGGAAATGTGTCCAGCGCGATGTCCAGCGATGCATGCCGCTCAAGATGCAGCGACGGAATGGGTTCATCCGGCAGCAGCTCGATGCGCTCCGGCGCGACTCCATTGCCGGCGAAGAATTCGCGAAAACGCCGTGAGGATTCCGCGTCGCGGAACGCGGCGCTGGCAAGTTGCAGATGCGATGCGTCCACCTGCTGCAGAATGCGTGCCCACAGATACAGAACGCGCGGCGTGATCTTTGCAATGTTGTTGAAGCTGCCGAACGTGACGTATCCCTTGTCGAGCGCCGGCAGGGAAGCGACGCGTGGGCTTCCCGACAGAGGTGTGAAGCACCATGCGGTGTCGGGAAGCCGGACGAGCCTTTCGGAGCAGAAGTTTTGGCCTTCGGGCGGATCGACCAAAGCGTCCGTGAGACGGTAGTCGATGCTCGACAGACCGGTAGTGCCGGTCAACCCCAGGTACGTCACCTGCACCGGCGCAGGGTTGCGCGCAAAAACCGGAAGTCGATTGCCGGCGGTATGGTTACTCAGGTCGACGAGGATGTCGATCCGATCGTCACGGATGCGCTGTGCGGCTTCGTCGTCGGACAAGCCGACAAGCACGCGCCAGTCATCGCTACACGCCCGCAGCCGTCCAGTTGCGTCGTCGGCCCGGGCATTGGTCGCATAGCAGGTGACATGGAAATTCTCCCGGTCATGCGCTTCGAGCAAGGGCAGCAGAAAGAACGCCACCGAGTGCATGCGCAGGTCCGGAGAGACGAAACCGATACGCAACGGCCGTTCAGGGGATCGATCGTTGCGCAACGGGCGGATCTGGCTCCGCAACGGCTCGGCGTGCAGCTGGTCCCACCGCCGCGATTCCGCGAGGATGGCGCGCGCATCGGCGTCCGCCGGGTAATACATGCTCAAGATCATGTTGCTTCGGATTTCCGGCACGGTAGGTGCGCTCTCGACGGCTCGTCGGTGTTCAGTGAGCGCCTCATCCAGACGTCCCAGGTTCTGCAACGCATTGGCTAGATTGCTGCGCGCCGGGGCGTAATCGGGTTTCAGCCGCACGGCCTCGCCGTACGCTTGAGCTGCCGCCGCCGGACTTCCCAGCGCCGACAGCACATTGCCGAGATTGTTGTATGCCTGCGGATAGTCGGGTTTGCGCGAGAGCGCCTGTTGATACGATGCCTGTGCCGCCTCCAGCTGTCCTGCCACCTGTAATGCGTTGCCGAGGTTGTAGTGCGCCTCGGGCAGATCAGGGTAGTGCCCCAGTGCCTCGCGACAGGCGGTCGCGGCGTCGTCGAGACGCCCCTGACTTGTGAGCATCACGCCGAGGTTGCTGTAGTACTCGGCCACACGCGGGGCATTCGCGATGGCGCGTCGAACCAGATCGACAGCTGCATCGACATGCCCGGTCCGATGCGCGAGCACTCCCAGCAGATGCAGCGCTTCGGCGTGCTGCGGCTGGACGTCCAGGATTTCACGACACAGTCCCTCGGTATCGCGCAGGCGTCCGCTGGTGTAGTGCTCCAGCGCGAGAGCCATCTTCTGCTGTGTCGTCTTCATTTGCACGACTTGAGTTTACGACCGCGTCTGGGGCACGACAACTTGGCCGCAGCAAGCTGTGACGACGACTGTGGTCCGCAATCACCGGCACGATACACATGAAACGACATTGCTCGCCTGATGAAGTTCCGCTAACACGCCTGCTGCCTAGACTGCAAAGCGATCTCCGCTTCACCGAGATCCAAACCCATATCCAGCAGTCGAACAATCAATCAGGAGAAATACCATGAAGCGCGTTTCTTCGCAGCTTGTCTCACTCGGACTCATCACGGCACTGGCTCTCGTCACGGCTGGCTCGTTGCAGGCAGCAGAAACACCCTATCAAGGCATTCAATACCGGGGCCCAGCGCAGAACGTGGCACTTGCTACGAGCGGCGCCGTGGCTTCGGCATCGAGCACCGGTTGGGGCGACTTTGACCCTTCCTCGGCTAGCAAACTCATTGACGACAGGCGCTCGGGCTTCGATTCCTTTTGGTCGGATGATACGACTGACGAATTTCCTGACGTGGTACAGATCAATTTTTTTGGAAACAAGACGATCGATCGCGTTGTCGTCTATTCTGTTCAAGAAGAACTCAACCATTTTGGAGGCATCGACCCAACGGACACCGACAATTGTTTTGTATACGTCGTTGTTGACTTTACGGTCGAGGGCTGGAATGGCAACAACTGGGTGACCCTCGCCACCGTGGCGGACAACGATCTCTGCAAGCGCACAGTGACGTTCGCACCGTTTAGCACCGATCAGATTCGTATCAACGTCACGGCCGTCGGAGGCTGGTCATGGACGCGCATCGCCGAAGTCGAGGCCTGGGAAGCTCAGTGAAGCGCGGCTCCACCGTCAGTCAGCGTGCGCTTCAACCAACTCGCTTTGCGTCGGGTCAGGATCGAACACTTCCGCTGCAGGATCTGCGCCACGTTTGAGCGACGTGGCGCCTCGACTGGGGGGCTAGAGTCGGTCGTCAATCCTCAACGTTTCTGATTTTTTTGGTGCCGGCAGTAGGAATCGAACCCACGACCAACGGTTTACAAAACCGCTGCTCTACCAACTGAGCTATGCCGGCGGTGCACGGGAAAACGCGCATCGATCGCGACTCGCGCGCGGGATCGTCTGACGCGATCGCGAACCGCTATTTTACGACTTGCAGGTGCTTCGGGCGGCCGCGAGCCTTGCCTTCGACCGGCGTCGGCTCGACGACGGTGCCCTGCGTCGGCGCGGTGGCCGCGTCGAGCGATTCGACCGGATCGGGGTGGACGCTGAACGCAAAGCCGTAGCCCGATTCCTTGGCGAAGATGCCGGAGACCGCCGTCATCGGCACCGCGACCTCCTGCGACGCGCCGTTGAAGCGCGCCGTGAACTGCACCAGGTCGTTGTCGACGGTGAGCTTGCGCGTCGCGCCGCGGCTGATGTTGAGCACGATCTCGCCGTTCTTGACGAACGCCGCCGGCACGCGCGTCTGCGCGTTGACCTTCACCGCGAGATACGGAGTGAGCCCGTTGTCGGCGCACCATTCGCAGATGGCGCGGATCAGGTACGGCTTGGCGGATTGCTCGGACATGGGGAAAGCATACTACAGGGCAACATCCGAGCGGAAGTGACGCAGGCGCCCGGCCGCCGCGTTACTTGCGCATCCCCCGCTCCGCGCTGGTCAGCGCCTCGATGAATGCCGGCCGCGAGAACAATCGCTCGGCGTACTTCATCAGCGGCGCCGCCGGCTTCGGCAGCTGGATGCCGTAGTAGTCGAGGCGCCACAACAGCGGGGTGATCGCCACGTCGAGCATGGAGAATTCCTCGCCGAGCATGAACTTGTGCTTGGCGAACACCGGCGCGATCTGCAGCAGGCTGTCGCGCACCAGCCCGCGCGCCTTGTCGAGCTGCTTCTGGTTGTTGCCCTCGAGCGTGTCGATGTGCGAGAACAGCTCCTTCTCGAAGCGGTGCAGGAACAGTCGCGCGCGGGCGCGCATCACCGGGTCCGCGGGCATCAGCTGCGGATGCGGGAAGCGCTCGTCGATGTACTCGTTGATGATGTTGGACTCGTGCAGCACCAGGTCGCGCTCGACCAGCACCGGCACCTGGTTGTACGGATTCATCACCGCCAGGTCCTCGGGCTTGTGGTCGAGGTCGACGTCGATGATCTGGAAGTCCATGCCCTTCTCGTGCAGCACGATGCGGCAGCGCTGGCTGAAAGGGTCGGTGGTCCCGGAATAGAGTGTCATCATTTATTTTTCTCCTCCACGGGTCGCGCGATGCGCCCGTCGAAATGCGCGGGGCAGGAGCGGCGCTCCTGCCCCGCGTGAATGGCGTGCTGTCAGTGGACGTCTTTCCAGTAGGCGCGCTTGAGCGCGTAGGCGAACACGAACAGGACGCCAAGGTAGATCAGCACGACGATGCCGATATTGATGCGCTCGTTGCGCGCCGGCTCGGACATGTAGTCGAGATAGTTGACGAGGTCGGCGACGAAGCGGCGGTATTCCACCGACGACATCGAGCCGGGTGTCTCGATGGCCAGCGTCTTCACCACGTACTTGCCGCCGGGAACGCGCTCGGCAAGCGCGAGGCCCTTCGCGGCGATGACCGCGGCCTCGGCTTTCTCGAGGTCTTCGTATTCGGTCTCGACGATCTGTTGCGTGCCCTGCAGGTTCCACAGCACGTGCGGCATCGCCACGCCGTGGAAGACCAGGTTGTTCCAGCCGGTCGGCGCCTTGTCGTCCTCGTAGAACGCCAGCAGATAGCTGTACAGCCAGTCCTTGCCGCGCACGCGCGCCTCGACCGAGAGATCGGGCGGCGAAACACCGAACCACGCCGCACCGTCGGCCTTGCTCATCGGCGAGATCATGGCCGACCCGACCTTGTCGGTCGCGAACATCAGGTTGTCCTTGATCTGCTGCTCGCTCAGGCCCAGCGAGGTGAGCCGGTTGTAGCGCATGTACTGCGCGCTGTGGCAGCTCAGGCAGTAGTTCACGAAGTGGCCCGCGCCGCGCTGTACCGACTCGACGTCGAGACGATGCGCCGGCGCCGGCTCCAGGCGCGGGCCGGATTCGCTGCCCGCCGCCGCTCCAGCCACGACGAGCAACAGCACTGCGCTGATTCGTGCGAGCGCGTTCATCATCCGGTCACCCTTTCCGGAACCGGCTTGGTCTTGTCGCGCGCGGTGTACCACGGCATGAGCAGGAAGAACAGGAAGTAGACGACGGTGAGAACGCGCGCCACCACGGTGGCCTTGTCGGCGGTGCCGAGCAGCGGAATCTTCTCGCTGAACTGACCCCACACGGTCACCGGAACGACCCCCAGGTAGCCGAGGATCAGGAAGCTCACCACGAAAGCCGCCAGCCAACCCTTGTAGAGCGTGCCGCGATAGCGGATCGACTTGACCCTGCCGCGATCGAGCCAGGGCATGAAGAACAGGATCACCACCGCCGCCCCCATCACCAGCACGCCCCAGAATTGCGAATTCATGAACGACGGCACCGCGCGCAGCATCGCGTAGAACGGCGTGAAGTACCACACCGGCGCGATGTGCTCCGGCGTCTGCAGCGGATTGGCCGGGATGAAGTTGTTGGCCTCGAGGAAGTAGCCGCCGCCATCGGGCCAGAAGAACAGCACGATCGAGAAAATGGCCAGGAACACGACGACGCCGACCAGGTCCTTCACCGTGTAGTACGGATGGAAGGGAATGCCGTCGACCGGATGTCCCGTCGCCGGATCCTTGCGATCCTTGATCTCGACGCCGTCCGGATTGTTCGAGCCGACCTCGTGCAGCGCCATCAGGTGCACCACCACCAGCAGCAGCAGCACCAGCGGCACCGCGATGACATGGAACGCGAAAAAGCGGTTGAGCGTCACGTCCGACACCGTGTAGTCGCCGCGGATCCACGTGCCGAGGTCGTCGCCGATGACCGGCACGGTCGAGAACAGGTTGACGATCACCTGCGCGCCCCAGTACGACATCTGGCCCCACGGAAGCAGGTAGCCGAAGAACGCCTCGGCCATCAGCGCGAGGTAGATGAAGCAGCCGACGATCCACAGGAGCTCGCGCGGCTTGCGGTAGCTGCCGTAGAGCAGCGCGCGGAACATGTGCAGGTACACGACGATGAAGAACGCCGACGCGCCGGTGGAGTGCGCGTAGCGGATGAACCATCCGCCGGCGACGTCGCGCATGATGTACTCGACCGACTCGAACGCCTTGGTCGCGTCGGGCTTGTAGTTCATCGTGAGGAAGATGCCGGTGACGATCTGCATCACCAGCACGACCAGCGCGAGCGAGCCGAAGAAGTACCAGAAGTTGAAGTTCTTCGGCGCGTAGTACTCGGAGACCTGCGACTTCCACAGCGCGGTCAGCGGGAAGCGGTCGTCGATCCAGTCGAGGATTCTTTGCATGGGTACGCGCTCCGCCTTAGGCCGACTTGCTGTCCACGCCGACGACGATCCTCGTGTTGCTCAGGAACTTGTACGGTGGAATGGTGAGATTGGTCGGCGCGGGAACGCCCTTGTAGACGCGCGCCGCCAGGTCGAACTTGGACTGGTGGCAGGGGCAGAAAAAGCCGCCCAGCCATTCCGGGCCGAGGTCCGCGGGCGCGATGTCGGGCCGATACGTCGGCGAGCATCCGAGGTGCGTGCAAATGCCGACGGCGACGAAGATCTCGGGCTTGATCGAGCGATTGCCGTTCTTGCAGTCCGCGGGCTGAATCGAATCCTTGGAATTCGGATCGGCGAGCTGGCTGTCGAGCTTGGGAAGGTTGGAGAGCATCGTCGGCGTGCGATTGATCACCCACACCACCTTGCCGCGCCACTCGACCTTGATCTGCTGTCCGGGCTCGAGCTTGCTGATGTCGACCTCGACCGGCGCACCGGCTGCCTTCGCGCGCTCGCTGGGCGCCATGCTCCAGCCCAGCGGCAGCACCGCGGCGACGACGCCGACGCCTCCCACCGCTGCTGTCGCGCCGATCAGGAATCGGCGTTTCTTCCGGTCAACCGCGCCATCGTCCTTGCGATTCATGTTGCCGTCTGGTGCCATCGAACCGGTTTCCTTGTTGATGCAAGCTGAAGCAAACTGAGGCGAACTGAGGCGAACTGGGGTGGCACGCGAAGAGACTCGCGGTCCATTTCGGGAAAGCCGCTGGCACGTTCGCCTGAAGTTGCTCCCCTTTAAGCTCCGACAGGCGATCTCAAACCGGCGAAGTATAAAGTTTTACAACGTTTTCCGAAAGCCTCGCAAGCAAAAAGGCGCCAAAAGATACGCCGAAACAATAGGTTAGCGGCCAGGCCGCCATGCGTGGCCAGCCCTTGAAAGCGCCGGGGATGCTGCAATGCGGCACGCCGAGACTATAATTTCGGTACCTCATACCCGGGTCGCGCGATGCTTCGCCGCTTCTGGCTGTTGTTTGCCCAAGTCGCCACGATCTGCCTGGCGGTGCTTTTCGTCGTGGTCACGCTGCGGCCCGATCTGCTCACGCGCTTCACCGGGCGCAACAACATCGTGCTCATCGAGGAAGCTCCCACCGCCGTCGCTGCGCCCAAGATCGAGAGCCTCGCCGACGCGGCGCGCAAGGCGATGCCATCGGTCGTCAACATCTACACCAGCAAGGAGGTCAGGCAGCGCAATCCGCTCGCCGACGATCCGATCATGCGGCGATTCTTCCCGGGGCTGCCCGACGGAGGACCGCGGCGATCGACGAGCCTCGGCTCGGGAGTGATCGTCAGCAGCGAAGGCTACGTGCTCACCAACAATCACGTGATCGAGGACGCCGACGACATACAGCTCGTGCTCGCCGACGGGCGGCGCATGCGCGCCACCGTGCGCGGCAGCGATCCGGAATCCGACCTCGCGGTGCTCAAGACCGACGGCAAGAACCTTCCGGCGGTGACCTTCGGCAAGCTCGAGAACGTGCAGGTCGGCGACGCCGTGCTCGCGATCGGCAGTCCGTTCGACTTCGGCGGCTCGGTGACGCACGGCATCGTCAGCGCGCTCGGCCGCAACCACCTCGGCATCAATCGCTTCGAGGACTTCATCCAGACCGACGCCGCGGTGAATCCCGGCAACTCCGGTGGCGCGCTGGTCGACAGCGGCGGCAACCTCATCGGCATCAACAGCGTGATCTACTCGCAAAGCGGCGGATCGCAGGGCATCGGCTTCGCCATCCCGATCACCATCGCCCGCAGCGTTCTCGAGCAGATCATCCGCGACGGCGAAGTCACGCGGGGATGGCTCGGCATCGAGCCGCAGGAGCTCACGCCCGAGCTCGCTTCGGCGCTGTCGTTGCCCAACGCGCGACGGCGTGCTGATCCGCTCGGTGCTGCGGCGCGGACCTGCCGAGGCCGCCGGCATGCAGGCGCGCGACGTCGTGCTCGAGCTCGACGGCAAGCCCACGCACGATCTCACCACGCTGCTCGCGCAGATCGCCGCGCTGACGCCGGGGACGCCAGGCGAAGCTCAAGGTGCTGCGCGAGAAAAAACCGGTCGAGCTCGAAGTCACCGTCGGCAAGCGGCCGAAGGTGCGCGCCTCGTAAGCGCGCGCGCGCAGGCGCGAACCGCTTACAGCGTCTTCTCGACCTGCTCCGGCTCGCGCTTGGTCACGGTGATGAAGCGCGCCACCAGCAATCCCAGCTCGTAGAGCAGCCACAGCGGCACCGCCAGCATCACCTGCGACAGGATATCGGGGGGCGTGAAGATCGCGCCCACCACGAACGCGCCGACGATGACGTAGCCGCGTATCGAGCGCAGCGTCTGCAGGCTCACCACGCCCAGGCGCACGAGCACGATCACGACCACCGGCACCTCGAAGGTCAGCCCGAAGGCGATGAACATGGTGAGCACGAACGACAGGTACTTGTCGATGTCGGTCATCATCTGCACGCCGGCGGGCGTGTAGCCGGCGAAGAACCCGAACGCCACCGGGAACACGGCGAAGTAGGCGAAGCACATGCCGAGCGCGAAAAAGAACACGCTCGAGATGATCACGGGGGCGGCGAGCCGCTGCTCGTGCTTGTAGAGCCCCGGCGCGACGAACGCCCACATCTGGTAGAGCACGTACGGCAGCGCGACCAGGAACGCGGCCATCAGCGTCACCTTGAGCGGAACGAAGAACGTCCCCGTCACGTCGGTGGCGATCATCGTGCTGCCGCTGGGCAACGAGCGCAGCAGCGGCGCCGCCAGGAACGCGTAGATTTCCTTGGCGAACGGGAACAGGCACAGCAGCACGACGACGACGGCGACGATCGCGCGCAGCAGCCGGCTGCGCAGCTCGACCAGGTGCGAGATGAACGTTTCCTGCGTTTCGTCCGGATGTGAGCTCGGGTCGGCCACGGTGCTGAGTCAGAGGAGGTCGAGGCCGGGCAGCGACGACTGGCGCGGCGGTGCGTCCGCGTCCGCCCGCGGCGACGGCTTGGCTGCGGGCTCGGCGGAGCGGTTCGCCGGACTGCGCGCCGGACTGCGCGCCGGCGGCCGGTGGCGCGACAGCGCTCGCATCGGCGCGCGTGCCTGGATCCGGGACGGGAGTCGCGGCATCCGCCGCGGTGGCATTGAGCTCGTGCTCGACGGCGCGCACCTCGCTTCCGACCTCGCTCGCCGCCTGCGAAACCGAGCGCTCGATGTCCTGCGCCGCGCTTTGCACTTCCGACTTGAGTTTGCGCAGCTCGTCGAGCTCGATCTCGCGGTTGATGTCGGCCTTGACGTCGCTCACGTAGCGCTGGAGGCGCCCGAACATGTGGCCGAGCGTGCGCGCCACCTTGGGCAGGCGCTCGGGGCCGATGACCACCAGCGCCACCACGGCGATGAGCGCGATTTCGCTGAAAGCGATGTCAAACATCGGGATCGGGATCCCGGCGAAACGACCGGTCGGTCGCGGGTGGCACGCGCCGGTCATTCACGCCGGACGCCGCGCGCGATGCGCGCTCCAACGGCAGGATCCCCGGCGCCGGACTCAACTACAACGTCTTTTCTTTTTTCACTTCGCCTTCGATCGTCTGCCCCGCGATCTGCTGCGATGCGGGAGGCGCGTCCGGCGCGGGCGGTTCGGCGGCTGCGCCATCGCCGGTCTTCATGCCTTCCTTGAAGCCCTTGACCGCGCCTCCGAGGTCCTGCCCGATGTTGCGCAACTTCTTGGTGCCGAAGATCAGCACGACGACGAGCAACACGATGAGCCAATGCCAAATGCTCAGTCCACCCATGATGGAACCTCCTTCGCGGCTTTGTCCGTTTAGATGCGCGGCAGCATTCTACCAAGCGGCTCGGTGCCGCCCAGCACATGAATGTGCAGGTGCATCACGTCCTGGCACCCGACACGGCCGGAATTGATGATGGTGCGAAAGCCGTCGCGGGCGCCTTGCTCGCCCGCCAGACGGCCGGATATCGCCAGCATGCGGCCCAGAACGCCCGCATCGTCGGTCGTAGTGTGCGCCAGCGAGGTGATGTGCTTCTTGGGGATCAGCATGAAATGCACCGGCGCCTGGGGATGGATGTCGTGAAAGGCGAGCATCTCGTCGTCCTCGTAGACCTTCTTCGAGGGAATCTCGCCACGCACGATCTTGCAGAATATGCAGTCATCCATGATGGTTGTGGGAAGGCACGCGGCAGGCGCGTCAGCGTCCCGGCGCCGCGGACCCCTGCGCGCGAGGCCTTTTCGTCGATTCCCGAGATGCCCTCGCGCTGCTCGAGCTCCGCCAGAACATCGCGCGGCCCCATCCCGTGACGCGCCAACAGGACCAGGCAGTGAAACCAGAGGTCGGCCAGCTCCGACTTGATGCGCATCTTATCACCATCCTTCGCGGCCATGACCGCCTCGGTGGCCTCCTCGCCGATCTTCTTGATGATCGCGTCGTCGCCCTTCGCGAACAGCGTCGCGACATAGGATTTCACCGGGTCGGCATTGCGATGCGACTCGATCTTCGCGGCCAGGCGCATGAGAGTGTCTTCACTGTTTTCCATAGATCGCCTTCGGGTCCTTGAGCACCGGTTCGACGACCTGCCACGCGCCGTCCTCCAGCCGCTGGAAAAAACAGCGGCGCCGTCCGGTATGACAGGCGATTCCGCCCTCCTGTTCCACGAGCAGCAGTACGCTGTCGTTGTCGCAGTCCAGGCGGATCTCGCGCACGCGCTGCACGTGTCCGGACTGTTCTCCCTTCTGCCAGAGCGCGCTGCGCGAGCGCGACCAGTAATGGGCGAGAAGCGTCCGCGCGGTTCTCTCCAGCGCGTCGCGGTTCATCCACGCCAGCGTCAGCACTTCGCCGCTCAGCGCATCCTGCGCGATCGCCGGAACGAGCCCGTCGGCGTTCCACCTGATCTCGTCGAGCCACGCATTGTTCATGATTCGCTCATGATGCGCGCGTCTCGATGCCCGCCGCTGCCATCGCCGCCTTCGCCTGGCCGACGGTGAACTCGCCGTAGTGGAAGATCGACGCTGCCAGCACCGCGTCGGCACCGCCTTCGGTGATGCCCTCCACGAGATGCGCGAGCGTGCCCACGCCGCCCGACGCGATCACCGGCACGTCGACGGCGTCGGACACCGCGCGCGTGAGCGCGATGTCGAAGCCGGACTTCATGCCGTCGCGATCCATGCTGGTGAGCAGGATCTCGCCCGCGCCCAGCGCCACCACGCGGCGCGCCCACTCGATCGCGTCGATGCCCGGTCGCGTTGCGCCCGCCGTGCGTGTAGACCTCCCAGCGTCCGGGCGCGGCCTGGCGCGCGTCGATCGCGGCGACGATGCACTGCGCGCCGTAGCGTGACGCGGCGCGCGCGATGAGCTCGGGATCCTTCACGCCGGCGGTATTGATGCTGACCTTGTCGGCGCCGGCATTGAGCAGCGCGCGGATGTCGTCGACGTGCGCGACGCCGCCGCCGACGGTGAGCGGGATGAACACCTGGTCGGCCACCGCCTCGATCATTTCGTAGAGCAGCGAGCGCGTCTCGACGCTGGCCTTGATGTCGAGGAACGCGAGCTCGTCCGCGCCCTGGTCGTCGTAGCGGCGCGCCACCTCGACGGGATCGCCGGCGTCGCGAAGATTCACGAAGTTGACGCCCTTCACCACGCGGCCGTGCGCGACGTCGAGGCAGGGAATGATGCGCTTGGCGAGGGCCATGATGTGTCCGGGTGAGGCGTGTGCCGGCGGCCTCTTTTTCGATCCGTTGAAAATCTGGCAGCGTCGAATCGGCCGCAGCCGCGACTCGCTTTGCCGTCGATCCGCGCTTCGCGCCTCGCCGGGCTCGCGCCGCTACTTGCCGCCGCCCTTGGCCGCTTTCAGGGCATCCTTGAAATCGAGCGTGCCTTCGTAGAGCGCGCGACCGGCAATGGCGCCGACGACTCCGTCGCTCTCGAAGCTGGCGAGCTCCTTGATGCACGACAGGCTGTTGATCCCGCCGCTGGCGATCACCGGCACCTTGAGCTCGCGCGCGAGCTTTACCGTGGCCTCGACGTTCACGCCGGTCAGCATGCCGTCGCGGCCGATGTCGGTGTAGACGATCGCCTCGACGCCGTAGTCCTCGAATTTCTTGGCGAGGTCGACGACGTCGTGCCCCGTCATCTTCGACCATCCGTCGGTGGCGACCTTGCCCTCGCGCGCGTCGAGCCCGACGATGATGTGCCCGGGAAACGCGTAGCACGCGTCGTGCAGGAAGCCGGGGTTCTTCACCGCGGCGGTGCCGATGACGACGTAGGTGATGCCGTCGTCGAGATAGCGCTCGATGGTGTCCAGGTCGCGGATGCCGCCGCCGAGCTGGACCGGGATCTCCTCGCCGATGACGCTCACAACCTCGCGGATCACCGATTCGTTCTTCGGCTTGCCGGCGAACGCGCCGTTGAGATCGACGATGTGCAGGCGCTCGGCGCCGAGCTCGAGCCAGTGCTGCGCCATCGCCGCGGGATCCTCGGAGAACACGGTCGCCGAATGCATGTCGCCCTGACGCAGGCGGACGCAATGTCCGTCCTTGATGTCGATCGCGGGAATGATGTGCATGGCGGCGGTGAGGGCACGGCCGGACGAACAGCAAGAGTCAGTCGCGCCCGTCCCAGACGACGAAATTGGAGAGCAGCTGAAGACCGGCGCGGTGGCTTTTCTCGGGATGGAACTGCACGGCAAAGATAGTAGCGCTTGCAATCGCGCAAGTAAACGCCGATGGATAGTCGACGCTGCCGAAGGTCATCGTGCTGTCATCCGGCACCGGATAGTAGCTGTGCGCGAAATAGAAGCGGGTGGCGTCGGCGATGCCGCGCCAGAGCGCGTGCGGCCTTGCCTGGTGCACGCGGCTCCAGCCCATGTGCGGAACCTTGAGCCTGGCGCCGGCGGCGTCGGTCATGCCGGTCGCGGGAAAGCGCTCGACGCGGCCGGGCAGGACCCCCAGGCACGGCGTCGGACCCTCTTCGCTTTCGTCGAACAGCATCTGCAGGCCCAGGCAGATGCCGAGGAAGGGACGGTCGCGGCAGACCTGCAGGACAACTTCGCGCAGCCCGCTGGCGTTGAGGCAGCGCATGCAGTCCGGCATGGCGCTCTGCCCCGGGAGCACGACGCGCGACGCGTCGCGGATGACCGCCGGGTCGGCGGTGACGACAGATGTTGCGCTCGGGAGCGACGTGCCTGAGCGCCTTCGCCACCGAGCGAAGGTTGCCCATGCCGTAGTCGACGACGGCGATGTCCGGCCTCAACGTCGGTACTCCGCGCTGGAACTAGAGCGTGCCCTTGGTGGATGGAACGCTGCCCGCGGCGCGCGGGTCGGGGGTCGTGGCCGCGCGCAACGCCTTGGCGAACGCCTTGAACACGGTCTCCGCCTGGTGGTGCGCGTTGGCGCCCCGCAGGTTGTCGACGTGCAGCGTGACCAGCGCGTGGTTGACGAAGCCCTGGAAGAACTCGTGCGTGAGGTCGACGTCGAAGGCGCCGATCATCGGACGCGTAAAAGTTACGTGGTACTCGAGGCCCGGCCGCCCCGACAGGTCGAGCACGACCCGCGACAGCGCTTCGTCGAGCGGAACGTAGGCGTGTCCATAGCGGGTCAGGCCCGCGCGGTCGCCCAGCGCCTGCTTGACCGCCTGCCCGAAGGTGATGCCGATGTCCTCGACCGTGTGGTGGCCGTCGATGTGCAGGTCGCCCTTGGCGGCGACCGCGAGATCGAGCATGCCGTGACGCGCCACCTGGTCGAGCATGTGATCGAGAAAGGGCACGCCGGTGGCGACGTCGGCGCGGCCGCTGCCGTCGAAGTCGACGCTGACCACGATCGACGTCTCGCGGGTGGTGCGCTCGACGCGCGCGGCGCGGCCCTTCGCCGCGGAGGCGGGGCGGGTCGTGGTGCTCATTCTCCACCCGCCGAGTCGTCGCGCGACTTCCCCCTTCGAGGGCGAGCGCCTTGGGCCGGCCCGTCGGCGCTCATGAGCCTTCCCCGCGCAAAGCTCGCGCATCCGAGCCATCAGGATCTCGTTCTCTTCGGCGGTGCCCACGGTGATTCTCAGGCAATCGGCGAGCAGCGCATGGCTGCCCGACACGTCTTTCACCAGTACCCCGCGCTGCTTGAGCGCGTCGAACATCCGCCGGGCGGCGCCGACGCGGATCAGGATGAAGTTGGCCTGCGAGGCGAACACGCGGACTCCCGGAAGGCGCGCCAGCGCGTCCGCCAGCCGGGCGCGCTCGGCCCGGATCGCCGCGCCCTGCTGCGCGATCCAGCCCGCATCGGCGAGCAGCGCGACCACCGCCGCCTGCGTCAATGCGTTCACATTATACGGCGGACGAAGCTTGTTCAGCTCGGCGATCCATTCCGATGCGCCGACGACATAGCCCAGGCGCAGCCCCGCCATCCCGATCTTGGACAGCGTCCCCATCACCAGCACGTTGGGAAACTCGCCGACGCGCTGCAGGAACGCATCGTCGGCAAACGCCGAATACGCCTCGTCGACCACGACCAGCCCCGGCGCGGCGCGGATCAGCGTCTCGACATCGCGGCTCGGATAGCGCGCGCCGGTGGGATTGTTGGGTGAAGCGAGGAACAGCACCGCGGGACGCTCGCGCTCGATGGCGGCGAGCATCGCGGACATGTCCAGCGTGAAATCCGGATTGAGCGCGACACCCGCGAAACGCACTCCCGCGTGCTGCGAGCTGACGCGGTACATCACGAACGTCGGCTCCGGCGCGAGCACGCAGGCGCCGGGCATCGCCACCAGCGAGATCACCAGCGAAATGAGCTCGTCCGAACCGTTGCCGAGCAGAAGCGCCGTGGCGTCGTCCAGCCGCAACAGCTCCGCACCGCCGTTGCCGTCGCCGATGACGGCCCGTCGGGATACCGATTGAGCGCGACCTCGGCGAGCGCGGCCATCACCCGATCCCGCACCGGTGCAGGCAGGGGATGCGCGTTCTCGTTGGCATCGAGCTTGACCATGCCGTGCGCGTCGGCGACTACATAAGCGGTCTGCGCGCGCACGTCCGGACGGACGACGGCAGCGACGTATTCGGCGGCGGCGATGCCGCGGGCACGATCGTTCATGGCTTACATGCGGTATTCGGCGCTTTGCGCGTGCGCCGGCAATCCTTCGCCGCGCGCCAGCGTCGATGCGACGGCGCCGAGGGTGCGCGCGCCGGCGCGCGACACCGCGATGACGCTGCTGCGCTTCTGGAAATCGTACACACCGAGCGGCGAGGAGAAGCGCGCGCTGCGCGAAGTGGGAAGCACGTGGTTGGGACCGGCGCAGTAGTCGCCGATCGCCTCCGAGCTGTAGTGCCCGAGAAAGATCGCGCCTGCGTTGCGGATCGTGCCCACCAGCGCGTCGGGATCGGCGACGGCAAGCTCCAGATGCTCCGGCGCGATGCGGTTGGCGATCGCGCACGCCTCGGGCGAGGTCGCGCACCCGGATCAGCGCGCCGCGCTGCGCGAGCGACTTGGCGACGATGTCCCTGCGCTCGAGCGCCGGGCAGCATGCGCGCGATGCTGGCGGCGACGCGATCGAGCAGCGCCGCGTCGGGCGAGAGCAGGATCGCCTGCGCGGCCTCGTCGTGCTCGGCCTGCGAGAACAGGTCCATCGCCACCCAGTCGGGGTCGGCGCTCGCGTCGGCGATCACCACGACTTCGGAAGGACCCGCGATCATGTCGATGCCCACCGCGCCGAACACCCGGCGCTTGGCCGCGGCGACGTAGGCGTTGCCGGGGCCGACGATCTTGTCGACCGCGGGAATCGTCGCCGTTCCGTAGGCGAGCGCCGCGATCGCCTGCGCGCCGCCGACCGCGAACACGCGCGTCACGCCCGCCAGGCTCGCCGCGGCGAGCACCAGCGCATTGCGCACGCCGTGCGGCGTGGGCACGACCATGATGATCTCGCCGACGCCGGCGACGTGCGCCGGCAGCGCGTTCATCAGCACCGTCGACGGGTACGCCGCCTTGCCGCCCGGCACATAGACGCCGACGCGGTCCAGCGGCGTGATGTTCTGGCCCAGACGCGTGCCGTCGGCCTCGGTGTACGACCACGATTCGATGCGCTGGCGCTCGTGGTAGGCGCGGATGCGGCTCGCCGCCGTGGCCAGCGCGTCACGCTGCGCGACGGGCAGCCCTGCCAGCGCGGCGTCGAGCTCCGCGGCGCCGAGCTCGAGCGCCGAGACGCTGTGCTCCTTCACGTGGTCGAACAGCGCGGTGTATTCGAGCAGCGCCGCGTCGCCGCGCGCGCGCACGTCGGCGACGATCGACGCCACCGACGTGTCGATCGCCTCGTCCTGCGCGGTGTCGAATGCGATCAGCCTGCCGAGCGCCGCGTCGAAATCGCCATCGGCGGCGTCGAGGCGGCGGATCGCCGCGGCAGGCTCAGCCATGCGCAACCTCCGCGCCCGTCGCGGCAACCGCGGCGCCTATCGCCTCGAGCAGCGGTTGCATCGCGTCGCGCTTGAGCTTGAGCGCGGCCGGATTGACGATCAGCCGCGCGCTGATCGGCATGATCTCCTCGACCGCGACCAGGTCGTTGGCCTTGAGCGTGTTGCCGCTGCTCACCAGGTCGACGATCACCTCGGCGAGACCGACCAGGGGCGCCAGCTCCATCGAGCCGTAGAGCCGGATCAGGTCGACATGCATCCCCTTGGCGGCGAAATGCTCGCGCGCGGTGGTGACGTACTTGGTCGCGACGCGCAGTCTTCCGCCGCGCTTCACCACTCCCGCGTAGTCGAAGTCGCGCCGCGTCGCGATCACCATCCGGCAGCGCCCGAGTGCCAGGTCGATGGGCTGGTACAGGCCTTCTCCGCCATGCTCGATCAGGACGTCCTTGCCGGCGACGCCAAGGTCGGCGGCGCCATGCTGCACGTAGGTCGGTACGTCGGAGGCGCGCACGATGATGAAGCGCACGTCGGGACGCTCGCTGCCGATGATGAGCTTGCGCGAGGATTCAGGATCCTCGGACGGCGAGACGCCAGCCGATGCGAGCAGCGCGAGCGCCTCTTCGAAGATGCGCCCCTTGGAGAGCGCGATGGTGAGCGACATGTGCGCGGCAGCGTGGGCGATGAGGTGAGCGAGACGTGCGGCGGCGGCGGGACTCGCCGCGGTGGGTCGCCGCGGCGCACGACGCGAGCCGCGCGAAAACGAGCATTCTAGCAGGCCCGAGGCACCCGCCCGACGCACCCGGCCCGACGCTTTCAGGCGCTGGCCTGGCCCGGGCTCGCTGCGGCGATCGCGCCGGCGACGTAGGTCGCGCGCACCGCGCGCTCGTCGCCGAGGGTCATCTGCACGAAAAGCGCCTGCTCGATGTCGTCGCAGCTGGCGCATGCGCTCGGCGATGAGCGGCGTCGATGCCAGGTCGAGCACGACCAGGTCGGCTTCCATCCCGGGCGCGATGCTGCCTATGCGATCGTCCATGTAGAGCGCGCGCGCCGCACCGCGCGTGGCCAGATAGAACGCCTGCGCCGCGGTCAGCGAGGTGCCGTTGAGCTGCGCCACCTTGTACGCCTCGTGCATCGTCGACAACATCGAGAAGCGCGTGCCGCCGCCGATGTCGGTGGCGAGCGCGACGCGCACCGCGCGCGACGGCTTCAGCGCATCGCGCAGCCGGAAAAGGCCGCTGCCGAGGAATGTGTTCGACGTCGGGCAGTGCGCGATCGCGGTGCCGGTGGCGTGCATGCGCGCGAATTCGTCCTCGGAGAGCCAGATGCCATGTCCGTAGATGGCGCGCGGGCCGAGCAGGCCGAAGTGGTCGTACACGTCGAGATAGCCGGCGCGCTCGGGAAAGAGCTTGCGCACCCATTCGACCTCGCCGCGATTCTCGGCGATGTGCGACTGCAGGTAGGTCCCCGGATGCTCGCGCCACAGCGCACCCGCGGCTTCGAGCTGCTCCGGCGAGCTGGTCGCCGCGAAGCGCGGGGTGACGCAATAGGAAAGCCGGTCGCGACCATGCCAGCGCGCGATCAGCGCCTTGCCCTGGTCGTAGCCGGAGCGCGCGCTGTCGCGCAGCGCCTCGGGCGCATTGCGGTCCATCAGCACCTTGCCGGCGATCACGCGCATGCGAAGCGCCTGCGCCTGTTCGAAGAAGGCGTCGACCGATTGCGGATGCACGGTGCAAAACGACGGCGCAACTGGTGGTGCCCGCGCGCAAAGCTTCCTGCAGGAAAACGCGCGCCACCTCGCGCGCGTGCGCCGGGTCGGAGAACGCGGCCTCGGCCGGAAAGGTGTAGTCGTTGAGCCAGTCGAGGAGCTGCTTGCCGTACGCGGCGATCACGCGGGTCTGGGGATAGTGCACGTGCGCGTCGATGAAGCCGGCGCTGATCAGGCAGCCTGGATAGCGGGTTACCTCGGTGCCGGCGGGCAGGCGTGCGGCCACGTCGGCGGCGGCGCCGAAGTCGACGATGCGTCCTTCGCTCATGACGACGATGGCGTCGGACTCGTAGCGCATCGCCTGGGCGCCAACCGTGAAAGGGTCGTCCGTGAAGGTGACCGCCGCGGCCCGGATCGCGACCGGCGCTGCGCGGTTGCCGGCTTGCGTCATGAAGGCGCTTCTCGACGCGGTGCTGAGTTGCGATGCAGGATGGACGATCGGCGCCGCGACGCGGGGGCGATCGATGCGCGAGCCGCGCCGATCACGCGACGCGGCGGATGCGCGCGCCGAGCGCCGAGAGCTTGTCCTCGATGCGCTCGTAGCCGCGGTCGAGATGGTAGATGCGATCGATGCACGTCTGGCCCTCGGCGATGAGCCCGGCGATGACCAGGCATGCCGAGGCGCGCAGGTCGGTCGCCATGACGTTGGCGCCGGTCAGCTTGGCTACACCCTTGACGATCGCGGTGTTGCCCTCGACCTCGATGTCGGCGCCGAGGCGCTTGAGTTCCTGCACGTGCATCATGCGGTTCTCGAAAATGGTCTCGGTGATCACCGCCGCGCCGCCGGCTACGGTCATCAGCGCCATCAGCTGCGCCTGCATGTCGGTCGGGAACGCGGGATACGGCGCCGTGCGCAACGTGACCGCGCTCAGCGGCGCGTCGCGCGAGACGCGCATGTCGCCTCCGTCGATCTCGATGCGCGCGCCCGCTTCGCTGAGCTTCTCCACGATCGCGCCGAGCGTGTCGGGACGCGTCCCGCGCAGCACGACATTGCCGCCGGTGGCCGCCGCGGCGGCGAGAAACGTCCCCGTCTCGATGCGATCGGGCATCACCGCGTGAGTCGCGCCGTGCAATGCGTCGACGCCTTCGATCACGATGCGGTCGGTGCCGGCGCCGACGATGCGCGCGCCCATGGCGTTGAGGCAATCGGCGAGGTCGGCGACCTCGGGCTCGCGCGCGACGTTCTCGAGGACCGTCGTCCCGCTCGCCAGCGTCGCCGCCATCATCAGATTTTCCGTGCCGGTGACTGTGACCAGATCGAAGACGAATCGCGTGCCGGTCAGCCGCGCGGCCTTGGCGTCGATGTAGCCGTGATCGAGGTCGATCTCGGCACCCATCGCCTGCAGGCCCTTGATGTGCTGGTCCACCGGGCGCAGCCCGATCGCGCAGCCGCCGGGCAGCGAGACACGTGCCTCGCCGCAACGCGCCAGCAAGGGACCGAGCGCCAGGATCGATGCGCGCATGGTCTTGACCATTTCGTAGGGAGCGAGCGGCCATTCGATGCGCGCCGCGGACATCGTCAGCGTGTCGGCGTCGGCTTCCGCGCGCACGCCCATCTGCGCCAGCAGCGAGCGCATGGTGCGCACGTCGTTGAGCTCGGGAACGCAGGAGATCGTCAGCGGCTCGGCGGTGAGCAGCGACGCGCAGAGGATGGGCAGCGCCGCGTTCTTGGCGCCGGACACGCGCACTTCCCCGCGCAGCGCGACGCCGCCGTCGATGGCGAGCTTATCCAAGCCTGGCGTGCTCTTCGGGTGTAAGCGTCTGCATCGACAGCGCGTGGATCTCGGAGCGCATGCGATCGCCCAGCGCGGCATAGACGATCTGGTGACGCTTGATGCGGCTCTGTCCCTCGAACGCGGTGCTGACGATGCGCGCCTGGAAATGCTGGCCGTCGCCATCGACTTCGAGCAGCGAGCAGTCGAGCGATGCGGCGATCGCGTCGCGGATGGATTGCGGTGTGGTCATGGCCGGATCAGTGGCGCAGCTTGTAGCCGCTCCTGAGCATGGCCAGCGTCAGCGCCGCCAGCGCCGCGCAGCACGTCGCCACGATCGCGAGGCTCACCCACGGCGCGACGTCGGACATGCCGAAAAACCCGTAGCGAAAGCCGTCGATCATATAGAAGAACGGATTGAATCGCGACAGCGCCTGCCAGAACTCCGGCAGCGTAGTGAATCGAGTAGAAGACGCCCGGACAGGAACGTCAGCGGCATGATCAGGAAATTCTGGAATGCCCCGACCTGGTCGAACTTGTCGGCGACGATACCGGCGATCACGGCCGAGCATTCCAAGGATGGCGCTGCCGAGCAGGGCGAACGCCAGCGCCCACAGCGGGTGCTCGCAGCGACAGCGGCACGAACCAGAGCGTGACGATGAAGACGCCGAGTCCGACGACCAGGCCGCGCACCATCGCACCGAGCACGTACGCGGCGAAGATGTCCAGCGGCGAAAGCGGCGGCAGCAGCACGAAGATGAGGTTGCCGGTGATCTTGGACTGGATGAGCGACGACGAGCTGTTGGCAAACGCGTTCTGCAGCACCGACATCATCACCAGGCCCGGCACCAGGAAGGCGGTGTAGCGCACGCGTCCGTCGAACACCGAGACGTGCGACTCGAGCACGTGCGAGAAGATCAGCAGGTAGAGCAGCGAGGTGAGCATCGGCGCGAGGATGGTCTGGAAGCTCACCTTCCAGAAGCGCAGCAGCTCCTTGTAGAACAGCGCGCTCCAGCCGGACCCGAACACGCGCAGCATTCAGGCCGCCCGCTTCATGATGCGCAGGAACACCTGCTCGAGGTCGGCTTCCTGCAGTGACAGCTCGGAGATCGCGATGCCGCGCTGCCGGAAAGCCGCCAGCAAGTCGCTCGAGCTCGTCGTATCCGGCGAAGCGTGAGCAGGTACGTCGACTCCTCGCGACGCTGCACGTGCGACTCCCAGTCCGTCGGGCAGCGCGCTGGCCGTCACCCGCACGGTGACCCCGGCGAAGCTCGAGAGCAGGTTCTGCGTCGTGTCCAGCGCTACCACCCGCCCCGCCTTGAGCATGGCGATGCGGTTGCACAGCGCCTCGGCTTCCTCGAGGTAATGCGTGGTGAGGATGATGGTGTGGCCGTCGCGGTTGAGCTTGCGGATGAACGCCCACAGGCTTTGCCGCAGCTCGACGTCGACGCCGGCGGTGGGCTCGTCGAGCACGATGACCGGCGGCTTGTGCACCAGCGCCTGCCCGACCAGCACGCGCCGCTTCATGCCGCCGGAGAGCGCGCGCATGTTGGCATTGGCGCGCGAGGTCAGCCCGAGGTGATGCAGTATCTCGTCGATCCAGGCGTCGTTGTCGCGGATGCCGAAATACCCCGCCTGAAGGCGCAAGGTCTCGCGGACCGAGAAAAACGGGTCGAAGACGAGCTCCTGCGGCACGACGCCGAGCATGCGCCGGGCCTTGCGATAATCGGCGACGACGTCGTGCCCGAGCACGCGCGCAGTCCCGCGGTCGGCTCGGACAAGCCCGGCGAGAACCGAGATGAGCGTCGTCTTGCCGGCGCCGTTGGGACCGAGCAGACCGAAGAACTCGCCGGGCTCGACCTGCAGGTCGACGCCGTCGAGCGCGTGGATCTCGCCAAAGCGCCGCGCGACATCGATGATTTCAACCGCGGGGGTCACGGATCACGGGTACTGGGTCACGCCGGGCGCCGAGACACGCATCACGCGACGACGGCTCGGATCAGAGAAGGTCCGCCACTCCGTAGAGCACGGCGAGCGAGGTGATGCTGGCGGGGACGGTTGCGAACGTGATCGGCTTGGCTTCGACCGTGGCGCGCCGCTTCCACGCCAGCATCAGCGCCACCGCCGCGGAGTCGACGCGCTGCACCTTCGTCATGTCGATGACGCCGGTTTCGGGAAGGGGCCGCGTCGCACTCGCGCCCAACAGGGGCGCGACGGTGTCCATGACCAGCGGGCCCGACAGCGCCCAGCGGCCGCCGGCATCCTCCAGCGAAGCGACGCCGTCGCTCACTTCGGCGCAGGCGGCGGGCCGGCGTTTTTCTTGTTCAGCGCGGCGATGAGCCCGTCGATGCCGGACGACTTGACGGTGTCGGAGAATTCGTCGCGATAATTGGTCACCAGGCTCACCCCGGCGACGATGACGTCGTACGCCTTCCAGCCGTCGGGGGTCTTTTCCATGCTGTAGTCGATCTGCACGGGCGCCTGCCCGGCGCGGCGCACCTCGGTACGCACGGTGACCTCGGTGTCGCCGGGATTCATGCGCAGCGGCTTGTACTCCATCGTGTTGTCGCGGTAGTTCGCAAGCGCGCCCGAGTAGGTGCGCACGAGCAGGGTGCGGAACTGGTCGGTGAGCTGCTTCTGCTGCTCGGGCGACGCGCTCTTCCAGTTGCGTCCCATCGCCAGCGAGGTCATGCGGGCGAAGTCGAAGTTGGGCACCAGCTTGGTCTCGATGATCTGCTTGACCTTGGCCTGGTTCCCCGCCTGCAGTTCCTTGTCGCTGCGGATCTGGGTGAGCACATCCTCGGCCACGCGCTTGACCATCGCGTCGGGCGCTTCCTGGCGCCCACACCGGCAGCGACACGCCAAGCGGCGAGCACGAGCATTGCAAACATTCGGTTACACATCGTCGGTTCCCATGTTGTTCGAAGCAATGCAACAGACAGCCGTGCGCCGCCGGGGTTCATTGCGATCATTCGCCCGCGTCTTCGGCGTCGGGCGGCGGCTTGCCGTCATAGACCTGGTAGTTGCGAGCGCGCAGGTACGCATTGCGGATAAAGCGATAGCGATCCAGCGCCGCCTGGTCGACCATCGATTCGGCGCCGAGCGCGTTGGCGCGCAAGTCGAGCGCGCCGATGCCGTAGACGACGTTGCGCACAGGGACGTTCTCGAAAATGTAGGTGGTCGGGCCGAGGTAGGCGCGGATCACGGTGCCGGTGCCGTCGCGCAGCGTCGTCGGGCCGAACAGCGGCACGAAGAAATACGGGCCCTGCGGGAAACCCCATTTGCCGAAGGTGATGCCGAAGTCCTGGTTGTGACGCTCGATGCCGATCATCGACGCCAGGTCGAACAGGCCGCCGACGCCGAAAGTGCTGTTGAGCAGCACGCGTCCGAAATCGTCGCCGGCGCGGTTGCCGTTGCCCTCGAGCACGTTGTTGATGCCGACGAACAGATCCTCGATGTTGCCGAAGAAATTGGAGATGCCGCTGCGGATGAGCGGCGGCGTGTACTTGACGTACGCCTCCGCGATCGGCTTGACGACCTTGCCGTCGACGACGTCGTTGACCTCGAACATGGCCCGGTTCCACGGCTCGAACGGGTCGACCCGCGACTGCGTCGTGGCGCAACCGCCGAGCAGCAGCGCCGCCGCCAGCGCAACCGTCGAGGCGCGAACGCGCATGTCGATGCGAAGGGTCATTTCTTTGCGCCTCCACCACCCGCTTCGGCGGCCTTGTCGAACAGGAACTGGCTGATGAGTTTTTCGATGACCACCGCTGACTGGGTCTTGCCGATGCGCTCGCCGTCCTTGAGCATCACCGTGTCGCCGCCGGCATCGAGCGCGACGTACACCTCGCCGAGCAGTCCCGACGTGTTGATCGACGCGATCGTGTCCCTGGTGAACTGATACTGGTTGTCGATGCGCAGCGTCACGAGCGCTTCGTAGGTCTTGGGATTGAGACGGATGGCTTCGACGCGGCCGATCACGACGCCTGCCGCCTTGGCAGCGGCGCGCAGCTTGAGGCCGCCGATATTGTCGAAGCTCGCCTCGAGCCGGTAACCGGGCGCGCGGTCGAGCGTGAGCAGGTTGCCGACCTTGAGCGCCATGAAGAGTATCGCGCCGAATCCGATCGCGACGAAAATGCCGACCCAGAGGTCGATGGCCGATCGGTTCATGGGACCCCCACGCTTACTGCGCTCACTGCCCGCCTCCACGAAACATGAATACGGTCATGACGAAATCGAGCGCGAGAATCGCCAGCGACGACATGACCACGGTCCTCGTCGTGGCGATCGAGACGCCTTCCGCCGTCGGCTTGGCGTCGTAGCCTTCGAACACTGCGATCAGCGACACTGCGACGCCGAATACCAGGCTCTTGATGATTCCATTGGTGACATCGGGCCAGAAGTCGACGCCGGCCTTCATCTGGCCCCAGAACGCTCCGTCGTCGATGCCGATCAGGCGCACGCCGACCAGCCATCCGCCGAAAATCCCGAACGCCGAGAACAGCGCCGCCAGGAGCGGCAGCGAGACCACGCCACCCCAGAATCGCGGCGCGATGACGCGCGCCAGCGGGTCGACCGCCATCATTTCCATCGCGGCGAGCTGCTCGGTCGTCTTCATCAGGCCGATCTCGGCGGTGATCGCCGAGCCGGCGCGCGACGCGAACAGCAGTCCCGCCATCACCGGACCGAGCTCGCGGACCAGCGACAGCGCGACCAGGATGCCGAGCTGCTCGTCGGCGCCGTAGCGCTTGAGCGTTTCGTAGCCCTGCAGCGAAAGCACCATGCCAACGAACAATCCCGACATGAGGATGATGACAAGCGACAGCACGCCCGCAAAGTAGATCTCGCGGATGGTGAGCCGGAAGCGCCGCAGCGCCTGCGGCGAGTGCCACACGATGGCGACCAGGAAGCGGCTGGCGAAGCCGAGCCTGCTGATCGAGCCCGTGACCGCGCCCCCGATCCGGCGCAGGAAATGAGCCACGCCGAATAGCACGTCACTGGACATTGGCGAACAGTTCCTTCGAGTAGGCGCGTGCGGGATAGTGGAAAGGCACCGGACCGTCGGCCTCGCCGTCGACGAACTGGCGCACGAACGGATCCTTCGACGCGCGGACCGCGTCCGGCGTTCCCTCGGCGACGATCCTGCCTTCCGATACGAAATACAGGTAATCGACGATCTTGAGCGATTCGTAGACGTCATGCGTGACGACCACCGAGGTGATGCCGAGCGCATCGTTGAGCTCGCGGATGAGCTGGCCGACGACGCCGAGCGAGATCGGATCGAGCCCGGCGAACGGCTCGTCGTACATCACCAGCATCGGGTCGAGCGCGATCGCGCGCGCCAGCGCGACCCGGCGCGCCATGCCGCCGGAGAGCTCGGACGGCATGAACTGCGCGGCACCGCGCAGGCCGACCGCCTGCAGCTTCATCAGGACCAGGTCGCGGATCAGCTCCTCGGGAAGCTCGGTGTGCTCGCGCAGCGGAAAAGCGATGTTCTCGAACACACTCATGTCGGTGAACAGCGCGCCGAACTGGAATAGCATGCCGAAGCGCCGGCGCAACGCATAGAGCGCGTCCGGCTCGAGATCGGGCACCGACTGCCCCGACACGAGCACTTTCCCCGACCTTGGCTTGAGCTGGCCGCCGATCAAGCGCAGGATCGTCGTCTTGCCGCAGCCGCTGCCGCCCATGATCGCGACGATCTTGCCGCGCGGAACGGTCATGGTGATGCCGCGCAGTACCTGCCGGCGGTCGTACGCGAACGAAACGTCGACGAGCTCAATCGCCGCAGCTCCGGGATCGAGCTTGCAGGTTTCGGTTAACGCAGAATGGAATTCGGCGGGGACTGCTGCCGGCATGGCGTCGCGCGTGCTGTTGGAAGAGCGTGGGAAGGATGGCGATTGTAGCGGGTTCACCGCAGCGCCACAAATTCGGGCACGCCTGGAAATGCAAATCTCAGGAGCGACGACCCGGCGCGTCAACCCCGCAGTAGACGGCGCTCGGCGAGGGCGAGGTTGCTAGGTCGGCCGAACAGCACGACGACGTCTCCCGCCTCGAAGCGATCGGCGGGTTGCGGAACCGACGAGCCCACGCCGTGACGTCGCACCGCGGTCACCTCCGCAAGCGTCGCCCAGGTCGATCTCGGCAAGTGATTTGCCGACAGCCTTGGAGCGTGTTGTCAGGCGCACGGTGTGCAGACGCGACTGCAGGTTCTCCGCGTCCGCGGCGTCCGTCGTCCCGTGGAAGAATCCACGGAACAGGGTGTAATGCTCCTCGCGCACCGCGCGGACGCGGTCGAGCACGCGCCCGAGCGGAACGCCGAGCAGCAGCAGCGAGTGCGTCGCAAGCATGAGACTGCCCTCGAGCACTTCCGGAACGACCTCGGCGGCGCCGGCCTTGAGCAGGCGATCGAGCTCGGTGTCATCGAGCGTGCGCACGATCACCGGCACATCCGGGCGCTCCTGCCGCACGTGGTGAATGATCTTCAGCGCCAACTGCACGTCGGCGAACGTCACGACGACGGCGCGCGCCTTGGCGAGCCCGGCGGCGGTCAATGCCTCGCGCCGTCCGGCGTCGCCGTAGACCACGTTGCCGTCCGCAGCCTCGCTCACGCGCTCGGGATCGGAATCGAGCGCGATGAACCCGATCTCCTCAGCGCCTAGCAGCCGCGCCAGATTCTGTCCGCTGCGTCCGTAACCGCAGATGATGACGTGATGCTGCCGCGCCATGGTGCGCGCGGCGATCTGCGTCACTTGCGCCGCCCGCGTCAGCCAGTCGTTGGCGGTGAGGGCTTTCACGATCGGCTCGGAGAACTGGATGATGAACGGCGCGGAGAGCATCGATAGCACCATCGCCGCGAGCACAACCTGCGCCATCGTCGCGTCGACGACACCCAGGTCGGTGGCGAGCGCGAGCAGCACGATAGCGAATTCACCCGCCTGCCCGAGGTAGAAGCCGATGCGCAGCGCCGTTCCGAGCGGCGCTTGGAAAAGCCTGGCGAGGACGACCACCAGCGCAATCTTCGCCAGCACGGGCACGAACAGAAGCAGAAACACCCAGCCTATGTTGGCCCAGACCACGTGCAGATCCAGATTCATTCCCACTGTCACGAAGAACAATCCGAGCAGCACGTCGCGAAATGGCTTGATGTCCTCCTCGACCTGGTAGCGATATTCGGTCTCGGCGATGAGCATGCCGGCGAGAAACGCGCCAAGCGCGTAGGACAGTCCCGCCATCTCGGTCGCCGCGGCGAGGCCGAGCGTGACCAGCAGCACGTTGAGCATGAACAGCTCGGGCGAGCGCAGTCCCGCGACCAGCGTGAACCACGCGCGCATCGGCCGCTGTCCGAAGAACAGGATCACCGCCAGCGCCAGCGCGGCCTTGCCGCCGGCGATCGCGAGCGATTTCCACAGGTCGCTGCCGCCTTCGGCGAGCGTCGGCGTGGCGATGAGGAAGGCAACGACGGCGAGATCCTGGAACAGCAGCACGCCCATCACGTCGCGACCATGCGGGGAGGACAGCTCGTTACGCTCGGCGAGCATCTTCGACACGATCGCGGTCGAGCTCATCGCCAGCGCGCCGCCGAGCGCGAAGCCCGCGAGCCAGCCGTAGTGCAGGAAGTGCAGTCCGATCATCGCCACCGCGGTCGTGATCGCCACCTGCGCGAGCCCGAGCCCGAAGACGGCGCGGCTCATGGTCTTGAGCTGCGGGAGACTGAACTCGAGCCCGACCGAGAACATCAGGAAGACGATGCCGAACTCGGCGAGGTCGCGCACCGCGACGGTGTCCGGCACCCACGCCATCGCGTGGGGTCCAACCACGATGCCTACCACCAGGTAGCCGAGGAGAGGAGGCAGGCGCAACAACCGGCAAACGATCACCACCACAACCGACGCGGCGAGCAAAAGCAGGATGAGAACCAGCACGTGCGGCATGCGAAGAATGTAGCATAAGGTGTCAGCCATTCGCCCCTGCGCCGCGCGCCGCGCGCCGGGCGTCGGCACCCATGCGGCAAGGTATACTTTGTCATGCCCGCAGAGACCGCACAGACCGCAGCAAACATGCCTCCACCGCGAGGCATCGACGCGCAACGCGCGCTCGCAATCGGTCGCGACGTGCTCGCCACCGAAGCCGCGGCGATCCACGCGCTCGAGTCCCGTCTGGGCGGCGCGTTCCTCGCCGCCGCGCGCATGCTCTTCGGATGCCGCGGCCGCGTCGTCGTCACCGGCATCGGCAAGTCGGGGCATATCGCGCGCAAGCTCGCGGCGACGCTGGCCTCGACCGGAACCCCGGCGTTCTTCGTGCATGCCGCGGAGGCCAGTCATGGCGACCTTGGAATGATCACCGCTGACGACGTCGTGCTCATGCTGTCGAACTCGGGCGAGACCGACGAGCTGGTCTCGCTGATGCCACACCTCAAGCGGCAGGGAGCGCAGCTGATCGCACTGACCGGCAACGAGGAATCGTCACTGGCGCAGGCGGCCGATGTTCACCTCGACGCCAGCGTCGACGCCGAGGCGTGCCCGCTCGGGCTCGCGCCTACCGCCAGTACCACCGCCGCGATCGCGCTCGGCGACGCGCTGGCGCTGACCCTGCTCGACGCGCGCGGATTCTCGGTCGAGGATTTTGCGCGCTCGCATCCCGGTGGCGCGCTCGGCCGTCGTCTTCTCACACGGGTGAGCGACGTCATGCGCAGCGGCGCCGCGGTGCCGCATGTGGCGCAGGACGCGACGCTCGCGCAGGCGGTCGTGGAGATGAGCAGCAAGGGCATGGGCATGACGGCGGTGATCGACGCCGATAGGCGAGTCGTCGGCATATTCACCGACGGCGACCTCCGGCGCAGCCTGGACCACGTCAGCAACTTCTCGACCACGCGCATCGACTCGCTGATGACGCGCACGCCGCGCAGCATCGGTCCGGACGTACTCGCCATCGATTGCATCGAGCGCATGGAGCAGGTGCCGAAGGTGAGCCAGCTGCTGGTGCTCGACGCCGACGCGAAGCTGATCGGCGCGCTGCACCTGCACGACCTCTTCCGGGCCAAGGTCGTATGAGCGGCGCCGGGCCGACCCAAGGCGCTCGCCCCCCTAAGGGGGAAAGTCGCGCAGCGACTGCGGGGGGAGACATCATCAGCGCGCGGGCCGACCCAAGGCGCTCGCCCCGAGGGGGAGTCGCGCAGCGACTGCGGGGAGACATCATCAGCGCCGCCGGGCCGACCCAAGGCGCTCGCCCCTGAGGGGGGAAGTCGCGCAGCGACTGCGGGGGGAACCGCGTGAGCGCCATCGCCCAGCCGGCGCGGCACGACGACACTTCCGCGGTGCACGAGCGCGCGCGCCGCGTTCGCCTACTGTCGTGCGACGTCGACGGCGTCCTCACCGACGGCAGGATCATGGTCTGCGACGACGGCAGCCAGATCAAGGCCTACTCGTGCCTCGACGGACTGGGCATCAAGTGGTTGCAGGCGAGCGGCATCGTCGTGGCTTGGATCAGCGGCAGCAAGGCGCCTTCGGTGTCGCTGCGCGCCCGCGAGCTGGGGGTGATGCACGTAGTGCTCGGCGCCGAGGACAAGCTCACACCGTGGGAGCAGCTGCGCGCGCGTCTCGGCGTCGCGCCCGACGCCTGCGCGCACATCGGTGACGACTTGCCCGACCTTCCGGTGCTGGCGCGCTGCGGCCTGGCGGCGACGGTGCCGCATGCGCCGTCGGCGATCAAGGAGCGCGCCCACTACATCACGCGACGCGATGGCGGCTCCGGCGCGGTGCGCGAGCTCTGCGAGCTCATTCTCGCGGCGCGCGGCGAGCTCGATTCGACACTGCGCGCATACGCAGCATGAAGCTGCGCCCCCTCAAGCTCGATCGCCTCGTCGCCTGGTCACCGGTGCTGTTGCTCGGCGCCTTCGCGGCGCTCACCTACTGGCTCGACGCGCAGATCCAGGTCGGGAATCGCAAGTTCGACGGGTCGAACCGTCACGATCCGGACGTCTACATCGAGAACTTTCGGGCGGTGAGCCTCGACGCGCAAGGGCGCGTGCGCCAGTCGATCAACGCCAAGTCAGCGCGACACTATCCCGACGACGACACCACCGACCTGCTGGGGCCGCAGATCACGTTCAGCGATCCCGACAAGCCGCGCCTGACCGTGTCGTCCGACCGCGCCACCATCACCGGCGATCGCGAGCACGCGTACTTCACCGGCAACGTCAAGGGCGTGCGCGAGGCCGTCGACGCGAAGAGCGGCGCGGTCACGCTCACCAGCGAATTCCTGCATGTCATTCCGAAGCAGGATCGCGTGCTGACCGACAAGCCGGTGACGATCGAGGATGCGCGTGGGATAATCAATGCGACCGGAATGGAATTCGACAATCGCAGCAAGAAGCTCAAGTTCGGCTCGCGCGTGTACGGTCAGATGCTTCCGCAAAAATGACCACGCGCACTCCCTCGATGAACCGCGCATCCGAGCCATCGCGCGCGCGCCGTGTCGCGGCGCCGTACGCGAAGCCTCTTCGCGGCACTGGCTTGTGCGGCGTGCGTCGCCGGCCAGTTGGCGCACGCCGAGCGCGCCGATCGCGACAAGCCGATCTTCTACCAGGGCGACACGGGCGGCGCGAACCTCAACAGTAAGGACGGCGAGCTGGCGGGCAACGTCGTCATCACGCAGGGAACGCTGACCATCCACGCCGATCGCATCACGTTCCACCAGAACGCCGACAACTCGCTGTCGGCGACCGCGTACGGCAATCCTGTCACGTTCCGGGAAAAGCGCGACGGCGTCGACGAATACTACGAAGGCTATGCGCAGCGCGCGGTGTACAACGGGCAGAAGCGCTTCCTCGAGCTCTTCGACCGCGCGCTGCTGAAGAAAAGCGGCGACGAGATCCGCAGCAACTACATCACCTACGACGCGTCGAACGACGTGTTCAAGGCCGAGGGTCGGCCCGACTCGCGTCCGGCGGAAGCCGGCGAGACTCCGCTGGGATCCCGCGTGCGCGGCGTATTCCAGCCGCAGCCCAAGGAAGACAAGTCGGACAAGAACGATAAAAACGATAAAGCCGGCAAGGACGCCAAGGAGGCGAAGGACGGCAAGGACCCGAAGGACGCAGGCGCGTCGCGCGATCCAAAGCCCGCGGCGGCCCCCGCCCCCGCATTGCCGCTCAAGAGCGACAACTCCTTGTCCGCGCCGCCGGCACGCTGACGGCTGCACGCGCGTGAGCACGCTGGCTGTCGAGGCCCTCAAGAAGCGCTACAAGTCGCGCATCGTCGTCCATGACGTATCGCTGGCGGTGGCCAGCGGCGAAGTCATCGGGCTGCTCGGCCCGAACGGCGCAGGCAAGACGACGTGTTTCTACATGATCGTCGGTCTGGTCGCGACCGACGCCGGAACGATCGAGCTCGACGGCAAGGACCTGACGCGCATGCCGATCCACGCGCGAGCGCGCCTGGGCCTGTCGTACCTGCCGCAGGAAGCGTCGATCTTCCGCAAGCTGTCGGTGGCGGAGAACGTGCAGGCGATCCTTGAGCTACAGGGCATCGACGCGGACGAGATCGCCAACCGCCTCGACGCGCTGCTCGAGGACCTCTCGATCTCGCACCTGCGCGATGCCTCGGCGGTGAGCCTTTCGGGAGGCGAGCGCCGCCGGGTCGAAATCGCCCGCGCTTTGGCCACCCGTCCGCGCTTTATCCTGCTCGACGAGCCGTTTGCCGGCATCGATCCCATAGCTGTGCTGGACATACAGAAGATCATAGGTTTCCTCAAGGAACGGGAGATCGGGGTCATGATCACCGATCACAACGTCCGGGAAACGTTGGGTATTTGCGATCGCGCCTACATCATCAACGAGGGCCGGGTGCTTGCTTCGGGGACGCCCGACGAAATTGTTTATAATGAAAGTGTTCGGAAAGTGTATCTGGGAGAGCATTTCCGCCTTTGACGCCGTCCGCGCCGTCGCACCATGAAGCCCACGCTACAGCTCAAGCTCAGTCAGCACCTCACGCTGACACCGCAGCTGCAGCAGTCGATCCGGCTGCTGCAACTGTCCACGCTTGAGCTCAACGCCGAAGTCGAGCGTCTGCTCCAGGAAAACCCGCTGCTGGAAAAGGCCGACGAAGACGAGGAAGGCCGCACGCCGCCCCCGGACTTCGCGCCGACCATGGTCACCGTCGCCAACGGGGACAAGGAGCCGGAAGGCGTCGACGCCCCGCAAAATGCGGAGTTCGACGTCATGGCGGGCGTCGGCGGCGACAACGACTGGGGCTCCTCGCCCGGCTCCGGCGACGACGACGAGGAATTCTTCTCGCCGCAGCAGGTCGCGACGTGCTCGCTGCGCAGCCACCTGAACGAACAGCTCGCGCTGCTCAATCTGCCGCTGCGCGACCGCCAGCTCGCCAGCGCGCTGGTCGACGCGCTCGACGACGACGGCTACCTCAAGTCCTCGCTCGAGGAGCTGCTCGAGCTCTTCCCGGAAGAGCTCGACATCGATGCCGACGACCTGTCGATCGGCCTGAAGCACCTGCAGAGCCTCGAGCCCGCCGGCGTCGGCGCGCGCGACGCCGCCGAATGCCTCGCGCTGCAGCTCAAGGTGCTGCCCGAATCGACGCCGTTTCGCGCCGAGGCGCTCAAACTCGTCGAGCATCACCTTCCGCTGCTCGCGGCGCGCGACTTCGGCAAGTTGAAGCGCCTGCTTCACACCGACGACGAAGGCCTGCGCGGAATCCGCTCGCTGATCACCAGCCTCAACCCTCGACCGGGCGCCGATTTTTCGCAGACGCAGGCGAACTACGTCATCCCCGACGTCGTCGTCAAGAAAGTGCGCGGCAAGTGGATCGCGGCGCTCAACGAGGCGGCGATGCCCAAGCTGCGCCTGAACCGCATCTACGCCGACATCCTGACGCGCAATCGCGAAGCATCCAACCAGCAGCTTTCCGCGCAGCTGCAGGAAGCGAAGTGGCTGATCCGCAACGTGCAGCAGCGCTTCGAGACCATCCTGCGCGTGTCGCAGGCGATCGTCGACCGCCAGCGCCATTTCTTCGATCACGGCGAAGTCGCGATGCGCCCGATGGTGCTGCGCGAGATCGCCGAGATCCTGAGCCTGCACGAATCGACCATCTCGCGGGTGACCACCCAGAAGTACATGCTCACCTCGCGCGGCACCTACGAGCTCAAGTACTTTTTCGGCAGCCACGTCGCCACCGACACCGGCGGTGCGGCGTCGGCGACCGCGATCCGTGCGCTCATCAAGCAGCTCATCAGCGCCGAGGACGCCAAGGCGCCGCTCACCGACAGTCGCATCGCCGACCTGCTGGGCGACCAGGGCATCGTCGTCGCCCGCCGCACGATCGCGAAATACCGGGAAGCGCTGCAGATTCCTCCGGTCAACCTGCGCAAGGCCATCTGAAAATCATCGGAAGGAGCGTCGCATGAATCTCAACCTGAGCGGGCACCATCTCGTCATCACCCCGGCGATCCGCAGCTACGTCGTCGCCAAGCTCGATCGCGTGACGCGACACTTCGACCACGTCATCGACGTCACGGTCGTGCTGTCGGTGGACAAGCTTCGCCAGCAGATCACCGCCAACCTGCATATACGCGGCAAGGAAATCCACGCCGAATGCGTCGACCCGGATATGTACGCTGCGATCGACGCGCTCGCCGACAAGCTCGACCGCCAGGTGCTGCGCCACAAGGAAAAGACCAACGGCCACCGGCACGAACCCGCGGTGGCGAAGCGTGCCTCGCCTGCAACGCGCACCACGAAGTCGCGCACGACGTAATCTTCCGCCGCGGCGCGCTCGTTTCCCCCGCGCCCGGCGACTCCCACCTCCATGAATCGCATCGCTCCTCTGTTGTCCGAGTCGACGATCGTGCTCGACGCCGACGCCAGCACCAAGAAGCGCCTGTTCGAGCAGGTCGCGCAACTGTTCGAGGCGCGAACCGGGATCGCGCAGGCGACGGTATTCGAGAGCCTCTCGGCGCGCGAGCGGCTGGGCTCCACGGGGCTGGGCCAGGGGATCGCCATCCCGCATGGCCGCATCAAGGGCATCAAGGACGCGCTGGGCGCCTTCGTGCGGCCCACCGAGCCGATCCCGTTCGACGCGCCGGACGGAAGGCCGGTGTCGCAGGCCTTCGTGCTCCTGGTGCCGCAGCACGCGACCGAGGAGCACCTGCAGCTCCTGTCGGAGCTCGCGCAGATGTTCAGCGACAAGGGTTTCCGCGAGCAACTCGCGCAGGCGACGAGCCCCTCCGAGGTGCATGCGCTGCTCTCGGACTGGCAGTCGAACTGAGACCATGAGCGACGGCGCCATCCGGCAGGTCAGCGTCGAGAAGCTGTTCGAGGACAATCACGAGCGACTCGGCATGATCTGGCTGGCCGGCCGCCAGGGCGGCACGCGCATCCTGACCGGCGAGGCGGCGCTCAAGCCGACCATCGGCCAGGTCGGGCATATGAACTTCATCCATCCGTTTCGCGTGCAGCTCATCGGCGCGGCAGAAGCCGCGTACCTGCGCGGGACTGCCCGAGGATTCGCTGCGCGCGTCGATCGAGCGGCTGTTCACCACCGAGCTGGTCGCCATCATCGTCGCCAACGGCGAGCAGATCCCGACGCATCTTCACGACGAGTGCGACAAGCATCACATGGCGCTGTTCGCGTCACCGCAACCCTCGCCGCACGTCGTCGACGTCATGCGCCTGTACCTGTCGCGCGTGCTCGCCGAGTCGACCACGCTGCACGGCGTCTTCCTCGACGTGCTGGAAATGGGTGTGCTCATCACCGGCGCGTCCGCGATCGGCAAGAGCGAGCTCGCGCTCGAGCTGATCTCGCGCGGCAACGGACTGGTCGCCGACGACATCGTCGAGCTCTACCGCATATCGCCGGACACGCTCGAGGGCCGCTGCCCGGCGGTGCTGAAGGATTTCCTCGAGGTGCGAGGCATCGGCGTGCTCAACATCCGCACGATCTTCGGCGAGACCGCGGTGCGCCCGCGCAAGCTGCTCAAGCTCATGGTCCATCTCGAGGACCACAGCAACGAGCAGTTCTCCGAGCTCGACCGCCTGCAGGTGAGCGCGACCTACCAGGAGATCCTCGGCGTGCCCGATCCGCAAGGTGACCATTCCGGTGGCCGCGGGACGCAACCTCGCGGTGCTGGTCGAGGCCGCGGTGCGCAACTTCGTGCTCAACCAGCGCGGCATCGACAGCACCAAGGAATTCATCGAGAAGCAGCAGAAGCTCATGGAGGACGGCGGCTAGCGCGCAGGCGCGAGCTGCGGGCGATCGTCCGCCGCCCCGCCGCTCTCCGCAAGGACCGCCGCCACGTCATGGATCTGCTGCTGATCGCCGGCGTTTCCGGGTCGGGCAAGAGCGTCGCGCTCGCCGCGCTCGAGGACAGCGGCTACTACGCGGTATCCAACCTTCCGCTGACGCAGCTTCCGGGGATGCTTGCGCACCTAAAGGCGGCGCAGCAGGATCGCGTTGCGATCGTGCTCGACGTGAAAACCGCGCCCGGACTGGAAGGCCTCGCGCAGGGCATCGGCGCCGCGCAGGCCGACGGCTGGACGGTTCGCTTTCTCTACCTGGACGCGAAGACCGAAACGCTGGTGAAGCGCTTTTCGGAGACCCGTCGGCGTCATCCTTTTTCCGACGACACGCGCACGCTCGGGGAGGCGATCGAGTTCGAGCGCGAGATGCTCTCCGAGGCGCGCCTGCTGGGCTACAGCATCGACACCAGCGACCTTTCCCCGGCGGCGCTGCGCGGGTGGATGAAGGACTTCATCAGCGTCGATCCGTCGAAGCTCACGCTCTTGTTCCAGTCCTTCGGTTTCAAGCACGGCGTGCCCCTCGACGCCGACCTGGTCTTCGACGTGCGCTGCCTGCCCAACCCGCACTACGAACCCGAGTTGAGTCCGCTCAACGGGACGGACGCCGCGGTGGTCGATTATCTCGAAAGACATCCCGAGACCGAGCGTATGTACGCAGACATCTATTACTTCGTCGCGAGCTGGCTGCCCGACTACGCGCGCGACAATCGCAACTACCTGACGGTCGCCATCGGTTGCACCGGCGGTCAACATCGCTCGGTGTATCTGGTCGAGCGCCTGGCGCGTGCGTTCGGCACACGCTACCAGGTGCACACCCGGCATCGCGAGCTCCATTGAGCGCGCCGCGCGGTGCGCTAGAATGCCTGAAATGAGCGCCCCTCGCGTAATCACCCTCGCCTTCACCGGAGCTTCGGGCCTGCCGTACGGTCTGCGTCTGCTCGAATGCCTTATCGCCGCGCGCGCCCGTGTCTACCTGCTCTACTCGTCCGCCGCGCAGATCGTCGCGCGCCAGGAGCTCGAATTGGTGCTGCCCACGCAGCCCGCCGCCGCCGCTGCGTACTTCAGCGAGCGCTACGGCGCGCAGCCGGGCCAGCTCAGCGTGTTCGGACGCGAGGACTGGCTCTCGCCGGTCGCGTCCGGGTCCAATCCGGCCGATGCGATGGCGGTGTGCCCGTGCAGCATGGGAACGCTCGGCGCGCTGGCGGCAGGGCTCGCCGACAACCTGATCGAGCGCGCCGCCGACGTCATGCTCAAGGAGCGTCGCACGCTCGTGCTGGTCCCGCGCGAGACTCCGCTGTCCGCGATCCATCTCGAGAACATGCTGACGCTCTCGCGCGCCGGCGCGGTGATCATGCCGCCGGCGCCGGGATTCTACGGCCACCCGCAGACCATCGGCGACCTCGTCGACTTCATCGTCGCGCGCGTCCTCGATCAGCTCGGCGTCGTGCACGAGCTCGGCCCGCGCTGGGGCGCGAGCCGCATCCCTGTCACTGCACCCCGGTCCACCATCGAGCGAGCCTGACGCCGACCGTGTTCGAATTCCTGCGCGGCGCGCAGTCGCGCGCGCCGACGCCGCTTCCCCTGTTCCCGCTCAAGACGGTGCTGTTCCCCGGCGGCATGCTGCCGCTCAAGGTGTTCGAGCAGCGCTACATCGAGATGAGCACCGCATGCCTCAAGGACGACAAGCCGTTCGGCGTGTGCCTGCTCAAGCAGGGTGACGAGGTCAACGTCGGCGGCGCGCCGCGCGCCGTCACCGAGTTCGCCGAAATCGGAACCATGGCGCGCATCGCGCAGTGCGACGTGCCGCAGCTCGGTATCCTGCACCTGAGGACCGAAGGCGGCAGCCGCTTCAAGGTGCAATCACATACGGTGAGCGAGCTCGGCCTCGTGGTCGCGCAGGTGACGCCGATCCCCGCGGAACCGTCGGTGGCGCTGCCCGAATCGCACAAGCAGCTCGCCGAGCTCCTCGACCTGCTGATGGCGCGCGTCGGCCGCGAAAACTTCACCGCCGAAACCGCGCTCGACGATGCATCGTGGGTCAGCTATCGGCTCGCCGAGCTGCTGCCGTTGCCGCTCGCCATCAAGCAGAGCATGCTCGAGATCAACGACTGCGAGGTGCGCCTCAAGGTCATCGCGCAGTTCCTCAAGGAGCAGGGCGTGCTGTGAGCGCCGGGAAGCGCGCGTCGCGCTGATATAATTCGTGCTTCGTCACGGCGGTACAGGAACGCGATCATGGCCGGCCACAGCAAGTGGGCGAACATCAAGCACAAGAAAGCGGCCACCGACGCCAAGCGCGGCAAGATCTTCACCCGGCTCATCCGCGAGATCACGGTGGCCGCCAGGCTCGGCGGCGCCGATGCGTCCAGCAATCCCGCGCCTGCGCCTTGCGATGGACAAGGCGCTCGACAACAACATGCCCAAGGACACCATCGAGCGCGCCGCGAAGCGTGGCTCCGGCGGACTCGAGGGCGTGAGCTACGAGCAGGTCAGGTACGAGGGATACGGCATCAACGGCGCCGCGGTCATCGTCGACTGCCTGACCGACAACAAGGTGCGCACCGTGGCTGAAGTGCGTCACGCGTTCTCGAAGCATGGCGGCAACATGGGCACCGACGGCTCGGTGTCGTTCCTGTTCCGGCACTGCGGGCAACTCGTGTTCGCACCCGGCGTCGACGCCAACAAGCTCATGGAGGTTGCGCTCGACGCGGGCGCCGACGACGTCGTCGACAACGATGACGGATCCACCGAAGTGCTCACCGCCCCGGCAGATTTCATGGCGGTGAAGGACGCGCTCGCCGCCGCCAGGATGAAACCCGAGCTCGCCGAGATCACGATGAAGCCGTCGACCGAAGTCACCTTCACCGGCGAGGACGCGGCGCGCATGCAGAAGCTCCTCGACGCGCTCGAATCGCTCGACGATGTGCAGGACGTGTTCTCCAACGCGGTGATCGAGCCGGCGTGATCGTGCGTCGCATCCTGGGCGTCGACCCCGGGTTGCGGGTGACCGGATTTGGCGTGATCGTGGTCCAGGGCACTCGCCTGCAATACGTGACCAGCGGCTGCATACGCAATACCGGCGGCGAGCTGCCCGAGCGGCTCAAGATCATCCTGCGCGACCTGGCGAGCGTCATCGCCATGCACCAGCCCACCGAGGTCGCGGTCGAAAAGGTGTTCGTGAACGTCAATCCGCACTCGACGCTGCTGCTCGGGCAGGCGCGAGGCGCCGCGATATCGGCGGCGGTGCTGGCCGACATCCCCGTCTCGGAGTACACCGCGCTGCAGGTGAAGCAGGCGGTGGTCGGTCACGGCAAGGCGGCGAAGAACCAGGTGCAGGAAATGGTGAAGCGCCTGCTCGCGCTCACCAGCGCGCCGGCCACCGACGCCGCCGACGCGCTCGCGTGCGCGATCTGCCACGCGCACGGCACCGGCGGCTACGCCAGCGCCGGGCGCGAGGCGGAAGGCTATCGCATTCGCCGCGGCCGCATCCGGTGAGCGCACCGGTCAACGTATGAGGGCGTGCGATAATGCCTCGACACGTTTTGCTGGCTGCCCATGATCGGACGCCTCTCAGGCACGCTCGCCGAGAAGAACCCGCCGCAGATACTGCTCGACGTCCAGGGCGTCGCCTACGAGGTCGACGTCCCGATGAGCACGTTCTACAACCTGCCCAATATCGGCGAAGCGATCTCGCTGTTCACGCACCTGGTGGTGCGCGAGGACGCGCACCTGCTGTTCGGGTTCGGCTCGGAATCCGAGCGGCGGGCGTTCCGGCAGTTGATCAAGATCAGCGGCATCGGCGCGCGCACCGCGCTGTCGGTGCTCTCCGGCCTGTCGGTCGCCGAGCTCGCGCAGGCGGTGACGCATGCAGGAAACCGGACGCCTGACGCGCATTCCCGGCATCGGAAAAAAAACCGCCGAGCGGCTGTTGCTCGAGCTCAAGGACAAGCTCGGCACCGAGGTCACGACCGCGGTGGGAGTCAACCGGCCCTCCCCGGTCGCCGCCGACGTGCAGAACGCGCTGGCGTCGCTGGGCTACAGCGACAAGGAAGCCGCGCATGCGGTGAAGCAGCTTCCCGAGGGAATCGCGGTGACCGACGGCATCCGCCAGGCGCTGAAGCTGCTCGGCAAGGCATGAGGCGCCGGCGCAGCATGATCGAAACCGACCGCCTGATCGCCACCGCGCCGGCGAGTCCGCAGGAGGAGGTCGTCGAGCGCGCGCTTCGACCGCGCGCGCTGGAGGAATACGTCGGCCAGGAGAAGATCCGGGCGCAGTTCGCGATCTTCATCGAGGCCGCGAGGAAGCGCAAGGAACCGCTCGACCACGTGCTGCTGTTCGGGCCTCCCGGCCTGGGCAAGACGACGCTGTCGCACATCATCGCCTACGAGCTCGGCGTCAACATGCGCCAGACCTCGGGGCCGGTGCTGGAGCGCGCCGGCGACCTCGCCGCGCTGCTGACCAATCTCGAGCCCAACGACGTGCTTTTCATCGACGAGATCCACCGGCTCTCGCCGGTCGTCGAGGAAATACTGTATCCCGCGCTGGAGGATTTCCAGATCGACATCATGATCGGCGAGGGACCGGCGGCGCGCAGCGTCAAGCTCGACCTGCCGCCGTTCACGCTGGTCGGCGCCACCACGCGCGCCGGCATGCTCACCAATCCTCTGCGCGACCGCTTCGGAATCGTCGCCCGCCTCGAATTCTATTCGGCCGAGGAGCTCACGCGCATCGTCAAGCGCTCGGCGCGCCTGCTCGACATCGCGATCGACGACGAGGGCGCGCTCGAGATCGCGCGCCGGTCGCGCGGCACGCCACGCGTCGCCAACCGGCTGCTGCGCCGCGTGCGCGACTACGCGCAGGTGCGTGCCGACGGCAGCATCACCCGGCCGGTCGCCGACGAAGCGCTCAAGATGCTCGACGTCGACGCCTCCGGGCTCGACGTCATGGACCGCAAGCTCCTCGCCTGCATGCTGGAGAAATTCGGCGGCGGACCGGTCGGCGTCGACAACCTGGCGGCGGCGATCGGCGAGGAGCGCGACACCATCGAGGACGTGCTCGAGCCCTATCTCATCCAGCAGGGCTTCCTGCAGCGCACGCAGCGCGGCCGCATGGCGACCGCGCTCGCGTACCGGCATTTCGGACTCGCCTCGCCCGCCGCCGCCGGCGAGCTGTTCTCCGAATGACCGGGACCGCCGCGCGACCCTTTCGCTGGACCGTGCGCGTTTACTACGAGGACACCGACGCGGCGGGCATCGTCTACTACGCCAACTACCTGCGATTCCTCGAGCGCGCCCGCACCGAGTGGCTGGCGGCGATGGGATACGCGCTCAATGCGCTGGAAATCGAACACAATGCGCTGTTCGTGGTCCACAGGGTGGAGATCGACTATCTCGCGCCGGCACGCCTGGGCGACATGCTCGAAATCACGGTGTCACCGGTCGACCGCGGGCGCGCTAGCCTGGTTGCAGCGCAGGACGTGTGGCGCGCCGACGAGATGGTGGCGCGCTCGCGCGTCACGCTCGCGTGGCTCGATCGGCGCGACTGGCGCCCCCGGCGCATGCCCCAAGCGCTCGCAGCACGAATGGAGACAATGGCTTGAACGTCCACCCCGATCTTTCCTTCATCGCCATGGTGATGCACGCCAGTATCGTGGTGCAAACCGTGATGGCGCTGCTGCTCATCCTGTCGCTGTGGTCGTGGTGGCAGATATTCCTCAAGATGTTCGCGCTCAAGCGCGCCGCGGCCAGCACCGACGTGTTCGAGGACGAATTCTGGAAAGGCGGCGACCTGGCGGCGCTCTACCAGCGCGCCAGCCAGGCGCGCGACGGCGGTGCGCTCGAGCGCATTTTCAGCGCCGGCTTCCGCGAGTTCGCCAAGCATCGCAAGCAGGGCTCGTCGTCCGCAGCCACGATGGACAGCGCGCGTCGCGCCATGCGCGCGACCTACCAGCGCGAGATCGATCTGCTCGAAGCCAATCTCGCCGGGCTCGCGACGGTGGGATCGGTGAGCCCCTACATCGGTTTGTTCGGCACGGTGTGGGGCATCATGAATTCGTTTCGCGGACTGTCGAATGTCGGACAGGCGACGCTCGCGCAGGTCGCACCCGGCATCGCCGAGGCGCTGATCGCCACCGCGATGGGCCTCTTCGCGGCGATTCCCGCCGTGGTCGCGTACAACCGCTACACGCACGACGTCGACCGGCTGGCGACGCGCCTCGAGACCTTCATCGAGGAGTTCTCGAACATCCTGCAAAGGCAGGGATAGCACGCGCCATGCGCCGCACGCGCAAGCCGATCAACCAGATCAACGTCGTGCCCTACATCGACGTGATGCTCGTGCTGCTGGTGATATTCATGATCACCGCGCCGCTGGTCAATCCGGGTCAGATCGAGCTTCCGAGCGTTGGCAGCAAGCTGCAGACACCCGCCGTCCCGCTGACCATCGTGTTCAAGCGCGACGGCACGCTGGCGCTCAAGGATGGCGCCGCGGAACCGGTGCCGGTCTCGCGCGACGATCTGGTGATGCGCATCCTGAACGCGCAGGCGAAGAATCCCGACCGCGCGGTCGTGCTCGGCGCGGCGCCGTCGCTGCGCTACGAGCAGGTGATCGAAGTCATCGACATGCTCCAGCGCAATGGCGTGCGCAAGGTCGGCCTGCTGGCGAAAACGCAGAATTGATCCGCGATGACGCCGCAGCGCAGCCGACCAGGATGGTCGAGCGGAAAATGGATTGCGGCGATCCTCGCGCTGGTCGTGAACCTCGGCTTCATCGCCTTCCTGGTGATCAACGTCACGTGGAAAAGCCGGCCCGAGCAGGCGGTGAGCGTCGAGCTTTATTCGCCGCCTTCGAAGAGCGAGACGCCAAAATCCGCGACTCCGGAACCGCCGAAGCCGCAGGTCGAGCCGCCAAAGCCGGAACCACCGAAGCCGGAACCAGAGCCGCCGAAGCCAGAGCCGATCCGAAACCCGAGCCTGCCGAAGCCTGAGCCTCCGAAGCCCGAGCCGCCCAAGCCCGAGCCTCCCAAGCCCATCCGCGTCGAGCCCCCGAGCAAGGCCGACCTGGCGCTCAAGGCGCGCCAGGAGCAGGCCGAGCGTGCGCGCCTGGAAAAGGAAAAGCGCGAGCTCGAGAAGCGCGAGGCAGAAAAGCGCGACGCGGAAAAGAAAAAGCAGGAGGACAAGCGACTCGCCGAGGCGCGCGAGCGCCAGACACGCGAAGCCGATGCGCTCAAGGCGCAGGCCGATCGCGAGCGCGCCGCCGCCGCCGCTGCGGCGAAGGCCGCGGAAGTGGCGCAGGTGAAGGCGCTGGACGCGTACATCCGGAGCATCCAGGCCAAGATCAAGGGCAACGTGACGCTGCCTCCGGACATCCCGGGAAATCCGGAAGCGGTCTTCGACGTGGTCCAGCTGCCCACCGGCGAGATCATCGATGCGCAGCTGCGCAAATCCAGCGGCGTCAGAGCCTACGACGAGGCGGTGCAGCGCGCGATATTGAAGTCTTCGCCGCTGCCCAAGCCTGAAAGCGCGGAGATGTTCCGGCGCAGCCTGACGCTCAAGTTCAGGCCGCTGGATTAGCCTACATACCTCGGCGCGTCTATTCGTCGCGCGACTTCTTCTCGACGATCTGGATGGTGGCCCAGCTCCAGTCGGGACGCTGCTCGACGAGGTGGCGCAGCGACACCGTGTACACCGAGTGCGCGGTCGTGAGCAGGACGTTGCGTCCCTCCTGATATTCCGACGTCGGCACGATCACGGTTTTCATCGCCAGCGGCTTGTCGGGCCGCGACGGCGGCGGCAGATACAGTCCCTCGAAGCGCTCGCCCATGGTCGACATGTCCAGCCCGTCGACCACGTAGCCCATTTCCTCGGTGGCGCGGCGCTTCGCCGCCAGCGTGACCGCCACCATGCGTTCGGCGATGATGTTGACGCCGGCCTCGACCTCTTCGTTCGAAACCTTGTTGAGCCGGCGCACGACGCCGAGCAGCCACGCGTCGACGTCCGACTGGCGCACCGCGACCAGCGCGCCCAGCTTGAGGCTTTGCCCGATGCCGCCGGTGGCGGCGATGCGCAAGCCCGCCACGCTGCGATCCTTCACCTCCCACATCGGATCGCTCCACGACGACAGGCTCGCCGCCAGCGAATCGTCCTCGACCGGTGCCTTGCGCTTGCCGCGAGGCGCGCCGGCGACGGCGAAGACCTCGATCTGCTCGGTGCCCGCGCCGGGCTCGCCGCCGGCCTCGTCGGCGGCTTTCGCGGCCAGGTCCTGCGAGATGCGCGACAAGCCGATGCGCACGCGCGCCGACACGGCGACAGAGACGCGCGGGTCGCGGCGCAATTCCGGGAGCAGCGCCGGCGACATCATCGGCTGGATCTTGCGCAGGACGCCGAGACGCTGCTGGTTCACGACCGCGACAGGCCCCTGGTCGGTCATCTCGGCATCGCGAAGCGCATTGATGGCGCGCTGCATCCCTTCCGAGAGGGGAGACGTGTCGATGTAGCGCAGCATCGAGCCGCGATCGTTGCCGGTGCGTCGCACGATGCCCTCGCGGCCGGCGAGGTCGACGAAGAACCCATCCATGGACTTCGGGATCTGCTCGAGCGAAAGGCGCCGGCTCCAGGCGCGCAGCTGCGCACTCGCCCAGTCGATCTCGGTGGGCGAGAGGTTGCCCGTGTTGAGCTGGTGCACCAGCAGGACGTACAGGTATTCCTGCTCGACCGACCAAGGCTGCGCGGCGGCGCCCGCGGCGGGCAACGCCATCGCGACGCGGTCGCACTTCATCTCGCAGCTGCGCAGGTAGGTCTGGTGGAGCTCGATCCACTTCGCCGGAATCCAGCGCTCGTACTTGAACACGCGCAGCTTCGCGTCGGTGCCGTGGAAGTGGACCAGACGGATGAAGAGCAACGGCAGGGCGCCGCGCCAGCGCGCGTTGTCGTTCTGCGACACCGCGCCTTCGAGCGCCTGCTGGTAGGCGAGCATGAAGGCCTGGCTCATCTCCCACAGCGATTGCCAGATGCGGTCGGCCAGCTTGGGCGACGCCTCGGCGTTCTCGATGTACTGCTTGATGAGCTGGCGGCGGTCGGCTCCGAGCGCGGCATCGACGAACTCGATCGCGCCGACGCGGTTCAAGTCGATCTCGCGCTGCGCCTTGCGCAGCGCGTCGAGCGCGCGGATCACGTGCTGCTGGCGACCAATGACGTCGAGCGCCGGCAGCTGGCGCAGCCAAGCCTGGGCGGTCTTGGCGTTCTGCAGCGGGTCGGCCGTTTCTTTGGCCTGCGGACTCAGGAATCCGAACATCGCTTTCATCTTGGGGGCCTGCCGCGCCTGGGCACCGCTTCTGCCTGAATTTGACATCCGGTCCATCGATGGCTCGGCGATTGGCAGTGGGGTACGATGCAGGCGGACTTGGATTTATAGCCCAAAACCTTGCGAAGCGCAAAACGCGCGGAAAATACATGCTACCTTCCGCCGTTTCAGCCGCGCGGGCCGCTTGCCGCTTGGCGATATGCCGACCTTTGTCGTTCTGTCCAAGTCGCACCCCACAATCTGAGGAGGTTACGTGCCACGAAATTCCGCATTTAAAGGTTTTGCGCGGCTCGCTGTTGCAGCGGCCGCGTGCACCCTCGCCTGGCCCGCGCACCTGCTTGCGCAGGCAACTGCCCCGACAACTAGCAAGATGGATGCCAAAGTCATGCAACTGCAAAAAACCGACGTGAAACCCGGCACCGGTGCCGAAGCCGTCCCCGGCAAGGCGGTCATTGTCCACTACACGGGCTGGCTCTACGACCCGGCAGCGCCCGGGCAAAAGGGCACCAAATTCGATTCGTCGCGCGATCGCAACGTCCCGTTCGGATTCATGCTCGGCGCCGGCAAGGTCATCAAAGGGTGGGACGAGGGCGTTGCCGGGATGAAGGTCGGCGGTCAGCGGACGCTGGTCATCCCCGCCGAGATGGCCTACGGCAGTCGCGGCGCCGGCGGGGTGATTCCGCCGGACGCGACGCTGATCTTCGACGTCGAGCTGCTGGAAGTGAAAAGCTAAGACGCGGGGTCTCCCGCCTCGGAGGTTCGCTTCGGGGGCGCCGAAGCGGCCGGGCGTGCTGCTCAGGTTCGCGTCGCTACCAATACGTCTCGAGGGTGACGTGGCCGGGTTCGCGACGGCGGTGGCGGCGCATGCCGCGCCGCTCGAGAACGGCCTGGGTGTCGCGCACCATGTCCGGGTTGCCGCAGAGCATCGCGTGCGCGTTGTCGGCGGTAAGCGGCACGCCGGCCGCGGTTTCGAGCCGGCCATCGGCAATGGCATCCGGAATGCGTCCATGCAGGGCGCCTCGGCTCGCTTCGCGGCTTACGAAGGGAACGAAAGCGAACCTTCCTGCGTGGGTGTGAGCAATGCCGGCGATCTCCTCCGAGTACGACAGATCCGAGGCGTGACGAACGGCGTGCACCAGCACGATGCGCTCGAATTTCTCCCAGGGCTCGTCGGTGCGCAGTATCGACAGAAAAGGCCCTAGACCGGTCCCCGTTGCAAGGCACCACAGCGCCCCGCCTGCCGGCAGCTCGGCGGCGGTGAAAAACCCGTTGGCGCGGTCGAGCAGCCAGACCGGCGCGCCGGCCTCGAGCGCGGCGAGACGCGGCGACAGCGGGCCCGCCGGGAGCACGTTGAAATAGAACTCGTGCAGGGCGTCCTGAGGAGGATTGACGAACGAATAGGGCCTGCCGAGCATGGGCTCCTTCGAACCCGGAGGGGCCGGTAGGGCGAGCCGCGCAAACTGGCCGGCGACGAATTGAAGCCCGGGAGCCGCCACGCGCAGCGAGAACAGGCGGTCGTTCCATTGCCGGTTGGAAACGACCTCGCCTTCGATCCACGCGCTCATTTTCGCGTACGCTGATTCATCACGCCGGCTTGTAAACTACGCATTATGCCAGCGCCTTCTCCCGCGCTTATCGCGGCAGCTCCGAAGTCTGCGCTCGGCGCGGGCCCGCGCGTCTATCTGCGCAGGCCCACTTCAGGCGACGCCCGCGCGCTCACGCACGCCGTGGCGTCGAGCGCGCGCCTTCACGGCCAGTGGGTGCAGGCGCCGACGACACTGGTTCGCTTCGCGGCCTATCTGCGCCGCTTCGCCGGATCCCGATCACGGCTGACCGCGAGCGCGACGCACGTCGGGCTGCTGGTGTGTCGTCGCGAGGACTCGGCGCCGGTCGGCGTTTTCAATCTCAGCGAAATCGTCCACGGAGCGTTCCAAAGCGCTTATCTCGGCTACTACGCGCTGTCGCCCCACGGCGGGCACGGCTACATGTCGGAGGGGATGTCGCTCACGCTCTCGTTCGCGTTCCGGCAGCTCAAGCTGCATCGCGTCGAGGTGAATGTCCAGCCGAGCAACGCACGCTCGATCGCGCTGGTGCGGCGTGCGGGATTCACGCGCGAGGGATTCTCGCGCCGATACGTGAAGATCGCCGGTCGATGGCGCGACCATGAACGATGGGCGATGCTGGTCGAGGACTGGCGGGCGCAGCGCCGCCGCACGCGATGACCGCGCGCGTCACCGGCGATGCGCTCATCGCCGCGGCAGGTCTCGCCGTGATCGGATGCGCCAGCGCGCCGATGCCGCTCGACGGACCGCGCGTGCGATCGGGGATCGCGATTGCACCCTATGCGCTCGCGTCGGAATGCATGGCGCTCTCGCGGGACGATCGGGTCGCCTACGAGTTCGCCGCGCACGCTCCCGTCGACTTCGTCGTTTCGTTGCGCGAAGGGAACACGCAGGTCATCCCGGTGGAGGTGAAAGCTACCACCGCGGAATCGGGCGACTTCGTCGCCCTGGAGAGTCACGTCTACTGCCTCACCTGGGAGGCCGGCGCGCAGGGCAGCCTGCTCGACTACCGCGTGCAGCCGGTGAGGCCACGTCGATGAGCATGGTCGCGCACGGTTCTGTTCGATCTCGACGGAACGCTGACCGACAACTACGCCGGCATCAGCCGGTCGATCCTCCATGCGCTGTCGGCGCTCGAAGCCGAGCTGCCGCACGACGATCTGCTGCGCGCATGCGTCGGGCCGCCGCTGCGCACGACCTTCGCGCGACTGTTGCGGACCCAGGACTCCGCGCGCGTCGAGCAGGCGCTCGCGCTGTATCGTGAACGCTACGTTGTGGAAGGCTGGCGCGAGAACGAGGTCTACGCAGGCATCAGCCGACGCGCTGCCGACGCTCGCCACACGTGGCCATCGCATGATCGTGTGCACGTCGAAGCCGCGCGTGTACGCACAGCGCATCGTCAACCACTTCGGCCTGGACGACTGGCTGAAAACGGTCTACGGACCCGAGCTCGACGGCCGGCTCGACCACAAGAGCGAGCTGTTGGCCGAGATCCTCGCCGTCGAGAAGCTCGACGCCGGCAGCTGCGTGATGATCGGCGACCGCGAGCAGGATATCCTCGCCGCGCGCGCCAACGGCGTGGAAAGCATCGGCGTGCTGTGGGGCTTTGGTACGCGCGCGGAGCTCGCCGACGCGGGCGCAGGGTCGATCATCGAGCATCCCGCCGAGTTGGTGCCGGCGCTGCTCAGGCAGTGAGCGTACGCCAGCAGAAAATCCTAGCGCGAACTGCCCAGCGACATCGCGATGATGACTACGACGATGATCGCCAGCACCAGCAGCGTGACCTTGATCCAGCTCTTCGGATACTCGCCTCGGATCGCTCCGGTCACGCCGTTCATCACCGCCTGGAAAGAGCGCGCGCCGAAGGTGTAGGAAAGCAGCCATACCGGCGCCAGGATGTGCTTGAAGGTCTGGCCGGAGTAGTTGGCCTGCACCTCGAGATTGCGGATAGGTGTCGCCCTGGATCTGCGCCGCGCACATCTGGCGAAGCTTCTCGTCCATCGCCGCGCGCGCCGCTTGCGCGGCGGCGAGCAGGTCGATCTGGTAGCGCTCGACCACCCAGCCGGCGACGTAGCCGGCGTCGTACGCGACCAGCTCCTTGGTCGGGAAACGGCTCGATCTCGCGCAGCAGTTCGGGATGCACGCCGACCGACGCGCACACGAGATCGTCGTCGAAAAAATAGGTGAGCTGACCCGCCGCCGGCTCCCATCGCACGTGCTGCACCTGGCGCGTCTGCGTGCGCCCGCTGCCGTCGGTGTACGTCTCGGTCGTGTAGTAGTAATGCCCGGCCTCGGCGGTCCACGTCGCGTCGACGTGCGCGTCGAAGGTCCAGTACGGAAGATAGATGCCCTTGACGGTGTCGGTGAGCGCGCGACGCTTGAGCGCGTTGGGCGCGAGCCACAGCTTGCCGTACCAGCTGCGAATGCCGTCGCGCGCCTTGTCCTCGGGCACCTTGAACGGCAGCACGCTCTCCGGCCGGAACGCGTCCTTGGTCTGCTCGTAGGCGACGAGCTGCGCCGAGCCGCAGAATTCGCAGCGCTGCGCCTGGCGTTTGGGATCGAGCACCGAGATCGCCTGGCAGCTCTGGCACTTGACGTAGCGCTTCTCGGTCTGCCAGCCGCGCTTGTCGTCGCCGATGCCGCGCAGCGCAGTCGCCAGATCGTGCTCGACGATGCCGCCGGTGCCGGGATCGAGTTTCGCCGGCGAGGTGGTGCCGCAGAACGGACATATCAGCGCCTGCTTGGCGGGATTCCACACCGCCTCGGCGCCGCAGGCGGGACAGGCGAACTTCTGCTGGGCGAGGGTCTCCTCCATCCGCCCGGAATCAGCGGATGAAATAGCCGATGACCGCCCACAGGCCGTCGGCTTCGCGCTCCAGCGTTACGGTTTCGACAGCCCTCGCGCGCAGCGAACTGGGTGCGAAAGGTCAGGATCGCGTAACTGCCGTTGCGCTTGGCACCGGGGAATGCGTCCATGAATTCCGTCGACTCCAGCGTTCTCGATTTGACCGCGCCGAGCGGCGCACGCTCGCCGTGCAACGTTTCGGTCCACTTCGCCTTGGTGATGGCGTCCTTGAACTGCTGGCCGGCGACGTCCCAGCTCGCCTTGCCGTCGTCGCGATCGGTGATCGCGAGGAATTCGCGCGCCGACTGCGCGGCGCTCGTCGGGCCGGTTTGCGCGGATGCAGGCGACGCCGCCGCCAACGCAACGAACACGACCGCCAGCAGCGCGCGAATCCCGACGCCGACGTGGAGTCGTCGTCGACACGATGCTCAGGATCCCAGGAACGCGTCGACCGCGGCGCGCGTCACGCGCCATTGCGTGCCGATCTGCTTGCCCTTGAGGTCGCCCTTTTGCAGGCTGGCGACCACGTCGGTCTCCTCGACGCCGAGCATCTGGGCCACCTGCGCGGGTGTCATCAGCTCCGGCGCCGCCGGCGCTGGAGATGGCGCGCCGGCGATGCCCGGCGTCGCCTGCGAACCCAGGATGCCACCGCTCTGGTTCATCATCTGCTGCGCCATCGCCATGCCCACCGCCATCTGCGCCGCCATGCCGCCCGCGCCACCGCCGCCGTCGCCTTTTTCGAGCCCCTGCGCCATCTGGAACTTGACGTAGTCGTTGAGATTGCCCACCGCCGCCATGCTCGAGCGCTTGTCGATCGCCTGCTCGACCTCGGGCGGCACCGAGACGTTCTCGACGATGAAGCTGGTGACCTCGAGCCCGTACTTCGACATCGTTTGCGGATTGATCAGCGGCAGCAGCGCCGAGCCGAGCTCGCCGTAGCGCGCGGCGACGTCCAGCGCCGGGATCTTCGACTGCGCCAGCGCCTCCGAGAACACGCTGACGATGCGCGAGCGCATGGTGTCGTTGAACTCGTCGAGCCGGAAATGATCGTCGGTGCCGGCGACTTCCTTGAGGAAGAGCTTCGGGTCGACGATCCTGAAGTCGTACACGCCGTAGGCGCGCAGGCGAACGATGCCGAAATCCTGGTCGCGCATCATCACCGGGTTGGCGGTGCCCCACTTGTTGCCGGTGAACAGCCGCGTGATGACGTAGTAGACGTCGGCCTTGAACGGCGACTCGAAGCCGTACTTCCAGCCCTTGAGGTCGCTGAGGACCGGGATGTTGTCGGTGGTGAGATCGTACTTGCCCGGCCCGAAGGTGTCGCCGAACTGGCCGAGATAGACGAACTGCGCGACCTGCGATTCGCGCACGATGAGCTGCGCTCCGCGCTTGATCTCCTTGTCCTCGTCGGGGAAGCGAAACGACAGCGTGTCGCGCGAATCATCGGTCCACTCGATGATGTCGATGAACTGTTTCTTGATGAAATCGAGGATTGCCATGGGTGGGGTCTCCCGTCCGTGACTTGCTCTCGCCCGACTCGCGCGAGACGCTACTTCTTCACTGCCTTCTTCACCTCGGCCTGCTTGAGCTCATCCTCGAGCTGCGCCAGCGGCAGCGCGCCGGGAATCACCGAGCCGTCGGCGAACACCAGCGTCGGCGTGGCGTTGACGCGGTATTTCTGCCCGAGCGCCGCGGTCTGCGCGATCGGCGTCGCGCAATCACCCTTGTTCGACGGCAGCTTGCCGCTGTCGAACCATTCGTCCCAGGCCTTGTTGCGATCGGGCGCGCACCAGATCTGCGCCGATTTGCGCGCCGAATCGGGGTGCAGTTGATCGATCGGGAACAGGAAGGTGTAGATGGTGACGTTGTCGAGGCCCTTCATCTCGGTCTCGAGGCGCTTGCAGAACGGACAGTCGGCGTCGGCGAAGACGTAGAGCTTGCGCGAGCCGTCGCCCTTGACCTTCTTGAGCGCGAAATCCAGCGGCAGCGTGGTCACGTCGATGCGGTTGAGCTCGCGAAGGCGCAGGTCGGTGAGATTGACGCGGGCGACGCTGTCGTATATCGACCCGACGAAAACGTACACGGCCTTCGCATCGGTATAGATGATCCGGTCGTCGAGCTGTGCCTCGTACAGGCCGAGGTACGGCGACTTGGCAACGACGCCGACTTGCGCGCCCGGAAAGCGCGTCTCGAGAAGCTTGCGCACCGAGGCCGCTTCGCCGGACGGGCCGCCTTTTCCAACATCCTTGGCGGCGTCCTGCGCGAGCGCGGGCAGGGACAGCGCGCAGGCCAGCGCGGCGGTGACAGTCGCGGCGGCGATCAGGTGAAACGGTCGCATCGGGTGCTCCAGCTCGAAGTCCGGGGGCGGACAGTTTACCTTGGACGCCCTGTCACGTCCCGAGTTCGGGGCGCGATCAAGAATTACAAGCGCGAAATGCAAGCGCGGACTTCGCGAAGCGGCTTAGCGTAGCGCGGGAGCCGACAGAAGGCGCTTGAGTGGACCGATGGCGTCGACCGCGCGCATTCCGCGGTTGCGCATCGAGCGCACCCACGGCAGGGGCGAATCGAACAGGCGCACCAGCCCGTCGGTCACCGCCTGCATCGCCAGCACCGGCGCGGAGCGGCGCAACGCGTACTGACGCAGCAGAAGCGCAGCGCCCACATCGGTCACCGGCCCTCGGCCGGCGAGCAGCTTCGACAGCGCCGATGCGTCGCCGAAGCCGAGGTTCACGCCTTGCCCGGCGAGGGGATGCACGCCGTGCGCCGCATCGCCGATCAGGGCGAACCGGGGCGCGATGACCGAATCCAGCTTGAGGAACGCCAGCGGATACGCCGCAGCGGGCGTGATCACCTCCAGCGCACCCAGGGTCGACTTGCCAACTGCCGCGACGCGCTGCGCGAGGTCGCCCGCGGACAGCGCGACGAGCTCGCTGCGCCAGCAGGTCGGGAGCCGACCACACCATCGACATGCGTTTCCCCGGCAGCGGCAGCCACGCGATCACGCCTTCGTCACCGATGAACCACTGGAACGCGCGTCCGCGATGCGGCCGCTCGGTCGCGAAGTTGGCGACGACGCCCGACTGCGCGTAGCTGCGCGGCTCGACGTCGATGCCCGCCTCGCTGCGTGCCCACGAGCGTATGCCGTCGGCGCCGACCACCAGCCGCGCGCGAATCGTCTCTCCTTCCTCGAAGCCAACTTCAGCATGCGTGGCGTGCCACGCGATGGATGTCGGGCGCGCCGGAGCAAGCACGTCGATGCCCGCGTCGGCGCGCAGCGCGGCGACCAGCGCCGCGTTGAGCTCGCGATTCTCGACGATCCAGGCGAGCGCGCGCTCGCCGAGCTCATAGGCGTCGAAGCGCACGCGTCCATCGTCGTCGCCGAACACTTCCATCGCCTCGATCGGCGCCATGCGCTCGGCGGCGAGACGCTGCCACACCCCGCATTCGTGCAGGAATTCGGCGCTGCCCGGACTGATCGCGTAGACGCGCGCATCCCACCCGGCGTCGTGCGGCGAGTCGGCGGCGGCGACGCTGCCGCGGTCGACGATCGCGACCGAGAGCCCCGCGCGCGACAGCGCGACGGCGAGCGCGAGCCCCACGAGACCCGCGCCGATGATCGCCACGTCGTGCTTCACGTCGGTCGTCACAGTGCCTCGATGACGTGGTTCTGGTTGGTGTAGATGCAGATGTCGCCGGCGATGGTCAGCGCCTGCTTGACGATGTCGGCGGCGGAGAGCTCGGTATGCTCGAGCAGCGCCCGGGCGGCGGCCTGCGCGTACGCACCGCCCGATCCGATGGCGAGAATGCCGTACTCGGGCTCGAGCACGTCGCCGTTGCCGGAGATGATCAGCGACGCGGTGGTGTCGGCGACGGCGAGCATCGCCTCCAGCCGCCGCAGGATGCGGTCGGAGCGCCAGTCCTTGGCGAGCTCGACCGCGGCGCGCTGCAGGTGTCCCTGGTGCTTGTCGAGCTTGGCCTCGAAGCGCTCGAACAGCGTGAAGGCGTCGGCGGTGGCGCCGGCGAATCCGGCGAGCACGCGCTCGCCGTGCAGGCGGCGAACCTTGCGCGCGCTCGACTTGACCACGACCGCGCCCATCGTCACTTGCCCGTCGCCGCCCAGCGCGACACGCTCGCCGCGGCGCACCGACACGATGGTCGTACCGTGGAATGGCTCCATCAGCTTCGCGTCGCGCGCGAAAGCGTCCCGCCGTCGCGGCTCACTGCGCTTTCTTGATGAAGTGCCGCGGCGAGATACCGATCAGGAGCAGCAGCGCGCGGATGATCGGCGACACGCCGATGATCTGCACGGACTTGCGCTGCGCCTCGGCGCGGCTGATCGAGTTGAGCAGCGCGCCGGCGCAGACGAAATCGACGCGATCGACCGCGGTCATGTCGATGGGAATCGGCGTGCCGTCCCTCGCGAAACAGCGCCAGCTTGGATAGTTGCGGGTCGGAAGAGCCGGTCATCGTGCCGCTCCACACCAGCGTCTCGGCATTCTCCTGCGGCGCGCCCGCGCTCGCCTCGCTGGCGGGGCCGTCGGCGGAGATGGCCACCGGAGGCGGCTCCCAGGACGGCGGCGAGACCTCGAAGGCGATCGCGAATTCAATGGCGCGATCCTCGAAGGTCTTGTGATCGTTCTGCCACTGCATGAGCTCGAGCAGCAATATCCAGTAGCCCTCGCCCGCGCCCTTGCCCTGCTTCACCGACTCATCGAGCGCACGCCGCAACTTTTCCGGATGCTGCAGCACCAGCGGATACTGGCGCTTGCGAAGCTGGGCCAGCGCATCGGCGAGCAGCTTCGCTCCGGCGTCGTCGGCGCCGGTCAGCGAGCCCAGGTCCATGCGCACCTGCGGCTGCTTGTGCGACGCCGCCAGCAGATTGGCGATCTGCGGCGCGTGCGCGGCGGTGAGCTTTCCGGTGAAGCCGACGTAGCCTCCCGAGACCGGACGCGCGCCCGGTCGCGTGCGCGCGCCGCCCTCTTCCCACGGACGGCGCAGAGCGCTCGAACGCGACGACGTACTGCAACGCGAGCTGATCGAACCCAGCGCGGTCGTCGGCGCGCTGCAGCAGATCGAACAGCGCCAGCCACGCCAGCGGCGACACGCGCGCGTCGTCGTCATTGACGACCCCCTGCCGCAGCGTCGCGAGCGCCGCTTCGGAGTGTCCGTTGGCATAGCGCAACGCCGCGTCTTCGAGCACCGCGCACAGGCCCGGGTTGGCTTCGGCGACGAAGATGCTCTCCATCTGCGTCGGGCCCCAGTCGATCATGCTCGGCGGTCCGGTCACCGTGATCTCGCGATCGCGCGGCGGCTCACCCGGCTTGAGCGCGGGCGACGAAGGCGATGCCGGACGACCCTTCACCGCCGCCGCGATCTCGCGCGCCGAGGCTGGCGGCCCGGCGCGCGCCGTCGAGCGCGCGTCGTGGCGCGGCGCGATCTCGGGAGCGCGCTTCTTGGGCTCTTCGGGCTTGCCCTTGCCTGGTGCTTTGGGAAAGAGGTTGAACGCCATGACGTCAGACTGCGGCGGATGGTCCGCGCGGGCTATGGCGGATTATGGTCCCATAGCCCAACGGCAACAAGTGAGCGCCTACGATCAACGTGGCCCCAGCAGCGAAGGACGCGATCACAATCGTCTTTCAGCCCGCCGCGAGGTTCTTCGACGCGAAGTCCCAGTTGAGCAGCTTGTCGATGACCGCATTCGCATAGTCGACCCGCTTGTTCTGATAATCGAGGTAGTAGGCGTGCTCCCACACATCGATGGTGAGCAGCGGCTTCTGGCCCTTGGTGAACGGGACTTCGGCATTGGCGGTCTTGACGATCGCGAGCGCGCTGCCGTCAGCCACCAGCCAGGCCCAGCCGCTTCCGAACTGCTTCAACGCGGCGTCGACCAGCGCCGCCTTGAACTTGTCGTAATCGCCGAACGCGGCGTCGATCTTCCCCGCGATTGCCGAGGGAGGCTTGCCGCCTCCGCCCGGTTTGAGGCTGTTCCAGTAGAAAGTGTGATTCCAGACCTGGGCGGCGTTGTTGAATATCGGCGCCTTGTCGGCCTTGCCGGCGGTGGCGCGAATGATCGCCTCGAGCGACTGGCCCTCGAACTCGGTCCCCGCGACGAGCTTGTTGAGCGTGTCGACATAGGTCTTGTGATGCTTGCCGTAGTGGAATCCGATGGTGTTCGCGGAAATCACCGGGGCGAGCGCGCCCTCGGAATACGGCAGTGGTGGAAGGGTAAATTGCTCAGCCATCGCAATGCTCCTCTGGAATCGTTGATTACTTGACCTCCCCCAAGCCCTAGCATAACCTCGACCGCGCCGCCGCGTCGACGTCTACCGCATTTCAGGACCATTGCGCCCGGCGACTTCTGGGAGGAAGGCAATGAAGAATCCGCTCGATTCGCTGTGGGGCACCGTCATCTGCGGGCTGGTGCTCACCGCCATCCTGTATTTCATCGTCAAGAACGTGCTCAACTGAGGACACGCCATGGACTACGTTCCGGCAATCGCGCGTTGGGTGCACTTCATGGCCGGCATCATGTGGGTCGGGCTGCTGTACTACTTCAACTTCGTGCAGGTCGCCGCGCTCAAGGCGGCGTCCGCGGACGGCACCAATGCCGGCATCACCAAGCACGTCGCGCCGCGGGCGCTTTTGTATTTCCGCTGGGCGGCGGTGGTCACGTGGCTCGCCGGAGCCGCGCTGCTCGGCAATCAGTTCGTCAACGCGTTCACGCTGAGCCGCGGAATGGCGGGCATCGGCGTCGGCGCGTGGCTGGGCACCATCATGCTGTTCAACGTGTGGGTGCTGATCTGGCCCAACCAGCAGAAGATCCTCGGGCTCAAGCCGGCGAGCGACGAGGAGAAGGCGACAGCGCGGCGCATCGCGTTCCTGACCTCGCGCGCCAACGTGGTGCTATCCATGCCGATGCTGTTCTTCATGGCCGGCGGCTGGTCGCACCGCGGCGTGTTCGGCATCTGATCGCGTAAGCGCGAAGCCGATAGCCGGCGGCGATCGCGGACAACCGAGGGACGGCTGCACGCAACCCGAGCGGCGCGTCGCAGCGCGGCGGCTCGCTTTTCAGTCGCCGTAGAGCTTTTGCACGCGCTCGCGTCTCTCCTGCGCTTCCAGCGACAAGGTGGCGGTCGGACGCGCCAGCAGCCGCGCGACGCCGATCGGCTCGCCGGTCTCGTCACAGTAGCCGTAGGTGCCTTCGTCGATCTGCTTGATCGACTTCTCGACCTTCTTGAGGAGCTTGCGCTCGCGGTCGCGGGTGCGCAGCTCGAGCGTGTACTCCTCCTCGAGCGTGGCACGGTCGGACGGGTCCGTGGTCACTTCGTTCTCGCGCAGATGCTGGCCGGTGTCGTCGGCGTTGTTCAACAATTGCGCGCGCAGCTCGAGCAGCTTCTGCTTGAAAAAGGCGAGCTGCGCCTCGTTCATGTAGTCCCGTTCCGGCGCTCGCAGGATGTCCTCGTCGGTGAGCTCTTTGGAGTCCCTGACCTTCTTGACGGGGGGCTTGGGCACCGGCTGGGGCGCTGCGGCCTTGACCGGCTTCGCGGCGACGGGCTTCGCGGCGACGGGCCTTGCCGCGGCAGGTTTTGCCGCGACAGGCTTCGTCGGCGCTCGCTTCGCCGTCGCGGATGACTTGGTTGCTACGCCTTTGGTTGCCACACTTTTAGTTGCCACGCTTTTAGTTCGCCACCACACACCTCGAATTTGCTGAACCACGATGCCGGCTTGGTTCATAGGACCCGCACAGTACACGTCTTGCGGGGGCCGCGCATCAAACCCGGTATTATAACTCCAACCCGATGCCTCAAGCCAGACCTTCGACCGCGGCCCGTATCGGGGCGTGAGGCGGTTCGGAAGGTCCGCTCGTGCCTGTCCGCCGTGGGCGAAGCAGCGCGGGGCCCACCGTATAATCGGCGCCAACGCCGTCATGACCGCCTCCCTCCTTACCATCGTTCGCCCGGACGACTGGCATCTGCATCTGCGCGATGGCGAAGCGATGCGATCGGTGGTCGCGGTCAGCGCGCGCGTTTTCGGCCGCGCGGTGGTGATGCCCAATCTCAAGCCGCCGGTGACCACCGTTGCCGCGGCGGCGGATTATCGCGAGCGCATCGCGGCAGCGCTTCCCCCGACCTCGCGCTTCGCACCGCTGATGACGCTGTATCTCACCGATCGCACCACGGTCGAGGAGATCGCCGCGGCGCGCGCGTCGGGATTCGTCATCGGCGTCAAATACTATCCCGCCGGGGCGACGACGAACTCGGAGTCGGGCGTCACCGACCTGGCGAAGGTGTGGCCCGTGCTGGCGGCGATGGAAAAGCACGCACTGCCGCTTCTGGTGCACGGCGAAGCCACAGGAGCCGATGTCGACGTATTCGATCGCGAGCGCGTGTTCATCGAGACGAGCTTGTCGCGCATCGTGCGCGAGTTTCCGGCGTTGCGCGTCGTGGTCGAGCACATCACCACGCGCGAGGCGGCGCAGTTCGTCGCCGACGCGCCTGCCACCGTCGGCGCCACGATCACCCCGCAACACCTGCTTTGGTCGAGGAACGCGATGCTCGCAGGATTCATCCGTCCGCACCTGTTCTGCATGCCGATTCTCAAGCGCGAGAGCCACCGCCAGGCGCTCGTGGCCGCGGCGACCTCGGGCAATCCGAAGTACTTCCTGGGTACCGATTCGGCGCCGCACCCGGCGCATGCCAAGGAAGCCGCGTGCGGTTGCGCCGGGTGCTATTCGGCGCACGCTGCCATCGAGCTCTACGCCGAGGCGTTCGAGGATGCGGCGGCGCTCGACCGGCTGGAAGGCTTCGCCAGCTTTCACGGCGCCGATTTCTACGGATTGCCGCGCAATGCCGACACGATCACGCTGCGCCGAGAGGCGTGGGAGGTGCCGCAGCGCTACGCATTCGGCGACGACAGCGTCGTGCCCCTGCGCGCCGGCGAGCGCGTGCGCTGGCGCGTCGACGCGGCGCCGCTTCAATCCACATGAATCCGCCTGAATCCCGCGCGCCCGCGTGCTACCATCGCGGCCGAAGTCAGCCAGACCGTCGCTGCCCGTTCTCGTGCAAACGAGGCGGGGAGAGGAAAGTCCGGGCTCCGCAGAGCGGGATGCTGGGTAACGCCCAGACGCGATAAGTCGTCCGCGAGAGCGGCGACGAAGGCGAGGAACAGGGCCACAGAGACGAGTCGTGCCGGCGCGGTTCAAACCGTGTCCGGGACGGGTGAAACGCGGCAACCTCCATCCGGAGCAACACCAAGTAAGCGGACATTGACGCTGCTCGCCGAGTCCGCGGGTAGGTGGCTCGAGCGCCGTGGCAACGCGGCGCCTAGACGAATGACGGCCATAGGGTGCGCCACGCGCACCCCGTAACAGAACCCGGCTTATCGGCTGACTTCGATTTACTTTAGGAGCCTCTGCGGCGCCTGGCGTCGCGGAGGATCTCCCGGGCCGCGTTGTGGCCCGGGACGCCGGTCACTCCCCCGCCGGGATGCGTGCCCGCGCCGCACATGTAGAGTCCCTTGAGCGGTCCCCGATAGTGACCACTGCCCAGCACCGGACGCGCCGAGAACAGCTGGTCGAGCGACAGCGCGCCGTGGAAGATGTCGCCGCCGATCAGCCCGAACTCGCGCTCGAGGTCGAGCGGCGACAGCACGCGACGACCGATCACGCTGGCAGCGAAGTTCGGCGCCTGCGCGTTCACCGTGGCGATCATCAGGTCGGCCACCGTTTCCTTCACGGCGTCCCACGAGCGGCCGTCGGGAAGCTTCGGGTTGGCGTGCTGGCAAAACAGGCTCGCCACGTGCTTGCCCGGCGGCGCGAGCGATGCGTCGACCGTCGAAGGTATCAGCACCTCGACGATCGGCTGCGCCGACCAGCCCTGCGTGCGCGCGTCGAAGTACGCGCGCTCCATGTACGCGAGCGAGGGCGCGATGACGATGCCCGAGCTCAGGTGCGGCCCGTCGCCGGGCAGGCACGCGAACTCCGGCAAGCGGTCGAGCGCGACGTTCATGCGAAAGGTCGCCGATTCGCAGCGGTACGCTTCGATGCGACCACGAAAATCAGCATCGAGGGCATCGGCATCGATCATCTGAAGGTAGAGCAGCTTCGGATTGACGTTGGCGGCGACGCGCCGCGCGCTGATCTCGCGGCCGTCGGCGAGCTCGATGCCGCGCACGGCACCGTCGCGGACGAGCACACGCTTCACGGAAGCGCCGGTGAAAAGCTTCACGCCGCGAGCGCGCGCTTCTGCTGCCATCGCCTGCGTGATGGCGCCCATGCCGCCGACCGCGTGTCCCCATTGACCGCGCTTGCCGTTGACCTCGCCGATGACGTGGTGCAGCAGCACGTACGCGGAGCCGGGCGTGTACGGACTCGCGAAATTGCCGACGACGGCGTCGAAGCCCAGCGCCGCCTTGATCGGCGCCGATTCGAACCACTGGTCGAGCACGTCGCCGGCGCTCTTGGTGAACAGGTCGAGCAGGTCGCGCTGCGCGGGCAGCGACAGGCGCTTGAGCGTGCCGCCCAGCTTCCAGGCCTGCAGCATCTCGGCGATGCCGCCACCGAGGCTGGGCGGGGTCTGCAGCATCAGCGCGCGCAGCACGTCGGCGACCGCGTCGAGCCGAGCGTAGTAGGCGGGCAGCGCGGCCGCGTCCTTTTTGGAGAAGCGCGCGACCTCGGCCTGCGTCGCGGCGATGCCGCCTCCGACCTTCAGGAAATCGCCGCCGGGCAGCGGCAGAAAATTCGACAGCGGCCGCTCGAGCATGGTCAGCCCATGCTCGCGCAGGTGCAGGTCGGCGATGACCTTGGGATGGAGCAGGCTGACGGTGTAGCTGGCGGTCGAGTTGCGGAATCCCGGGTGGAATTCCTCGGTGACCGCCGCGCCACCGACGATATCGCGACGCTCGAATACCGCGACCGACAATCCGGCGGCGGCGAGATAGCAGGCGCAGACCAGGCCGTTGTGGCCGCCGCCGATCACGACGACGTCGTAGTCCGGTGCGGAGCGCGCCATCTCGTGGGTGCTGCGTTGTGCACCGCGGCTTCGCATTTGCGCCGGCAGCGCGCGCAGCGAAGTCCGACGCGCTAAGCCTCGTCCATCCCCGCGGCGACCGTCGAGAATCCGCAGTCGACGTAGGTGATCTCGCCGGTGATCGCGCTGGCAAGATCGGACAGCAGGAAGGCGGCGACGTTTCCGACCTCGTCGGCGGTGACGTTACGGCGCAGCGGAGCGTTCTTCTCGACGAAATGCAGGATCTTGGAAAAGCCGCCGATGCCGGCGGCGGCGAGCGTCTTGATCGGGCCGGCGGAAATGGCGTTGACGCGCGTGCCTTCCGGACCGAGTGTCTGCGCGAGGTAGCGCACGTTCGCCTCGAGGCTCGCTTTCGCCAGACCCATCACGTTGTAATTGGCCATCGCTCGAACCGCGCCGAGATACGTCAGCGTCAGCAGCGCACCGCGGCGCTCGCGCATCAACGGGCGCGCGCCCTTGGCGAGCGCGGCAAAGCTGTACGAGCTGATGTCGTGGGAAATCCTGAACGCGTCGCGCGACATGCCGTCGAGGTAGTCGCCGGCGAGCGCCTCGCGCGGCGCGAACGCGATCGAGTGCACGAGACCGTCGAGGCCTCCCCACTCGCGGCCAAGATCGTCGAACAGCGCGGCAATCTGGGCATCGTCCGCGACATCGCACGGCAGCACCGGCGTGCTTCCGAAGTCCGCGGCCAGCTTGACGACGCGATCCTTGAGATCGGCGTTGACGTAGGTGAACGCGAGCGACGCGCCCTCGCGCTTGCAGGCGCGAGCGATACCGTACGCGATCGAGCGATTGGACAGCAGGCCGGTGATCAGGACCTTGCGGTCGGTCAGCATCCCCAACTAGCCACCACCCTGTTCGATGATGCCGCAGGCGACCCAGCCGTTGGGCACGCCGCCGAATTGCGGTTTCGGATCCTCGACGACCGTTGCGTGCACGACGACCGCGCGCCCGACGATGTCGGTCGGCTTCTTGTCGCCGATGCTGACGCCACCAATAAACGCCTGCATGAAGGCGTTGCCTTCGGTGCCCACCTGGAGCTCGGGAAGCTGGCCGCTCCTTTTCTGACCGGGCGGCGCGACGTTCCACACCGGTCCCGCGCTCGCCGCGTTGGGCGAACTGCAGTTGCCGTTCTCGTGGATATAGATGCTGTGCGGCCCGATGCTCAGGTTCCACACCGTCGCGGCGATGCTGGTCTTGCCGTCCTTCTCGCGGAAGGTGATGGTGCCGTAGACGTTGCTGTTGCTCTTGGAGCGCAGGTTGACCACCGCCTGGTTGCGCCCCGGCGCGAGATAGCCGAAGCCGGTGATCTTGAGCGTGTCGTCGCTCACGGTCGCCGTCGGCGTCGCCGGCGTGCTGCTGCAGGCAACCAGGGCGCTCGCCAGCATCGGCACTGCAACGGCCCGCCACGCACGCAGGTTTTCGCGCGGGCCTGCGAGCATGCTTGCGAGCCGCACGCGCACGCTTGCGAGCCGCACGAGCATGCTTGCGAGCCCCACTACGTGCCGGGTTGCGATGCGCGCTCCGCCCACGCGACTATTTCACCGTGACGTCGATGGTCGCCGCCATCGCGGGCCCGTACGACACGTGCGCCCAGTTGGCGAACTGCATGGTGAGCTTGTAGCGCCCCGGCGGCAGCGTCACCTCGGCTTCGGTCTGCGCCTTGCCGTAGTGCAGGTGCTTGTCGTCGACGGGAATCGCCTCTCCGGCGTTCATCGCGGCAAGGTTGATGAGCAGGTGGTGATGGCCCGAATCGGGCTTGTCCTCGCCGGCCGGAACGACCGCCATGCCCTTGACGCCGAAGACGACCTTGAACGGGCTGGTGACCGTCGCGCCGTCCCTGGGCTCGATGAAATAGACCGACTTCTCGCTCGCCGGTTTCATCGAGGTGCATGCGCAGAGCAGCGATGCCGCGGTCGATACCGCACACGATCGTCATGCGTCTCATGGATTTCCTCCTCAGCCGGTGCGGTGATCCGTCCCGGGGCGATCCCGGGGTGCACCTGCGCCGCGGCACGAATCCGCGGTGGCACCATCATAAGCGAAGCGTCGCGCGTTGCCAAAGAGGGCGCGGCGCCGCTGCTCGCCGGACGAGGTAGAATTCGACGGCCGCCCAAGGGCGGCCGTTCTTCTTCCGGCAAGAATCCAATGTCCTCGCTGATGACCCCGCAGGAAATCGTGCACGAGCTCGACAAGCACATCGTCGGGCAGCACCAGGCCAAGCGCGCGGTGGCGATCGCGCTGCGCAACCGCTGGCGCCGCCAGCAGGTGGCCGATCCGCTGCGCCAGGAGATCACGCCCGAAGAACATCCTGATGATCGGTCCGACCGGCGTGGGGAAAACCGAGATCGCGCGCCGGCTCGCCAAGCTCGCCGACGCGCCCTTCGTCAAGGTCGAGGCGACCAAGTTCACCGAGGTCGGCTACGTGGGACGCGACGTCGACACCATCATCCGCGACCTGGTCGAGACCGCGATCAAGGACGCTCGCGAGGCGGAGACGCGCAAGGTGCGCGATCGCGCCAGCGAAGCCGCCGAGGAGCGCGTGCTCGACGCGTTGCTGCCGCCGGCGCGCGAAGTCAACTTCCACGACATGCAGCCGGTCGATACCGCGGCGCGGCAGAAATTCCGCAAGATGCTGCGCGAGGGCTCGCTCGACGACAAGGAGATCGACGTCGAGGTGTCGATGGCCTCCTCGCAGATGGAGATCCTCGCCCCGCCCGGCATGGAGGATCTCACCAGCCAGATCCAGGGCATGTTCCAGCAGATGTCGGGCGGCAAGCGCAAGGTGAGGAAAATGAAAGTCGTCGACGCGATGAAGGCGCTGATCGACGAGGAAGCCTCGAAGCTGATCAACGACGAGGACATGAAGGCGCGTGCGCTGTCCAACGTCGAGCAGAACGGCATCGTCTTCCTGGACGAGATCGACAAGATCGCCAGCCGCCAGGAGATGCAGGGCGCCGACGTGTCGCGCCAGGGCGTGCAGCGCGACCTGCTGCCGCTGGTCGAGGGCACCACGGTGGCGACCAAGTACGGAATGATCAAGACCGACCACATCCTGTTCATCGCCAGCGGCGCGTTTCATCTCGCCAAGCCATCCGACCTGATCCCCGAGCTGCAGGGGCGCTTTCCGATCCGCGTCGAGCTCGCTTCGCTGTCGGTCTCGGATTTCGAGCAGATCCTCACCGCGACCGACGCCTGCCTGACGCGCCAGTACCAGGCGCTGCTCGCCACCGAGGGCGTGTCGCTCGACTTCGAGAACGACGGCGTGCGCCGTCTCGCCGAGATCGCGTTCGCGGTCAACGAAAAGCAGGAGAACATCGGCGCGCGACGGCTGCACACGGTGATGGAGCGCCTGCTCGACGAAGTCTCGTTCGATGCGAGCAAGCTCGGCGGACGCACCATCACCATCGACGCCGCATACGTCGAATCGCGCCTGGCCGGCATCGCCGGCGACGACGACCTGGCGCAGTACATCCTCTAGACGATAAGGTGGCGGGTTGAATCAGCGCAGCACGACACGCCTGCGACGCGGATCGAGCGCGATGTTTGAGCGCCTGCTCGGCATCATCCTGCCGGTCTTCCTGGTGACTGCGGTGGGCTACGCCTACGCGCGCCGGACCAAGCCCGACATGACGTGGGTCAATCGCATCAATCTCGACATACTCGCGCCGGCGCTGATCTTCAGCGCGCTGGCGAGCAAGGAATTCGATATCTTCGCCAGCGGCGGCCTGATCCTCGGCGCGATCGGCGTGGTGATCGGGTCGGGCCTGCTGGCGTGGCCTTTCGCCAAGCTCCTGCACGAGGACGTGCGCACCTTCGTGCCGCCGATGATGTTCAACAACTGCGGCAACCTCGGGCTGCCGGTCGCGGCGCTCGCCTTCGGGCAGCCGGGGCTCTCGGCGATGGTGGCGCTGTTCACGATCTCCAACCTGCTGCACTTCACCGTGGGCGTGCACATCGTCAACCGCGACGCGGCGTTCTGGCCGGTATTCAGAAATCCGATGGTCATCGCGACATTCGTCGGCTTCGCGTTCGCGCTCGTGCATCCGCCGATGCCCGACTGGCTCACCATCGCCATCAAGATGATCGGCGACGCGATGATCCCGCTGATGCTCATCGCGCTTGGGGTGCGCATGGCGACGGTGAGCTGGGGCGGCTGGAACCTGGGCGTCCTCGGCGCGCTGGTCTGTCCGCTCACCGGCATCGCGATGGCGTCGCTGCTCGGCCCGTACCTGGGCATCGATGCCATGCACCAGGGCCTGCTGGTCCTTTTCGGCTGCCTGCCGCCCGCGGTGCTCAACTACATGGTCGCCGAGCAATACAATCAGGAGCCGGCCAAGGTCGCCTCGATCGTGCTGATCGGCAATTTCGCCGCGCTCGCGTTCGTCCCGCTCGGGCTGTCGCTGGCGCTGCACTGACAGGGAGGATCACGCATGACGCCCCAATCGATCGCCGACGCCGCGCAGCTGCTCTTCGACACGCGCAACGCCCGCCGCCAGGATGCGCGACTTTCCGACGCACTGCGTCCGCGCGACAGCGCCGAGGCGCTGGCGATCCAGCAACGCGTCGGCACGATGCTCGGCGTCGGCATCGGCGCGTGGAAATGCTCGGTGCCGACCGCTGAGAAGCCGAGCATCCTCGCGCCCATCTTCGCGCCTACCGTGCGCCGCGATTCGCCGTGCCCGATCGCGCTTTATCGCGGCGCGGCCCGCGTCGAGCCCGAGGTCGCATTCGAGATGGGCAAGGACTTGCCGCCGCGCGGGAAGCCCTACAGCGACGCCGAGATCCGTTCCGCGATCGGCGCAACGCGGCTGGTGCTCGAGCTCATCGGCGCGCGTTACCCCGACCAGACCGCGGTGAGCTTTCCCGAGCTCCTCGCCGACGGCATCGCCAACCAGGGATTGTTCGTCGGCCCCGCCGTCGCCGCCGGGCTCGACAAGCCGCTCGAGGCGTTCCCCATCACCGTCGACTCGCCGCAGGGTCGCGTCGTCGCGCGCGACGGAAAGCACCCCGACGGTCATCCATTGCGACCGCTGCTGTGGCTGGCCAATTTCCTCGCGGGCGGCGGATACGCCGGCGTCGACGGCCTCAAGGCGGGACAGGTGGTCACGACCGGATCGTACTGCGGCGTGCTCGAGGTGCCGCTCGACACCAGGCTCTCGATTCGCTACGGCGAGCTCGGAACGCTCGCCGTCGAGTTCACGCTCAAGCCCTGACTCCCGGCGGCGCCTACGCGGGGCGCGCCGCCAGCATGCGATCGATGCCCTGCTCGAGCGTGGTCGACGGCGTCACGCCGAGCATCGTTTCCAGCCCGTCGTTGAAAAGGCCCCACGCCGCCGGCGGCGTGCGCGCCGCTCGCGGGATCGACTCGAGATCCGGAAAGCGCTTCGCGAGATAAGCCATCGCCTCGCGCACCCGCCGCTTGTCTCCGACCACGTTGAGCACCGCGTTCTGCGGCAGGGGACGCTCGACCGCGGCGAGCAGCACCTGCGCGGCGTCGTCGATCCAGGTCCAGTCCATCGCGTCGGGAAAATCCGGAAACTCGATTCGCCGCTCGCCCGCCGCGACGCGCTCGATCAGCGACTGCACTTCGCGCCAGCCGCGCACGCGCCCAGGCCCATAGACGTAGCCGAAGCGCAGTCCCAGGTACGACGGCGCACCCGGCCGCGTGCTCATCGACTGCGCGAGGTGCTCGCAAAAAGCCTTGGTCGCGCCGTAGACGTTGCCGGGCTGCAGCCGCGCGTCGTCGCCGGTCCGGCCCGCGGTGGGGCCGACCGCCGAAATCGAGGACGCGTAGACGACGCGGCCGACGCCATGCTGCTCGGCGGCGGCGAACACCGCGGCGGTGCCGAGCGCGTTGAGGCGCGTCGTGCCGACGGGATCCCGCTCGCCGGCGTCGGTGAGCGCGGCGGCCAGATGCACGATCGCATCGGGCCGCACGTCCGCGACCAGCGCAGCGACGGCGTGAGGATCGCCCGCGTCGAGCGCGCGGTCCGCTTCCGGCAGGATGTCCGCGGTGACGACGGCGTGCCCCGCGCCGCGCGCCAGCCGAGCGAAGCAGGCGCCGAGAAAACCGCAGCCGCCGGTGACCAGAACGCGACTCATGTTCCTCCTAGTACTTGATCACGCCGAGGCGCTTGAACGCCTCGTGGATGCGCTCGGCATACGCATTGAACGTCGGATATTCGCCGAGATGCGCCGGACGCGGCCGCGGCAGGTCGATGACGATTTCCTCGACGATCCTGCCGGGATTGGGCGACATCACCAGCACGCGATCCGACAGTCCCACCGCTTCCTCGACGCTGTGCGTGATGAACAGCACGGTCTTGCGCGTTTCGAGCCACAGGAGCTCGAGGTCGTGGCGGATCTGCGTGCGCGTGATCGCGTCGAGCGCGCCGAAGGGCTCGTCCATCAGCAGCACCGACGGCTTGTGGATCAGCGCGCGCGCGATCGAGACGCGCTGGCGCATGCCGCCGGAGAGCTGGCGCGGATAACGATCGGCGGCGTGCGCGATGCCGATCTTCTGCATCAGCGACATCGTGTCCTCGCGCCCCTGCGTCATGGGAAGCCCGCGCACCTGGTGCTGCAGCATGATGTTGTCGAGCGCGGTCCGGAAGTCGAGCAGCAGGTGATCCTGGAACACGATGCCGACGTCGGTGATGGGCTCGGTGAGCTTGTTGCCGCCGACGAATATCTCGCCCTCGGTGGGCAGCGACAGGCCCGCGGCGATGAGCATCAGCGTGCTCTTGCCGCAACCCGACGGCCCGATCAGCGACACGAACTCGCCGCCCTTGATCGAGAACGACACGTCCTCGATCGCGGTGAACATCGTGCCCTTCGGCCGGGAAGCGCTTGGTGATGCGGCGTCCCTCGATCGGCGCGCCGCTCGGCGCCGCCGCCGCGACGACGGCGGCCGGCGCCCCTGCCGACGCGATGCCGGACGTCGGGTTCACGGGCACTTCGGCGGGTTCGCCGGAAGCAGCGCGACCGTGTAGTAGTCGCTCGCCGGCTTGTCCTTGGGAAGCTGCAGGTATTGAGTCAGGAGGTCGAAGGTCGTCTGCCAGTTCTTGTCCGGCACGCGGCCGAGCGCGGTCGCGCCCGGCGCGCAGATGAGCTTCAAGTCGACATCGAGCTGCTTCTGGATCTGCTCCTTGGTCGCGGTCGGGAACTGCTTGATCACCGCCTCGGCGGCGGCGGTGGGATTCTTGCGCGCCGCGTCCCAGCCTTCGAGGCTCGCGGCGACGAACTTCCTGTAGAGCTCGGCATCGGCGGCGATCCTGTCGTCGCGCGCGATGATCGACAGCCCGACCGTCGGAACGCCGACGTCGCGATACAGGATGTCGGTCACCTTGAAGCCGCGGTCGCGGATCTGCACCGACTGGAAGTCCGCGCCGCCCAGGATGGCGTCGACCTTTTTCTCGAGCAGCGTGCCGACGAATGCCGAGGGATCGATGCTGATCACGTTGAACTTCTTCGGGTCGATGTTGTTGGTCGCCAGGATCGCGTCGAGCAGAGTCGTCTGCGCGGTTCCGGACTGGACCGCGAGGCGCTTGCCCACCAGGTCGGCCGGCGTGCGGATGTTGCTCTCCTCGAGCGAGATGATCGCGAAGCCGTTGGTCTGCAGGATCGGCGCGATGATCTTCACCGGCGCGTTCTTGGCGCGAAGCTGCATCGCGGCGGGCGCGTCGGCGAAGCCGATGTCGGTCTGGCCGGTGGCGACCAGCTGCGCGGTGGTGCCCGAGCCGCGTCCCTCCTCGATCGTCAGGTCGATGCCGGCTTTTTCGTACAGGCCGAGCGACTTCGCGTACATGAATCCGGCCTGCGGGCCGCCGGCGAGGAAGTTGAGCGTCAGCTTCATCGGCTTGAGCGCCTGCGCCTGAACAGCCACCGACAGCGCGCCGACCAGCAGCGCGGCCGCGGCTTGCAGCATCGATCGTCGTTGCATCATTGCCTCCTTGGTGAAAAATTGCGCGCCGCGAGCGCGGCGTCGAAGATCATTTGTGCTGCCACGGCATCACCCAGCGCTCGGCGTACTGCACCAGATAGCTGAAGAAGATGCCGATGAGCGAAAGCGCGACCAGCACCGCGAAGATGAGCGGCATGTCGAGATAGCTCGTGCCGCGCAGCAGCAGGTAGCCGAGCCCCGCGTTGGCGCCGACGAACTCGCCGACGATGGCGCCGGTCGCCGCGAACACGACCGAGACCTTGAGGCCGGCGAAAATGTACGTCATCGCGGCCGGCAGGCGCACGTAGCGAAACGTCTGCCACCACGTCGCGCCCATCGATTGCGTCAGGTACAGCACGCGCTCGTCGAGCGCGCGAAATCCGGTCATGCTGGCGACCAGCGTCGGGAAAAAGCAGAGCAGGAACGTGAGCAGCACCTTCGGAAACAATCCGAAGCCGAACCAGACCACGAACAGCGGCGCGATCGCGATCTTGGGTATCAGCTGGAAGAAAACGATCACCGGATAGAGCGCGCGCTCGACCGGCTTCACCGAGACGATGAAAAAGCCCAGCGGGATCGAGATCGCGGCGGCCATCAGGAAGCCGAGGATGATCTCCTTGGCGGTCACCAGCGTGTGCTCGGAGATGAGCGCGCGGTCCGCCCACAGCTTGGCCAGGAACTCGGTGGGTACCGGCAGGATGTACTCGGGGATCCCGGCGGCGCGCACGCCGAATTGCCAGAGCAGGAGCAGCGCCGAGAACGAGGCGAGCGGATAGGCGATCGCGGAGATCCGGTCCGAGGTCACGCTCGGCGGCGCGGCGCTGGTCGGATCGGCGGCGGGAATGGCAGGCTCGCTCAAGGATGCCTCCTGGCTGAAATGACGCGTGGTCGCCGAATTCTAGGCTAAAGTCAGGCCGTGGCCTCCAGGGCCGCGTCAGATCCACATGGCAAGGGTCCGAAGATGAGCCTGGCAGGAACGGGAGCGGTGGCGATCTGGCATGACATCGCTCCGGAAGGGCGCGCCGAGTTCTATGCCTGGCACGGAACGGAACACATGCCCGAGCGCGCCGGCATCGACGGATTCCTGCGCGGGCGCCGCTACATCGCGATCGACGGCACCCGTCCCGAGTACTTCAACCTGTACGAGACCGAGTCGCAGGCGACGCTCACCGGCTCGGGTTACCTCGAGCGCCTGAACCATCCTACGCCGTGGACCGTCGCCACCGTCAAGCACTTCCGCGGCGTTGCGCGCTCGCTGTGCGAGGTCGCGGCGAGTCATGGCGAAGGCCAGGGCGGACTGATCGCGACACTGCGCTACGCGGTCGACGACGCCTCGGCATCGGCGCACCGGCGTCGCGTCGTCGACGATTTCCTGCCGCGGCTCGCAGGGCAGCCGAACATCGCCGGCTGCCATCTGCTGGTCGCCGACGCATCGGCGAGCGCGGTCGAGACCGCCGAGAAAAAAGTCCGCGCCGAGGCGAATCTGATTCCGCGCTGGATCGTGCTCGTCGAAGGCTGGGGCGACGTCGAGCCGTTCAAGGCGCAGTGCGGCGCGCTGGCGCGCGACCCCGTCTTCGCCGACGCGACGAGCGCGCCTGCGCTCGGCGTGTACGCGCTGCAGAATTCGCGATCCAAGACCGCAGGAGCCGGCACATGAACCGCTACGACCTCGCAGGACGCTCGATCCTGATCACCGGCGGCGCGGGCGGCATCGGCCGCGCCATCGCACACGAGGCGCTCTCCAGCGGCGCGCGCGTGAGCCTGTGGGATCGCTCCGAGACGGCGCTACGGCGATGCCGCGAAGGAGCTGGCCAAGCCCGATCGCGTGTCGCTGCGCACGGTCGATGTCACCGACCAGGCGTCGGTCGATGCGGCGCTCGCAGCGGACGTGGCGGCGTACGGCCGCATCGATGCCTTCGTCAACAACGCCGGCATCCTCGGCGAGGTCCTGCCCTTGTGGGAAACGACGCCGGAGAATTTCCGCCGGGTGCTCGAGGTCAATCTCGTCGGCGGATATCTGTGCACGCGCGCGGTGCTCGAGGTCATGCGGCATCAGGAAGCGTCTCCTTTGCGCGGTCACGTCGTCAACGTCGCGTCGATCCAGGGCAAGGAAGGCCTGGCGCTCGCCGGCGCGTACGCTGCGTCGAAGGCCGGGCTCATCTCGCTCACCAAGACCGCCGGCAAGGAAGCGGGGCCGCTGGGCATCATGGTGAACTGCGTCACTCCGGCAGCGGCGGACACGGCGATGGCGAGGGAGCTTTCGCCGGCGCGACGCGCCGACATCATGCAGCGCATTCCGCTCGGCCGGTTCATCGACGTCGAGGAGATCGCGCGCATGGTGCTGTTCCTGTGCAGCGACGACTGCTCGTTTTCGACCGGCGCGGTGTTCGACCTTTCTGGCGGACGCGCGACGTACTGAGGCGAGCACACGCGGCCGCGCCTGTCGGAACCGAACCCTCGGGGGACCTTGCCGAAAACGCCTACGCGGTCAGTTTCGCCGCGGGCACGGCGAGATCGACGGTCGCGAACTCGGCCGGCACGTTGATCTCGATCAGCTCCATGTCGTCGGAGCGCGCGATGACATTGTGCGGGACACCCGCGGGCTGCGACAGCGACGCGCCGGCGCGCACGGTCACCTCGTCCTCGACACCGGCGTAGCGAAAGTTGATCCATCCGCGCAGGACGATGACAAAGTGCGCGTGCATGTCGTGCCAGTGCCAGCCGGTCTCGGCGGTGAACGGCGCGATGGCGCGGATGTGCTTGGCGCCGACGCGTCCGTCGGTCGCGGCGGACCATCCGAGATCGCGATACTCCACGTCGGCGCGCGGACCGTCGCGCGTGAACGCGATGCTGTCGTCGGCCAGCGCCAGCCGGCTCATGGCGTGCGCGAGCGCGAGCGGCCCGGCATAGCGCGTCGGATTCGCCTCGGGCTTCGGGTTGGCTTCAGATGCTTGCATTGCGCTGGAAATCATAGCACCGGGTAGCCCGGCCCGCCGGCCAGCCGCGTCCGAGGCCGCTAATCGAGCGTGCTGCGGAAAAAGCGCAGCCCGATCGCGATGACGATCACCATGAACAGCGCGATCGGCCACGCGTCGGGCATCACCTCCGCCCAGCCGTTGCCCTTGAGCAGAACGCCACGGACGATGCGCACGAAGTGCGTCAGCGGCAGCGCCTGCCCAATTGCCTGCGCCCATCCGGGCATGCCGCGAAACGGGAACATGAAGCCCGACAGCAGCATCGAGGGCAGGAAAAAGAAGAACGTCATCTGCATCGCCTGAAGCTGGTTGCGCGCCAGCGCCGAAAAGGTGAGCCCGAGCGTGAGGTTGGCGGCGATGAACAGCAGCACCATCAGGTAGAGCAGGACGAGGTTGCCGAGCATCGGCACGTTGAACAGATAGCGCGCCAGCAGACAGCACGAGCGTCACCTGGATCAGCCCGATGAGCACGTAGGGGACGATCTTGCCGGTCATCACCTCGAACGCGGTCGCCGGCGTGGCGAGCAGGTTCTCCATCGTGCCGCGCTCGGTCTCGCGCGTGATGGCGAGTCCGGTCATCAGGATCATGGTCATGGTCAGGATCACGCCGAGCAGGCCGGGCACGATGTTGTACTGCGTGATCGACTCGGGGTTGTAGCGGGCGTGGATGCGCACCTCGAAAGGCGCCGGCGTCGCCGCGAGCGGCGCCAGCGCGCCCGTCAGGTCGTGCATGAGCGCGGTGCGCGCGACCTCGTTGACCGCCGAGATCGCGCTGCCGGTCGCCACCGGGTCGGTGGCGTCGGCCTCGAGCAGGATCGCGGGGCGCTCGCCGCGCACCAGCCGCCGTGAGAAGTCCTCCGGGATGGTGAGCACGAACTGCGCCTCGCCGGTGGCGAGCATGCGCTCGGCGTCGTCCTCGTTCGCGCGCCTCGCCGATGAAGTCGAAGTAGCTGCTGTTGGCCAGCGCGGCGACGATGCTGCGCGAGAACTCGCCGCGATCGGCGATGATCGCCGACGGTCGGCAGGTGCTTGGGATCGGTGTTGATCGCGAACCCGAACAGGATCAGCTGTATCACCGGAATGCCCACGATCATGCCGAAGGTCAGCCGGTCGCGCTTGAGCTGCGTGAACTCCTTGATGACGATGCCGAGCCAGCGCGACGGCGAGAACACGGGATGGCTTTCGCGCTCGATCGTGCTCATCGCGCAGCCTGCGCGTCGCGTGCGCGCATCAGGTGGATGAACACATCCTCGAGCCCCGGCTGGATCTCGCGCCAGCGCGTGGCCTGGTCGGCCTTGAACGGCGGCGAGCGCCGCGTCGAGGCGGGCGCGGTCCGAGCCCGTGACGTGCAGCGACGGTTCCGAATGCGGCGACCTGCTCGACGTCGGGCAGCGTTCAGCAGCCGCGCGTGCAAGCGCGCGCAGATCGCCGCCGGTCACCTCCCACGTGACCAGCGGCTGGCTGGCGATCACCTCGCGCGGCGGTGCCGCTGCACCAGCAGTCTGCCGTCGAGGATGTAGCCGAGCTTGTGGCAGCGCTCGGCTTCGTCCATGTAGTGCGTGCTGACCAGCACGGTGATGCCCGCGCGGCGAGCGCGTGCAGCTCGTCCCAGAAGTCGCGGCGCGCCTTCGGATCGACGCCCGCGGTGGGCTCGTCGAGCAGCAGCAGCTGCGGGTCGTGCAGCAGGCACGCGGCGAGCGCGAGGCGCTGCTTCCAGCCGCCGGACAGCGTGCCCGCAAGCTGGTCGGCGCGCGCTGCGAGTCCCAGATGGGCGAGCGTGTCCTCCACGCGACTTCGCGCGCGTCGTCCATGCCGTACATGCGCGCGATGAAGCGCAGGTTCTCGCGAATGGTCAGGTCTTCCCAGAACGAGAAGCGCTGCGTCATGTAGCCGACGTGGCGCTTGATCGCCTTGGTCTCGCGCAGGATGTCGTAGCCGAGGCACGTGCCCTCGCCGCTGTCCGGCGTGAGCAGCCCGCAGAGCATGCGGATCGACGTCGTCTTGCCGCTGCCGTTGGGGCCCAGGAAGCCGAAGATCTCGCCGCGCGCGCACGTTGAGCGACGAGGTCCTTGACGACATGGTTGTCGCCGAAGTGCTTGTTGAGCCCGCGCACGTCGATGACGACGTCGGGCGCGCTGGCGGGTGCCGTCGTCGCCTCGCCCGCATCGCGCGATTCACCCACCTTGCTTCGGCAGCCAGACGTCCACCGGCTGGCCGGGATTGAGCCGCGCGGCGTCCGCCGCGTCGGGCTCGCGCCTCGACGAGGAAGACGAACTTGGAGCGGTTCTCCTTCGAGTAGATGAACGGCGGCGTGAACTCGGCGCGATCGGCGATGAAGCTGATCGTCGCCGGCTTGAGCTCGCCGCAGCCATCGCACGCGTAGCGCACGCTCTGCCCGGGCTTGATCGCTCCGATCTGCGGCTCGGGAACGAAGAACCGGATCTTCACGTTCGCCGGCGGCAGGAGGTTCGATCACGACGCCGCCCGCCGGCACCCAGTCGCCGACGACGAAGTACGTGTCGCTCACCTGTCGCCGCGACCGGCGCGGCGACGGCGCGCTGGCCGAGCTTCCAGTCGGCCTGAGCGACCGCGTCGCGCGCCGCCGCGGCATCGGCCTGCGCGGCGCGGATCTCGTCGGGACGCCCCGGCAGCTTGGCGGTCTCGACCAGCGCCTGCAGCTGCGCGACGCTCGCCTCCTCGCGCTTGACCGCGGTGCGCGCATCGTCGAGCGCGGCGCTGCTGATGAATCCGGACTTGGCCAGCGACTCCTGCCGACGCACGTTGGCGAGCGCCAGGTCGCGCGCCGCGATCGCCTGGCGCAATTGCTCGGCGACGGTCTCGACTTCGGGCGCGCGCTTGCCGGTCTGCAAATTGGCGAGCCGCGCCTGCGCCGCCTGCAGTTGCTGCTCGGCCTGGCGACGCGCCGGCGAGTTCGTTCTCGCGCTCGAGCCCGAACAGCGGCGGCGCCCGCCGCCACCTGGCCGCCGCGCGCGACGGCGAGCTGCTGCAGCGTGCCCGCGAACGGCGCGGCGACGCGCACGTACTCGCCCTCGACGTATCCCTGCAAGCGGCCGCTCGGGCGCCGGCCCGCACCCGGCGATCGCCACCGCCACGCCGATGCGCACCGCCGACATCCGGACAAACAAAAGCCAGCCGACCCGCGCCGGCTGGCCCGATGACTTCATGGGTGCATTCAGTACTTGACCGTGCAACCGTACGGCGTGGTGTTGGGCGTGGTCACCGGCTTGCCCGCCATGGCTTCGTTGAGCGCGACGCGCACGTAGTTGTTCGCGGTCTTCGCGTCCTCGATGCGAGTCGAGCGCTTGTCGTCGATGGCGCCGGCGTAGACGATGTCGCCCTTGGGATCGATCACGAACATGTGCGGCGTCGTCTTGGCCGCATATTTCGCCCCGGTCGCGCTGTCGGCATCGATCAGCACCGCCTTTTGCGCCGCGCCCTGCGCGCTCATCCACGAGTTCATCTGCGCGCCGGTCTTGTATTCGGAGCTCGATTTGTTGGTGGAGTTGATCGACAGCCACACGACGTCGCGCGCGCCCGCTTCCTTCTGCAGCGTCTGCATGTTGGCGCTGTTGTAGTGCTTCTGCACGAACGGGCAGTCGGGATTGGTCCACTCGAGCACGACGAACTTGCCCTTGTAGTCCGACAGCCGCACCGGATTGCCGGCGCTGTCGTTGACGGTGAAATCGGGCGCCGCCTGGCCGGCGCTCGCCGCCACCGCGACGTTGGCCGCGAGCGAAAGAGCCAGCGCCAGGAAAATCGGTTTGCAACTCGGTTTGCAATCGGTTTTGCGCATCACATTGCGCGTGCATCGTTGCCTCCATCGCCGAATCGCGCTCAAAGGGTGGCGAGCGCATCCAAAATCATCCGCTGCTGCAGCACTTCTGGCAAGAGCAGAGGCGCCTTGCCCGGCCGGTAGAGCACGTAGACGGGGACGCCGTTGCGGCCGAGCGCAGCCAACGCTGCTCCGATCTCGGCGTCGCGTCGCGTCCAGTCGGCGCGCACCAGCGTCACTCCGCTGCGCGTGAAAGCCTCGTGCATCGCGTCGGTGTTGAGCACGAGCTGCTTGTTGACCTGGCAGGTCACGCACCACGCCGCGGTGAAATCGACGAACACCGGGCGCCCCGATGCCGCGAGTTGCGCCACGCGATCGGCGCTGAAGCGCTGCCAGCGTCCGGTGTCGGTGGCGGGGCGGAAGCGCTGGCGGCGGTGGCATGCGCGGCGGCGCCGGACGTCGCTCACGATCGGCCATCCGACGACGGCTGCGCCGGCGAGCGCGACGACCGCGCCGCCTTTCCATATCCACGCCGACGCCGCGCGGCTGCCGCGAAGCTGCCACGCCCACAGCGCGAGCGCGATCAGGAGGAGCGCGGCGCCGAGGCGCGCCACCGCGTTGTTGTCGAGCTGCGCGCCGAGCACCCACGCCAGCCAGAGCACCGACGCGTACAGCGGAAACGCGAGCAGCTGGCGCAGCCGCACCATCCACGCGCCGGGCTTGGGCAGGCGCGCGCGCCAGCCCGGGAACATCGCCAGCAGCACGTACGGCAGCGCCATGCCGACTCCGAGCGCGGTGAACGTCGACCCACGTGACGCGCCGCCGATTCGGCCAGCGCGTAGCCGAGCGCGGCACCCATGAACGGCGCCGAGCACGGCGACGCGATCACCACCGCGAGCACTCCCGACAGCGCATCGTTGACGTACGCGTTGCGAGCGTTCCATCCCGCCACCGACGAGGGAACGAGCTGGCGTATCTCGAACACGCCGGAAAGATTGAGCGCCAGGACGAAGAACAGGATCGCCAGCGCCGCGACGACGACCGGCGATTGCAGCTGGAAGCCCCAACCGAGCTGCGTCCCGCGGCGCGCAACGCCACCAGCGCGGCGGCCAACATCCAGAACGACACGATGACCCCAGCCGCGAACGCGAGGCCATGAAGCCGCATCGATGCGCGCGACTCGCGATGCGTGGCGAAGCCGAGCACCTTGAGCGAGAGCACGGGAAATACGCACGGCATCAGGTTGAGCAGCACGCCGCCGATCAAGGCGAACACCAGTGCGATCGACAGCGAAAGAGCGCTCCCTTCCTGCGCCGGTGCGCCGGGCTGCGCGCCCGAGCGATTCACGCCGGGGTTGAGTGCGGAACTCGCGGTCGTGCTCGATGCCGGGACCGCTGCCGATGAGGCCGCGCCGGTGCCGGCTGCGAGCACGCCGGTCAGCGGCGCGTCGACGATGACCGCGCGCTGTCCGCCAAACCCGTTGCTCGCGGTGAGCACGCCGGCCACGCTGCGGAAGTCGCCGGTGCGCTGCCGAGCGACCGGAAGCACCAGCGTCACATTCTTTCCCTCGTGCGTGGTCGACCTGCGCGCCCGCGGGCTCGATGCGGCCTTCCGCGAATGGAAAGAAGCGCAGCGTCCCCGGGTCGGCGCCCGCGCCGTCCGCGGTGAGTGTCAGGCGCACGACATCGCCGGCCGCGGTCGCGTCGACGTGCCATCCCGTCAGCGGCTTGGGCAGCGCGGCCTGCGCATCGGCGATCGCAGTCGCCCATTTCGTGTCGCGCTGAGACGCTGACCCGCGGCGGCGCGACCGGCAAGGTCAGCGCCAGATCGGCGCCCTCGGGAATGCAGATTTCCTTGCATACCAGCCAATCGGCGCGCGCCGACAGCGTCGCCGAACCTGCGGCGCCGAAATCGCTGCCGGCGTCGTTATCCGCACCGGCAGCAATATCTCGCCCTCGTATCCGTAGTTGACCAGCGGACCGACCGGCAGCACGCGCGGCGTCGGCCACTGAATCTCTCCCGCCGAAAAGCCGTTCGGAAGTTTCCACTCGATGCTGGTCGGAAGGCCCGAGTCGCCGGGGTTGCGCCAGTAGGTGTGCCAACCGCCGTTGCATCGACGAGGCGCAACGCCACGGTGAGCGGCTCGCCGGGAATCAGCGCGGCGCGCGACGACACGAGCTCGGCCTCGACGTGCGGTGTGCGCACGGGCTCGGCGCGCGCGTGGATCGCGCAAGCCGAGCGACAGCGTCGCGATCGTCATGACGCAGCACACCAGGGCCTGCGTTCATCGGCAATCGCATCATCGTCGGCAGATCTGGTTCGGATCGTCATTGAGTCGCATCGGCTCGTCTCGACGTCGTAGCTGTTGACTCCGGGAGACCGCGCGCGGTTCTCGTCAAGGCACAATTTTACGCCGCGCTCAGACGTCGCTCGACGTCGAAAGCGTTCCCGCGCCCGACGGACGGTGGTCGGCTCGACCCCGCATCCCTGCCCCTATGGAAGCCTTTCTCGTCTCGACTGGTCGTGGTCGCCGTCGGTGAGATCGGCGACAAGACGCAGCTTCTCGCGCTCATGCTCGCTGCGCGCTATCGCAAGCGCGGCGCGATCGTGCTCGGCATCCTGGTGGCGACGCTCGCCAACCACACGCTCGCCGCCGTCCTCGGCACGTCGCTGCGCAACGTACTGCCGCCCGAGTATCTGCGCTGGCTGGTCGTCGCTCTCTTCGTGGCGGTCGCGCTGTGGGCGTTGAAGCCCGACAGCTCGACTCCACGCTCCGCTGTCTACGAGCCACGCGGGGGTGTTCGCGGTGACCGCGATGTCGTTCTTCGTCGCCGAGATCGGCGACAAGACGCAGATCGCGACCATGGTGCTCGCCGCGCAATTCGGCAATCTCGTCGCGGTGATCGCCGGAACGACCGCTCGGGATGCTGATCGCCGACGTGCCGGCGGTGCTGATCGGCACGCCGGCGGCGAGCAGGATTCCTTACCGCGGGTGCGCATACGTTGCCGCCGGACTGTTCGCGGCGCTCGCTGTTCGTCGCGTGCACTCTCGCCGCTGCCAGACCTGAACGCCGGGTCGGCCACCGGCGCGCCCGGTATAATCGATCCTTCGCTTTAGCGGTCGAAGGCCGAGCCAGGTCCATGCAACCGTCCATGCAACCGTACAGACACCGAGACGTCGAGAACTGCCGCGCAGGCCCATTGGGCCTCGCGCAACGCGTTTCTCGCACCGAGACGCGTCGCGCGCCCAAATTCTTCTGCGTGTCGATGCTGCCGTACCCGTCGGGCAAGCTGCATATGGGGCACGTGCGCAACTACACCATCAACGACATGATGTACCGGTATCTGCGCATGAACGGGAACGAACGTGCTGATGCCGATGGGCTGGGACGCGTTCGGCCTGCCCGCCGAGAACGCCGCGATGCAAAGCGGTGTGCCGCCGGCGAAGTGGACGTACGACAACATCGCGTACATGAAACAGCAGATGCAGTCGATGGGCTGGGCCATCGACTGGTCGCGCGAGCTTGCGACGTGCAAGCCCGACTACTATCGATGGAACCAGTGGCTGTTCCTGAAGATGCTGGAGAAGGGCATCGCCTACAAGAAGAGCGGCGTCGTCAACTGGGATCCTGTCGACCAGACCGTGCTCGCCAACGAGCAGGTGATCGACGGCCGCGGATGGCGCTCCGGCGCGCCGGTCGAGAAGCGCGAGATTCCGATGTATTACCTGCGCATCACCGACTACGCCGACGAGCTGCTCGACAACCTCGATCAGCATGACCGGCTGGCCCGAGCGCGTGCGCACCATGCAGGCCAACTGGATCGGCAGAAGCGCCGGCGTTCGCTTCGCGTTCACTGCATGACATCCGCGGCGACGACGGGAAGCTCGATCGACGACGGCAAGCTGTGGGTGTTCACCACGCGCGCCGACACCATCATGGGCGTGACGTTCTGCGCGGTCGCCGCCGAGCATCCGCTGGCGACGCACGCCGCGAGGTCCGATGCTCGACGCTCGCCGCCTTCATCGACGAATGCAAGCACGGCAGCGTCATCGAGGCCGACTTCGCGACGATGGAAAAGAAGGGCATGCCGACCGGGCCTCTTCGTCATCCATCCGCTCAGCGGCGAGATGGTGCCGGTGTGGGTCGGCAATTACGTGCTGATGAGCTACGGCGACGGCGCGGTGATGGGCGTGCCCGGACACGACGAGCGCGATTTCGAGTTCGCGAAGCAAATACGGGCTGCCGATCAAGCAGGTCATCGAGGTGCGCGACGCGCAGGGCAAGCCCTGCCTACTCGGCCGACGCTGGGCCGAGCTGGTACGCGGACAAGGAACACGGCACCAACGTGCACTCCGGCAAGTACGACGGGCTGACCTACCAGCCGGCGGTCGACGCCATCGCCGCGGATCTCGCCGCCGCGGGTCTCGGCGAGAAGCGCATCACCTATCGCCTTCGCGACTGGGGCATCTCGCGCCAGCGCTACTGGGGCACGCCGATCCCGATCGTCCACTGCCCGGCGTGCGGCGACGTGCCGGTCCCGGAGACAGGACCTGCCGGTGCTCCTGCCCGAGGACTGCGTTCCCGACGGCAGCGGCAACCCGCTCGCCAAGCGCGCCGACTTCGTCGATACGACGTGCCCGAAATGCGGCGGCGCCGGCCAAGCGCGAGACCGACACCATGGACACCTTCGTCGACTCGTCGTGGTACTACATGCGCTACGCGTGCCCCGGCGCGCAGACGATGGTCGACGCGCGCAACGAGTACTGGAACCCGATGGACCAGTACATCGGCGGCATCGAGCACGCGATCCTGCATCTGCTCTACGCGCGCTTCTGGACCAAGGTGATGCGCGACATGGGACTGGTCGGCTACGACGAGCCGTTCACGCGCCTGATGACGCAGGGGATGCTGCTCAATCACGTCTTCTTCCGGCGCAGCGACAAGGGCGGCATCGACTACGTTCCGCCCGACGAGGTCGAGGTCGCGCACGACGCCGACGGCGGATCAGCGGTGGCGTGTGGCGCAAGGATGGCCAGCCCGTCGAGCTACGGCGGCATCACCAAGATGGGCAAGAGCGAGAAGAACGGCATCGATCCGCAGGACCTCATCGCCTCGCACGGCGCCGACACGGCGCGCATGTTCGTCATGTTCGCGGGCCCACCCGAGGAGTCGGCGCTCTGGTCGGACTCCGGCGCCGAGGGCGCGCACCGCTTTCTCAAGCGCCTGTGGGCGTTCGCGCAGACGCACGGCGACGCGATCCGCAGCGCGGCGGCGCCTGTCGACTGGACGCAACGCTGCCGCGACGCTTCGCGACATCCGGCGCGAGGTGCATGCGCATCTCAAGCAGGCCGACGACGACTACAAGCGCGTCAAGTACAACACCGTGGTCTCGGCGGCGATGAAAATGCTCAACGCGCTCGAGGGCGTGGGCGAAGCGGGAAGCCGCGACGCGCTCGAGCTCGCGCGCGAGGGCCTGTCGATCCTGCTGCGGATCCTGCAGCCGGTGGTTCCGCACATCACGCACGTGCTCTGGGAGCAGCTCGGCTACGCGGCGGCGATGGGCGACATCGTCGACGCGCCGTGGCCACAGGTCGACGCGGCGGCGCTGGCGAAGGAGCGCATCGAGCTCGTGCTGCAGATCAACGGCAAGCTGCGCGGCAAGATCGAGGTCGCGGCCGACGCCGACAAGGCGGCGATCGAGGCGGTGGCGATCGACGCGGCGCAGGCGATGCACAACGGCGGTGCTGCGCCGGCGCGCGCTGAAGCGCGTCCGCGTGTCATCATCGTGCCCAACAGGCTGGTCAACGTCGTGATGCCGAAGAACGCAGCGTGATCGGGAGAAGGCGATGAGAAGCGAACCTGGCGCATGCCTGACCGGTGAGACGCGCGGTGGGTCGATGATCGCGCACGTGCGCGGCGTTCGATGCGGATCGCGTGCGGGAAGGCTTCGCGGGCCGGCTTTCGCGGCCGCATGCGCGATGGCGCTGCTCGGCGCCTGCACCCCGAACGAGGACAAGCCGCTGCCCACCGATCCGAAGGCTCGCGCCGATTTCATCGCCGCGCAAAGCGCCAAGATGACCGAGGAAAATCGCCGCGTGATCCAGCGCTTCATGGTGCGCGTCAAGGACCAGGAAGCCGCCGGCGGCGCCGCCCCCACCGTGACGCTGACCAAGGCGCTCGAGCTGCAGCGCGCGTACGACGGCGAAGTCGTGCAGGTGCAAAAACGCCTTCACGAGAGCCTCAAAGCAGCCAAGGCCGAGCTGCGCATCGACGTGCGCGAGCAGTCGCTCGTCAACGACGCCAAGTCGCCGAGCGGCAAGGCGCTGCGCTACGTGCTCGACATGACCAACACGAGCAAGAAGGTGATCGAGCGCGCGATGCTGCGGGTGGATTTTCGCGATGCCGCGGGAAAATACCTGATGTCGATCCCGGGCCTCGAGCTCAAGGGTCCGCTCAAGCCCGGCGAAGCCGGCCGCACGGTGCAGATGTTGCCGCTCAATCCCAAGTACCAGGCGGGCCTGCTCGAGGGCAAGCTGGCGTCGATCACCGCGGCACCCACGCAGATCGTGTACGCCGACGGCGAAAAGCTCGACCCGGACGCGGACCTCAAGGCGCTCGAGACGCTGGGCCGCCTGCCGATCCCGTAGCATGAAGCCGCCAAAACTTCGGATGACGCGGGCGTCGCACGTTCGCATTCACGCTTGCGTGCGCCTGCTTGCCGTGGTCGCGTTCGCAACCTGCCTGGGCGCGTGCGGCTTTCATCTGCGCGGCGAGGCGTCCTACCCGTTCCAGACGCTCTACCTCAACTCGCCGGGCACGCTCCCGCTCACCACCGACCTGCGACGCGCGCTCGAAGCCACCGGCAGCGCCCAGCTGATGCCCACGGCGGACAAGGCTCAAGTCGTGCTCGACGTCAACAGCGTCGACGACGACAAGCACATCCTGTCGCTGTCCAGCGGCGGCAAGGTGTTCGAGTTCCTGCTCACCAAGCGCGTGATGTTCCGCGTGCACGACGCGGAAGGCAACGACTGGCTGCCGACCTCCGAAGTCGTGGTGCGGCGCACGTATACCTACAGCGATACCGAGGCGCTCGCCAAGGAGTACGAGGAGCAGCGCCTGTGGCGCGACATGCAGGCCGACGCCGTCCAGCAGATCGTCCGACGCATGCAGGCGTCCAAGAAGCCCGTGGCGTAGTCACGGCGATGCAGATCACGGCCGCCGAGCTCTCGTCGCGGCTCGAACCACTTTCGCCGCTGTATCTCGTCCATGGCGACGAGCCGCTGCTCGCCATCGAGGCCGGCGACCTGATCCGCGGCGCGGCGCGCGCGGCGGGCTGCGAGGATCGTGAAGTGCTGGTCGTCGAGCCCGGCTTCAAGTGGGACGCGCTGCTCGCGACGACACGCAATCTCGGTCTTTTCGGAGGCCGCAAGCTCATCGATCTGCGCATCCCGAACGGCAAGCCCGGCGTCGAGGGAGCGCGCGCGCTCGAGTCGTGGGCGGCGTCAGCGTCGATGGACGCCAGTCGCGCTGATCACGATGCCGCGGCTCGACCGGACAGCCCAGGGCAGCGCGTGGTTCGGCGCCGTCGAGCGCGCTGGCATCGTCGTTACCGTGCAGCCTCTGGATCGCAACGAATTGCCGGGGTGGATCGCGGCGAGACTGGCGCGCTCGCGTCAGCGCGCGTCGCGCGAAACGCTGCAGTTCCTCGCCGACACCACCGAAGGCAACCTGCTCGCCGCGCAACAGGAGATCGACAAGCTGGCGCTGCTCTTGCCCGAGGGCGAGCTCGATCCCGCCGCGGTCGAGCAGGCGATCACCGACGTGGCGCGCTTCGATGTCTTCCAGCTCTCCGAAGCGTGGCTGGGCGGCGACGCGGCGCGCGTCTGCCGCATCCTGGGCGCGCTGGAAAGCGCCGGCGAAGGCGCGCCGCTGATCGTCTGGCAGCTCGGCGAGGATCTGCACGCGATGGCCGCGGTGTTCACCGCGACCGCCAGCGGCACGCACATCAGCGCGGCGCTGCGCAACGCGCGCGTGTGGGGCAAGCGACAGGGCGCGATGGAGCGCGCGCTGCGCCGCGTGAAACCGGCGAGAGCTGCCGGCGATGCTCATCGAACTGGCCAAGCTCGACGCGCTGGCCAAGGGCATCGGCCGCGGCAACGTCTGGGAAGCGCTGCGCGCGCTGGCGCTGACGCTGGCCGGGCGCCCGCTCACGGTCGCTGCGTAGACGGCGCGTCCGCCGATCGCGAGCCGTGGCGGACGCCGAAGCATCGCGGGGAGAAGCGACGAACGCACAGCACCGCGGCTGGGTCGTGGCGACGGTCATGATCGGAAGCGTCGCGACCATGGCTGCCGCGACGATCATCAACGTCGCGTTTCCGGCGCTGATCCGCGAGTTCAACGTCGGACACGACTCGCTGCAGTGGATCGCGACGGGATACCTCGCCGCCACGACCACGACCATGCTTGCCACCGCGTGGCTGGTCGAGACGCTCGGACAGCGCCGCACCTTCATCGCCACGCTGCTGCTCTTCCTGGGCGCGTCGTTCCTGGGTGCGTATTGCTGGAACACGGAGGTACTCATCGCGGCGCGTGTGCTTCAAGGCGCCGCCGGCGGGATCATGCAGCCGTTGTCGATGATCATCCTGTTCGAGGTGTTTCCTCCGGCGCGGCGCGGCGCAGCGATGGGAATGTTCGGCTTCGGCGTGGTGCTCGTTCCCGCGGTCGGTCCCGCCATCGGCGGGCTGCTGATCGAGGCCTTCGGCTGGCGGTCGATCTTTCTCATGCCGGTGCCGTTTTGCGTCGTCGCGATCGCGATGGCGATGCGTCATCTCTCGCGGCGCGGCGCATCGGCGTCGAGGCGCGCGTTCGACTGGATGGGGATGACTCTGCTCGCCGCGGCGCTGGTCGCGCTGCTCAACGTGCCGGTTGTCGGGCATCGCTCAGGTTGGACATCGTGGCCCCTCGCAGCGTGCGCGGGACTGACCCTGGCGCTCGGAGCCGCCTTCGTCGCGTGGGAATACCGGGCGCGCGTGCCGCTGCTGGTGATGCGCCTGTTCTCCGTCGCTGGCTTCCGCGCCGCCACGCTGGTTTCGTTCGCGTACGGACTGGGGCTGTTCGGGACCATGTACCTGATCCCGGTGTTCGTCCAGGATATCGCCGGTTACTCGCCGGCGCGCGCCGGATACCTCCTGCTATGGCCCGGCCTGATCCTCGGCGCGACCATCGTGATCGCCGGAAGGCTTGCCGACAGGTTGGACCCGCGCAAGATCGTCGCCGTCGGGCTGGCATTCTTCGCGCTTTCGAGCGTGCTCATGGTTTTCACCGATGCGCGCACCGGCTTCGCCGTAACCACGATCTGGCTCATCATCGGGCGCGTCGGGCTGGGAATGATCATCCCGGCGCTCAACGTCGGAGCGGTGGCCACGCTACCGCCCGAGCAGATCGCGCACGCGGCCGCGTCGGTCAACTTCGCCCGCCAGTTCGGCGGCGCGATAGGCGTCAACCTCCTGGCGGTGCTGCTGGAGTGGCGGCTGGGGGTCCACGGCATCGAAGGCAGGCCCATCGCGGCCTTCCAAGAATGCTTCTGGGTGGTTACGATCGCGTTTGCAGCGGCGATCGTCCCGGCACTGGCGATCCGGCCTCATTTGTCTAACGCGCCGGCTAACGTCTAGAAACGAGGGCACCATGTACAGAAAAATTCTCGTCGCATACAACGGCACCCCGGAATCGCGCTCCGCGCTCGACGAGCTGGTGCGCTTCGCGCCTGACTCGTCGGCCGAGATCCACTTGGCGGGCGTGGTGCACTATCCGTCGGCGTACCTGCTCGCCGGCGAATACGTGCCGGAGGTCGCGCTCGCCGACGAGCGCGATCACATGGAGACCGACCTCAAGGACGCCCATGCGCTGCTCGCCGGCAAGGGATTGAACGTCATCGACCACCTGGTGGTCGGCGAGCCGGGCGACGTGCTCGCCAAGCTCGTCACCGAGCTGGGCATCGAGCTCCTGATCCTGGGCCATCCGCGCACGCGCTCGTTCGCGCTGCGCTGGTGGCGCGGCTCGGTGGACGCGGTGCTCATCGAGCGCGTCCGCTGCAGCATCCTGATCGCGTCGGGCGCGGCGAAGTCCTGAGTCGTTCGCGCTAGCGCGGCGGCCCGACGGTGATGTCCCCGTAGAACGCTTCCGAGTCGCCGCCGGTGTTGTCGGTGTCGCTCAGGACCTGGATGCCCGTGACCTTGCCCGGTTCCTCGCCGCCGAACGCCATCTTGTAATCGTCGACCAGATTGCGTGTGAAGCTTTGCCAGGCGCCGACCCCTGCTCGTCGACGTTGAGCGGGAGCATCCGGATGCGGGCGGTGCGGGGGCTGCTGATCACCTTGTTGATCGCGATCTTGTTGCCCCAGATGTACATGATCGTCGCGTAAGGCAGCGGCTGCCCGGACTGGGTCTGCGCGAAGGACGACGCGATCTTGTCCTTGACGGTCAGCTTGGACGCGTCGCCGTCGAACGAGACCATCACCCGGACCGGCGAATCCTCCCGCGCCGTTTCGCCGTTGTGCGCGTCGGGAATCCCATGGACGACTTTCCAGCGGAAGGACAGGGTGGGGAATTGCCGCGGATCGAATTCCGTCGGGAACACCAGCGCCGACGCCGCGCCGTGAGCGGTCGCGCGCAGCACCGCGACGCCGTCGTCGGTCGCGATGACGTACTCGGTCTTCTTTTTCGCCGCCGACAGCGCGAAGGGCTTCCAGTCCCGCGGCGCCGCGCCCGCCTTCATCGTCGAAAAGCGCGGAATCTCCGGCGCCTGCTGCGCCGACACGGCGGCAGCCCATGCATGCACAAGCACCCGAACAGCAACGTTCTCATGGCAAGGTCTCCGGTACGCACTTCAACTTGGTTTCACGCAGCGTGCACGTGGTCATGATGATTCCCCCCGCGTCGCGCGCCTCGACACGCCACGTCCCGTCGTCCTCGCGCTCCATCAGCGTGAATCCCGGCTGGTTCGACGAGACAATACTCCCGATCACCGCTCCCTGCGAAGGTGTCGCGCCGATCGGCAACGTTCGCGGCAGCGCGACGTCGGCCCAGTCGCCGCCGGTGCCCGCGATCAGCTGTGTCGGTTGCGCGGTGGTGAAGCTTACGGCCTCGAACAGGTGGATGTGTCCCGATATCGCCGCCTGCACCGAGGGCGGGTACAGACGGTCGCCGTAGAGCGATCGCAGCACCGATTGCAGCGCACCGTTCCCGGGGTAGAGCCCTGTCGGCGTTCGCGACGGATTGGGTGCGAACCCGAGCACCGGATGATGGCTCAGGAAAAAGGACTTGCGCGAGCCAGCCGCGGCGAACGCACGCTCGTACTGGGCGCGGTACGTGATGTACATGGCGTCGGTCGCCGACATCGGCGCCAGCCCGACGTTGGACGAATCGAACACGACCCACTGCCAGTCGGCTCCGAGCGGCACGGTGAAAGGCTCGCTGTAGTCTCCAACGTCGTCGTCGACCGCACGGTTGCAGTCCCGTCCCGCCACGAGCGGGCGTGAATCCAGGAACCGCCACCAGCCCTGTCCGGCGCGAGTGCACATCTCATGATTGCCGCGCACCAGCAGCCACGGAGCCGCGGCGAAGAGCGGCGCGGCAGGCACGAACAAGTCGGCATTCCACGCATCCCAGCCGTAGCCCCACGGGCTTGCGGCGCAGCCGGCATCGCCGGCGGGACACGCGTTCTCGCGATAGTGGTAATCGCCGACGTGGACGACCAGGTCCGGGCGCAACGCCGCGGCGGTCGCGGCCACCCGCGCGAAGGGCCACGCGCTCGCGTCGTTGCAACCCTGATACACCCGCGCGGCGACCTGGATCCTGCAACCGCTGTCGCCGAACACGACGATGCGCCGCGGATTGGCGCGAGGCAGCGGCAGGACGCGGCCGCCGACTCGCGCCGCCGTGGCGCCGTCGGGCAGCGTCAGCTCGCAGGTGAGCACGGGGAACGCCGACGGCTTGGACTGGCTCGGCAGGCTGATCGTGCGCCGCAACGCTCGATCGCGGGCTGCGCTCGCACTCGCATGGCCGATTCGCGGCCATCGATCATCGAGCGGCTGGACAGGTCGGCGCGACGGTGATCACGCGCGCGATCGCGGCACCGCCTTCACCCACGATCACGAACGCGGCCTGGACCGGATCGGTGCCCGGCGCCGGCGTCGGAAGCACGATCGGCGTCGGCGCGCATCCGGCGAGCAGGCTACGCCAGCGCGGTTGCGCACAGCTTCGCGCTCGATCGGGATCGATGTCTCACGTACGAAGCTCCCTAGGGCAGCGCCGCATTCTAGCGCGCGCACGTCAGGGAAGACGCCTGCGCACATCAGCGCCAGTCTCCCCACAGCGCGTTGATCGCGGCGAGCACCGCGGCGCCGGCGGTCTCGGTGCGCATCACGCGCGGACCGGCGCGCACGCCGACGAAGCCGGTCGCGCGCGCCGCCGTGCTCTCTTGCGCGTCCAGCCCGCCCTCGGGGCCGACGAGGCACTCGATCGGCGACGTCGGGCGCGGCAGGGCAGCGAGCGCGCTGCCATCGTCGGGATCGAGCAGCCATGCCGTCGGGGCGTGTGACGATTCGCGAATCCATTCCGCGAAATCGCGCAGCGGAGCCGATCGCCGGCACGCGGTTGCGACCGCACTGCTCGCATGCCGCGATCGCGATTTGCTGCCAGTGCGCGCGGCGCTTCGACGCGCGCTCGGCATCCAGACGCGTCGACGCTGCGCGCCGTCGTCACCGGCTGGACCGCGGCGGCGCCGAGCTCGACCGCCTTCTGGATCGCCAGGTCCATGCGATCCGCCGAAGCGAGCCCCTGCACCAGCGTCACGTGGAGCGGCGACTCCCGCTCGATATCGCGCCACGCCTCGACCAAGGCGACGACGCTGCGCGACTCGACGCGCGCGAGGCGAGCGGAGAACTCGCCACCCTGGCCGTTGAACAGCGTCACGGCATCGCCGCTCTTGAGTCGCAGCACGCGCGCGGCGTGGTGCGCGACGGGCTGAGGCAAATCCAGCTCGGCGCCCGCGACCAGCGCGGTGTCGCAATACAGGCGCGCGATCATGCGGATGGGTACGTGAAGTCGAAGTGGAAATGGTCCACCACGGGACGAAAGCCGATGCGCTGATAAATGCCGTTGCTGGTCGGGTTGGTGACGTCGGTGGTGAGATAGATCGCCTGCTTCCCAACCGCGAAAAGCTCGCGTGCGAGCTCCGTGACCATCGCGGTCGCATAGCCGCGCCCGCGCAGCGCCGGCGGCGTGTACACCGGCGCGATGCGCGCGGTGTCGTCGTCGACGCCGAAGCCGGCGAAGGAAACGATGCCGCGGGTTCCGTCGGCGGATCGCCGTCGCGCCGACGTCCCAGACTCGTATCAGCCCGCGCGCAATGCGACGCTCGAGGTGTCGCAGGACGCGCTGCGGATCGTCGGGGATCCCGGTCTCCTCGATGAAGGCGAGGTGCCACGAGGCGATCAGCGCGTATTCGTCGGCCTCGGGGACACGCAGGCGCCCCGCCGACGAGCCTGGCGCCGGCGTCGACGTCAGTTCGAAGTGCCGCAGCTGGAACCGCTGCGACGCCGAAGCGCCGGTCGCGTCGCGCCACTCGCGGGCGAAAATCTCGCACTCGCGAAGCGGCGCGACGACGCCTTCGGGTCGACGGCCTCGCGCCGCCATGTCGCGCGCGATGAGCGACAGCGCCGCGTCCGGTGCGGCGCTCAGCAGCGCGCCCCCCGAATTGCCATGACACACCGCGGCGACGACCGCGCCCTCGCTCGCCACCGTCGCCAGATAGAACCCGGCATCGTCATCGTTGGGCGCGCGCACCATGCGCGCGGCCGGCATCGCGATCATGCTGGTGGCCGCTGGCGCGCGTTTCAGGAAATCCCCGCCGCGGCGCGCAGAAACTCGCCGGCATCGCTGAACACGGTGAGCGTTGGGTTCATCGCGCTCATTTCGTCCATTGCGCGCCCATTGCGCTCACTGCACTCGCCGCACCTTCGCCGGCGCATGCGCCGACGACATGGCGTCGTCGTGCGCCAGGAAACCGCGCAGCGCGTCGAGGACGGCGTCGGGTGCCTCGGTCATCAGGCTGTGACCGGAACCGGGAACGGTCACGCTGCGCACATCGGGCAGCGCGGCGGCGAGCGAGCGCGCGTTGCGCGCCGGCACCATCAGGTCGCGCTCGCCCAGGATCATCAGCACGCTGGCGCGCACCGCCGCAGCGCGCTCCAGTCCCGCGCCGTAATCGTTGCAGGCGCGAAGGTCGGTGTGCAGCACGCCCGGAGCGCAGCGCTCCATCAAGCGGAGCGCCGATTGCGCCATCGACATGCCGGGTTGTGGATTGCCGCCCAGCCGATGCGCTTCGGCAAAGCTCCACTGCGTGATGAGCGCGCGGGCGAGCGGCTCGTCGGCGCGCGCCGCGTCGAGCAGCACATCGGACACCGGCATCGGCACCGACGGCGCCAGCAGCGCGAGCCGCGTCACGCGCTCGCTGAAGCGGCCTGCGGTATCGAGCGCGACCAGCGACCCCAGGCTGTGCCCCACCAGCGCGGTGCGCTCGATGCGAAGCGCGTCCAGGACCGCGACCAGCCACTCGGCGAGCTCGCCCACCGACGCTCGCACCGCTCCGCCGCTGCGGCCGTGCCCCGGCAGATCCAGCGCGAGCACGTTGTTGCCGTGATGCGCGAAGTAGCGAGACTGCAGCGCCCACACGCTGTGGTCCAGCGCGGCGCCGTGCACGAACACGATCGTCGGCAGCGCCGCGTCGAGCGCGCGCGCGCCGGTGTATGCGTAGACGACCTCGCCGCCGACCTCGAGCTTCATCGCGCCGGGGCGGCCTTGGCGGCGGCGTGCAGCGCTCGCGACAGGTCCTCGATGAGGTCGTCGACGTGCTCGAGCCCGACCGACAGGCGAATCGTGCCTTCGCTGATGCCGGCGGCGGCAAGATCAGCCGAAGCAACGCGGAAATGCGTGGTGCTGGCGGGATGGATCACCAGCGACTTGGCGTCGCCGACGTTGGCGAGGTGCGAGAAGATGCGCAGCGACTCGATGAAGCGCCGTCCCTGCTCGCGCGTTCCCCGGATGGCGAAGCTGAACACCGCGCCGCAGCCGCGCGGCAGCAGGCGCTGCGCCAGCGCGTGATCGCGATGCGACGCCAGCCCCGGATACGCGACCGACTCGACCAGCGGATGCACCACCAGGAAGTCGACGATGCGCAGTGTGTTGTCGACGTGGCGCTGCATGCGCAGCGGCAGCGTCTCGACCCCTTGCAGGATCTGGAACGCGGTCATCGGCGCCATGCACGCGCCGAAGTCGCGCACGCCTTCGCGGCGCGCCCGCAGCAGGAACGCGGAGGTCGTCGACTCCTCGGCGAAGACCATGTCGTGGAAACCCGCGTACGGCTCGGTGAGCGTCGGGAATTTGCCGGAGGCAGCCCAGTCGAAACGCCCGCCGTCGACCAGCACGCCGCCGATCACCACCCCATGGCCGGAAAGAAACTTGGTGGCCGAGTGATAGACCAGATCGGCGCCGTGCGCGATCGGCTGGATGAGATAAGGCGTGGTGAACGTGGAGTCGACCAGCAACGGAATGCCGTTATCGTGGGCGAGCGCTGCGACACGCGGGACATCGAGCACATCCAGGCCGGGATTGCCAAGCGTCTCGCCGAACAGCAGACGTGTATTGGGTTGGATCGCCGCGCGCCATGCGTCAACGTCGTGCGCCGGAACGAAGGTCGTCTCGATGCCGAAGCGCGGCAGCGTGAAATCGAGCAGGTTGTGCGAGCCCCCGTAGAGTGCGCGCGAGGCGACGATGTGGGAGCCCGCGCCCATGAGCGTGACGATCGCGAGGTGGAGCGCCGCCTGTCCGCTGGCCACCGCGATGGCGCCGACTCCGCCTTCGAGCGCGCTGATGCGCTCCTCGAGCACCGCGCACGTCGGATTGGAGATCCGCGAATACACATGCCCCGCGCGTTCCATGTTGAAAAGCGCCGCGGCGTGATCGGTGTCCCGAAAGACGAACGATGCCGATTGGTAGATCGGCGTTGCACGCGCGCCGGTAACCGGGTCCGGGTGCGCGCCGGCGTGCAGCGTCAGCGTGTCGAAATGCGTCGTTGTGGGCTTGGTCATTGGAAAACCCGTGGAAAACCCGTGGCAACCGCGTGGTGAACCCCGCTGCAAATCCGTGTCGAAGCCACAGCAAGGCCGAGGCAAGATCGCAGCAACCTTCACACCCGGGGAAGGCATGGCACCGAGGATTCACCGGGTGCGCTATGGTATCGCATCGTCCGCGCGAACCGACGCGCGACCGATTGACGAACCCGCGCGGTCCGTCGACGTCAGACCTGCAAGTATTGGCGGAGACTGTATCGGCGGCATACACTTCGGGGTCTGGGATAACGCAAGCGGAGACCAACATGCAACGCAAGGCAACTGCACGCTGGCAGGGAACCGCCAAGGAAGGCAGCGGCGCGCTCACCACGCAAAGCGCGACGCTCAAGGACACGCCGTACTCGTTCGTCGCGCGCTTCGGCGACGGCAAGGGGACCAATCCTGAGGAGCTGATCGCCGCCGCGCACGCCGGCTGCTTCACGATGGCGCTGTCGTTCATGCTCAACAATGCGGGCTTCACCGCCGAGGCGATCGACACCGAGGCCACGCTCACCATGGAGCAAGTCGGCGGCAACTGGACCGTCACCGCCATCCATTTGACGACCCGCGCGCGCGTGCCTGCCATCGACGCCACCAAGTTCGCAGAGATCGCGGGTAACGCCAAGACCAACTGCCCGATCTCTAGACTGCTCAACACTACCATCACCATGGACGCGAAGCTGGGCGGGTGAGGTGAAATAGGTGAACTGAGGTCACCTCAGTTCACCTCAGGCCGCGCGTTCCGGCGGCGTAGAATCATAGCGATGAAGCCGCCGCAGGAAAACTTCGAGGAAGACACCCCGTCAGTTCCGCCGCCCGATGCGCTGCGGCGTTCCGCGGGCGCGGGCGCGGTGCATGGCCGCGGCGCGACCTACAATCCCGGGAACCGTTTTCGCCGCGACACGCGCGAGGTCGTCGACGACGGCTGGTCCGTCCCGGCGAGCGAGACGCAGGATGCCGACGAATCGCTGCCGCGTGTGAAGACGACGGTGATGATCCAGCATGCGCGCACGATCATCGCTCGCAACGAGTCGCCCGACATCCCATTCTCGCAGTCGATCAACCCGTACCAAGGATGCGAGCACGGCTGCGTTTACTGCTACGCGCGGCCGACGCATGCCTATCTCGACCTGTCGCCGGGCATCGACTTCGAGACCAAGCTCTTCGCCAAACCCAACGCCGTCGAGCTCCTGCGCGCCGAGATATCCCGGCGCGGCTACGCATGCGACGCCATCGCGCTGGGTACCAACACGGACCCGTACCAGCCGATCGAGCGCGAATGGAAGATCACGCGTGGCATCATCGAGCTGCTCGCGCAATGCGATCATCCGCTCACCATCGTCACCAAGTCGGCGCTGGTCGAGCGCGACATCGACCTGCTGGCGCCGATGGCCGCGAAGAATCTGGCGCGCGTGTACGTCTCGATCACCACGCTCGACCGCGAGCTGGCGCGCAAGCTCGAGCCGCGCGCCAGCGCGCCGCCGCGCCGGCTCGCCGCGGTCAAGGCGCTGGCCAGCGCCGGCATCCCGGTCGGCGTGATGACAGCGCCGATCATCCCGCAACTCAACGACAAGGACATGGAAGCGATCCTCGAGGCGGCGGCGGCGAACGGCGCGCGATGGGCAGGATGGGTCATGCTGCGCCTGCCGCACGAGGTGAAGCTCCTGTTCCGCGACTGGCTCGCCGAGCACTACCCTATGCGCGCCGAGCACATCATGAGCGTGATCCAGCAGATTCGCGGCGGACGCGACAACGACCCCAACTTCGGCAGCCGGATGCGCGGCACCGGCGAGTTCGCGGCATTGCTGGCGCGCCGATTCGAGCTCGCCTGCCGCAGGCTGGGGTTGAACGCGGATCGCGATGCGCGCCTCGACACGTCGCTGTTCAGGCCGCCGCGCGACGACGCGCAGCTGGCGCTGTTCTGACGCCAATGGGCGACGACGAGCACGCTGACCGATAGGCTCGCGCAGTGCTACAGCGGCGCGGTCCACGACGTGCTGCGCATGATGGGACACGAGCACGTCGTGCTGCCGCCGTCGATCAAGGCGATCGCGCCGGGCACGCGGCTTGCGGGGCCGGTGTGGACCGTGTCGGGACACATCGACCGTACCAAGTCGCGCGATGAGACGCTGCTCGGTTGGTGCACGCTGCTCGCGCGCGCACCGTCGGGACATGTCGTGGTTTGCCAGCCCAACAACCACGAGGTCGCGCTCATGGGCGAGCTGTCGGCGCAGACGCTGGCGGCACGCGGCGTGCTCGGCTACGTGGTCGACGGAGGATCCCGCGACACCGATCTGGTGCTCGCACAGGGATTTCCGGTTTTCTGCTCGTTCCTGACCCCGGCGGACATCGTCGCGCGCTGGATTCCCGACCGTTACGGCGAGCCGGTGAACATCGGCGCGGTCACGATTCGCAGCGGCGACTACCTGCTCGGCGATCGCGATGGCGTCGTCGTCATTCCGCAGGACATCGCGGACGATGTCATCACACGCACCGAGGAGGTCGTCGCGACTGAAAGCGACATGCGCAAGGCGCTGATCGGCGGCATGGATCCGGTCGAGGCCTACAACAAATACGGGAAGTTCTGAACATGCCGGCGCAGAAGCCGACGATGCGCCTGGCGATGCGGCTCGCAGCGCAGGAGAACATCGCGGTCGCGTTGCGGCCGGCGTAGCAACCGCCCGCGAGCGACGTACTACGCGATCGCTGCGTCGATCAGGCAGCCGAACTCGCGCGCGAAATCCACCGACACGCGGGCGTGCACCGCCCCCTGCTTGTCGAAGAAGCGCTGCGTGCCGCGCGTGGCGAACACGCCTTCGTGCCAGATGTTGGGATGGATGTAGAGCCCGCGCGTGCCATCGAAGCGAAAGCACACGAAGTCCCCGGGCGTCACGTCGTCGCCGGGACGCGCCAGCGGAACCATGAATGGCGCGCGGTCGAGCGGGAAAAAAAGCTGGCCGCCGTCGGGATGGTAGTTGGCGTGCCAGAGCATCATGTGCGCGGGATCGCGGCGGTGCGTGGTGTCGGCATCGGCCGGCTCGGCCGCGTACGCCAGCACGTAGTGGCCGCCGACCGCCTCGTTGCGGCCGTAGAGAATGTCGCCCTCCCACTGCGCGACGAAAACGCCCTCGGTCGTCCCCGCCTGGTCGCCGGTATCGCCGTCGACCTCGCGCGTGCCAGTCGAAGGCCAGCGCACGATCTCGATGCTGCAGGCGGACGGATCGTCGACCAGCCGGCCATAGCCGTCGAGCGCCGCGTCGGTGGCTTCGATGACCGGCATGGCGATGCGGCGCAGGCCGCGGGGAAGATCCGGTCGCAGAAAATCGAAAACCGGTGACACGTGTCGCGCCGCGCGACTATTCGGGCGGAGCCTCGCCGGCGGCGGGAGTATCTTGCGGAGTTTGCGCGTCCGTCGCGGGAGTCGCGTGGCGTTCCTGCTTGCGCAGGCGCTTTTCCTCCTGCTTTTTCTTTTTCTCGAGTTCCTTCTGGCGCTTCTGAAACTGGAAGTTCGGCTTTGCCAACGCGTCACCTTTCAGGGGTTGAAACGGCATCCGGCGGCCTGCACTCGAAAGCGCACGCCCGCGGGAAGTCGTGTTGCAGGCGCATTGTAGGGGTATCGCGGCCGCCCCCGCCAGCGATTTCCGGCCCGCCCGCGGCTTTCAGCCGCGTACGCCGGCGCTGGAAAGCTCGGGGGAAACGCGCACACCGGCGCCTGTGCCGGCGACGCTGCGCTGCCCGGGATGCCACAGATCGCCGATCACGTCCAGCAAGGCCCTTACCACCGGATCCTGCTCGCGCGATTGCAGGTAGATGAACCACATGGTCGTCGCCACGCGCGCGTCGCGCCACAGGGATATTTCACCCGCCGCGGCCATGCGCAACGCGACTTCCTCGCGGATCAGCGCCACGCCGAGCCCCGAAGCGACCAGCGAGCTCACCACCGCCTCGTGGTCGGCGACGATGAGGCGGGAAGGCGCCGCGCCATGGGTGTTAAACATCGACGCCGCGAGCTGTCGGTGCGAGCTCACCTCGGGCGGCATGATCCACGACTCCGCGACGACTTCCTCCCACGTCGCGTCCTGAATGCGGGCGCCCCACTCCGCGGGTGCCCCAAGGCGGTAGCCGATTTCGCGTAGCGCGATACCCGCCACCCCCGTGCCGTGCAGGTCGCCGTAATAGAAGCTGCCATCCAGCGCGCCGGCGCGAACCTCGCCCAGCGCAACGCCCGTGATCTCGTGCTTGAACTCGATTTCGAGCAAAGGGTAGCGCTCCATCGCCGAGGTCGTGAACTCGCCCAGGCGGATGAACTCGGGGTCGGAGAGCGAGCCGACGGTCGCCTTGCCCGACACCTCGCCCTTGAGGGCGCGCGCCTCCGCCTGCAGGACCTGAGCCGCAGACAGAACCTTGTGCGCGTGCGTCAGGAGCTGTCTTCCGGCCGGGGTCAGCACCATGCCGGCGGGGGTGCGGTCGAAGAGGGCGACGTCGAACTCGTCCTCCAGCGACCTGATCTGGGCGGACAGCGCGGGCTGGCTGATATGTAGTTTCTCGGCAGCCCGGGTCAGGTGCCCAGCCTCGGCGACGGCGGCAAAACTTCGTAAGCGGTTGAATTCCATATGGTTAGGTAGAGCTATGACCGTCTTCTGATTATAGCCCGCATTGTGCGGCGCAGCAACGACATCCACATGACATTTGCATCATAAGCTGAATCTATATGACTGATTTGACTTGACTATTGGATATCGCCTCGGACAAGCCTTATGTTGGTATGGTGCGATGCAGCACAAGCAGCCAAGGACCACCATGAAGCGCCAATACGTCATACCCGATCTACTGGCTTCGCTAACCGCCGACGCATTATTCGGCGTGGGCACCCACTTACACCCCGACGAGGCTGCGGCCGCGGCGGAAATGGCGCGCCGGCGCACCCAGCCGGGTCGCATTTCGACCTGGCTCAAGGACCGCCGGCAGCGCGCGGCAAAGGCGGCCACGCCGCTTGCGCCAAAAACTCACAAGGAATCGACATGATCACGATGCGACGATTTTTCGACTGGCTCGGCCGCGGCGCCGATGAAGCCGAGCGCCAGTACCGCGAGCGCTATCTGGCGCAGGCGGTCGACCACGCGGACCTGGAAGCCCGCATGCAGGCTCTGGAACGCGCCGGCAACGCCGGGCTGTGCCGCTGGTAGCGGCCGTTCGTACCGGTGCCAGGTACGCGCCGGACCGCACCCGTCAGGGCATCAGCTGACCGCCGTTGATCTCGATGATCTGTCCCGTGATGTAGCCGCTCATCGCGTCGGAGGCGAGGTACAGCATCGTCCCGGCGCACTCGTCAGGCTCACCGAGACGGTCCATTGGAACCGTGGCCTGCATCGACTTGAGCAGCTCCGGCGTCGAGAAGCGCTCGTGGAACGGGGTCATGATCACGCCGGGCGAGATGGCGTTGACGCGTATCTTGTCCTTGACCAGCTCCTTCGCCCAGCCGCGCGTGGCCGTCGAGATGAAGCCCTTCGCTCCCGCGTAGATCACCGACCCCGGCCCGCCGCCGTGGCGCGCCGCGATCGAAGTGACATTGATGATGTTGCCGCCATTGTGCTTGCGCATCGCCATCACTGCCTCGCGCATGAACGCCGTGACCTGCATCACGTTGAGCGCCAGCACCGAGGATACGAATTCGTCGGTGTATTCGACGATCGGCGTTCGCTTGATCAGCCCGCCGGCGTTGTTGACCAGCACGTCGAGGCGGCCGAACGCCGCGACGGTGCGCGATACGACGCTCTGCGCGGTGCCCGCGCGGGTGACGTCACCGTCGACCAGGACGGCCTCGCCGCCGGCCTTGCGAATGTCCGCCGCAACTTCCTCCGCTTTCGCCTTGCTCGAGTTGTAATGGACCGCGACGCGCGCGCCGTTGGCGGCGAAAGCGCGCGCCGCTGCCGCGCCGATGCCCGTGCTCGCGCCGGTGATGAGGACTGCCTTGCCTGCGATATCTTCGATCATTGCTTCCTCTGATTACGCGGCGATGCGCGCTCCGGTTTTCTGATCGAAGACGTGCACCATCGCGGGATCGACCGACAGCCCGATGCGGTCTCCGGATTGACCGTCGGACGCCCGTGCGAAACCAGCACCACCGGCGCGCCTCCGGCGTTGAGCAGCAGCTCGGTTTCCGCGCCGGTGGGCTCGACGACGGTCACTTCCGCCGCCACCGACGACGCACTGTCGCTCGCCGCCAGCGTCAGGTGCTCGGGGCGAACGCCGTATGCGACCGCCTGCCCGTCGGTCGCCCGCGCCGTGACCCAGCGGCCAGCGCACTCCGCCCTCGGTCTCGACGAAGGCGTTGCCGTTGGACCGGCGCAGCGTGCCGTTGACCACGTTCATCGCCGGCGAGCCGATGAACTGCGCGACGAACAGATTGTCCGGATGGTCGTAGAGCGCGAGCGGCGTGCCGATCTGCTCGATGCGCCCGTCGTGCATCACCACGATGCGGTCGGCCATGGTCATCGCCTCGACCTGGTCGTGCGTGACGTACACCGTCGTCGTCTTCAGTCGCTGGTGCAGCGCCTTGATCTCGGCGCGCATCGCCACGCGCAGCTTCGCATCCAGGTTCGAGAGCGGCTCGTCGAACAGGAACACCTTCGGGTCGCGCACGATCGCACGACCCATCGCGACGCGCTGCCGCTGTCCGCCTGAAAGCTCGCGTGGATAACGCGCGAGATACGGCTCGAGGTTGAGGATCTTTGCCGCCTTCGACGTGCGCTCCTGGATCATCGACGCCGGCGCCTTGCGCAGCTTCAGGCTGAACGCCATGTTGTCTGCCACCGTCATGTGCGGATACAGCGCGTAGCTCTGGAACACCATCGCGATGTCGCGGTCCTTGGACTCGACGTCGTTGACCACCTTGCCGTCGATGGCGATGGTGCCGCCGGAAATCTCCTCCAGTCCCGCCAGCATGCGCAGCAGCGTCGACTTGCCGCACCCGGACGGACCGACCAGCACCATGAACTCGCCGTCCTTGATGTCGAATCCGATGCCGTGGATGACCTTGGTGCTGCCGAAGCTCTTCTCGATGTCCTTGAACGATACCGATGCCATGATGTGCTCCCGATGCTGGTCGCTAGCTCTTCACCGCGCCGGCGGTGAGTCCGCCGACCATGTAGCGCTTGAATGTGTAGTAGATCGCCGCCGGCGGCAGCGCGTAGATGAGGCCAACGGTCATCAACAGCTCCCACGGCGAATCGTCGGCGGCGAGGAAGTTGCCGAGCGCGACCGCGAGCGTGATCTGTCGATCGTTGGACAAGAGCAGGAATGCGTAGAGGTACTCGTTCCAGGCGAGCAGCAGCGCGTAGGTGCCGATCGCCACCAGCGACGGCGTCATCAGCGGCAGGTAGACCAGCCGGAAAAGCTGCAGCGGCGATGCGCCGTCGATGCGCGCCGCCTCGTCCAGCTCGTAGGGAAGCTTGTCGGACGCCTGCTTGAGCACCCAGATCGCATACGGCGACGCGATGGTCACCATCGCCAGGATCAGCGCCCACTGGTTGTTGAGCAGGCCGTAGGTGCCCATGGTCTTGTACATCGGCACCGCGAGGAATGCCGCGGGAATGAAATAGGTGAACAGCGCCAGGTTCATGATCGTGCGGCCACCGCGAACCTTCAGGCGGCTGATGGCGAACGCGGCACCGGTGGCGACGATGAGCGTCAGCACGCCCGCCGCGACCGCGATCAGCACCGAATTCCACAGCTGCAGCCAGAAGTGGTCGAGATAATGGTGCTGCTGCTTGAACACGATCTCGAAGTTGCGCAGCGTCGGATGATCGGGCCACAGATGGCCGGCGAAGGCCGAGTCCTTGGGCGAGATCGCGAACAGCGTCAGGTGATAGATCGGCAGCATCGTCCAGATCAGCACCGGAATGCCGATCAGCAGCAGCTTCGCCTCGGTGGTGACGTTCGGCGCAGGCACTTCATCTTGGAGAGTCTTTTCATCATGAAGTAGATCAGCGGCAGCACCGCCGGCAGCGCGATGACGATGGCGGCCATCGACAGATCGACCGAGTCCAGGCGCAGGTAGCGGATGCCCAGCGTCGCCAGCACGTGCGTGAGGTCGGCGGGCCCGCCCCCTGTCAGCAGGTAGACGCTGTTGAAGTCACCCATGGTCCAGATCATCGACAGGATCGTGCACGTCAGATAGAGCGTGGCCATCGACGGCCAGGTGATGAACTTGAACTTCTGCCAGCCGGTCGCGCCGTCGACCGACGCCGCCTCGTAATGCTCGGCGGGAATCGCGAGCCTGCCGGCGACGAGGATCAGCGTCCAGAAGGGCAGCGACTTCCAGACGTGCACGAGCATCGCCATGCCGAGCGCGATGGTCGGATCGTTGAGCCAGTTGGGCCCGTCCTGGCCGGTGAACCGGAAGATGAGCGAGTTCACCATGCCCCATTCCGGGTTGAGCATGAACCGGATCGACAGGATGGTCGGAATCGACGGCACCGCCCACGGCAGGATGAACAGCAGCGACAGCCACTTGATCCAGGTTCGCTGCTGCGTGAAGAAGCCCGACAGGACCAGCGCGATCACCATCTTGATGTTGATGCCGACGATGACGAACACCAGCGTGTTGATCACCGCGCGGGTGAAGATCGGATCCTCGACGAGCTTGGAGTAGCTTTCGGGGTGGCGCGCCAGCCACAGTCCGTAGCCGACGGGATAGAGCACGAACACCAGGTAGATCAGCACGTACGGCGCGATGAGAATCATCCCCCATCGCTGGTAAGGGGACATGCCTCGCCGAGCCGGCGCGGGCGGCGCCGTTTGGACCTCGGGTAGCGCAATGCTCGCCATCGAGTCTGGTCCTGTCGCTGGAAAGCGCCGGGCGGCCCGAGTTAGCGGGGCGCGCCCAACGATACCTGCGGTCTCGCCGCGCTACGAGCCCGCGACCTGCTTGATGCGCGCGATCATCTCGTCGACCGCCTTTTCCGGCGTCCATCCATCGTTGACGACGCGGCTCATCGCCTTCGCCCACACGTTCTCGTTGTTGAGAATGGTGAACTTGTAGTTCTTGGTGAATTCGAACGGCGTCGTGCCCGAGGCGAACTGGTTGTAGACGGTCTTGCGATGCGGATCCGCCTGCCAGAACGCGCTCTGCGTCCCCGCCTTGGTGACCGGGAACCAGCGGCCGAGCGAGCCCTCGACGTACGGCTGCAGATTTTCCTCCTGAAGCAGGAAGGCGACGAACTCCTTGGCGCGCTTCTTGTTCTTGGCGCCCTCGAAGATCACGCCGGTCTTCACCGCGGCGCGGTAGACCATCGGCGAGCCATCGGGCTTCTTCGGGAATCCGGCGGTGCGCGATGTACTCGTCGTAGTTCTTCTTCGCGGCTGCGCGCTGCTCCGGCGTGTTCGCGGTGTTGTTCGAGTCGTCGAGCCACTTGGCCGCGATCGAGATGGTCGCGTTGTGCGTCATCAGGATCGTCCCGTTGTGGAACGAAACGTTGTTGTCGGGATCCTTCCAGCTCGTCGACGACGGCGGCGTGCAGCCACGCGTGCGGATGTCGGTGTAATCCTTCAGCGCACCGACCAGCCCGGCCTTCACCTTCGGATCGTCGACCAGCAGCTTGCCGTTGTCGTCGACCAGCTTGACGTTGTAGGCGTCGACGAAGGTCAGGAACGAGTAGAACGAGTCGCTGGAGTCCACGCCCATCGGCTGGCCGATCGCGTAGGTGCGCTTGCCGGTCTTGGTGCGGTGCGCCGGCTGCACCTTGTCGCACCAGAAGTCCCAGTACGCCTTCCAGCCGTCGGAATGTCGGACTCCTTGAAGCCCGCGTCCGCCAGCATGTTCTTCCAGTACTGGATGTGCATGGTCTGCTGCTTGATGCGGGAACGCGTAGTACGCCTTCTTCTTGGTCTTGTCGTTGTAGAGATAGGTCGTTTCGATCGTGTTCTTGAGGAAACGATCCTTGCTCGGCGTGATGACGTCGGAGATGTCCTCGAGCTTGCCGTCGAACGCCCACTTGCCGGTGACCTGGAAGTCGTACACGTCGGCGTAGGCGACGTCCGGCGGCGTGCCTGCGTCGAGCGCGGCCACCGTCTTCGGGATCATGTCCTGCACGGGATATTGCGAGAGCTCGACCTTGACCTTGGTCTTGTCCTCGAACTTCTTGATCGCGGCGAACAGCGCGTCGTCCTCGGACTTGTAGAAGCCCTTCACCCACCAGACGGTGAGCACTTCCTGCGCGAGCGCCTGTCCGGCGAACGCCAGCACACAGCCGGCGACGATGCCGGAAACCAGCTTTTTCATGGAACTCCTCCTATGACCAGAAAAATAATGCGGATAAGGACTGCGATGGATTGCTTCGAAGCTCTGTGGCTTTGTTCCAGCGTACGGGCTAGCCCATGCACTGTCAATTGCGGAGCCGCTACATCACCGCGCCGAGATACCAGGGAACGAATTCGTTCTGACCGTAGCCGTGCCGCTCGCTCTTGGTCTTGGTCGCCCGATGCGGTGGCCAGGATCAGCTCGAAGATCCGCTCGCCCATCTCCTCGACGCTCGACGTGCCATCGACGATCTCGCCGCAGTTGATGTCCATGTCCTCTTCCTGGCGCTGCCACAGCGCCGTGTTGGTGGCGAGCTTGAGCGACGGCGACGGCGCGCAGCCGTAGGCCGAGCCGCGGCCGGTGGTGAAGCAGATCATGTTGGCGCCGCCCGCCACCTGCCCCGTCGCGGAGACCGGGTCGTAGCCGGGCGTGTCCATGAAGACGAAGCCCTTCGCGGTCACCGGCTCGGCGTACTCGTACACCGCCACCAGGTTGGTCGTGCCGCCCTTGGCGACGGCGCCGAGCGATTTCTCGAGGATCGTGGTCAGCCCGCCGGCCTTGTTGCCGGGCGACGGGTTGTTGTTCATCTCGCCCTTGTTGCGCGCGGTGTATTCCTCCCACCACTTGATGCGCTCGATGAGCTTCTCGCCGACCTCGCGCGACACCGCGCGGCGCGTCAGCAGGTGCTCGGCGCCGTAGATCTCCGGCGTCTCGGAAAGGATCGCGGTGCCGCCGTTGCGCACCAGCAGGTCGACCGCGGCGCCGAGCGCCGGATTGGCGGTGATGCCCGAGTAGCCGTCGGAGCCGCCGCATTGCAGGCCGAGCGATCAGATGTGCTCGCCGCGCACGGTCTCGCGCTGGACCTCGTTCGCGCTGCGGCAGCATCTCCTTGACCATCGCGACGCCCTCGGCGATCGCCTTCGCGGTGCCGCCGATGTCCTGGATGTTGAAGGTGCGCAGCAGCGTCGCCTTCGCTCGAGCTTTTCAGCGCCGAGCAGCGCGTTGATCTGGTTCGCCTCGCAGCCCAGGCCGATGATGAGCACGCCGGCGAAGTTGGCGTGCGTCGCGTAGCCGCCGAGCGTGCGGCGCAGGATCTGCATGCCCTCGCCCTGCACGTCCATGCCGCAGCCGCTGCCGTGGGTGAGCGCGACCACGCCGTCGACGTTGGGAAAACGCGGCGAGCGCGTCGCCCTTGAACGCGTCGGCGATCGCCGTGCGCGACCGTCGCCGAGCAGTTCACCGTCGACAGGATGCCGATGTAGTTGCGCGTCGCCACCCGGCCCCCGTCGGCGCGCACGATGCCCAGGAAGGTCGCCGGCTGTGTCGACGAAGCGCGTCGGCTTGGCGTCGACGCCGAACGCATAGTCGCGCGCGAAGTCGCCCATCTCCAGGTTGTGCAGATGCACGTGCTCGCCGGGCGCGATCGGCCGCTTGGCGAAGCCGATGATCTGGTTGTAGCGGCGCACCGGCTCGCCCTGCGCGATCGCGCGCGTCGCGACCTTGTGGCCCGGCGGAATCAGCCCGGAGATCGGCACGTTCTCGTCGATGAGCGTGGTGCCGGCGACGAGCTGCTGGCGCGCGATCACGACGTCGTCGTCGGGATGCAGGCGGATGGTGAGCGAGGTCTTGGTCAGCATGGTTCGACTCCTTACTGCATGAACGATGTTGGCACTGCGCTCATCGATAGAACATCGTGGGCAGCCACAGCGAGATCGACGGGACGTAGGTGATGAGCACGAGGCTGACCGAGCAGCGGCACGAGCCACGGCAGGATCGCCATCGTCGTGCGCTCGACCGACAGCTTGGCCACGCGCGCGAGCACGAACAGCACCATGCCCATCGGCGGATGCAGCAGCCCGATCATCAGGTTCAGCACCATCACCAGGCCGAAGTGCACCGGATCGATGCCGAGCTGCGCGCACGATCGGCATGCAGGATCGGGCACCAGGATCGTGATCGCGGCGGTCGGCTCGAGGAAGCAGCCGACGAAGAGCATCAGCAGGTTGGCCAGCAGCAGGAACACCCACGGCGCGTGCGTGAACCCAAGCACCCAGGCGGCGACCATCGTCGGTGACGCGCGTCGCGGTCAGCATCCAGCCGAAGATCGACGCCGCGGCGACGATGAACAGCACCGTCGCCGTGGTCTCGATGGTGTCCATCGAGACCTTGATCAGCATCTTCCAGCTTGAGCGTCCGATACCAGACGAGCCCGAGGAAGAGCGCCCAGACGCACGCGGCGATCGCGCCCTCGGTCGGCGTGAAGATGCCCGTGGTCATGCCGCCGATCAGCAGCACCGGCGTCATGATCGGCAGCACCGCCTCGAACTTGAATTTCCAGTCCGCGGCGAACAGCAGCACCATCGCGATCCCGGTGACGCAGCGGAGCGGTTGCCGCCCGCGACCACGCCGGCCCAGATCACCAGCGGCAACGCGATCACGATGCCGAGCTCGCACGAGCGCCTTGCCCACGCGGCTCCACTGGAACTTGATGTCGGCGCCCCAGTTGTTCTTGTGCGCGAAGTAGGCGACGGTGAGCATCATCAGCACCGCCATCACCAGCCCGGGCAGGATGCCGGCGAGGAACAGCGCGCCGACCGAGACGTTGGCGATCATGCCGTAGATCACGAACGGCAGCGACGGCGGGATGATCGGCCCGAGCGTGGCCGAGGCGGCCGTCACGCCGACCGAGAATTCCTTGCTGTAGCCGTGATCGCGCATGGCCTTGATCTCGATCGTGCCCAGGCCGGCGGCGTCGGCGATCGCCGTGCCCGACATGCCGGCGAAGATCACCGAGCCGATGATGTTGACGTGGCCGAGGCCGCCCTTCATCCAGCCCACCAGCGCCAGCGCGAAGTTGTAGATGCGGTTGGTGATGCCGGCGTTGTTCATCAGGTTGCCGGCCAGGATGAAGAACGGCACGGCGAGCAGCGGGAAGCTGTCGATGCCGCTGATCATGCGGTGGATCACGACCATGGGCGGCGTGCTGCCCGACAGCCAGATGTAGATCAGCGCGGAGCCGGCCATGGCGATGGCCACCGGAATGCCGGTGACCATCAGCGCCAGGAAGAACCGAGCAGCGCGCCGGTCATGATGCGCCCCCCGAGTCGCTCCGCGACCTCCCCCCCAAGGGGGGCGAGCGCCTTGGGACGGCCCGGCGGCGCTCATTCCTATCATGGTCTCCTCGATCAGGTGCTCGGGCCGCTCGAGCACCGAGAAGCCGCGGCGCCAGTTCTCGATCGCCACCTGCACCGAGCGCAACGTCGCCGCCGCGAAGCCCACGCCGCAAATGCCGTAGATGATGTTCATCGGCAGGTCGATGATCGTCATCTGCAGGTTGCCCATGCGCGTCATCATCTGCACGGTCAACACGACGGCGATCGCGAAGAAGGCGATGCGCACCAGGTCGACCAGCGTCGACAGCGCGCGCCCCGCCGGCGCCGGCAGCAGGCGGTACATGAAGTCGACCTGGATGTGGCGCGTGCGCCGCACCGACGCGGCCACTCCCGATGAACACGGTGCAGATGAGCAGATAGCGGGCGATTTCCTCGGTCCACGCCGCCGAGTCGTTCAGCACGTAGCGGGTGAAGAACTGGTAGAAGACGCAAAGACCGAGCAGCCAGAAAAAGCCGAACGACAGCCAGTCCTCGATCAGGTAGTGCGACAGATCGATGGGCGCGTCCTCGACGTGGAAGTGCCCCTCCTCGTCGAGGACGCGCGCCGTGCGGTACGGGGCGTGCCTTGGGCGCTGTCGGTCATGCGGCCTGTGCGTCACTTGATCGCGACGATCTTGTCGTAGTCGGACTTCGTGAAGCCCATCGATTCCACCGGCGACGTTCTTGAGCACCGCGTCGGAGAAGCTCTTGCGATCGACCGTCACGACCTGCAGGCCCTTCTTCTTGAACTCCTCGGCAAGCTCGGCTTCACGCTTCTTGATCTGCGCCGTGGCGCGCGCCGCCGCTTCGCGCGTGACGTCGGTGAAGATCTGCTTCTCCTGGTCGGTCAGCTTGTTCCACACGTGCGGCGCGATCTGCGTCGTCAGGCCGTCGACGATGTGGCCGCTCAGCATGATCGCCTTCTGCACTTCGTAGAATTTCTTGGCTTCGATCGTGGTCAGCGGATTTTCCTGCGCGTCGACCGTGCCGTTCTGCAGCGCCAGGTAGACCTCGGCGAACGCGATCGGCGTCGGATTGGCGCCGCACGCCTTCGGCGTCGCCATGTAGGCGGGCACGTCGGGCACGCGGATCTTGAGCCCCTTCATGCCGGCGCAGTCGGTGAACGCTTTCTGCGCGGTGATGTGGCGCGCACCGTAGTAGGTGTACGCCGTGATCTGGATGCCGGTCTTCTTGCGGAACTCCTCGACCATTTCCGCGAAGACGGGCTCTTCGAGTAAGCGATGAGGTGATCGCCGTCGCGGAAGATGAACGGGTAGTAGGCGATGCCCAGACGCGGATAGTTGCGCGCCGCGAACGACGGCCCGCTGATGATCATGTCGACGGTGCCGAGCGTCAGGCCCTGGTTGATGTCGGTTTCCTTGCCGAGCGTGCTCGCCGGAAATACCTCGATGTCGAACTTGCCGTTGGTGCGCTTCTTGATCTCAGCCGCGGCCCACACCGACTCGGTGTGGTAGGGCTCGCTGGTCTCGTACACGTGCGCCCACTTCAACTTCTGCTGCGCCTGCGCGCTTCCAGCCGCGATGCACATCACTCCGGCGATCAGGGCCAGTCTGTCGATCCAACGCATGGTGCTCCTCCTGTTTGTATGACTCGGTTTATGCAGCGATCAGTTGCACTTTCGTACTTTGCGACTTGTCCTTGGCGAGCTCGAACGCCTTGACCGCGTCCTGCAGCGGAAACTGCCCCGAGAGCAATGGCTTGACGTCGACGCGGCGCGACGAGATGTATTCCACCGCCCAGTCGAACTCGATGCCCCAGCGGAACGCGCCGCGCAGATCGAGCTCCTTGATCATGATCTCGTTGACGACGAACGGCAGCGGCTCGTGCGGCAGCGTGCCGATCTGCACGACGATGCCGCCGCGCTTGGTGGCGGCGACGCAGGCCTTGAGCGCGACGAAATTGCCCGACGCCTCGAACGAGACGTCGAACTGGGGCGACGCCAGCGCATCGGCTTCCCTGTCGGCCGCGAATCGTCCGCGCCGCGCCGACGGCGCGCGCGGTCGCCAGAGGCCGATCGAGCACGTCGGACACGGTAACCGACGTCGCGCCGGCGAGCCGGGCGGCGATCACGGTGAGGCATCCGATCGTTCCGCCGCCGGTGACCAGCACGTTCTTGCCCAGCAGGTCGCCGGCGCGGTTCACCGCGTGCAATCCGACGGCGAGCGGCTCGGCGAAGGCAAGCTCGCCCAGGCTCACGTCACCCGACACCGGGTAGCACTGGCGCTCGCCCATCACGAAGTATTCGCAGAACATGCCCTGCACGTGCGGATACAGGCTCGCGCTGCCGAGGAAGCGCATGTTGCGGCAGAGGTGCTCGCGTCCCTCGCGGCAGTAATCGCAGTGTCCGCACGCGTGCGACGGGCTGACCGCGATCTTGTCGCCGACCTTGACGCGGGTCACGCCGGGACCGATCTTCGCCACGGTGCCCGATGCTTCGTGCCCGGGAATCGAGCGGCTCGCGCACGACGAAGCTGCCGTTGCGCCCCTCGAAATAGTAGTGCAGGTCCGAGCCGCAGATACCGCCCGCACCGAGCCGGATCAGCACTTGTCCGGGCGCGATCGTCGGGCTCGGCGGCGTCCTCGATGCGAAGGTCTTCCTTGGCGTGAATGCGGCAGGTGAGCATGATTCCTCCTACTGGATGGCGTCCCAGCCGGTGCTGAAACGCTTGTATGCCTGATTCAGATGTCGCTGCATCGCGGCGCGCGCGCCGCCCTGATCGTGCGCGGAAATCGCCTTGACCACCGCGCGATGCTCGGCGAGCGCGGCGTCCCACAGCTCGGGCGCGTCGTAATGATGCTCGAGCTGCTTGTACAAGCGGTCCGGTACGTTCCTCCCAAAGCATTCTCACCACCTGCACCAGCGCGCCGTTGCCGGTCGCCTCGGCGATCCGCAGGTGGAACAGGCGATCGGCATTGAGCGGCTGCTTGCCCGACTCGTGCTCCTCGCGCATCAATTCTAGTGCCTCCTCGATGCCGGCGATGTGCGACTTTTTCGCCGACTTCGCCGCCAGCGCCGCGCATTCGCCCTCGATCACCCACCTCGCGCGCAACAATTCAAAAGGCCCCGACGCAGCCTGCATCGTGTCGTCGTGCCATTGCCGCGGCCGGCATCGAGCACGTAGATCCCGGAGCCGATGCGCACTTCGACCAGGCCTTCCACTTCGAGCGCGATGATCGCCTCGCGCACCGACGGCCTCGACACGCCGAGCTGCTTGGCGAGATCGCGCTCGGGCGGCAGCCGCGACCCCACCGCGTATTCGCCCGACCGGACGAGCCCGCGAATCTGGTCGGCGATCTGCCGGTACAGCCGGCGCGGTTCGATGCTCTGGATCGGCATGGGGCATGGATTGGCGCGGCGTTCTTGAATCGACCGCTGCCGGGAGCTTCGCGGGAAACGACTAGATAAACGAAATCGGCCGGATTGGTCAAGTGGTTTTACCAGTTCGCATCGTGCCCCGAAGGACTTGCGCTACACTACGCATCTCCATCGCGCCCATTCGCGGCGCGCGCAATCGGGAGGTCTCAGTTGGCTCAACGGCTCGAAGGCAAGACCGCGCTCGTCACCGCGGCTGGACAAGGCATCGGCCACGCCACCGCGCTCGCCATGGCGCAGGAAGGCGCGACGGTGTTCGCCACCGACGTCAATGCCAAGCTCCTGCAGACCTTCGCCGGCGTGCGCAACGTCACCGCGCGCACGCTCGATGTCCTCGACGACGCCGCGATCAAGTCGACATTCGGCGAGCTTCCGCCGCTGTCGATCCTGTTCAACTGCGCGGGCTACGTTCACAACGGCACGATCCTGGAATGCACGCCCAAGGACTGGGACTTCAGCTTCAACCTCAACGTGCGCGCGATGTACATGACGATCCAGGCCGCGCTGCCCGCGATGCTCGGGCACGGCGGCGGCAGCATCATCAACATGGCTTCGGTCGCCGGCTCGATCAAGGGCATTCCCAACCGCTTCGCCTACGGCGCGAGCAAGGCGGCGGTGATCGGCCTGACCAAGGCGGTGGCGGCGGATTTCGTGACCAAGGGAATCCGCTGCAACGCGATCGCGCCCGGCACGGTCGACACGCCTTCGCTGCACGAGCGCATCAACGCCTACGACGATCCCGAGCAGGCGCGCAAGAATTTCATCGCGCGGCAGCCGATGGGCCGGCTCGCCAAGCCCGAGGAAATCGCGCCGGTCGTCGTCTTTCTCGCCTCCGACGAATCGGCGTTCGCGACCGGCAACGTGTATTCGGTCGACGGCGGCATGACCATCTGAACAGTCTTTCCCCAGGAGAAGAAATGAAACTCGTACGCTACGGACCCGCCGGCAAGGAAAAGCCAGGACTCATCGACGCCGACGGCAAGCTTCGCGACCTGTCGCGCAAGGTGAAGGACATCGATGCCGCGACGCTCGCGCCGGCGGAGCTCGCGCAAGCTGCGCAAGCTCGATACGCGCAAGCTGCCGCTGGTAAAGGGCAAGCCGCGACTGGGGCCGTGCGTCGCGACGCCGTCCAAGTTCGTCGCGATCGGCCTCAACTACGTCGACCACGCCAAGGAATCCGGCAATCCCGATCCCCGAACATCCGGTGGTCTTCTTCAAGTCGCAGACCTGCATCGTCGGCCCCAACGACAACGTCGTGATGCCGGCGGGCTCGACGCACATGGACTGGGAAGTCGAGCTCGGCTTCGTCATCGGCCGCACGGCGCGCGGCGTCGCGGTCAAGGACGCGATGAAATACGTCGCCGGCTATTGCCTGATCAACGACGTCTCCGAGCGCGAGTACCAGATGAAGCGCAGCGGAACGCAGTGGAACAAGGGCAAGGGTTGCGACACCTTCGGCCCGATCGGTCCGTGGCTCGTCACGACCGACGAGATGAAGGACCCGCAGGATCTCGACATGTGGCTCGACGTCAACGGCGAGCGCAGGCAGCGCGGCAATACGCGCACCATGATCTTCGGCGTCGCGCAGCTGGTCGCCGACGTGTCGCAGTACATGACGCTGCTTCCGGGCGATCTGGTCACCACCGGAACGCCGCCCGGCGTCGCCATGGGAATGAAGCCCGAGCCGAAGTATCTCAAGGCGGGCGACGTGATGACGCTCGGCATCGCCGGGCCTCGGCGAGCAGCGGCAGAAGGTCGTGGCGTCGAGGAAAGGGATGAAGATGACAGCGTGTCCACTCCTGCGCAGCGCGCACGTCCAGCGTCGCGCGTTGCGCATCGGCCGGCGCGCTCGTCCTCGCGGTCGCGCCATGGGCGCGCTGCCGCAGGCATGGGCGCAGCCGTATCCCAGCAAGCAACCGGTGAAGCTCGAGGTCGGCGCGCCGGCCGGCGGCGGTACCGACATCGTCGCGCGCATGCTCGGCGACAAGCTGGGCGAATCGATGAAGCAGTCCTTCGTCGTCGACAACCGCCCCGGCGCGTCGAACACGATCGCGGCCGACTTCACGGCGAAATCGCCGCCGGACGGCTACACGCTGCTGGTCGCGACCAACACCGGGCAGGCGATCGCGCCGCACCTGCATGAAGCTCAACTTCGACACGCTGAAGGACCTCACGCCGGTCGCGCTGGTGATGGTCGTTCCGAACGTGCTCATCGTCGAGCCCGACGGTCACCGCCAAGGACGTTCGCGAGCTGGTGGCGCAGATGAAAGCCAAGCCCGACGCATTCAACTATGCGTCGTCGGGTGCGGGCAGCACGCAGCATCTCGCCGGCGAGGCGTTCAAGAAAATCGCCGGCGTGCAGATGACGCATATTCCCGTACAAGGGCAGCAGCCAGGCGCATGCCGACATGCTCGGCGGGCAGGCGCAGATCATGTTCGACACGACCTCGTCGGCGATCGGCCAGATCAAGGGCGGCAAGCTGCGCGCGCTCGCCGTCACCTCGCCCAAGCGCTCGCCGGAGCTGCCCGACGTGCCGACGCTCGCCGAGGCGGGCTATCCCGGCCTGGAGATGACGACGTGGTACGGCGTGTTCGCGCCCGCGGGCACACCGAAAGAGGTCGTCGCCAAGCTCCACGACGAGATCAATGCCGCGCTCAAGACGCCCGACGTGCAGAAGCGCATCGCCGGGCTCGCCGGCGAGCCCGGCGCGATGAGCTCGGCCGAGTTCGGCGCGCTCAACCGCGCCGACTACGACCGCTACGGCAAGCTGATTCGCGAAGCCGGGATAAAGCTGGAATGAGCGCCGCCGGGCCGTCCCAAGGCGCTCGCCCCCTGGGGGAACGGCGCGCAGCGCCGCTCGGGGGACCTATGACGCCACCATCGCACTCGTCGCCGGCGACCCCGCCGGCATCGGACCCGAGCTCGTCGCCAAGGTGCTCGCCGATCGCGATGCGTTGCCCGATGCGCGCATCCGGCTCATCGCGCATCGCGCCAGCCTCGATGCAGCCGCCAGCGGGGGCCGGGCTCCAGCTCGACCTGCCTGCGATGACGCCGCGCGCCGCCGCCGCCTCGCCTGCGCCGATCGCGCGCCTCGAGTGGGATGGCTGGGAGGCGCCCACGTTCGCGACCGCGCAGGCCGGCGCGTCGAACGGCGCGTTCATGCTCGATTCGCTGCGCTTCGCGCTCGACCTCGCGCAACGCGGCGAGGTCGACGCGGTGTGCTTCGCGCCGCTCAACAAGGCGGCGTTGCGCGCCGGTGGCATGCAGCAGGAGGACGAGCTGCGCTGGTTCGCATCGGTGCTCGCAGCATCACGGCGCCTGCGGCGAATTCAACGTGCTCGAGCAGCTGTGGACCTCGCGCGTCACCTCGCACGTCGCGCTCAAGGATGTGTCGGGACTGCTCAGCGCCGAGGGCGTCGCCGAGGCGATCGGCATGCTGCACGACGCGCTCGCGCCGCGCCGGCAACGCCGCGCCGCGCATCGGCGTGTGCGGGCTCAATCCGCACAACGGCGACAACGGCAGCTACGGGCGCGAGGAGATCGACATCATCGCTCCCGGCGTCGCGCTCGCCGCGAAAAACGGCCACCGCGCCGACGGCCCGTATCCGGCGGACACGATTTTCGTCCGCGCCAAGAACGGCGCCTTCGACGGCATCGTGACCATGTACCACGACCAGGGACAGATCGCGATGAAGCTCATGGGCTTCGAGCGAGGCGTCACGGTGCAGGGAGGCTTGCCCGTCGCGATCACCACGCCGGCGCACGGCACCGCCTACGAGATCGCGGGGCGCAACGTCGCCAACACGCAGGCGATGAAAAACGCGCTGGCGCTGGCCGCGCGAATGGCGGCCGGGCGCACTAAGGCCACGCATTGATTCCCGGCGCGGGCGCGCCGTGCGCTACGCGCCACGTCGATCGCTTTCGTCAAACCAGGCCGCACACCGCCATGTCCTTCGTCACCCCCATCGAGCCCGAGAACGCCAGCGCGCAGGTGCGCGCCGTGTACGACGACATCAAGGCCACGCGCAAGACCGATCGGGTCAACAATTTCTGGAAAGTCCTGGCCAACGATCCGCCCACGCTGGCGCGCGTCTGGGGCGCGGTGAAGCAAGTGATGGCGCCCGGCGCGCTCGATCCGTTGACCAAGGAGCTCATCTACATCGCGGTGTCGGTGACCAACAACTGCGAGTACTGCATTCACTCGCACGCGGCCGGCGCGACCGCCAAGGGCATGACGGCGCCGATGTACAGCGAGCTCATGGCCGTGGTGGCGCTGGCCAACGAGACCAATCGCCTCGCAAACGGCTATCGAGTTGACGTCGACGCGCAGTTCGCCGATCCGCTCAATGCCGCGATGAGGGTGCGATGAGGGCGCTATTTCCCCCCGAGCCAAACGTTCCGACGCGGGCGCTGTCGCGCGAGGAATTTCTTTATCCCGCCGTGTCGCCGCTCCGCAGCGGGCCGCCTCCCGCTCGATGCGCTGCATACCATGTACTGGGAGGAGTCGGGCAGCGCGCTCGGCGTGCCGGTGGTGTTCCTGCACGGCGGGCCTGGCGGCGGCAGCTCGCCCGACCATCGACGCTACTTCGACCCGCGCTTCTATCGCATCGTCATCTACGACCAGCGCGGCGCGGGCGCGTCGACGCCGCTCGGTGAGCTCACCGACAACACCACGCCGCACCTGGTCGCCGATCTCGAGCGGCTGCGCGAGCACCTCGGCATCGAGCGCTGGCTGGTGTTCGGCGGATCGTGGGGATCGACGCTTGCCCTCGCCTACGCGGAAGCGCATCCCGATCGCGTGCTGGGCATGGTGCTGCGCGGGATTTTTCTGTGCCGGCCGCAGGAGATCCACTGGTTCCTCTACGATCTGCGCTTCGTTTTTCCCGGAGCCGTGGCGCGCCTTCGCGGAGTTCGTACCCGAGCCGGAGCGCGGCGACCTGCTCGGTGCGTATCACCGCCGCCTGATCGACGCGGATCCGGCGGTGCACCTCCCCGCGGCGCACGCGTGGAGCCGCTATGAGAGCTCGTGCTCGACGTTGCTGCCGGATCCGGAGCTGGTGGCGCATTTCGACGAGGATGCCGTGGCGCTGGCGATCGCGCGCATCGAGGCGCACTACTTCACCAACCACATTTTCCTCCCCGACAACGCGCTGCTCGCGGGCATCGAGCGCATCCGGCACATTCCCTGCACGATCGTGCAGGGACGCTACGACGCGGTGTGCCCGATCGTGTCCGCCGACGACCTGCATCGCGCGTGGCCCGAGGCCGAGTACGTGATCGTCCCCGACGCCGGCCATTCGGCGCGCGAGCCCGGCGTGGCGCGGGCGCTGGTCGCGGCGACCAATCGCTTTCGCGGCCGCCTGTCGCGCTAGGCAACAGGCGCCGGACATCCAGATGGCGATCATCGAGCGCGTCGAGCTCATGCTCGTCGACCTGAAGCCCAAGGTCCGCCGCACCGACGCGATCCAGAGCTTCGTGTCGCAGGAGACGCCGATCGTTCGCGTGTTCGACCGCGACGGAGCGATCGGCACCGGCTACAGCTACACCATCGGCACCGGCGGTTCGTCGGTCATGGCGCTGCTCGCCGACCACCTCGCGCCGCGCCTGATAGGACGCGACGCCGAGCACATCGAGGCGATCTGGCGCGATCTCCTGTTCTCGACGCACGCGACAACCGTCGGCGCGATCACCTCGCTCGCGCTGGCCGCCATCGACTGCGCGTTGTGGGATCTGCGCTCGCGCCGCGCCAAGCTGCCGCTGCACGTCGCGGCCGGCGGCGCCAAGGATTCGTGTCCGCTGTACACGACCGAGGGCGGATGGCTGCACATCGAGCCGCAGGCGCTGGTCGACGACGCGCTCGCGGCCAAGGCGAAGGGATTCGGCGGCGCCAAGATCAAGGTCGGCCGCCCGCACGTCGCCGAGGATGTGGCGCGGCTGTCGGCGGTGCGCGACGCGGTCGGTCCGTCGTGGGACATCATGACCGACGCCAACCAGGGCTTCACGCTTGCCGAGGCGATCCGCCGGGCGCGTCATCTCGAGGCGCTGGACATCGCCTGGTTCGAGGAGCCGATGCCGGCCGACGACGTCGCCGCGCACGCCGAGCTGTCGCGGCACACCAGCGTCCCCATCGCGGTGGGCGAGTCGCTCTACAGCATCTCGCAGTTCAAGGACTACCTGCAGGCGGGCGCGTGCTCGATCGTGCAGGTCGACGTCGCGCGCATCGGCGGCATCACGCCGTGGCTCAAGGTCGCGCACATGGCGGAGGCGTTCAACGTCGCGGTGTGCCCGCACTTCCTGATGGAGCTGCACGTCGCGCTGTGCTGCGCGGTGCCCAGCAGCCGCTGGGTCGAGTACATCCCGCAGCTCGACACGATCACCGGCGAAAAGCTCGCCATCCGCGACGGGCGCGCTTACGCCTCGACGCAGCCCGGTCTCGGCATCGACTGGGACTGGAGCGCGATCGAGCGAGCTGCGAAGCGGCGAGCCTCGGCTAGTGCGTTAGCGCGACTGCGGCGTAGCTAGCGCGGCACGCGAAACGCGGTGACCTGGAACGAGAGCTCGATCTCGTCGCCGACCAGCCCGAGCGCGTAGGTCAGGCCGAAGTCCGAGCGCTTGATGGTCGACACCGCGCCGGCGCCGCAGCCTTCGCGGCCGCCGTCGGGGTCGCGCCCGCACTGGATGCGCTCGATCTTCAGGATCACGGGCCGTGTGACGTCGCGCAAGGTGAGCATTCCCGCGATGCCGATGAGCCGGTCGTGGTTGAACACGAGCTGCGTCGAGTGGAACCGCATGACAGGAAAATGCGCGACGTCGAACATGTCCTCGCCGCGCAGCCACGCGTCGCGCACGCTCCATCCCGTGTCGACCGAGGTGGCGTCGATCACGAGATCGATGTCGCCGGCGTGCTCGTCGTTGTCGAGGACGATGGTGCCCTCGGTGCGGCCGAAGCGGCCGCGCTGCTTGGATATGCCGAGGTGCGTGACGGCGAACTCGGTCGACGACAGCTCTGCGTCGACGCGATAGGTCTCCGGTGCGGCCTGTGCGCCACCGGCAGACGCGAGCACCGCCAGCGCCAGCGCGATCGCCGGGAGCGTGCGCCCGCCGCGCTGACTACGACTCGCGATAGGCTTCGACCGGGATCGTGATCTTGACCTCATCGCTGACGGCCTTCGGGATCCCGTATTTCATTCCCCACTCGGAGCGCTTGATGTTCGCCGTGACCTCGGCGCCGCAGAGCGGCTTCTTGTTGAACGGCTGCTCGCCGCACATGAAGTTGGCGACCTTCACGGTCACCGGCTTGGTCACGCCGAGCAGGGTGAGCTCGCCGTCCGCGGCGACGACCTTGTCGCCGTCGAAGGTGAGGTTCGACGACTTGAAGGTCATGGTCGGATACTTGGCGACGTTGAAGAAATCCTCGCCCTTGATGTGCGTGTCGAGCTTCTCGGTCAGGCTGCGCACCGACGTGGTGTCGATGGTGATGTCGATCGTGCCCTTTTTTGCCGCACGATCGAGCGTGACCTTGCCGACTGCTCCCTTGGTGAACACGCCATGCTGCATCGAGAAGCCCATGTGCGAGACCTCGAAACTCGGCTGCGAATGCGCGGCGTCGAGCGTGTAGGTCTCGTCCGCCGCGGCGGCGGGACGCGGAGCGGCCGGAATCGCCAGCGCGAGCGCAACGGCAAGAATGGGTGCGTGTCATTCGATGGATCCTCTTAAAAGTATGGCGATTTGGCACGACGCGCACGTCGGCCATCAGACAGCCAACACGTCGCGCCCGCGCTCTATTCCACGGAGCGCCTATTTTACCGGAGGCAGCACCATGCGAACGCGCACGGTGACCTCGTTGGCGACGGTGTCCGGATCGGCCCATTCGCCCTCGCCGATCTTGTAGTCGAGCCGCTTGATGGCGAAGCTGCCCTCGGCGACGTTGTTGCCCGACGGCGTCCTTCTTGAGCACGATCGGCACCACGGCGTCGCGGCTCACACCCTTGATGGTGAGCGTGCCCGCAACCTCGTACTTGTCGCCGCCGAGGTCCTTGATGGCCGTCGATACGAATTTCGCCGTCGGAAATTTCGCCGTGTCGAACCACTTCGGGCGCTTGACCTCGGTCTCGGATTCGTCGCTGGCCAGGTCGATGCTGCCGAGATCGATCTCGAACTCCGCCTTCGACTTGGCGAGCTCCTTGGGAAGGAACACGATGTTGGCCTTCCAGCGGCGAAAACGGCCCTCGACATTGACGCCCATCTGCCGGGATACGAACCGGATCTCGCTTTTCTCGATGAGCACGCCCTGGGCGGCGGCCTGCGTCGCGGCAAGCAGCATCATGCCCAGCGACGGAATGAATGAACGTAACAGCGTCATGGTCAACCTTTCTTTCGGAAACAGGCAGCATTCGGGTCAGGACCGTGTCGCGGTCGTGAAAGTGATGCTTCAGCGCCGCGAGGGCATGCAGACAGACCACCCCGAGCAGGGTGAAGTTCAACGTCACGTGGACCAGTCGCAGGACATGCGCCAGGTCACGGTCCTTCGCCACCAGGTCGGGCAGCGGCACCAGGCCGAGGTAGACCACCTGGATCCCGGTCGACGAGCTATAGATCCAGCCCGACAGCGGGATCACCAGGAGCAGCGCATAGAGCGCGATGTGCGAGGCATGCGCGGCGCGCGTCTGCCACGCCGGCATGGGTGGCATGGGCGGCGCGGGATGACCCCATCGCCATGCCAGCCGCGCGCAGGTGATAAGCCATACGGTGATGCCGATCCACTTGTGCCACGCGTAGTACTTGAACTTCTGGGGCGATATCGGAAGGTCGACCATCGAGATGCCGACGGAGAATCCCCACACGATCAGCAGGGCCGTCAACCAATGCAGTGCGATCGCCGTTGTGCCGTAGCGCTGTGACGCGCCCTCGAGGGGAGGATCGACGAAATGCGGAGCGTGAACGGCCATGGCGGTGATCTTGTAGTGCGGCTGTCGTCATCGTGTCAAGTCACGGGTCGAAAACCGCTGCTCATCGCGCGAAGGTCCGCATGAGCGCGAAGGGCCGCCCGAGCGCGAATACCGCAGCGCGCAGCGCGGAGGTCCTTCTATGAGCGCGAAGGGCCGCCCGAGCGCCGGGTTGTGCAATGAGCCGTAGTGCGCAGCGCGAAGGTTTTCTGTGAGCCGCTATAATCGTCGGATGATTTGCGCAGCGTTGTCGAGCGTGCGGACACGGTTCGTGGCCTCGGTCGTTGCCTGCGCATCGCTTGTCGCGCTGTCGCTGACCGCCGAGCTTGCATCGGCCGGCCTGCCGCGCCCGGTAGCCCGCGCCTTCGCCGAGCAGCGCATTCCGCTCACCTCGGTCACCGCTTTCGTGCAGGAGCTGGGCGACGTTCAGCCGCTGTTCACGCAGGATCCGGCCAAGCCGATGAATCCGGCGTCGACGATGAAGCTGGTGACGACCTTCGCCGGCCTCGAGCTGCTCGGTCCCGGGTATCGCTGGCGAACCGAAGCCTACGCCGACGGCAGGATCGCCAACGGTGTCCTCGATGGCAACCTGGTGCTGAAAGGCTACGGCGATCCCAAGGTCACGCTCGAGCAGTTCCAGGAGCTCGTCACGCGATTGCGTGCCACGGGACTCTCGACGATCCGCGGCGACCTCGTCGTCGATCGCGGTTTTTTCTCGACGCTGCCGCACGATCCCGCCGCGTTCGACGGCGAGCCGCTCAAGCCCTACAACGTCGGACCCGACGCGCTGCTGGTCAGCTTCAAGAGCGTGCGCTTCGTGTTCACGCCGAACGCCGCCGGCACCGCTGTCGACGTGCGCGCCGAGCCGGCGCTGCCCAACGTCAGCATCCATGGCGCGCCTCGACTGGTGCAGGGCGAGTGCGGCGACTGGCGCGCCGCGCTGCAGCCGGTGTTCTCGGATCGCGGGGACGCCGCCGAGGCGACCTTCCGCGGACACTACCCCGCCGGCTGCGGGGAACGCGACTGGTACGTCGCGCTGCTCGACCACCCGCACTTCGTGCGCGACCTGTTCGCTCAGGCGTGGGTCGCCTCCGGCGGAAAATTCACCGGCCAGGTTCGTGACGGCAAGCCTCGACCGGGTGCGAAGCCGCTGGTCACGCTGGAATCGCCGCCGCTCTACGACGTCGTGCGCGACATCAACAAGCTGTCCAACAACGTGATGGCGCGGCAATTGTTCCTGACGCTCGGAACGACGGCGTATCCGGCGCCGGCGACCACCGCGCACTCGAGCAGCACGGTGAAGAGCTGGCTGGCCAAGCGCAGACTCGCCTTTCCCGAGCTCGTCATGGAAAACGGCTCGGGGCTGTCGCGCAGCGAGCGCATCTCGGCGCAGAGCATGGGACGGCTGCTGCTCGCCGCGTACGGCAGCGACGTGCGCGCCGACTACGTGAGCTCGCTTGCGGTCGCCGCCACCGACGGCACCGTGAGAAGGCGCTTCGAGAACGACGCGGTCGCCGAGCAGGCGTTCCTGAAAACGGGATCGCTGGAAGGCGTGCGCGCGATCGCCGGCTACGTGTTCGCGCCCAACGATCGCAAGTTCGTCGTCGTCTGCTTCGTCAACCACCCCAACGCGGCGCGCGCGCAGGTGCCGCTGGACGTGCTCGTCGAATGGGTCTATCTCACGGCGAGCACGGCGAAGACGCCGTGATCGGACCGCTCGCTACATCCCGGGAATCGGCTTGCTGTCCTTGAACAGCATGTAGCCGCGCACGAGGCGGTAGAGCACCCAGATCGTCGTCGCGATCCAAACGCGAACGCGAACGGGATGCCGATGAGCGTGACGAACAACAGCGAACCGACGATCCCCCACAGGAACGAGAACCAGAACGTGCGGATCAGCCAGCGCAGGTGCGACGCCAGCCACGTGCCCGCCGCCTCGGCACGCTTCACGTAGGCGATGATCAGCGCGACGATGCCGACGAGCCCCATCAGCGGAGCGATCAGCGGAAAGCCCGACGAGACCAGTCCGGCGACCGCGGCGACGCCGAACAGCGCGTAGACCAGCAGCGTGGTCGAGATCAACGACGAGGACGGCGTCCCCGAGGCGAGCGTCGCGTCCGGAGCGGGTATTTCGTTCATGGCAGATCTCCTGGTGGGTGCACGTTTGCGTCACACGTCATGCGACGCGTTCCCAACATGCCGGCGAGCTAAGCGTTCTTCAAGAGTACGGGCTGCCATCCTTGTGCGCGTAGCGGCTGTTATTGTCCACCAGAAGCAGGTCGTCGTCCGGATAGAAGCATTCGTCGGCGTCGACCCGGCTTCCCACCTCGAGATAGGTCGCCTCGACGCCGCTGCGATTGATAAGGTGATGCGCGTCGCCGCTGTTGGCCGGATAGCCGACGCACGTGCCGGCGCCGAGCTTTTGCTCGCCCGCGTCGGTCACCAGCGTAACCTCGCCGGAGAGCACGTAGACGAACTCGTCCTCGCGCGTGTGCCAGTGGCGCAGCGCCGATTGCCCGCCGGCGGGCAGCGTCACCAGATTGACTCCGAAGCCGGTGAGCCCGCACGCCTCGCCGAGGCGTCGCTTCACACGCTGACCCATGCGCGATTTGAAGGGCTCGGGATACCCGGATCCGCGCACCTCAGCCACCGAGGACGGATCGAGCGCGGGAAGTTTCAACTCTGCCATGTCGACGCCTTGGGTCGGTAAGCGGGAGGGTTCGTGCCGCGACGGCGGGGCTATAATACGCCAACAGGCAGCGCACGTTGCGCCCGCCATTCAACGTCGATTGGAGAAAGACCCATGACTGCCAGATTCGAGCGCAGCCGCGATTCGCTGGTCAAGGATTTCACCGATGTGCTCACCGAGGCCGACGCGCTGCTCAAGCAGGCGACCAAGGAAACAGGAGAGCGCGCCATCGATCTGCGTGCGCAGGTCGAGACCAAGCTGCGCGCCGCGAAGGCGAAGCTGCAGGACGTACAGGGTGACGCGATGGATCGCGCCAAGGTGGCGGCGCGCGCGACCGATGAGTACGTGCGCGACAATCCCTGGCAGGCGCTCGGTGTCGCCGCGGCGGTCGGCGTGCTGATCGGGCTCTTGATGAGCCGTCGCTAGGCTGGCGTGGCCGATACCGGCGACACGCGCGGCGCGGAAGCCGGACCCCGCGCGGCCGGCGTGACCGAGTCGCTGTTCCGCCTGAGCGGAACCGTGGTCGCGATGCTGCGCACGCGCCTCGAGCTGGCCACGGTCGAGTTCGAGGAGGAGCGCGAACGCGCCGCGGAGCTGCTGCTGCTGGTGGTCTGCAGCGTGGTGCTCGGACTGTTCGCGCTGCTCTTCGCGTCGCTGTTCGTCATCGCCTGGTACTGGGAGACCGCCTATCGCATGTGGGTGATCGGGGGCGTGACGCTGTTCTACGTGGCGCTCGCGGCGGCGCTCGTGATGCGCCTGCAGCAGCGCCGGCGCGACAAGCCTCCGGCGTTCGCGGCGACGCTCTCCGAGCTGGGTCGCGACGTGTCCGCGCTGCGGCGGGAAGCATGAGCGCCGCCGGGCCGTCTCAAGGCGCTCGGCCCCTCAGGGAGGAAGGCGCGCAGCGACTGCGGGGGGAGACATCGATGAGCGCCGCCAGGCCGTCTCAAGGCGCTCGCCCCCCTCAGGGCGGAGGTCGCGCAGCGACTTCGGGGGGAGACCGGTGAGCGAGCGCCTCGACGAGCTGGCGACGCGCAAGGAGCTGCTTCTGTCTCAGGTCAAGCTCGAGCGCATGCAGGTATCGCTGTACGCCGGGCAATTGCGCGACGCGGTGCGACCGGCGAGTCTCATCGGGGCCGCGGTCGCCAAGCCCGCCGCCGCGGTCGCGCTGGTCGAGGCGATCGCCCCGCTGTTCGGCTGGCAGCGCCTCGCCCACTGGGTCCGCCTGGGCTCGATCGCCTTCGCCGCGCTGGGCATCGCGCGCAAATGGCGCCGTGGCGAGCGCGCCGACGCGAAGGCGTAGCGCCGCGAGAGGCCGCGTTCGGCGGCGTCCGCCTGCCGACTACAGTCCGAGCTCCTTCCACAAGGCGTCGACGCGACGCTTGACCTGGTCGCTCATCGCGATCGGGCTACCCCACGTGCGCGACGTTTCGCCCGGCCATTTGTTGGTGGCGTCGATACCCATCTTCGCGCCGAGCCCGGCGACGGGCGAAGCGAAGTCTAGATAGTCGATCGGCGTGTTCTCGACGATAAGCGTGTCGCGCGCCGGATCGACGCGCGTGGTCAGCGCCCAGATCACTTCCTTCCAGTCGCGAACGTCGACATCGTCGTCGGTGACGATGATGAACTTGGTGTACATGAACTGGCGCAGGAAGCTCCACACGCCGAACATCACGCGCTTGGCGTGCCCCGGATACTGCTTTTTCATGCTCACCACCGCCAGACGGTACGAGCAGCCTTCGGGCGGAAGATAGAAATCGGTGATCTCCGGAAACTGTTTCTGGAGCAGCGGGACGAACACCTCGTTGAGCGCCATACCGAGCACCGCCGGCTCGTCGGGCGGCTTGCCGGTGTACGTCGAGTGATAGATGGGGTCGCGTCGCAGCGTGATGCGCTCGATCGTCAGCACCGGGAAGCGCTCGGTCTCGTTGTAGTACCCGGTGTGATCGCCGAACGGACCTTCGAGCGCGCTCTCGTATCCGCTCGGATCGGCGGCGTCGGGATGGATGAAGCCCTCGAGCACGATCTCGGCGCTCGCCGGCACTGACAGCTCGTGGGCGATGCACTTGACGATCTCGGTGCGCGCGCCGCGCAGCAGTCCGGCGAACTGGTATTCCGACAGCGAGTCGGGAACCGGCGTCACCGCGCCCAGCATGGTCGCCGGGTCTGCCCCCAGCGCGACCGCGACCGGGAACGGCGTCCCCGGATGCGCCTGCGCGTGATCGCGAAAATCCAGCGCGCCGCCGCGATGCGGCAGCCAGCGCATGATCAGGCGATTGCGTCCGAGCACCTGCTGGCGGTAGATGCCGAGGTTCTGGCGCGATTTGCGCGGGCCGCGCGTCACGGTCAGTCCCCAGGTGATGAGCGGCGCGACGTCGCCCGGCCAGCAGGTCTGCACCGGCAGCCGCGAAAGATCGACGTTTTCTCCCTCCCACACCACTTCCTGGCAGGGTGCCGAGGATCGCTGCTTCGGCGCCATGTTCATCACCTGCATGAACACCGGGCGCGTGTTCTCCCACGCATCGCGCAGGCCCTTGGGCGGCTCGGGCTCCTTGAGCAAGGCGAGGAGCTTGCCGATCTCGCGCAGCGCCTCGACCGAGTCCGCGCCCATGCCCATCGCCACCCGCTGCTGCGTCCCGAACAGGTTGCCGAGCACCGGCATCGAGTGCCCCTTGGGCCGCTCGAAAATCAGCGCGGGGCCGCCGGCGCGCAGGACGCGATCGCAGATCTCGGTCATCTCGAAGCGGGGATCGACCTCCGCACCGATGCGGCGGGCGAGACCCTGGCGTTCGAGCTGCGCGACAAAATCGCGGAGGTCTGCGTACTTCATGGGAGCGGCATCGACCAGAGAGGCGGCGAGCGGGCATCTTAGCAAACCCTCTCCGCAGTCCTGGAGCGGCGAGCGCGCCTTTGCCGCGGTACGCGGCAATCGTGAACGTTTTCGCGTGCTGCGCGGTCTGAACTGGCGGGGGGTTTTTTGCGTGATTTCAGCGCGGCCCGCCCGCCGATTCGGCGGAACTGTCGGGGCAAAGCGACAGTGGGCGTCGCATCGGCGCCACAAGCGCCCATAAAACCGAGTTTGCGTCGGATGCGGCTGGACCCCGAGCCGGGGCTCCCGCTATGCTGTTTTCAACGGGCCTCGGTGGAGGCCCTCGTTGCCTGGAGATGGATTGTTGAAGCCTTACGCCGCACCCAAACTCATGCTGCTGAGCATCGCCCTGTTCTGGGCTGCGGCAGGACTCGCCCAGACCGGCTCGGCGGGCAAGGTCGCGCCGCAGGACGCAACGTCGCCCTCCGCGACGACGCTGCCGTCCATTGAGATCCTTTCGCATCAGACCGGTCTTGCCGGGACCTGCGGCGGGGCGGCATTCAATCTCAACACCGATATCCGCGTCGACACCCAATCCTCGTCCCAAGTCCTGCTCTCGGCCCCCGGATTTCCGAACCTGGCGCAGTTCACCGATGAGACCGGCGCCAATGTCGGACCGTTCACCGGCAACTTCCCTGCGTTCACGATTCCGGCGTTTAGCGGGGGCCTCGCCCCAAATACGCCGATCGTTGGTGATAGTGAACACCTACTCCGGACGCGCGCTTTCGGGTACGCTCAGCTACAGCAGCACGATCCAGTTCGACTGCACCACGGGCACGATCCTCAACCTCATCGCCGCTGCACCGGGGGATCCGCAGGGTATTCCCGCGCTCGGCGACGCAGCCCTGGTCGCAATGGCATTGCTGCTGCTCTCGGCGGGCGCACTGGCCCTGCGTCGGCGCTCCCGGGCGCCCGCCCGGCCCGCGCGCCGCGACTAGCCCGCCTCCCGCCCTAGATCACCGCCGCGGCGCCGCCGTCCATCGAGACGAGGGCGCCGGTGACGTACTCCGCCGCGCCCGAGGCGAGAAAAACCGCCATCTTCGCGATCTCCTCGGGCTTCGCGAAGCGTCGGATCGGAATGCGCGCCTGGTTTTGCGCCAGCAGCGCCTCCTCGCTCAACCCGGTCAGCTTGGCCTCGGCCTTGAGTCCTTCCTGCACGCGGCCGGTCAGCGTGCCCCCGGGGTTGATGCCGTTCACGCGTATCCCGGAAGGCCCGTAGGCGGCAGCGAGTCCCGCGGTGGCCAGCATCAGCGCGGCGTTCGCGGCGCCACCGGGCATGTGCACGGGACTCGCCACCTTGCCGCCCATGCCGATGATGTTGACGATCACGCCGCGCTTGCGCGGCAGCATGCGGCGCAACACGGCGTCGACGGCGTGGATGGTGCTGAAGAACTTCGCGTCCATCGCATCGTGCCAGGCGCGCACATCGAGATCGGCCGGCGCGTAGCGCCGAGCCGCGCCGGCCGAATTGACCAGCACATCGATCGCGCCCAGGCTCGACTCGACCTCGGCGACCATGCGCTCGGCTTCCTCGGCACGGGTCATGTCGGCGGCGAATGCGATCGGCACATGCGCCGCGCGCTGCAAGCGCGCCAGCGCGGCGTCGAGGTTGGCCTGGCTGCGCGAGACCATCGCCACCCGCGCACCTTCCGCGGCGAAGGCTTCGGCGCATGCGTAGCCAATACCTTTGCTCGCGCCGGTGATGAGCACACGCTTGCCGTCGAGTTCGAGATTCATCAGGTTCTCCGTCAGGTTTTCATTTCAGGGCACGAGCGCGGCCCTCAATTGCGCTTTGACGCGCGCGTAGGCATCGGCTCGCGCGGCAGGGTTCGACGCGACGGTCACGCCCCTGCCCGGATTGACTCCGTTGGGCAGGTTCAGATGCAGAGGCCGCGCGAGATTCGGCGTGTCGAAGCCGTGATACGTGTCCGGATAGGTCGTCACCGTCAGCGGCTGACCTTGCTGTCGCGCCCGCTTGCCGAGCTCGACGCACGGCGCCGCGGCGGTCCAGTCGTCGGACTCGCCGATGAAAATGCTCACCGGCGCGGCCGGCGCAAAGGCATCACGGCCGCGCAACGACGCAAAGCAACCGGGATAGAACGCGATCGCGGTCACGAAGAAGCCGCCGCGCTCCGGATCATGCGCGTACGCCGACACGAGCGGCGAGCGCTCGTCGATCGACGCCAGCACCGCGCTGCCACCGTGCGACCAGCCCAACAGCGCAATCTGGCGCGTCGCGATGTCGTCGCGCGTGCGCAGATAGTCGAGCGCGCCCAGCACGTCGAGTCGCCGGTTTGCCTGCACGATCGCCTGCCGCGCCGCGGGCTGCGTGCACACTTCGCGCCGGCCGCGCGGATTGAAGCTGTCGGGAAACAGCACCGCGTAGCCTTCCGCGACGAGCAGATCCGCCATCGCCTGGTGACGTCCGGTGAGAAGGTCACGCCGCGAAGGCGCGGTGCTGTACATGCCGTCGCAGCCGTGCAGCACGATCACCGCGGGAAAGCCTCCCGCCGATGGATCGGGTGTGAAGAACAGCCCGCTCAGCATGAGTGCCGTGCCATGCAGCGGGTCGATGTCGAGGCTCGGGAAGCTCACGCGCACGCCCGTCGCCGCGAACGCCGGCGCAAGACCGGTCGCGAGCAACGCGACGATGGCGCATGCGAGTCGCGACGCCCGGATCACAGCGCCGGCATCCACGGCCAACGCTCGAAGCGCACCCCGTAGTCGATCACCACGCCGACGAATATCGCCAGGCCATACCAGTGATTCCCGCGGAATGCGCGGAAACAGCGCTCGCGGTCACGACCGCGGATGAGCCAGTATTGCCACAGCGCAAGCAGCGACGCGACGGCGACGCCCGCGTAGTACCACGGACCCATTCCCCTGACGTTGCCGAGGTAGGTCATCCCGGCCAGGTGGATCGCGTAGCACAGCATGACGATGAGGACGTCGAGCTTGCCGAAAAGGATCGCCGAGGTCTTCAAGCCGAGCTTCACATCGTCGTCGCGATCGACCATCGCGTATTCGGTGTCGTACGCCATCACCCAGAACAGGTTGATCGCGAAGTAGGCCCAGCCCAGCCAGCCGACCATCTCCTCGACCGCGGCGAACGCCATCGGGATGCCGAACGAGAACGCGATGCCGAGAAACGCCTGCGGGAGCACGAAAAAGCGCTTGAAGAACGGGTACGCCATGGCGATCACCAGCGCCGGCACCGACCACAGGATCACCACGCGATTCAGGCGCACTATCAGCAGGAACGAGCACAGCGCCAGCACCGCGGCGACGACCAGCGCCTCCCACGGCGCGATCTCGCGCTGCGCCAGCGGGCGATTCGCGGTGCGCTCGACGTGCGCGTCGAAGTCGCGGTCGGCGTAGTCGTTGATCGCGCATCCGGCCGAGCGCATGAGCAGCGTGCCCAGCGTGAAGATGCCTATCAGCAACCACGACGGCGCGCCTGCCGACGCGAACCACAGCGCGGTGAGCGTCGGCCACAGCAGGAGCAGCGTGCCGATCGGCTTGTCGAGGCGGACGAGCCGCTCGTACGCATCGATGCGTGCGAGCAGTCCTTTCGTGAGCGGCGGCGTCGCGGACAAGTCAGAGCGGCAGCGCGAGTTGCTTTCTGAGCGCGCTGGGCGCGACTTCGGCGAGCATGCGCGCCGGCGTGGGATGCCTGAGCTTCATGCGCAGCTCGCGTTTCATCCGGGCGTTGCCGAGACGCCGCGATTCGCTCATGAACGACAGCATCGCGGGAGCGATCTGCGCTTCGGCCTCGTCCCACGACACGCGCGGCGGACGCGGCAGGCGGAACGCATCGGCCACGCTGTCGAACCAGCCGCCCATCTTGAGCTCTGAATCGTCGGTGATGTTGTAGGCGCGGTTGGGCTTGCCGCGAAATGCGGCGATGATCGCCGCGCGGGCCAGATCGTCGGCGTGGATGTGGTTGGTGTACACGTCGTCCTCGGGACGCAGCACCGGCGTGCCCTGCTTGAGACGGTCGATGGGAAGGCGTGTCTCGGCGTAGATGCCTGGCGCGCGCAGGATCGACAGGCGCACGCCATAGCGGCGCGCCCACTGCCGCAGGTGATCCTCGGCGGCGATGCGACGGCGCGCTCGCGGCGTGGTTCCCTTGCGTGGACGCGACTCGCTGACGCGCGCGCCCGCGCAATCGCCGTACACGCCGCTGGTGCTGATGTAGACGAAGCGCTGCGGTATAATCCGCGCCTTCGTCAGCGCCGCGATAAGGCGCATCGTCCTCGGATCGCCGCGCCCGCTCGGCGGCGGCGGCGCGAAGTGCATGACCGCGAACGGCGCGGCGCGCAACCGGTCCAGACTGTGGAACGAATCGAGGTCGCCGACGATGGGAACGATGCCGTGGCTGCGAAGCCTCGGAATGTCTTCCGGACGGCGGGTCAGGCCGTAGAGCCGCACCCGACCGCGCAAAAGATCGGCGGTGCGCAATGCGACGTCTCCGCAACCGATCAACAAGACCCTGATCACCGCCAACCCCGTTCCGCATTGCGTCGATGCCATACCAGATTACCATAAAGCCCAGCGAGCACTCGTTCGACTGCGCCGACGACGAGACGGTGCTGGCGGCGTCGATGCGCGCCGACCTGATGATCCCGTACGGCTGCCGCAACGGCGCCTGCGGAACGTGCAAGAGCCGCATCATCAGCGGCGAGATCGACTACGGAGCGCATCAGGCGACCACGCTCACCGACAGCGAGAAAAAGCAGGGAATGGCGCTGCTGTGCGTCGGGCGGCCGCGCAGCGACCTCGTGCTCGAGGTGCGCGAAGTCCGACGTGCCGGCGACATCCGCATCCGCAAGATGCCGTGCCGCGTGGAGAAGATCGAGAAGGTCGCGCACGACGTCGCCATCGTCTCGCTCAAGCTGCCGGCCAACGAACGCCTCCAATACCTCGCCGGACAATACATCGATTTCCTGCTCAAGGACGGTCGCCGGCGCAGTTTCTCGCTGGCGACGCCGCCGGAGAACGACGAGCTGCTCGAGCTGCACGTCCGGCATGTGCCCGGCGGATTCTTCTCCGATCAGCTTTTCACGCAATTCAAGGGCCGCGAGATCCTGCGGCTCGAAGGCCCGCTCGGCACTTTTTTCCTGCGCGAGGAATCCGACAAGCCGATCATCTTCGTCGCCGGCGGCACCGGCTTCGCGCCGATCAAGGCGGTGATCGAGCACGCGCTCCACCACGACACGACGCGGTCGATGGTGCTCTACTGGGGCGTTCGCTCGCGCGCCGATCTCTACCTGCCGGAGCTGCCCGCGCAGTGGGTCACGCAGCACCGCGACTTCACGTTCATTCCGGTGCTGTCGGACCCGTTGCCGGACGATCAATGGCCGGGCCGGACGGGCTTCGTGCACAAGGCGGTGATGGCCGACTTTGCCGACCTGTCCGGCTACCAGGTCTATGCCTGCGGCGGCCCCGCAATGATCGACGCCGCGCGCGCCGAGTTCACGACCGAGCGCAGTCTTCCTGCCGGCGAATTCTTCGCCGACTCGTTCACCTACGCCGCGCAAACGGAATCGCCGGCTTGAGCGCGCGCGGCGTGGCCCGCGCCGCCGACGCGGCACGCTAGGCTCGCTTCAGCTCGTCGGTCGCGAGCTTGAGCGCGGCGACGAAGTGCGCGTTGGCGTCGCGGTCGCGCCCCTGCCGCCCGAGCATCTCGGCAAGCGCGAGATGCGCCCTCCAGCCGCCGTCGAGCGCGATGCTTGCCTCGAGGTAGGTCTGCGCCTTGCCCCAGAGCTGCGCGCGCTGGCACAGGACGCCGAGCACCCTGAGCAGCGCCGCGTCGTGGTTGTGCGTGGACAGCCAGCGCTCCGCCTGCTCGAGCTGCAGCGTCGCGTCGGCCAGATGACACTCGCCGTAGAGCTCGACCAGCTCGGGATTCCACTCGCGCTCGAGGCTGGCGCTGAGTATATCGAGCGCCTCGCGATCGCCGCCGAGCTTGAGGAAGCTCGCCGCGGCGGCGCGCGCCACCTTGGGGTGCGGCCTGATCGCCTCGGGCACGCGCGCCCACGCCTCGCGCAGCCCGACGGCGTCGTGCTGCAGCGCCTTCAACTGCTCGCTGTAGGCGCTGATGCGCACGAGCTCCGCCTGCGAGAGGTCGAAGACCTTGCGCCTGACCAGCTGCTCGAGCAGCGCCGGCACCTCCGCCCAGCGGCGTGCCGCCTGCAGCGTGGTGAGCTCGAGGCGCAGCGCGGCGGTGTGCATGCCCGCCTCTTTGCGCAGCTGCTGCAGCAGCGCCAGCGCCTCCTGAGGCTGACCGTGCTCGAGCGCGATCTCGGCGGACAGCATCAGGCGCAGCACGGCGAGGCTCTGCGTCTGCGCCTCGTGGGATGCCAGCACGCGCTCGGCGGCATCGAAATCGCGCACGTCGATAGCGGCGCGCGCCGCGATCATGGCGTTGAGCGCGGACGATCCGGGGATCGCCAGCGCTTCCTGCGCGTGCTGGCGCGCCTTGCCGTATCGTCCTTCGAGCAGCGCCACCAGCGCCGCATCCTGCCGGTTGCGCGCGCGCTCGATCTTCTGCGCCCGCCGCCACACGCGCACCTGCGCGGGCATGCGCATCGTGCGCGACCACCAGCCGGATCGAGAGATAGAGCGCGAGAAACCCGCCCACCACCAGGAACAGCAGCAGGTTGAGCGAGAGCTCGATGCGATACGGCGGCGCAACGAGCAGCGCATAGCCCGTGTTCAGGCGCACCGCCAGCGCCGCGACCACCGCCGCCGCGGCCAGCATGAGAAACCAGAACAGCAGGCGCACGCGGATGACGCCTTCAGCGCAAGGGCTTGTCGCGCGCGAGCTTGAGCACGCGGACCGCCTCGAGGCTTCGCACCAGGTCCGGCACCTCGACGGCCATGTCGGTCGACTGGAGCTGTTTGGTGAGCGTGATCAGCGACTGTACCTGCGGCGCAGCGCGTGTCGAAGTACTTGCGAAGCCACGCTTCGGCCGCGGCGAGGTCGGCGCGAAACGACGCCTGGTCGCGCGAGAACAGGTCGAAGCGCGCCGCCATCAGGCGCAGCCTGAGGTTCTCGCGCAGGAAATACTGCTGCGGCGGCGCGAGCAGCGGCGCCTCCGGGCGATCGAGGTTCTCGATGCGCACCAGGCCGCGCAGATCGAGCCAAACCTCGCGCAGGAAGCGCCGCCATGCCGGATTCGTCAGCGGGCGGCGCGCTCGACGGCGCGGCGGGCAGCCGCTCCTCGAGCGCGAGCGGCAGCGTGTCGATGGTCGCGATCGCCTGGTCGAGTCGCAGCGACAGCCCGGTCACGTCGACGAAAGGCACGGCCTTCAGGCGGTCCATGTCGCGCGACAGCGCGCGCCGCAGCGGCGTGAACTGCGGGCGATCCAGGCGCTGAAGCTTGGCGTCGGCGAGCTGCAGCGCCGCCAGCGCCGACGAGACGTTGCCGGCGAGCTGCAGTTGCTGGCTTGCCAGCAGCAGCACCTGCTCGATCTCGGTGAGCGCCCATTCGTCGCGCGAGGGTGCGAGCTCGCGATACAGCGCCTCGAGCGCAGCCTGCTGCGTCTGCGACTCGGCAAGGCGGTTCTCGAGCAGCGCGATCTTGGCCTGCGCCTCGCGCAGGCTCTCCTGCGTTTCCTTCATCGCGGCACGATCGCCTTGCTCTCCGGACTCGATCTCGCTCAACCGCTTGGCGACATCGAGGCGGATCGCGTTCTGCGTTTGTCGAGCGTCGAGCCAGGCCGCGCCGACGGCGATGGCCAGCACGATCCACGCGCGATCAACATTCCGACGCCGGCACGTCCTCGCTGCGTCGCGCGCGACCGGTTCCGTCGCCGCGGCGGCGGCGAGCCGAAAACCTGATCCACCGGGTCGGACATGAGCGAGATATCGCGGTCGAAAGGGGCGAAGATTGTAGCAGCCTCGGAGCAGGCCGCTGGCCGCGTGCCGCGCACTCGACTAGAATCAACGGTGGAGCAGGCGCCCGTGCGAGGTTGCCGCTTCGACCTTCGCACCGTGCCGCGCATCGGTTTCCGTGCTCATTCTGCTTTTTATCATCGCTCTCGCCGCCGCGGCCGCCGCGGGTTTCGTGCTCGGCAGGCGCCGTCCGGCGCGCGATGCTACGCAGGCGCTCATCGCGGCGACAGTGCACAACGCGCCGGTGACGACAGCTACCTCCCGACGCGCCCGCCGCGGTCGCACCTGCGCAGACGACCCGCGACCAGCAATGGATTCGACGCACGCTCATATCGACGACGAGAAGGCGCGCATCATCCGCAGCTTCGAAGGCGAAGCCGCGATGCTGCGCCAGCGCGCGCTTCGCACCTGCGGCTCGCTGTCGATCTCGAATGCTGGCGATGCGCGCCGCGAGCTCGACGACGCGCGCGCCGAAGCGGCGCGCTATCGGCAGCTCGTGATCGACATCGAGAACAACGCGCCGCCGCCGATACTGCAAGGCGCCGCAGAGCCCGATGACCTCAAGCTCATCGTCGGTGTCGGCCCGGTGCTGGAGCGGATGCTGCGCAACCTCGGCATCGGCACGTTCCGGCAGATCGCGCGCTGGAGCGCGCGAGAAGTCGCCGAGTTCGATGCGAAGCTGCCGGAGTTCTCCGGCCGCATCGAGCGCGATCAGTGGGTAACGCAGGCGCGCGCGCTGCACGAGTCCAAGTACGGCGAGAGCCCGCTGGGCAGGCATCCTTGAGCGGCGCGGAGCGCTCGGACGGCGTCACCGCGACGGCGCATGCCGTCCCGGCATCGGGATTCGTCCAGATCGGCATATTGACGCTGCTCTGGGGCTGCAACTGGCCGGTGCTCAAGCTCGGCGTCACCGAGCTGCCGCCGCTCACCTTCCGCGCCTCCACGCTGATCTTCGCGGCGCTGGGCATGCTCGTCGTTTCGAGCCTGTCGGGCAACTCGATTCGCATCCCTCGCGCGTGGTGGGGCCGCGTCGCCATGCTCGCGCTGCTCAACATCGCGGCGTGGAACGGACTGATTCTTTTCGGCGTGCAGCAAATGCCGGCGGGACGCTCGGCAATCCTCGCCTACACGATGCCGGTCTGGTCGGTGCTGTTCAGCCTGTTCCTGCTCCACGAGCCGCTGTCGAAGCGCAAGGTGATCGGACTGCTGCTCGGGATGGCGGGAATGATCGTGCTCATCGGCGACGACCTGCACAGCGTGAAGCGCGCGCCGATCGGCGCGATGTTCATCCTGGCCGCCGCGATCACGTGGGCGTTCGGCACGGTGATGTTGCGACGCTGGCAGCCGCCGATTCCACAAAACACGCTCAGCGGCTGGATGATGGTGATCGGATGGATACCGATCGCGCTGTGCGTGCCGCTGTTCGATCCTCATCCACTCGCCTCGATCGCGGGTATCGACGGCGTCGGCTGGTTCGCGATCGTCTACAACATCTTTCTCGCCGGCACGCTCGCGCACTGGGCGTGGTTCAAGATGGCGCGCACGCTGCCGGTCGCGGTGAGCTCGATGTCGTCGCTTCCCGTGCCGGTGGTCGGCGTGCTGTCCGGGATGCTGATCCTCGGCGAGCGTCCGGGCCCGAGCGAGTTCATCGCGCTCGCGCTGGTGCTGGCCTCGCTCGTCGCGGTGCTGTACACCCCGAAGGCCGTGCCCGCCGAACCGCCGCCCGCGCCGGACTAGCCCGGTCGCGGCCCACCTGAACGGTCATCCCGAGGAGCAACGCGACGAGGGATCTGCTGTTGCCTTGCGCATCGTCCGACGACAGCAGATTCCTCCGTTCCGTCGGAATGACAATGTCAGTCAGGCGAGCTCGGGGATAAGCGTGAGCGTTCTGTGCTGGTTGAACCAGGCGTCGAGGTTCGCCTTGCACAGATCGCCCATCGCCTGACGGGTCTCTCGCGTCGCGCTGCCGACGTGCGGAAGCAGCACGACGCTGTCCATCTGCATCAGCGCGTCGGGAATTCGCGGCTCGTCGGCGAAGACGTCGAGCCCCGCGCCCTTGATCGTTCCGGCCTGCAATGCCGCAGTGAGCGCCGGCTCGTCGACGATCGATCCGCGGGCGATGTTGATCAGCGTGCCCTTCTTGCCGAGCGCTTCGAGCACGCCGGCGTCGACGATGTTGCGCGTCGCGGCGCCGCCCGGACATGCGACGACCAGGAAATCGACCGCCGATGCGAGGGCTTTCAAGTCGGGTATGTATTCGTAATCGACCTTCTGCGGCTTGCGTCCCGTGTACGCGACTTTCATGCCCATCGCCACGACGCGCTGCGCGATCGCCTTGCCGATGCGTCCGAGTCCCAGAATGCCCACCTTCTTTCCCGAGAGCTTGGTGGCGAGCTCGGGGCCGCGCTTGGTCCATTCGCCGTTGTGCACGAAGCGGTTGTGCCGCACGAAGGAGCGCCCCGTCATCAGTATCAGGCCGAGCGCGACGTCGGCGACATCGTCGGTCAGCACGTCGGGCGTGTTGGTCACCTTGATGCCGCGCTCCTTGCAGTACGCGACGGGCACGCCGTCGTAGCCGACGCCGAACACCGAGATGATCTCCAGCGCCGGCAGCGCCGCGAGCAGCTCGACGGGCGTGGTGTGCCGCCGCCCTGCACCAGTCCGCGAATGCCCTTCGCGTGCGCGGAGACGAGCGCGGCCTTGTCCTTGGCCTGCGTGTAGTCATGGCATTCGTACGCCGCCTTGAGCGGATCGTAGAGAAACGGCGGCAGCGGCGCGGTGACGATGACCTCGGGCTTCATGGCATGACCTGTCGATGGGGTGGAGCGGCATTCTAGCGCGCGGGAACGAACCGAGCGCGAACCCCGCGACGCGCCGGCGAGGACGCTTCCGCGAGTCACTCGACCGGGCCGGCGAATCGACGAAGCAGCGCGGCGATGAGCCCTGCGTCGCCAGGATCGGTCGTGACCACGCTGTCGAACCCCAGCTCTCGCAGGCGTTGCGCGATGCGCTCGTGCGGCGCGAACGCGGCGATCCCGGAAATGCGCTTTCGCGCCGTGGCGTCGAGCAAGGTCCAGAGATTGTCCGCGCCCTCGCTGCTGGTGAAGGTCGACGCGTCGATGCGGCCCGAAGCCAGCGCCTCGACGAGGCCGGCGGCACCCGCCTCCGGGCGCGCCCGCGCGTAGCAGTCGACCACGTCCACCGTCGCACCGCGTGCGGCGAGCGTGTCGGCGAGGAGCTCGCGACCGCCGCCGCCGCGCAGGATGAGCACGCGCTTGCCTGCGACCTGCGTCAATTCGGGCAGCGCGAGCAGCCCTTCGCTGTCCATTCGCTCCGAGGGCATGCGCGCGTCGGCGATGCCCGCTGCCGAGAGCGCGGCGAGCGTGCCCGGCCCGGGCGCGAACGCGATCAGCCGTTTCGGCCACGCGCGCGCATCGCCGACGCCATATTCGACGGCGTTGGCGCTGACGAACACCGCGTAGTCGTAGCGGTCGAGCTCGCGCTGCGCGCGATCGAGCGCGCGCCGGTCGGCCGGCGGCAGGATCACGACCGCGGGAAAAATGAAGGGGACGCCGCCGATCGCGGCGATCGCCTGCGCGAGCGGCGCCGCCTGGCGCGCCGGTCGCGTGATGAGTATGCCCTGCCCGTCGAGGCGGCCGGCCGTCATCGCCGCGCGCGGGAGCCGGGATCCGATTCGCAATCACGCGCCCGCGGCCTGCGGCCGGGATCGCGCTCGCGCGGGCACGCATCGCTGCATTCATCCGCGCATTCACCCTGCGAGCACGCGCTCGGCACCGCGCGCGATCATGTCCGCGGCGAGCGCTTCGCCGAGCGCGACCGCTTCTTCGACGGTGGTCACGCGCGCTTCGCGCTGCGCGCGCATCACCTCGCTGCCGTCGCGGCGCGCGATCACGCCGCGCAGCCACAATGCGTCGACGCGCTGCGTCGCGTAGCCGGCGATCGGCGTGCGGCAGTCGCCGCCCATGCGCAACCCGAAGGCGCGCTCGGCGGCGATGGCGAGCGCGGTCGGACCGTGCGACAGCGCGCCGACGGCATCGATCACGTCGCGTCGCGACGCCAGACACTCCACGCAGACCGCGCCCTGGCCGATGGCGGGAAGGCTTTCCTCGGGGTCGAGCAGCGCCGAGATGCGGTCCGCGAGTCCGAGCCGCTTCAGGCCGGCGACGGCGAGGATGATCGCCGCGTACGCGCCCTCGTCGAGCTTGCGCACGCGCGTGCCGACGTTGCCGCGCACCGGCTTGCATACGAGCGTTGGATAGCGCTCGCGCAGCTGCGCCTCGCGGCGCTGGCTCGACGTGCCGACCACGCTCCCGGGCGGAATGGCCGCCAGCGAAGCGTAGTCCCGCGACACCAGCGCATCGCGCGGGTCCTCGCGCTCGAGGATCGCCGCCAGCGTGAATCCATCGGGCATGACCATCGGCACGTCCTTGGTCGAATGCACCGCGAGGTCGGCGCGACCCTGCTCGATCGCCTGCTCGAGCTCCTTGATGAACAGCCCCTTGCCGCCGATGTCGGCGAGCGAGACATCGAGTCGGCGGTCACCCTGCGTGGTGAGCGCGAGCAGCTCGACGGCGCACGACGGATACAGCGCGCGCAGGCGCGTGCGTACGTGCTCGGCCTGCCAGAGCGCCAGCGCCGATTCGCGCGTGGCGATGACCAGCCGCGTGGGCTGCGCTGAGCGTAAGGACATGGGATCTAGCGGATGCCGCGCCGCCGCGCGCGGCGCGTCACTTGGCGGCAGCGTCGAACTGCATCACGCCGAAGAGATTGAGATCGGTGTCGAGCGCATAGGCGAGCCACCCGACGCCGGGGATCGCCATCTTCGGGAGCGCGATCTTGCCGCCGAGCTCGCCGACGCGCTTGATCGCTGCTTCGATGTCGGCGACGTCGACCGTGCACACGAACGCGTTCACCGCCTGCATCGGCACCGGACCGTTGCCATGGCGCGGCAGCATGCCGCCGTCGATGCCAGGCGTATCCTTCTCGCCGGTCTTCACCAGCCAGTAGTCCATCGGCGAGTCCCACTTGGTGAAGGTCCAGCCGAACATCTTGGTGTAGAAGTCGATGCAGCGCTGCGGATCGGTGGCGTGGATTTCGAAATGAATCGGGCGCGACATGGAACGCTCCGTGCGCAAAAGCGCTATCTTATAATGCATCGAACGCCCGCGCGACGCGACACAGCGCCGGGCGCGATCAGGGAGGGGACATGCGCATCGTCATCACCGGCGGCGCCGGCTTTCTCGGCACCCGGCTTGCGCGCGAGCTGCTGCAGCGTGGAAAGCTCACCGACGCGCGCGGCAGCGAGCGGGCGATTTCACGGATCGTTCTCGTCGACGTCGCGCCGGCGCGCGTCGCCGACGAACGCGTCACCTCCGTGGTCGGCGATCTCGCCGATGCCGCGCTGATCGAGAGCACGATCACGCCGGATACCGACAGCGTGTTCCATCTTGCGGCGGTGGTCAGCGGACAGGCCGAGGCGGAGTTCGACGTCGGCATGCGCGTCAACCTCGACGCGACGCGCCTGCTGCTCGAGCGCTGCCGCCGCCTGAACGAAGTCCCCAAGGTCGTCTTCACCAGCTCGCTGGCGGTTTTCGGAGGCGTGCTTCCCGATCCGGTTCGCGACGATTCGCCGATCACGCCGCAGACCTCGTACGGCGCGCAGAAGGCGATGGGCGAGATGATGGTCTACGACATGACGCGCAAGGGCTTCATCGACGGGCGCTCGCTGCGCCTGCCGACGGTCACGGTGCGTCCCGGCAAGCCCAACCGCGCGGCGTCGTCGTTCGCCAGCGGCGTGATCCGCGAGCCGCTCTCCGGCGTCGACGCGATCTGCCCGGTCGTGCCCCGACGCGGCGATGTGGGTGACTTCGCCGCGCGCCGTCGTCGACAACCTCATCGTCGGGCACGAGGTCGCGGCGGCGGAATTCGCCAAGGCGGGCTTCGGCCACACGCGCTCGGTCAACGTGCCCGGCCTGAGGGTGGGCGTGCGCGCGATGGTCGACGCGCTGCGCAAGGTGGCGGGCGACGCGGTGGCGGATCGGGTGAAGTGGCAGGTCGATCCGGTGATCGACCGCATCGTGGCCACGTGGCCGGCGAACTTCGATCCGCGGCTCGGGCCCGCGCTGGGCATGCGTGCGGACACCGATTTCGAGTCGATCGTGCGCCAGTACATCGCGGACGAGCGGCCATCGGCGGCGGCGTCGACCGGAGCAGCGGCGGTGCGATGATGGCGATCGCCAATCTCGCCGGCATCGCGCAGGTCGTGGTGCGCAACATCGTGCCGCTGGCCGGGATCCTGTTCTTCAACTGGTCGGCGGCCAACGTTCTCATCCTCTATTTCGTCGATACGCTGCTGTCGTTCGCGGTCATCTTCGCCGGCGTCGCGAAGACCTTCGATACCGCGCCGAGAAACGATGCCTTGGCACGCATCAAGGGCGAATTCACCTACGTGTTCGCCGCGCTGTTCGTCAGCGCGTTCATCGCCATTCCCATCGGCATGCCGGTCGGCATCGCGCTGGCCACGTCGAACTTCTCGTTTCGCTTCGCGCTGCACGACGAGTCGCTGCGCAACGGCCTCATCGTGCAGGCGCTGCTCTCGGTGTGGTCGTACATGGAGCTGCGCCGCGCGCTGGCAACGTACTCGCGCGATCAGCTGAAGCTCAAGCGCCGCTTCGGATTCGTGTTCATGCGCTGGATCGCCGTGCTGGTCGCGTGCTATATGCTGCTCGATCTCGTCGGAGGCGACCTCGCGGTGTACGCGCTGGTGCTGGTGTACATCGGCGCGTCCATTTTCGCCGAGGTCGCGCCCGATCGCTTCCTGCAGGTGATGCCCGGCGGCAGCGAGTACGCGAAGGAGGATGCGGACAAGGCGCCCGCGAAGCGAAAGGCGGGCACGCCCGACGCGAGCAAGCGCTAGCCCGACGGCGACGATTCGGCGGTGCGGCGATCAGTCGTCGACGACGCTGGTCGATGCGTCCGGGATCGCCGTCTTCCATCGCCACCGGCGCATCGCCGTCGACCGCGGCGAGCGCTTCCAGCAGCAGCGACGCGTCGCCGTCGCGCAGGCGTCGCGCGTCGGAGAGCAGCTGCCGGAAGCGGCGCCCACCCGGCTGCGCGTGGTAGAGCCCGAGCATGTGCCGGACCATCGATCGAAGCGGTGTGCCCGCCGCCAGCTCGCGCTCGACGTAAGGCAGCATCGCGAGCACGACTTCAGCGCGCGTGCGCGCTATCCGGGTTCCGTCATGGAGGTTCGCGTCGGCTTCCGCGAGCAGCCAAGGATGGTGATACGCGGTGCGGCCGAGCATGACTCCGTCGACGGTCTTCGAGCTCGCGCGCGATGGCGTCGTGCGTGGCGATGCCGCCGTTGATCACGATGGTGAGCGCGGGAAAATCGCGCTTGAGCCGGTGCACGTAGTCGTACTTGAGCGGCGGCACCTCGCGGTTCTGCTTGGGCGAGAGTCCCTTGAGCATGGCGTTGCGGGCGTGCGCGATGAACGTGCCGGCGCCCGCCTCCGCGACCGTCCCGACGAAGTCGCGAACGAAGCCGTAGTCCTCGACCTCGTCGACGCCGATGCGATGCTTGACGGTGATCGGCACGTCCACCGCGTCGCGCATCGCCGCCACGCATTGCGCCACCAGCGCGGGCTCGCGCATCAGGCACGCGCCGAAGCTGCCGGTCTGCACGCGCTCGCTGGGACAGCCGACGTTGAGGTTGATCTCGTCGTAGCCCCACGCCTCGCCCAGCTTCGCGCAGTGCGCGAGATGCGCCGGATCGCTGCCGCCGAGCTGCAACGCCACCGGATGCTCGGCCGGATCGAAGTCAAGGTGCCGCGGAACGTTGCCGAACTGCAGCGCACCGGTGGTGACCATCTCGGTGTAGAGCCGCGCGTGCGGGGCCACCAGGCGAAGGAAGTACCGGCAGTGGCGGTCGGTCCAGTCCATCATCGGGGCCACACACAATCGATGCGACAAACTATTCATTCGCTTGAGGCTCGTGACGATTGGGTCTAATTAGAGAACCGGCGCGCCCACGAAGGCGTTGTCAAGCGCACAGCCAGCAGACTCACCCGCAGAACCACAACACCAGCTAGCCGCCAAGGCCATCGAGGAGGGCCTTCGCATCGGTGAGATCACGCATGTCGAGATTCTCGGCCAAGCGGCCGCGATGCGGCGCGAGCAGATCCCGCGCTTCGGACAATGCGCCCCGCTTTGCGTAAAGCCGGGCGAGGTCGGCTGCCGCTCGAAGACCCCACAACCGAGCGCCGCACTTGGCTGCCGCAGCCATCGCTTCCTCGAGCAACGATTCCGTAGTCTTGGTTCCCGGATCGGGTATTCGAGGCCAGCAGCGCGGCCTTCTTGCGCAGGACCTCCGGCTCGTACCATCGCTCGCCGGTTCGGTAACCAGCCTCCTGCGCTTCGTCGATCGCGTCGATCGCCTCTGCAGTCTTGCCGCACACGGCGAGTGTGTCGGCGCGCAGCACGAGCCGATGGGTAAGGTGATAGTTATTTTGCGTCGACTTCAGCGTGGCGAGGCCGTCGTTGACGTGCGCCAACGCGCTGTCGTGCTCGCCACGGTGGGCCTTGCTCCAGCCGAGCACCATGGTTGACCACCCGACGTAGTGCGACATCCCCAGAGGCGCCGCGATGCTCAGCACAGTCAGCGCGCGCGCTTCCGCCTCGATTGGTTCGCCGCGGATGTGGCAAAGTTCCGCGCGGTACCACTCAGCATGCGCGAGGCTCGGCGCGTGGCCGACAGTGCCCGCAAATGCAAGCGAACGGCGGCTCATGTCGCGCGATTGCGAGATCTCACCTTGCATCAACAGGTTCAGCGCAGCCAGGCATTGGGCGCAAACGCTGGGATCGTGGCCGCCGTATAGCAACGCCTGACCTGTATGCACGTCCGCGCGATAGAGGCGCATGACCGCGTCCACATGGCGCAGTCCTTCCGCAAGCTCCCCCTCAGTGGAAAACGTCGACACTGCGGCGTGGTGCGCCTGGAGGCGCAGGTGGCTGCTATCGTCGTCGGGGGCGAGTTCGAAGAGCTGGCGGAGCAGCGTTCGTGCGAACTCCGCCTTGCCGCTTGCATGCGCACCCAACCATTGCCCCCACAATGCCGGAAAGAGCTCGGTGGACCGTCCCGCTTGCCGGGCGAGTTCCAGCGCTTGGCCGTAGGTGTCATTCACCTCTTCCGCGCCCCAACCGAGGGTTGCGCACAAGGCAGGACCCAGTGCGATCAGAACGGACAGCTCCCGCTCCGCGCGTCCTTCGCTCCCCGCATTCTGGCGCAGGAGTTCCAACCCGCTCTTGAAGTGTTCGACCGCTTCGAGGTTCGCGGAGCGCTCCGCCGCGCGACGGCCCGCCCGCAGCCAGTTGTCGACAGCCCGCGCAACTTCGCCGGCCGCTGAGTAATGCTGCGCGAGGAGTTCGGGCTCCTCATTCGCAGTGCCATCTGACGCCGCCTCGAGCGCGTTGCCGATCTTCGCGTGGAGCGTCTGCCGCCTGCGCTTTATGAGGCTCTCGTAGGCCACATCGCGAACCAGCGCATGCTTGAAAGTGTAGTTGGCGTCGGGGGGCACTCCGCGGCGGAACACGAGCTCGGCCTTCACCAGTGCATCGAGCCCGCTTGCGAGGTCGGATGGCTGCAGGTCGCTCACGGACTCTAGCAGCCGGTGGCCGAACTCGCGGCCGATGCACGCCGCGATCTGGGCAACAGCCCTCATCATCGGGATACGATCCAGCCTCGCGATAAGCGAGTCCCGCAGAGTCGCGGGCACGGGCGTTTTGCCGTTGACCGACGCGGTCTCGAGCACTGCCTTCGTCACTTCCTCGATGTAGAGTGGAACGCCGTCCGAATGGGCGAGAATTTCGCGACAAACCTCTTCCGGCAACACGTGAGCAGCGACGATGCCGGCGTAGAGCGCCATCGCCTCGGACCGTGCGAGGCGAGTAAGAGGGAGTCGGGACAAGTTAGGCGCAGCGGATAGCGCGGGCTCTGCTTCGGGCCGCGCGGTTATAAGCAGGAGGACTCGAGATTCACCGATCGCACCGACGAAGCGCTGTACGAGCTCGAAGCTGGTCGGATCGATCCAATGGGCATCTTCGACAATCATAAGTACGGGCGCATGTTGCGCGAGACCCAACAACTGTGCGACCAACGCCCGCAGCGTCCGGTTCCGGCGCTCTGCCGGCGGCAGATCGCCAAAGAGGTCGGCCTCGTTCGAAATGCCCAGCAACGGGCCGAGGAGCGCGCAAGTTTGCTCGGTGCCGCCTTCCGCGCGCAGCAGCAGCGCTGCGAGCTTCGACCGGCGTTCATCGGCGTGCTCTCCTGGAACGAACCCGGCAGCGAACGCCAGCTGTTGGAGGAAGGGCCACAAAGGACTATCGACGTGAAAGGGCGAACACTGATAGACCAACGTCGTCGCGTTGCAGTCGGTCACGACTTCGCGCAGCGCACTGACCAGCCGTGATTTTCCAATTCCTGGTTCGCCCGCCACGAGTATCGCCCGTCCCTCGCCGGACGCTGCCAGACGCCACGCCCGCTGCAGGAGCGCGAGTTCCTCTTCGCGCCCGACCATCGGCGCCAGCGTATCTTCCAGGTGTGCCGCGAAGCGACTTTCCGCCGTTTTCTCCTCGACGACGCGGAAGACGTCTTCGGGTTGCGGGAATCCCTTGAGTGAGCGCGCGCCGAGCTGGTCGAAAACGAAGCGCGATCCGACGAGGTGTCGCGTGGCCCGCGCAATAACGACTTCGCCGGGGCCGGCGACTTCCTGCAGACGTGCGGCGAGATTCGGGGTCTCGCCGACGACGGCCTCTTCGCGCGCGGCGCCCTCGCCAATCAACTCGCCGACCATGACCAGTCCTGTCGCGATGCCAACCCGGCACGCCAGAAACCCGCCGCGGGGATCTTCCAGAGTCGCCACCACTCGCGTCGCAGCAAGGCCCGCATGGATGGCGCGCTCCGCCTCGTCCTCGTGGGCGCGGGGCCAGCCGAAAAACGCGAGCACGCCATCGCCCATGAGCTTGGCCACGTGCCCCTCGACTCGCGTAATCTCGCTCGTCACGGTGCTCTGGTACGCTCTGAGGACTTCACGCATGTCCTCCGGATCCAGTGCACTCGCCAGCGCTGACGAACCCACTAGGTCGACGAACATCACCGTCAGTTGCCGGCGCTCGGCTTCGCGCGGCGCCTTCAGGAGAGGTTCTACTGCAGCCGAGTTCGTCGCGCCAAGGGTCGGGGCCCGCGCAGACGCGGGAATGGCGGGATCATCGGCATCGAACCGATCTCCCGCGGCCCGCATCGTTTCCAAAGTGACATACAGCTTGCGACGGGGCCCGACGGGCATGCCGATCTCGCGCAAGTCGTCCTCGGTGAGCTCGCGCAGCGCGTCGAAGTCGATTTCGTGGGCCACGAACGTGTCCACGTACTTCTCGAGCCCTATGCCGGCCAGCAAGTCCGCGACGTCACGCACGATGCGCTTTCCTTTCATTGGCCGACGCGCGGACTCCGCAACAGGGCATCGAAAGGTTCATAGTGTACGCAGCGTTGGGAAAGGACATGCGCCATGGCCGGGGAAAGTATGCTCCCTATGCCCGGACACCGCGATCAAATCAAAACAAGAGTCAACCAACGAACCGCGTAGACCAGATTGCGGCAACGTGCCGTGAGCCGGCAAACTACTGCAGCAATTCCTGCAAGACGAGACAGTGACTACAACAGCTTCACCGCCGTCGAGATCGTCGCGACAATACGCGTTCTCAGGGTCGGTCAGCAGCCTCGCAATGAGTCTGCGGGCGAGCGCGGAAGTTTGGGGTACCGCAATGCGGCGCACTGCACCAATCCCAGGCGCTTCTGCGATTCAGACCGGGGGACGATCGAGGTCCTTGTCGCTATGAGAGACAGGGTCTTCGATTGGCTCAAGGTGCGTCGTCACGTGCACGCCCGGCAGTGCCGTCCGAAGGTCGGCTTCGATTCGCTCCGACCAGTCATGCCCGTGCTGCACCGTCCAGGCACCAGGAACCAGGACATGCAGGGTGATAAACGCACGCGCACCCGCTTGCCGGGTGCGCAACGCGTGAAACTCCAATCCTTCCTGACGGTAAGAATTCAGAATGGATTCGATCTGCTTGAGCTGCGAATCTGGCAGAGAGGCGTCCATCAGTCCCGAGGCGGAGCGGCGCATGAGGTGCCAGCCGGTCCGGATGATGTTTGCCGCGACCAGAAGAGCAATCATCGGATCGAGCCATAACCATCCCGTCTGCCAGACCAAGGCGACGCCGGCGATTACGCCGATCGAGGTCCAAACATCAGTGAATAGATGGTGCGCATCTGCTTCCAAGGCAATCGACCTGGCATTGCGGCCGACAGCCATCAGAATGCGAGCCGTGACAAGATTGACGATCGTTGCCACGACCGCGACGGCAAGCCCGACAAACGCGGCTTGCACCGGTCGCGGGTTACGCAGGCGCTCGACAGCTTCAACCGCGATCCAGACGGCTGCGCCAAGGATCAAAAATCCCTCGAAGGCGCTGGAGAAATACTCGGCCTTGGTATGCCCATAAGCATGGTTGTCGTCCGCAGGCCGGGCTGCCACCGACAGCATGCCCAGCGCCATGAGTGCGCCGGCCAAATTGACGAACGACTCGATGGCATCTGATAAGAGCCCAACCGAATCGGTGAGCCACCACGCGATTCCCTTGAGCAGGATGGTGGTCAACGCGGCGCCAATTGAAAGCCAGGCGTACTTCGTGAGCGAGTCGGTCCGATGAGTCATTTATTGTGCGGGCCGTTGTCCGACGCTTCTGACAGGCTTCGCCGGAACTGTCCAAGCCGCGGCCAGGGTTTGCGGATGCCGTTGCGATATTCTAGCGGAGCGGCATGGCTGATCGCGCCGTCGGGCCGCTGGCCACCCGCAATCACAGAGGAAGTCGACGACGATGCTGACTGCCCATTCGACGTCCGAGCATTCGGAGATTCCACCCACGGCACTCGCGGTGTCGTGGATCGACCTCCTACACCCAACCAGCGAAGAAAGGGCAAGCGTTGAAGGTGACTACGGCCTCAAACTGCCCTCGCGCGAGGAGTTGAGCGGAGTCGAGTTGTCGAGCCGCATCTCGCTGAAAAACGGCGTTCTCTACTTGAGCATGCCCACCGTCTCACACATGAGCGAACTGGAACACGCACCGTCACCGCTCGGGTTTGTGTTGTCGAAGAAATTGCTCGTGACCATTCGCTACACGCAGTTGCACGCGTTCGACACAGTAGCGGAGAAATGCTCCAAGGGTGATGGAACCTTCACGAGCGTCGAAGCGTTCGCTGCGCTCGTCGACGAAATGGTGGACTTGAGTGCCGATCTGATCGAAAAAATCGCGACGGATCTGGATGGCGTGTCGCGCGCCGTCTTCTCCAAGCTCGGGAAGCAAGAACATGTGACACAATCCAATGAAGAACTCCGCGGTGTCTTGATCAGCGTCGGCAACGCGGGAGAGCGCCTATCGCGCATCCGCGATAGCGTATTGGGCTTGCAACGCATCGTCCCATTCGTCGCCGGGACCGAGCAAGATTGGATACCCGCAAACATACGAGTACGCTTGAAAGCGACTCAAGGCGATTTGACTTCACTGGCGGAGTACGAAACCCATCTGTCCGACAAGGCGCAGTTTCTGTTGGATGCGGTGCTCGGCTTCATCAATACGAAGCAGAACGATATTTTCCAGGTGTTGACGGTCATTTCCATCGTGGGAATTCCGCCAACGCTTGTGGCGAGCATTTATGGAATGAATTTCAGGAATATGCCGGAGCTGAGCTGGGCGTGGGGATACCCATACGCCCTCGTAGTGATCTTGTTGAGCGCGATCCTGCCAATCCTGTGGTTCAAATGGCGAAGGTGGGTCTAGGAATCCCCGCACCGGTCTCGCACGCGTGACCGCGGTCTCCAACAACGTGAAGTAATACTTCGACCGGTCGTTCGCCGCGAGCGCAGCGTTGATCAACGTGGGGCGAAGGAGGCTTCGCTCCCCGAGGGTGTCGACGATGCGGATTTTCTGGGACATGGCGGCGGGGGACTCTTCCGGCGACGCCCCGAGATGGAGGGTGCCATACGAATGTGACGTGGGCATGAATGTCGCGGAACCGTCAAGCCACGACAATAGCGCTGAGCGTCTGTGCGACGCGATCGTAAAGGCCAACCTTGCGCGCTCGGCGGACGCGCGCCAGCCCATCTGAAATATAACGTGGGCCGCCGTGAGCAGCAGAACCGAAACGACGACCCACAGAACGGCGCCGCCGGCCTCGTGCCTTCCCCTTGCCGTCCGCCTCATTCGAGTCCCTGGCCGAAGTGCGATGCAGTCGAGGCAAACGATAGCGGCATCGGGGGACGGGGGCAAGGCGTTTCGCCGCGCCTCTCACCCGTGTTAGAAGACCGTCATGACGTGGTCCGGACACATCGCGGGCGATCTCTGTACCGTTCAATCCGCCGCGGGGAACGCGCGCCCAGCGCACGCGACTCTGGTGCTGATCGCTTGCATCCTGGCTTCAAGCCTCGCCTTCGTGGATGGCTCGGTCGTCAATGTCGGGCTTCCCGCCATTGGCCAGAGCTTGAACGGCGATGCAGAAGGTCTCCAGTGGGTGATCAATTCCTATCTCCTGCCGCTCAGCGCGCTGCTGCTCCTTGGAGGCGCGGCGGGCGATCGTTTCGGTCGGCGCCGCATGCTGATTTTCGGGGTCACTCTGTTTGGCGTAAGTTCTGCGTTGTGTGCGGCAGCGCCGAGCCTGGTCTGGCTCCTCGCGGCGCGCGCCCTTCAGGGGACAGGTGCGGCACTTCTCCTGCCGAGCAGCCTTGCGATCCTCGGAAGCAGTTTTTCGGGCGAAGCGCGCGGCCGGGCGGTCGGCACGTGGTCGGCGGTCGGTGCCATCGGCGGCGCTATCGGGCCCGTGTTGGGCGGCTGGGTGATCGACGTCTTCGGATGGCGTGGGATATTTTTGCTCAACATCCCGCTTGCGATAGGCGCGGCCGGTTTGGCACTCGTTTATATCCGCGATCCCATCCGCAGTGAGCAGACGCAGATCGATCTTGCAGGTGCGCTTCTTGCCGCCGTGTCGCTGGGTCTTCTCACTTGGAGTCTGACGGTCGGCGCCGGACCCAGCGGCTGGTCCGTGGCAGCAATCACCGCACTCGTCAGCGGGCGTCGTCCTGTTCGCTGCTTTCCTCCGGGTCGAATGGCGCCGCGGCGACAACGCGATGATGCCGTTCGCGCTCTTCCGATCGTCGGACTCCGTCGGGATCAGCATCCTTACTCTGCTGCTCTACAGTGCGCTGGGCGGATTGTTCGTGCTGGTGCCATACGTGTTGATTCGGGGTGCTGGCTTTTCGGGCACCGCCGCCGGCGCCGCGCTCCTGCCACTTCCGCTGATACTCGCAGTCTCGTCTCGCGCAATGGGCGGCCTCTCCGGCCGCATCGGCTCGCGATTACCGCTCACCATCGGCCCGGTGATCGTCGCTGCCGGTTTCTCCTCTTTCTGACTGTTCGATTCCGGAGCCGACTATTGGCGCGGTATGCTCCCCGCCATCATTGTGGTCGGGGTCGGCATGGCTGGCGCCGTGGCGCCGCTTACTACCGCCGTCCTCGCCTCGGTCGATGCGCGTCACACCGGTGCCGCATCGGGTCTCAACAGCGCGCTGGCACGAGTGGGTGGCCTGATCGCCACGGCGCTCCTCGGGGGCGTGATCGCCGCGAACGGCGAGGCCCTCTTTGCTGCTTTTCACATCGCTGTCATCGTCGGCGCCATTGCTGCGCTGGCCGCTGGCGTCGCGCGGCTTTCGTATGGTGCGTGATAGTAGCGATGCGCCGGCATAGGCTTCAGACGCGGTGTAGCTGAAAGCCGCCGCCCACATTGAGTATCTCTCCTGTGGTGAATGGCAAATTGCCCAAGGCGACGGTGGCGACGGTCGCTCCGACGTCGTCGGGATTTCCCCACCGCTTCAGGGGCACCCCGCCATCCTCGATGAATCGATCATAGGTTTCCGTCGCGGGCTCGGTCATTTGGGTGCGAATGATGCCTGGCCGTATCTCAAAGACATGAATATGGTTCGCAGCTAGTCTGGCCGCGAAGAGTTTTGACATCATCGAGAGCGCGGCCTTCGTCATGCAATAGTCCGCGCGATTGAGGCCGATGACCTCGGCGTTGGCGGATGTGATGGTCACTATCGACCGGTAGGGCGGGGGATCATCGGTCCCTTTGGTTGTGATCATCGTTCGCGCGACCGCTTGCGTCAGAAAAAACGTTCCTCGCAAATTCGTCGCCATACTTCGGTCGAAGCTTTCAATCGTCAGGTCCAGCAGGTCGCCGCGTCGCAGTGATGTCACGCCGGCGTTATTGACCAGGCAATCGATTGCGCCGAGCTGCGCGCGAACCGACTCGATAAGCGCGGCATGGCCGCTTGTGTCAGCGATGTCGCGCTGCAGGTAAACACCCTTGCGACCGGCCGATCGAATGTCGTTCATCGAGGCGGAAGCGTCGTCGGGCGCTTCCAGACTTACGTTGGCGACGTCGAATCCGGCGATCGCCAGCGACTTGCAAATGCCACGACCGATGCCGCGAGCGCCGCCTGTAACCAACGCGGTTCGCCTACGAACGCTCATGAGGTCACCGGTAGGGACGCAGCCAAGCCAGCCCTGATGAAGTGCCGCCAGGTTGCAATCCCGCACCCGGACGATACTCACAGCCAATCCATCCCGTATAGCCAAGCTCGTCCAGCAAGGCGAACAGGTAGGGATAGTGCACTTCACCGACATCGGGTTCGTGCCGCTCCGGGACGCCCGCAATTTGAAGGTGGCCGACGTTGCCGGTCGGCAGGTACTGCGTCAATTTCATTGCGACGTCACCCTCCACGATCTGGCAGTGGTAGAGATCCATCTGCACTTTCAGGTTGGGTGCGCCAGCGTATTGGAGGACCTGGTGCGCCTGATCTTGGCGGTTCAGAAAAAAGCCGGGAATATCGCGCGTGTTGATGGGCTCGATCAATATGTCGACGCCGCGCGTTGCCGCTTCGAGAGCGGCCCAACGGAGTCGCTCAACATAAACTCGATAAAGCGGCTCCCGGGTGCTTCCGGCCGGAATCAGGCCTGCCATGACATGAACACGCGGACATCCAAGTGCGTCGGCGTAGTCGAGCGCGTTTCGGATGCCGCTGCGGAACTCGTCCTCGCGGCCGGGCAGGCACGCCAGGCCTCGCTCGCCGCTATCCCAATCGCCAGGAGGCGCGTTGAACAAGACCTGTTGCAAGCCGTTGTCGCGCAGACGAACGCCGATATCATTGACGTCGTGATCGTACGGGAACAGATACTCGACCGCTTTGAAGCCGTCACGGGCAGCGGCCGCGAAGCGGTCCAGAAAGGCAAACTCCGGATACAGCATCGACAAATTGGCGGCAAATTTCGGCATAGGCTTTACCACCGCGCGCCGAAGGTCCGGCGCAGTTCGTCGATTTGCGTCTCCGACAATGCTTCGCACTCCGGAGCGAGGATATTCAGGCGGGCAGTCTCCTCGAGCTCCTCGAGCACCGCCATCGCGGCGGCCGGTGAGTCATGCCAAACGTTCGGCCCCAGACGCTCCAACATGATCGCGCGAATCGGCCTGCCCGCGTCACCATAGCGGCGGATCGTTTCCGAGACGAGCTGCGCCGCCTCGGGCGAACCCGGGCGGTGATATGCAATCACCGGAACATGCCCGACTTTCATCACAAAGTAAGGCGTGAGTGCCGGCAGCAGCTCCGGGACGCCGGAACGAAGCGTCAATGCGACGCAATGCGTGCTATGCGTATGGATTACGCAGCACGTCTTTTGATCGAACTGGATTGCGGCACGATAGATCGAGGCGTGCATCGCGATGGTCTTACTGCAACGTCACCACTGATCTGCTCGCTGCGGCGTCAAGCCGCGCCAGGCGTGCAGGCTCAAGGAAGCCCAGACACGCGTCGGTGGGAGTGATCAGATACCCACCTCCTTCGGATTCGCCTAACCGCACACTGATGTTGCCGGCGGTTGCATGAACATAGCGTCGCTCGAACAGGCTCCGTCCGACGCGGCAGATTTCCTCGCGGGCTTGAGCTTCAGTCATGTAAGCGTCGAAAAAGCCTTCGTAAAGAAATCGTCGGTGCCGAAATTTCCGGACTTCAGGGCGAGGTGAAGGTCTACGGACGCGCCGACCTCAGCGCGGGCATAGCACCATGGGACACCCGGGTCGATTTGCGGACCAATTCGCAATTGCGTGATGTTCAGCGCCTCGACGCAGGCACCTGCGGTTTCGCCGCCCGCCACCACCAGCTGACGAACGCCGAGGTCTACTAACCCACGCGAGGTTGCAGCCAACGCGCCTTCTAACATGGTTCCTGCCTGTTGGACGCCGAGCTCTTGCTGGACCTCTTTGACCGCACTGGAATCGGCGGTTGAATAGACTAGCACCGGACCCCGGGCAAGCAATGGTGCCGCCCAAGCCAAAGCGTCGGCGACTACGTCGGCGCCGCCAGCAATCCGCAAGGCGTCGATCCGGAACGCCGGGCGACCCGACGCAATGAAGGCACTCACCTGGCGATTCGTCGCCAGCGAGCAGCTCCCGGAGACCACGGCCTTCAGTCCGCTAGCGACGGGCAAGGCGCTCGCTGTCGTGGACGGTACGATATCGAAGTTCGCGCCGAGCCCAATGGCCACGCCCGAGCCCGCCGTGAGCAGCGGCATGTCCTTGAGTGCCGGAGCGAGCCGCATCAAGTCGTCGTTGGAGACGGCATCGACGATTGCCAGACCCACGCCCTGGTTTCGCAACTCACCGATTCGCGCGCGTATCGCGGCTTCACCCCGCGCCACGACCTTATAGTCGATCAATCCGACCTTGCGCCTGGACTGCGCCTGGAGAACGCGGACCAGGCTGTGAGTCATGGGCGTTAGCGGATGATTTCGCATGCCGCTCTCGCTGAGCA
>CAVRLN010000014.1:0-107168 GCA_963722325.1 uncultured beta proteobacterium
TCTCGCCTGGATCTATGTCAGCTGCACGCAGACCGCTGGCGCTTCCAGTGCCGCCGGCTCCTGCCCTTTCACCATTCCCAACGTAGCGCCGGGGACCTATGAGCTACGGCTGTTGAGCAACGACACCTTCACGACCATCGCTACCAGCAACACGTTTGCGGTCGGTTCAACCAGCCTGTCGGCGAGTCCTAGCGGCGTGAGCGTCGGTGGCACACTCACTGCAAGTTGGAGCGGGATTGCTGTTCCCAGCGGGAGGGACTGGGTGAGCTTGTACATTCCGGGTGCACCAGCGACCAGCCATCTCGCCTGGATCTATGTCAGCTGCACGCAGACCGCTGGCGCTTCGACTGCCGCCGGCTCTTGCCCTTTCACCATTCCCAACGTAGCGCCGGGGACCTATGAGCTACGGCTGTTGAGCAACGACATCTTCACGACCATCGCTACCAGCAATGCACTTATCATTACGCCATAAACCCATCCCGAGCTGGACCTGCCCGTCTTCAACGACGGGCGGGTTAGTGTTGCGCCGGTGATGGAGCTCATCGAGGAGTAGGCGACTCCCGCCTCCTGGGGCCTTCCGTACTACGAATAGCCGGCTGGCCCCGTCTTGAATGGGGCTTCTCGCGGCGGTGTCTGACGATCATGCGACCGGCCGCCCTTACATCCGATGGCCAGCAGCTAGCGGCAGTTGCAAATTGCCCAAGCGCGCCAGTTCGATATCGTGGTCCCGTTTACTCCCCGCCCTGCCTTGTTTTGGTCTTGCTCAGGCGCCATTTCAAGGCGAGAACGGTTGTCTCGAATCACCGCGGTGGCCTTGATCATGGAGGTATCGATTTTTCCACATTTATTGTTGGGCCCTCGTTTCGCAACGCCCGACTTTCGTCGCGAACTCAAGTGCGGGCGCCGACTTTGGGCTGGTTCATCGACGGAACCTCGCTCGTCCGGACTTCGCTTCGGCTTCTGATAAGGCTGCTCGTTGCACTGGCGGCTGGGTGGTGCGGCGAGGATCGTCAGCCTACGCGATTGATACGAATCCGCCATGATCGAGGGCCAGCGGCGGCGACGCGCTCGTTGAGATGAACGCTACAACAAGAGTGGTACGGGCCAAACTGCGCGGACGTCGCCCTCACGCGCCGAATATAAAATGGATCGACGGTGTCAATGCGCAATTCGACTTCGATTGGCAGCAGAAAACCTTCTTTAACTTAGCACTGACATTGCCGAACAAAATGAAAATCGTATAACATAACCAAATGCCGGTCGACGCGCCATTACCAGATCAAGTCTCATTTAGCGATTCCGCGATAATCACTATTATTCTGCCCGAGCGCGGCTGGTTTGATTGGCGCCTAGGACAATTGTGGCGATATCGCGACCTCATTAGCCTGTTCGTATGGCGCGATTTCGTCGCCGTATACACGCAGACGGTCCTCGGGCCCTCTTGGCATATCGTCCGCCCCCTTCTTACCACTGTCATTTTTACGATAGTTTTTAGCCGGATTGCGGGCCTGTCCACTGACGGCGCGCCGCCCTTCCTGTTCTACATGGTTGGCAACGTCGCATGGGCGTACTTCTCGAGTTCGCTGGACAGCACGTCGAAGACCTTCATCGCCAATGCTTCCCTGCTTGGTAAGGTCTATTTTCACAGGCTTGTCATTCCAGTTTCCGCCGTCTTCTCCAACCTAATCGCTTTCGCGATACAACTTGGCCTCCTGCTGGTCGTCATGGCTATCTATGTAATCTCTGGCGTATCCCTGCATGTGACCACTTGGGCTCTTCTGACGCCATTCTTTCTTCTGATCCTGGCCGGCTATGCCTTGGGTGGCGGTGTCATCCTATGCGCGATGACAACACGCTATCGCGATTTGAGCCATCTCGTGACCTTCGGTGTGCAGTTGCTAATGTATTTGACGCCGGTCATCTACCCAGTTTCGGCTGTGCCGGCGCGGTATCAATGGTTGATAAATCTAAATCCCCTGACGCCTGTGTTCGAAGGGTTCCGGGTCGCTTTTTTAGGCGTAGGCACAGTGACATTGGGGCAGCTTGGGTTGAGCTTCGGCATCATGCTGACTGTGCTCGCAGCAGGCTTGATACTGTTTACGCGCGTGGAACGAACCTTCATGGATACCGTGTAACGCCGGAGCATGGGAATGCCCACCGCGATTTCAGTCGAACACGTGAGTAAAGCCTACCGGCTTGGGATGATCGGCGGCGCCACTCTTCAGGAGGATTTATCTCGCTGGTGGGCCAAGGTGCGTCATAAGCCAGACCCGCTGCTAAAGGTTGGCCAGGAGCATCATGCGCGGCGGATTGGGCAACAGTTTTGGGCACTGGATGATGTGAGTTTCTCCGTTGCTCAAGGAGAGGTACTCGGCATCATCGGCGGCAATGGCGCGGGCAAGAGCACGCTCCTAAAAATACTCTCTCAGGTAACTGCGCCGACTTCGGGGCGAATCCGAATCGACGGGCGCGTGTCGAGCCTTCTGGAGGTAGGCACGGGTTTTCATCCCGATTTGTCGGGTCGCGAGAACGTCTTCCTTAACGGCGCCATCATGGGAATGACCAAAGCCGAAATACGAGGGAAACTGGACGAAATTATTGCCTTCTCTGAGATCGAAGAATTCATCGATACGCCTGTCAAACGCTATTCCAGCGGTATGTATGTGCGGCTCGCCTTTGCGGTGGCGGCCCATCTTGAGCCGGAAGTATTAGTCGTGGACGAAGTGCTCGCAGTGGGAGACTCGGCCTTTCAAAAAAAATGCATGGGAAAGATGAACGAATCGAAAGGGCAAGGCCGGGCAGTACTTTTCGTGAGCCACAATATGCAGGCCATCCAACAGCTGTGCGACAAAGCGATCTACTTAAAGGCAGGGCGCAAGTTTCAGGAAGGACCCACTACAGAAGTAGTGCAAAATTATCTCCAGGACGTATCCTCCGGTCAGTCTCTGGCAGTGGTGGCCGAAGTTATCGCTCATCTTGAACCGGACCCTTTATTTCGGCTAAAGCGCGTTGATGTCCTGCAGGGAGGGCGAAGTGATACAAACGTGATCAGCGGAAACCCAATTGACATCGCGATTTCATACGAAGTCCGACAGACAGTCCCTAGATTTCATGTTTTCTTTCAGCTTTACGATACTGACGGTCTTATGCTCTTCGAGACCATTCATAACGGGGATGAAGACTCCTTGGCTACCTTTCTACCAGGGCACTATGTTTCACGGGCCACGATCCCAGCTGATTTTTTGGCGGGAAGAATGTACGACATCCAGATCGGTGCCGGTGTTGCGAAAGGAAGGGCGTGCATTCCTCAACCTTCGCCCGTCCGAATCCGGCTTAATGTTACTGGGTTTGGCCGAGTCAACCGGGCATATCCAGGATATGTAGCGGCCGGCAAGATCGCGCCATTGATCCCTTGGCACACAGAAGCCGTCAAAGAAAAAGTGGCCCCGCTCGTTTAAGACGGCCTGGGCCAGATATAAGGGGGCTTTGCAGGTTTGGGTATTTCCACTGTTGCTTCCCATCGCCGCTGTAGCCGCGATGGATATCCCGAACACCATCATGCACACAAGATGATCCCTATTCGCACTAAGGAAAATTTCCTTATTTTTGGTTCTCCGTTAATTGAAGAACCGGAAATCGAAGAAGTCGTTGCCTGCCTCAAGAGCGCGTGGATCGGCACTGGCCCGCGCGTCCAGCGATTCGAATCAGACTTTGCTGCGTACAAAGGTGTCGCGCAGGCGGTTGCGTTGAACTCATGCACCGCGGCGCTTCATTTGAGCGTGCTTGTGGCAGATCTAAAGCCGGGCGACGAAGTCATCACTACGCCGCTCACTTTCTGTGCCAGCGTAAATGCGCTGCTCCATGCGGGAGCCACTCCCATTCTGGCCGACGTCGACCCCGTGACGCTAAACATCGACCCGAAAGAGATCGAACTCCGTATCACGCAACGCACTCGAGCAATTCTTCCCGTCCATTTTGCCGGCCGCTCTTGCGACATGGATGCGATCATGGAAATCGCCCGGCGGCACAAACTGAAAGTCATCGAAGACTGTGCTCATGCGATCGAAACCGAATATAAAGGCCGCAAGGCGGGAACTATCGGAGATTTCGGCTGCTTCAGTTTCTATTCAACCAAGAACGTGGTAACCGGCGAAGGCGGTATGGTGATCGCGAAGCGCGACGACGATATCGCGCGCGTGAAAGTCCTTGGCTTGCACGGAATGAGCAAGGATGCGTGGAAGCGGTTCGGCGACGAAGGATTCAAGCATTACCAAGTGGTCGAGTGTGGCTTCAAATACAATATGATGGACCTGCAGGCCGCGCTCGGAGTGCACCAGCTCCAGCGGGTAGAAAGATACTGGAACAAGCGCGGGCAGGTATGGAAGCGCTATATGGAAGCTTTCGCGAGTCTGCCTGTCGGAGTGCCCTCGCCAGTCGAACCAGAAACTCGCCATGCCTATCACCTCTACACACTTCTAATCGACGAAGCGCGCACAGGTGTCACCCGCGATAAGTTCCTCGATCACATGACGCGGCTCGGGATCGGCGTCGGTGTACATTACCTTAGCCTTCCGGAACATCCTTACTATCAGCAGAACTTGGGCTGGAAGCCCGAAGACTATCCGAATGCGATGCGCATCGGGAGGCAGATCGTGAGCCTGCCGCTTTCGCCGAAACTTACAGAGACCGACGTACGCGATGTGGTGAAGGCGGTGGCACTCGCCGTTAATGCATAGCGGTATTGCGCCGGCGCGTCGAAAACTCCCAGCGAAACACCATCCAATCGTCTCCGACTACAGGCGGTAGCGCGACGACGTAAGATGAGAGGCGCACAAGATCACATAGCGCCCCGAGAAACGCATCGATGCGATAACTGAGTACCAAAGGTTTGTGTCCGGTGCCAAAGATCAAGCTACGAGGCAACATGGAACGAGGCAATAGCGATAAATCGAACGACTCTCGGCATAGACTGACAGACCCGGGGCTTTGGTGGGCAGAGTATGCGGAACCTTATGAAGGCCCGCGACTGGACGAGATATCGTAGACATGGTCAGTAATGTTAAGGTTGGGATTATAGGTTTTGGCGGAGCCGGCATGGCGCAACATTGGCATTTCAACCAAATGAAAGGTTGTCGGGTTATCGCCATATATGATCCAAAGCCAGACGGGCTGGGTCGTGCGACTTTGAGGGCACCCGATGCTTTCGCCACACCTGACTTCAAGGCTTTTATGGCCTCAGGCATCGACACGGTCGCAGTTTGCTCCCCTGATAGCACCCATGCGGATTACGTTGTAGCCGCAATCGACGCAGGTTTTCACGTCATTAGCGAAAAACCTTTAACTGACTCGCTGGAAGGGTGTCGGCGTGTTTTGAATGCCGCGACACGAACTCGCGGAGTAGTTGCGGCAGTCCAACACCAGATGCGCTGCCTCCCTGTGCATCTAGAAATGAAAAAATTGATCCGGTCGGGCAAGTTAGGACGGATCAGTTATTTGGAAGGATATTACGTCCACAACCTGACCGAGCGGGCCTTTCTCTACGACAATTGGCGCGCTACCGATAATGCGACGCCACTGGTGTATTCGGGGTGTCATTTTGTCGACCTGCTGCGTTGGCTTCTTGATGACGAAGTGGAAGAGGTGATCGGAATGGCGAACCACCTCGCGTTTCCGAAATACCCCGAGTCGGACTTGAACGTCGTTCTCTTACGTTTCAAATCCGGGGTGATAGGCAAAGTGGTCGTAGCATTTGGAGCCGGCCGACCACAGGACCATTCGGTAAGGGTCTACGGAAGTGAGATGAGCCTCGAAAACAACTTGCTGTTTTCGAAAAGCGGTGACTATCGCGTTTTTTGCCGGCCCCATTTGGCGAAGCATGAACCTTCGATAGTTCAGAACGAACCTCCCTTTTACCACCTGCGTGGTCACCATTATCAGGCGAGATTGCGGCGCTACATAACGCGGTCTCGCACCTACTGGTTCGCAAGACTGCTGGAAGGTCTCATGAAGCTCAACCCGCGCGATCCTCATTATGGTATTGCGACCTACCCACTGCGCTTGTACCCTCACAATCTTGCCGTTCGCGCTTCCTTGGAAAATTTCGTTGCGGCGATTCGCGGACAGCAGCAGCTTGTCTGTACCCTAAAAGATTCGGCGAGGACGGTTGCGACTTGTCTTGCTGGTGTCGAAGCCTACCGCACAGGAAAGAGCGTCAAAGTCGCTGACTATTGGCTGCCGGAGTTCGACTAACATTCGTCGCGAAATCTTCGCGAAACGCGGGCGGATACAAATATCTTCCACAACGACCTCAATGAGTTTTATTCTATGCTCGCTAAACTTAAGGCCGCCGTTCGGCGACAGCTCAACCTTCTCGATGAAGTAAGTCAGTCGAGCCGCAGCGTGCAACAACTTTGCGCTAGCCTCGAAAATGTCGAACAACGGTCTCTGCAAATACAGCGCGAATCGCTTATCCACCTACTACTCCAGAATAAGCGATATGCAGAAGTCGGGCGTTTGAATTCGCATGAATTCAACGTTTTTTCTCAAAGCGGACAAGATGGAATAATTGACGAAATTTTGCGGCGCATTGGAACGACTAACAAGCTCTGCGTCGAATTTGGAGTCGGAGCTGGCGGAGGATTTGAAAATAACTCGACCTATCTTTTGGCACAGGGGTGGAAGGGATGCTGGATTGAGGCCGACGGGGTGGCGGTAGAACGGATCAAACAGCAAATGGATTTTTTGATAAGTGCCGACAGGTTAAAGCTGCTTCTTTCGACTGTAACGGTTGCGAACATCGCTGGACTGTTCAAACAACTTGAAATTCCCACAGAATTTGATCTGCTGAGCATAGACATCGATTCTTTCGAGTTCTGGGTGTGGCGGGCGTTGTCTAGTTACCGACCACGCGTCATTGTTGTTGAATATAATTCCTTCTTGCCGGCCTCTGCGGACTGGGTTTTACCCTACGAGCCAGACGTTGTCCTGAAAACTGGAAGTATAGAATTTGGTGCGAGCTTAAAAGCCTTGGCGCGGCTGGGTGAAGAAATGGGATACCGCCTCGTGGGATGCGACTTGACCGGGTCCGACGCATTTTTCGTCCGTGACGACCTCGTCGGTAATAAATTCTGCGAACCTTTTACCGCGGAAAACCATTACGAGCCAATGCGGTACCATCTCATCAAGCGCTGGGGTTACTCTCGTATTTTGTCTCCTAGATTCGGAACAATTGGCTAGGCTTCAAGTAGCGCTTCGGTTCTGAACGCCATGACCGCGCGGTGAATTGGTGTCAGAACTAATTCATTGCGTGGTTTTGGACGTCGCTACGATCAGCGATCCCTTAACTCGCGCACCGCCATTATCCCAATCTGATGCAGATCGGGTGTCAGAAAGTGAATCTTCTTCCGTCCCGCATTGAAGACCCCAGTTTGCGTAATTGCCATGAAACGCAGAATTAAAAGGATTTGGGATGCCATCCGTCTTCGATTAGGCGGGAGCGATGATATGGCCAAGTATTGGGATAAGCGTGCTGCGGACTATGGAAAGCGCTCCGTGCTGAACCTGGGTCATGAGCCAGAAGAGTTTGAGCGCGTCACCGCCTATCAACGAGAGATCCTTTTGCCAAAGCTTAAGAGCCAATTGGACGGCACAGAAAGAATTCTGCTCGACTTTGGGTGCGGTCCGGGTCGTTTCACCGTTGATCTGGCGCGCATCATCGGTGGCCGGGCCATTGGAGTCGATCCTGTCGAACGACTTCTGAAGCTCGCCCCGCGTGATGAGCGTGTTGAGTATCGGCAATTGCGTCACGCCCGTGTCCCGTGTTCGGACTTGAGTATTGACGTGGTTTGGACCTGTCTTGTACTGGGTTGCATCCCGGACCAGAAAGCGTTGCGTCGCGCCGTCGAAGAGATAGAGCGTGTCTTGAAACCCGGGGGCCTCTTGTTTCTGATTGAGTGTACCGATGTCAAACCGACACCTGGACACGTTCACTTTCGATCGGTGGAAGGATACCGAGAACTTCTCTCTTTCGCTCCCCTGACGGTGCTTTCACAATACGATGATCTTGGCGACACCAACTCCGTGATGGCTGGCAGGAAGCGATCACAAGCTGCGCTTACCGCCGATGCCGTACCACTCGGTTGAGGTACCTCCCGAAGTCTCGGACCGGAAATAGGTGGCCATTCGGCGCGCGACATAAACCGTTTCCGCCAGCGCGCTTGATTTTGTTTTACGAATTCCATTGTCAAAAACCGGAATGCAGTCGCAGATTGTCCAGGGCGCTAATTTATAATTGGCAGACGTTGTTGTACTTCGCACGAAAAGCGTTTCCAGCAAGATAACGACGATGAGAGGCGATTCCACCCGCGTGCTACATTTTTTGCACACCTTTCTGGATCTCACAGAGAATTGGATTTACCCCCAAATAACCCGCACTCCAAACACGGACCCACGCGTCTATTGCAGAAGGATCGCTAATCGGGCGCTATTTCCACTGTCAAGCCAAAGAATTTGCGTTGATCCGCCGGACCGGTGGAGAACCCTTACCCTGGCACGCATTTTCAATGCAATTGCACGACGCACGGGGGACAATCGAGGATATGAGTACTGGCAGCTTAAACTTAGGTGTTGGCGTTCACAGGTAATCCATGCGCACTTTGGCCCGCGAGGCTGGGAGAGTATGCAATTGAAACGATCTCTTAAGATTCCTCTGATCACTTCATTTTACGGTGCCGATGCTTGGATGTTTCCGCAAATCCAACCGATTTGGCTTGAGCGCTACCGTGAATTGTTCAACGTCGGAGACGCTTTCCTTGTGGAGGGTCCGGCCATGCGCGAAAGGCTCGTTCAGCTAGGCTGTCCTGCGGCAAAAGTTCAAATTCAAAGAATTGGTGTGGATCTGTCCGCCCTTACATTCGTGCCCAAAACCTTTTCTCGGCGCCTTCGAATCGTAATGGTAGGCCGTTTCACGGAAAAGAAAGGATTGGCCGATGGACTGCAAGCTTGTATTGCTGCGCGTTCGCGCGGTGTCGATTTAGGAGTCACGATCGTTGGAGACACACTCCACGATGATGCTGCAGGCATGCAAATTAAGCGAGAACTGGCGAAGCTCGCTCAAGAACCCGAATTAGCGGGACGCCTGGAGTTCACTGGATTTCTTCCATTGGAAGAGACCAGAGAGATCATTCGTGCTCATGATGTATTCCTGTGCCCAAGCAGACACGCCGCCAGTGGCGACGCGGAAGGCGGCTCGCCGGTCTCTTTGACTGAAGCCATGGCACTTGGATTGATTTGTGTGGGCACGCGCCATTGCGACATCCCCGAGGTCATTGTTCATGGGCAGACAGGCTACTTGTGCGCGGAAGGCGATGTTGCTGGAATGGCTGAAATTATTTACCGCCTAACTCAAGAGCCCTGCGAACCGATGAAGTTTGCTGTGCAAGGTCGTAAACATGTCGAGGAGCGTTTCTCGATAGAAACTCAGCTGCAAAGATTGAGCGATGGGTATAGTTCACTGGTTCATGTTCAAGGCAGGTCGAGGCCCTTGTGATCTTTTTCTAAACCACCATCCCAGCTTGCAGCTTGCCTAATCTTGGATTTTGGGGCTAGTCAAACGGCAGGCGAACCTCATACTACCGTGATGCCTATTTAGTGCAGAAGTATATATTTCTCCACTTGCTGACGTTAGTCCCATTCGAATTGCGTCATCTTTCCCGACAAGATCGTCGATCCTCGTAACTTGCGCCTTGAAGCCCGCGTCTCGAAGCCTATCAAAATAGTCCGAGCCATATATTCAAAGGTGATCGTCCTGCCCAAGGCTTTCAAGCGCTCTTACGGATCGACGATGGTTGGGTCTTCAAAGGTCTTTCCCTCAGATACGGGCACGAGCAATATCGCCCAGCCATTCGTGTTGAGCACCCTGCGAAATTTCCCCATCGCGCGCCTATCATCTGGCACGTGCTCCAATACGTGACTGCAATAGATCACGTCGAATGATTCGCCCGGGTATTCAATATCGACAATGTCCATCTTAACCATCGCTCGTGGATCGGAGAGATCAGCCGTAATATAGTTTGCTCCGAGTCGTTTCCTAAACCGTGATTCCAGGCAAGGCTCTGCCGCCACATGCAGCATTTTCTTCGATCTGCCATCGAAAAGATCGGTCTTTGTCGTCACGTATAGCCATAAGAGACGGTGACGTTCTAGAGCATTGCACCAAACGCATAGAGCGTCTTCGCGGCGGACGACGCCATACTCCAGGAATCGATTCGAGCTTTTCCTACATACGGGGCAGAACCTTTGCTTGCCGTGGTACGGCATCGTGCGGGCATAATTGTGCACCTCATCCCTTACACGCTTGAGCGGCTCGCGAATAAATGGGGGCAACATCGCGACAAGGCTTTTGCTCATATTTACGGTCCTTTCGACAGGGCGCCCAGAACCACGCAGGTGACCAAGCCAACCGAGAGTATTTGTGGATGGCAACTCTGCGAGAAGTGATGCATATAGTTTACTGGGTTCCCAATAAGGAGAGGTTGAGGTCTTTGTGAGGATCCTTTTTCTGAACCACGATCCAAGCTTGTACGGCGCAACGCGCTCCCTAGTGGATTTGACATTGGGACTTAAATGCTTTGGCGTCGACTCCAAGGTACTGAGTCCGTTCGAAGGCCCTGTAAGTTCCTTGCTCCAATCCCAAGGGGTGGAGCATGAAGTCATTCCATTTCAGCGGACAATGGCACCGTGCCCCAACCGCGTTGTGCTTACCCGATTAAGGCGGGCGGCATCGAACCTCGGCAGTCTTTCGGCAATAAGATCAGCTGCACGAAAGTGGAATCCGGATATTGTTTACACGAACTCGTCGGTGATTTCGGTGGGATGGCTGCTCGCGAAGTCCATCAGGCGCCCGCATGTGTGGCACCTGCGCGAAATGGGTGATCTCGATTATGGGCTTTGTCACGACTTTGGTTTAACTCTATTCCGGCTGCTGCTTCGAACATCGAGCGCGTTGATAGCCAACTCTAACGCGGTCCGGGATCATGTCTGCCCAGAGGGTATCCGAGACCGTGTTAACGTGATCTACAATGGCATTGCCCCACGAGACCGTTTCGAGCACCTTCTCAAAGCTCGGCAGCCGGCGAATTCAAAGAGGCCGAACTTCATCATGGCGGGAGCTGTGATTCCAGGCAAAGGGCAAATCGAGGCAATCCAAGCGTTGGCGGTTGTTCGAGCCTACGTGCCAGACGCCAATTTGACGATTTTGGGCTGGGGGCCGGATGCGTATGTCTCAGAGTGTCGGGCTCTTTGCGAGCATCTGGGACTTGGCCAAGCAGTGGAATTCCTTGGTCACGTAAGCGATCCTTTCCCATATTACGCAAAGGCATGCGCGGTGCTCGTTTGCTCCAAGGCGGAAGCATTTGGTCGGGTCACCGCTGAAGCTATGGCCGCTGGGTGTCCAGTAGTCGGTCGCGCCTCCGGGGGGACGTTAGAGTTGATCGAGGACGGAAAAACGGGCTTGCTCTTCTCTGGGGGTTTTGAACAGTTGGCTCAGTGCATGTTAATGCTGGTTCGCTCGCATGATCGCGCAGCGGAAATATCAAAGTGCGCATGGGCTTCTGCTCGGGATCGCTTTTCTATTGAGAATTATGCACGTGCTGTGTTCGAGGTCCTTACGGACGTGACGGCAGCTTACCCTAGGCATCGGCCACCACGCTGACGCGGCCGGCGACCAACTATCGACGCACTACGCCGCCCGCTGTTCAGCGGGTTGGCGTAGATTGCGCATCATCAGCAAATCAAACTTCAACGGCTCGCGCGCCCATGGCGTAAACCGCGGCAATTGGAAGATGTCGCTCTGCCGGGTCGCCGGGCCCCAGGCCGTACTCACCGCTGCGTCGAAACCAGCCTGCTGCACCATGGTGACGTGCTCTCTCGAATAATCCTGGCTGGTTTTCCATTCGGATATGCAAACAGCCGCATCGACTTGCCGGTCAACCCCTCGAGTCGCCGTTTCGACTCGACAATCTCTTCCCAAGCCTGGTCGCTGGACGTTCTCGCCAGGATCGGGTGGTTCACCGTGTGCACGCCGACATCGACGCCAAAATCTGCGAGCGTGTTGACCGACACGGAGTCGAGCATCAGATTCGTCGGAGCGGCCACCCCGCCAGCACGCAGGATCTGGTCCGCGCGCTCGTCGCGCTCAACCACGGACAGATACTTGGTTGCGTCGATCACACGGTCGATTCCGGCGCGGCGATCGGCGGTCGATGCAACACTGTATGTGTCGAGGCCCAGGTCCCTGAGGTCGATTGCCGCGTTTTTCGTCGAGCGAAACGCCTCGATCACCTTGTCGTTCCACATGCAGCCGCCATCCAGGTACCCCGTCGCAATGAAAAGCGTCGCGGGTAGACCGTGCTTACGCAAGATCGGTGCCGCGATCGATAGGTTGTCGGCGTAGCCGTCATCGAACGTGATCGCAAGTGCGCCTGCAGGCAAGCTCGCCCTGCTGCAATCGGGCAACTGCTTCCGACAGTGGCAGGACCTCGAAGCGCGCCCGTAGGTGTGCGCAGAGCTTGTCGAAGTGCGCCGCAGTCGGCTCGCCGGGGAACAGCGGATCGGGCTCCGCAAGGACACGATGAAAGATCAGGATCGAAAGCCGCCCTCGGGCACCACCCGGCGATGCGACCTTGAATGCGTACCGCCACATCATTCCGACTCGCGCACGGCGGCTACCAACACAGCCCCTGAATCGCGCAAGGCCATTCAGCTGCATCCTCGATGTGCGCGAGGTCGATCACCGTCTGGTTCTCGCGCACGATGCTCCGCAATGCAGCGAAGGTTTTGCGATCGGCGAGACCCACGATCAGGACGTCCGATTCGGCTACCACCGCGTTGATGTCCGCCCGGATCAGGTTGCCAAGGTGCGGCAGGTGTTCCTCGATGAAGCGCTTGTTGGCGCCGAGCAGCCGGGAGAGGTGGACCTCCGGATCGTAGACCAGTAGCGACATACCCTTGCCGATCAGGTGTTCGGCAAGCGCCACCATCGGGCTTTCACGCAAGTCGTCCGTCCCGGTCTTGAACGACAGGCCGATGATACCGACGCGCCGCTTTCCGGTCGCGAGCACTTTGGCGATCGCGTGCTCAATGTGGCTGCGATTGGAGGCCAGAATGGCGCCGTGCATCGGAAGGTCGATGTCGCGCGTCTTGGCAAAATACAGCGTCGCACGCAGGTCTTTGGGCAGGCACGAGCCGCCAAACGCGAAGCCAGGCTTGAGATAGGCAGGAGAGATGTTGAGCTGCCGATCCTTGCAGACCAGATCCATGACTTCGAAAGGATCGACGTCCATCGCCTCGCACAGCCGCGCCGTCTCGTTTGCAAAGGTGATCTTGAGCGCATGGAAGTTGTTGCAGGTGTACTTGACCGTCTCGGCCGCACGGATCGACGTCACGTGGAACTCGCATGGGAGGTGTCCGAACAGCTCGCGCAGCTTGGCCACGGGCGCGTCATGACGGGTTCCGACGACGGTATAGGGTGGCCTGTCGTAATCCTTGATCGACGTGCCTTCGCGCAGGAATTCCGGCTGAAAGCAGATGTGGAAATCGACGCCATCGCGCTTACCGGAATGCTGCTCGATTATCGGCCGGATGACATCCTCGACCGTGCCCGGCACCAGCGTGGACCGAAGGACGATGACGTGCGGTGTTGTCTTGTCCTTCAACACCTCGCCGAGATCCTCGGCCAGTCGCAGCATCGCGCTCTGGTTCTGGCTGCCATTGGGCGCTGATGGCGTGCCCACGCAGATGAGCGAAAGATCCGAGGCCATCACCGCTTCGCGCGTGTCCCGGCGTGACGCGGACCCGGCCACTTTGGACGACGGTCCGCATGAGCTCGACCATGCCCTCTTCCACGACCGGCGTCCTTCCCGCGGCGATCAAGTCCAGCTTGGCCTGATCGACATCAACACCGATGACATCGTGTCCATCGCGGGCGAGACATGCCAGCGATACCGCGCCGACATAACCAAGGCCGAAAATACTGATTCTCAAGTCAATTGCCCGCTGGTGTCGACGCTGCCAATAGCTGCTGCACGCGCCGGCGAGTCCCGCTGCGAAAGGCAGCGCTCGACGATCTTGTCGAGCCTCGTCATCGATCGACCCCAGTCGTGATGCGTGAGCATCCGTTCACGACCGGCAATGGACAGCCGCTGCCGCAGTTGCGGGTCGTCTAGCACGCGCATGATCGCTTCCTCGTACTCCTCCGGCGTGGATGCGGCAAGAAAATGCTGACCGTCCGCGGCATCCACACCGGCAGCCGCGATGCGGCTGGTGACCACCGGCACTCCCATTGCCATCGCTTCGAGGATCTTGTTCTGCGTGCCGCGTGCAATGTTGAGCGGCGCAATCATCAATACCGATCGACGCAAATAGGGACGAACATCGGGCACGGAACCGGTGACCGTGACACCCGGAAGATCTGCGAGACGCTGCACGGCGGGGACGGGGTCGGCACCGACGATCAAGAGCTTGATTGATGGCCTCTTCGATTGGAGGCGCGGCAGCGTCCGGCGGCAGAAGTCGAACATGCACTCCTGGTTTGGGTAGTAGTCCATGCGACCGACGAACGCAATCGTGTCGGGATCGTACGGCTCGCTGGTCGGCGCGAAATATCCGCTATCGACGCCGTTCGGGAAACCAGTCGGTGGGCACACCGGTGCGATACGACTCCAGCGTTTCCCACTCGCCGCGCGTCGTCGCCGTGCACAAGTCGAATTGCCGCGCGAGCCGCCCTTCTTCTCTTGCCAGTTTGTGACCTTCGAGGGCATATCCCAGCGACAGCGGAAACCGTTTGTAGTGCGCGTATTCGAGCCACTTTTGCGAATCCATATCGCCGAAGTCGAGGATCTTCGGAACGCTGCGCACTGCAGCGACGTACGGTGCGACCGACGAGCAGTGCACGAAGATCAGGTCGAATCGCTCCCGTGCCAGGCGGTCCTTGACCCAGCTCGCCAGTTCCGGCGAATAGAAGTAACCGAACGAGGATGGCACCGGCGTGGGCAGGCGCGCCACCATGCGTCCGACCTGGACCGGATCCCGGACGCGCGCCATCTTGTAGTTCGCGCAGTAGTCGGCCAGTCCTGCGCCCTCCTTCGCCTCGACTTCGGACCGGACGAGGGAGCCGACCGTCACCTCGTGCTCGCGCGCGAAATGGCGAATCATGTTGAACGGCCGGATCTTTCCGCCTCGTCTTGGCGGAAACGGAAACCGATGACAGAGGTAGAGGATCTTCATGCCGCTGCCCGCAGTTCATCGGCCACTTCGCCCGCCTCGCGGCCGTCGAGGTAGATCCGGGCCCAGATTTCGAGATTGAGCAGCGCCAGCAATCGGTCCGTCCCGTCGATGCGATTCGCTTCATGATCGGCGATCATTGCGGCAATCGGCTCGTAGCGGAACAGGCCGCGACGCTCGACCGACGACGCGCGACAGCACGTCCTGCAGCAACGGCTTCAGGTCACGCTTGAGCCACGCACCCATCGGCGCACCGAACCCACGCTTCTTGCGCTCAAGAATGTCGCGCGGCAACAAGTCGGAGAGCGATTCCTTCATCAGGTGCTTGAGCCTGCCGTCGCGGACCTTAATGCCCGTAGGAACGCGTCGCGGCAAGTTCGACCAGCTCGTGATCGAGCAGCGGCACGCGACACTCGAGCGATACCGCCATGCTCATACGGTCCGTGAGCATCAGCAAGTCATCAGGCAATTGAGTTGCGGAGTCGACGACCAGCATTCGATTGAGTTCATCGTGCCCCGTTGCGCTTGCAAACGCATTCGCCATTGCGTCGAAGCGCTCTGCGGGTGGCGAGACGCATCAGCGCGTCGATCTCATGATCGCCGAACACGGCCATGTAGGAGCTGTAACGCTGCCTGGAATGGGAGCTCCGAGCTCGCAAGGAAACCTCGCGCCAGCCGCATCGCGTTCAGCAGGCGCGAGTGCCGATCGGCGGGGAGCCGGCTCCCGATTGCCATCGCGGCACGGCGAACAACGCAGGGACACGCGCGAGATAAGCGGCGTAGTGTCCGCCGAGATAGCGGCGATAGCCCCCAAATAGCTCATCACCACCGACGCCGGACAAGATGACAGTGACGTCACGCCGCGCGAACTCGGAGACCAGGTACGTGGTGACGAATGCAGTGTCGGCCACTGGCTCGTCCATGTACCACAAAAGCTTTGGAAGGAGCGCGATCACGTCGGGTCGCACGATGATCTCGTGATGATCGGTGCCGAAGCGAGTTGCGATCTGACGTGCGAACGGCAGTTCATCGTAGTACGACTCGGCTGCGCCGCCCTCGAACCCGATGGCATAGGTCTTCACCGGGCGGTCGCTGTGTCGTGACATCAGACCTACGACCGCGCTGGAATCAACACCACCCGATAGGAAGGCGCCGATGGGAACATCACTCACCATTTGCATGCGCACCGACTCGTCCAGTCGCGCACGCACGGCATCGACCCATTGCGCTTCGGTTCGATCGTCATCCACATCATTCGGAATGCGCCAATAGCGATGTTCGTGCGTTTGCCCGCGCTCCGCGATCATGAGCGTCGCTGGCTCGAGCTTGCGGATACCGCGGAACATCGAGCACGGCGCGGGCACGTAGCCGAGCTCGAGGTAGGCACGCAGCGCCACGGGGTCCACCTCGGGGGTTCCCTCCTGCGCCGCGAGCAACGCTTTGGCCTCGCTCGCGAACAGGAGCCGGCCCCCCGGTTCCTGGCGCACGTAGAGAGGCTTTATACCGAGGCGGTCGCGGCCGAGAAGGAGACGCCGCCGTGGGCCGTCCCACAGGGCGAACGCGAACATGCCGTTGACCCGATCGAGGAACGCGTTTCCGTGCGTCTCATATAGATGCAGAAGCGTTTCGCAGTCGGACTCCGTTCGGAAGCGATGGCCCGCGGCGATCAGTTCGCGGCGCAGCTCCCGGTAGTTGTATATCTCGCCATTCGCGACCAGCCAGATCGTCTCATCTTCGTTGCAGAGCGGCTGGTGTCCGCCGGCTAGATCGATGATCGACAGCCGGCGCATGCCGATCGCGAGCGGCCCATCGACATGACGACCCTCGTCGTCCGGGCCGCGATGCACGGTTCTGTTCGCCATGCACGTGAGCAGCTTCGGATCCGCCGGGGCGCCGGTGAGCTCGAGAACACCGTAGATGCCACACATATCGTTATTGTTTGAAGGGAGAAACGGGTTGCGAACAGATCATGTCCGGAACGTGCTGTGCGCAGCGTCGGTACTTGCCGACTGACGATCATCGAGGATCTTGCTGAACAATCGCAGCTGGCCGCGCGTCGTTTCGTCCCAGCTGAATCGCTCGGCGTAACGGCGTGTCGCCTCGCGATCGGGGTAATTCGAAAACAATTTCCTGACTCCTTCGACAATTGCCTCCGCTGTGCGTGCTGCGGTCAGGCAACCTGCCTCCGGCGCCAGGACGACCTCCTCGTTGCCGACTGCATTCGAAGCGACAACGGGCGTGCCGCAAGCCATCGATTCGAGCAGGACGTTGGCCCAGCCTTCACGACTCGACGCGAGTACCAACGCATCCGCCACGCCGTAATACTGAGCCAGGTCCTCTTGCCGAACGGAGCCCACGAATCTAACACGATCATTCACATCGAGGGTGTTCACCAGCTGCCGTAAGCGCGCCTCTTCAGGCCCGCTTCCCACGATCAAGAGGTCGTACCCAGGTAAGTGTCGTAGTGACTCGATCACAAGATGATGACCCTTGCGTTCGACAAGGTGGCCAACCGAGATGAGGGTCTTCCTGACCAGGCCCATCTCCGCGCGCCGTTCCTCGCGCTCGATGGGTGGCTTGAAGCGGACGAGATCGACGCCATTGCGTAATACCACGACATCCTTGCCCGGAATGCCCAATTCGACCAGGCATTTCTCCAGCCCACGGGACACCGTGATCAAGCCGTCCGCGCGCCGGGCAGCCCAGCGGATCATGCGACGCGGAAAAGCGTACCGGGGAATGTAGTTGAGGTCGGTGCCACGACCTGTGATGACGACGGCTTTCCCAAAATGGCGCGCAAGCATCACTGCAGCGACGCCGTCGGGGTAGAAGTAATGGGCATCGATGATGTCGAAATCATATCCGTCGCGGATCAATCTTCGGAAAGCAGGCAGCGCACCCAGCGCCAGAGTCAGCGGAGCAATCGTCATGCCAACCTTCGGCGGAATTGCATAGCGCGGATAAACGACCTCGATGCCGTTGCGCTTTTCATGGGAAGGCGTGGCGGCGTACCGTGACCAATCTCCAAATCGCGCCTGCTTGAACGGAAACCACGGCACCGGGCAGACGACCCGGCTTTGCACCATTCCCGACGACAGCAGATAACGCAGACGAGTCTCTACGAACAAGCCGTGTGCAGGACGTGCGCTACTCGGGTAGAGCGTGGAGAAGGTCACGAGCCTCACGCCACCTCCTCGCGCATACGATGCGGGTTGTGCAACCGCAGGCTGGAATACACGTCCGCGTACCCCGCAACACTCCTTGCCCATGTTCGTTCGGTCTCGACGTAGTGTCGGGCCTGCTTGCGGATTTGCGGCCAGCGATCGGCGTCTGCCAGCACGCGCTCGATTGCCGCGGCGAGCGCCGCGCTATCGTCCGCAGGAAAGAGAAAACCGGTTTCCCCATCGCGCACGAGTTCGCGATGCCCACCGACGTCCGAGGCGACGAACATGCGGCCCTGGGCCATCGCTTCCAGCGGCTTGAGCGGCGTAACGATCTCTGTCAGTCGCATTCGATGTCGCGGATAAGCGAGCACGTCGATCAAGTCGTAGTAACGTTGCACCTCTGCATGCGGCACTCGACCGACGAACGTGACGTGGCCTCCGAGTCCTCGCGCCGCCACCTGGTCCTTCAGGGCCTGCTCCTGTGGACCGCCACCAACCAGGAGCACGCGCAACGAGGGGTGACGGGGCAGCAGCACTGTCACTGCGTCGATCAACAGGTCGAGTCCCTCGTAGCCGTAGAAGGAGCCGACGAAACCAACGACCGTCGCGCCCTGCAGTCCAAGTTGCGCCTTGAGGACGGAGTCGGACGCCGCGCCGTGCGTAAAGGCCTCGACGTCTACAGCGTTCGGAATAACCGTGACCAATCGGCCCGGAATACCTCTTGCGACCACTTCCTGGCGCAGCCCCTCGCAGATCGTCGTGACGTGGGCCGCTTGTCGCAGGACGTAGGTCTCAAGTGCCCGCGACAACCGGTAGCGCACGCTGCCTTCGGTGGTCGTGCCGTGATCGACTGCGGCATCCTCCCATAGTGCGCGCAGTTCGTACACCACCGGGATACCGCTTTGCCTGCCCACGCGAAGCGCCGGCAGTGCATTCAGCACCGGCGAGTGCGCATGGATGACATCGGGGCGGAAGGACTCCACCAGCGATCGCAGGCGAGCACCGGTCGCGGCCATCTCGTCCAGGTAAGCGACCGGTGGGCAGCGATGAACGCCATCCACGCTTCGCCGGCGTGCGGTGAAAACGCCAACCGTCGACGACCTCGGCGTCCGCTTCGGCGCCACCATGTCGAGGGGTCGTCAGCTGCAGCGTTTCCCATCCGAGTTTGCGCTGCTCGCGCAGGATCGCCACCGTGCGAAAGGCATAACCGCTGTGCAGCGGCAGCGAATGATCGAGGACGTGAAGAATGCGCACAATCGCCTTACGCCGCCTGCTGCATCGTTGCGTTGGAAGATCCGTCGACGACGTTGCGCAGAAAGGCGTCGAACATCAGCAACGTCCAAAGTGGGGCGCTATAGTCGCGCACCCCGCGTTGATGGTCGTCGACCAGCAGCCGCAGGTAGCGTTGGTCGAAGATGCCGGCCGAGGCCAGACGCTCGCCGAGCAGCGCTTCGCGCACCCGGGTGCGCAACGGGCCACGGAACCACGCGGCGAGCGGGACGGCAAAGCCCATCTTCGGCCTGTACAAAACCTCGTCGGGAAGCCTCGATTCCATCGCTTTCTTGAGCAGCCACTTACCCTCCCCGCCACGCAGTTTTAGCGAGGACGGCAGGCTGCCCAGCCATTCGACCAACTGATGGTCCATCAAGGGCTCTCGCACTTCGAGGGAGTGCGCCATGCTGGCACGGTCCACCTTGGTGTTGATGTCGCCAACCAGATAAGTCTTCAGATCGAGATACTGGATCAACGCAAGCGGATCGGAAGTGTCCGCCATTGACGCGTGGCGCCGAAAAACCTCGATTGCCGTGTAGCCGCCAAGCTGACTACGGAATCGATCGGTGAAAAGGCGCGCGCGCATGCCTTCGCGCAGGATCGACACGCCGTGAAAATACGCGTGCACCGAGTCACGCGCGAGAGACTCGAACGTCGATTTGGCGCGCAGGACGCGCGGTGCCCAGTCGGCCTTCGGGTACGCGCGTCCGAGCGCGCCGAACAGCGGCGCGCGAACGCCCAGCGGCAAACGGCTGCGCAGCCGCTCTTCGGCCATGTGCAGACGGTAGCGGCGATAGCCCGCGAAGCTCTCATCTCCTCCATCGCCGGACAGCGCAACCGTGACGTGACGGCGCGCAAGCTGACAGACGCGGTACGTCGGAATCGCCGAGCTGTCGGCGTAAGGCTCGTCGTAGAGTCGCGCGAGGGCATCGATCAGATCGAAGTCGTCGCTCTCGACGCGATCGACGAAGTGTCGGGTGTTGTAGCGGTCTGCGACCATCTGCGCATAGCGCGACTCGTCGTAGGAAGGGTCTGCGAACCCGATCGAACACGTGTTTACGGGGTCATTCGACACGCGCGCCATCGACGCAACGACGGCACTCGAATCTACGCCACCGGAAAGGAACGCCCCAAGTGGCACCTCGGAGATCAGGCGAAGGCGAACGGATTCGTCCAGACGGGCCGCGAGTTCATGCGTCGCGTCTTCGATCGAGATTTCACGGTCCAATGTGAAACGGGGATCCCAGTAGCGCACCGGCTGAGGAACGGGCCTGCCGCGCTGGATGGTCAGCGTGTGCGCAGGCGGCAGCTTGGACGCGCCTGAAAATATCGTACGGGGATCGGCGACATAACCCAGCGCAAAATATTCCTCGACGGCACATGGATCGATGTCGCGCGCAAGACCCCCGTGTACGAGCAGCGACTTGAGCTCGGATCCGAATATGAGTTTGCCGTCGGGCAGCAATGCATAGTGCAGCGGCTTGACGCCAAGCCTGTCGCGAGCGAGGAACAGCGTCTGCTGATTGCGGTCCCACAGCGCAAAAGCGAACATGCCCCTGAACCTGCTGACGCAGGAAGCGCCCCACGCCTCCCAGCCATGGACGATCACCTCGGTATCGCTCCGGGTGCGAAAGCGGTGGCCCAGCGCGGTCAGCTCGGGAATCAGCTCCTGATAATTGTAGATCTCCCCGTTGTAGACGACCACGACACTCCCGTCCTCGTTGTAAAGAGGCTGCTGTCCGGAGGCGATATCGATGATCGACAGGCGCCGGTGGCCAAGTCCGACGCCGGGTTCGACGTGGTAGCCGGCGGCGTCCGGGCCCCGGTGATGCTGTGCCTCGTTCATGCGAGCCAGGAGGTCGCGCCCGACTTCGCCGCGTTCTCTGGTATCGAATATTCCCGTGATGCCGCACATGGCGTGAATGACTCCTCTGGGTTTAGCCGCTGGCGCCGGCGCGCGCTGGGGCGACATTGCGGCGAGACAATAGGCCGTCATACAGCGCTGCGTAGTCGTGAACCATCCGGTCGAGGCTGAAGCGCTCCAGGGCAGATTGTCTTGCGGCCGCGCCATGTCGATGCGCCATCGCCGCGTCATTGAAATAGGCGAGCATCGCAGCGCCCATTGCTTCACCGTCGGCCGGCGGCACCAGCTGGCCGGTGATTCCGTCGTCGATCAGCTCGCCGTTGCCGCCGACGCGGGTCGCAAGCACCGGCAGGCCTGTGGCCATCGCTTCCAGAATGGTGTTCGAAATCCCCTCGCCGAGTGAAGGCAGCACGAAGCAATCCAGGCTGCGCATCAGGTCCGGCACATCCGAGCGCTCCCCTGGCAGCCACGCCAAAGCGCTAAGACCAGCAGCCTGGAGCACGCGCGCTACCTCTGCACGAAGCGGTCCGTCGCCGATCATGACGAGGCGCATCCTCTGCGCAGCAACGGGATCGAGATGAACGGCATGCACAAAAGCGCGGGCCAGCGTGACCTGATCCTTGACGGGTTGCATGCGGCCAACGGTGCCGACCAGCCAGTGATCGGTGGGATTGAAAGGACAACCTTCAACCACCCGTCGAGCGCCGGCTGCGGGCGCAAACCGAATCGTATCCACGCCGTTGCAAATGTGGGCAACGCGCCGCCAGTCGACTCCGATATCCCGACAAAGGTATTGCTCGAGATCCTTCGAGACCGCCACATACTGATTCACGAAGGGCCTGTACGCTCGACGAATTCGCCGGTAGGTGCGGTTGGAACCGTCGAGATCGCCGACGTCGCGTCCGTGCTCGCCGTGCACGCGCGCTGGCACGCCGGCAAGCCATGCCGGTAGGGCTCGCTTCGAGCGCCGCCAGATTGCGGGTGTGCACGACGTCGGGCGCGAGCGAGCGAAACAGGCGAAATAAGCGCGGATAAAGCCGGAAGCCATGGCCCGGCTTTTTTGCCAACGCAAAATATTGAACATCGTCGCGCAGAATGCGCTCTCTAAAATCCGTGATTTCGGTAAGCGAGATGACTGCATGGCGATACGCTTCTGCAGGAAGTCGGTTGATCAGGTTGACAACACCGTTTTCAAGGCCGCCAACATCGAAGCGAAACACCACGTGCGCAATGAGTGGACGCGGGTCATGCGATGTGCCGGCCAGAGCATGCATGTTCATTGCGTCGCTGCGTCCTTCAACGCGGCGTCGATCGCTCCGATCATATCGGTACTGAACCTTTGCAACGCTGCGCGGGCTTTTGGCTCATCGGTCTCCGTCGGCGTGTAGACGATCACCCAGGCCACCGAATCCCCATGCTGCCGAAGTACGGAGAATGCTTGATACAGCTTTGCCAGATAGTCATTCGACGTGTGCCGATTATCTATCCAGAACCACTGCCAAAGCGCCGAGTCGCGAGCGGTCGGCGACCACGACTGCAGTGCGCACGTCCAGTGGCCCGGCCCCGGTCTCAACATGCGCGGCTCCTGCATTCGCCAGTCTCCATGTGTTATTGCCAGAGCGTACGAGTTGGTTGGTCGACGTGATCGCTTTCGTATCCGGGGTCTGTCCGCGGAAAAAGGCGATGTGTACGCCGATGTGCTCGCCATCCTTCGCGAACGTCGCCCGATACTCCGTACGCGCACCGGAAAGGTCCGGTTTCCAATCGGAAACGCTGTCAGGCACGGCGACCCACCCGTTCGCACCGCGAATGTCAGGGAACCGAATGGGTGCTGTGTTCTCTGACGCATCGAGCTTGGCCAGGAGCGGCTGCCACATCACGGCCAATATTACCGCCCCCAGCGCCGCCACCCAGACCTTGCGATTCGACCCTTCGACCGCCACTAGCCGCATCCCTGAACTCGCTCCGCCCCCTATTGAGGTCGGCGCGACGTCCAGGTCCTCGCGCCACCGCCCACCGATCCAGAACAGCAGCATCATGACCAGTCCGAAGAAAAGCCAGCCGTAGATGAGGTGGTCGACACCCGTGGCAATCTTGTTACCGCTCAAATGGCCGAGCATCACGATCATGTAGGCACGCATCCAGTTGGCGACGATAGGCACGATGATCGACGCCGCAATGAAGGCTACGCGACGCCCTATCGATCGATATGACAGATATGCGTACAGGCAACCGACCATGAACGAGGCAATCAGATAGCGCAGCCCGCTGCAAGCCTCGACGACAGACCAGTTGCCTGAGGGAATCGTGAAGAAGTTCCCTTCGCGATACACTGGAACGCCGCTCGCGCGAAGGGCGGCGACCGTAAAATCAGCCGTCCAGTTGATGAGCGTAGGCAGCAGAAACTCGCCAAGAGGCACTGCAAAGAACAAAAATGCGAGCGGAATAGCCAGCGCCCTGACAACACGCGTGCCCAGCACCGTCCAGACCGTAAAAGGAATCATCGCGACCACGGCGAACTGTGCGACGCTCGCTGCACCAACCAGCTCCCCGAGCAGCCAGATCGCGCCGGCAGCAGCGACGCCGAACAGCGCGCCAAGGAAAGGCCTCGTCTCGATGGCTCGCAGGGAGCGCCGCTCGCGCCAGAGCAGGTAGAAAAATATCGGCAAGACCACGAAACCGTGGACGAAGGTTTCGGATCGCATCCAGATCGCGATCATCGACCACGTCGTCTTCCAGAACAGCGCGAGCACGCCTACAGCGACCAACGCTACTGCCAGCGGCACGCCGACCAACGGGGGCGGCCGAGGTGCGGTTTCTGCCACTATCTCCGTCGCGCCGGCAACGAACACCGCGCGGTCGGGCCGCGGCATCGTGCCGACGACTTCCGACTCGACCTTCATTGCAGCCCCGCACGTAACACGTCGGCCGCGCCCAAAAGCTCGTCGAAGGGAGCGAGATTGGTCATCCAGTGGTAATCGGAAATTATGCGCTCGCGCGCGGCGCTTCCGACGGTTTTCCCGCGCTCGCTACCCATCAGGTCAAGTGCCTTGCTTGCGAACTCGCCGGCACTGCTGCCCACTTCGAAGTCAAGCGCCGGAACAGCCGACAGCTGCTGGGCAACCGCAGCGGAAGCAACGACCGGGCGTCCCATCGCCATCGCCTCCAGAACGTTGTCCTGGATGCCATGCGCCACCCTCTGGGGTGCGACAACGAGCCGCGCATGCTTGAGGTAGGGCCGCACATCCGCCACGTGGCCGGTGACGACAACCTGGCTTTCGAGCGCGAGCCCCACGACGACAGGCACGGGCCGTGACCCGACGATGTAGAAGCGCGTGCTAGGCCGCTCGGCGACGATCGTAGGTAGCACCTCCTTCACGAACCAGCATGCCGCCTCAACGTTGGTGGAGTCGTCCATCGCTCCGGTGAAGATGATGGCCTCTTCGCCTGGAGCGTACGGGTTGGTCAGTTCCTGCAGTGGCGAAAAATAATCGCTGTCGACGCCGTTTTGCGCATGATGAATGCGAAACATGCACTCGGGCGCGAGCGACCGAAACAGCAAGGCATCCATTGGCGTCACGAACACGCTTGCATCTGCGGATCGGCCGACGGCCCGCTCGAACGCGAAAAGACGCGTAGCCTCGCGGCGATAGATTGCCGATAACGGCCATGACCGCGACTGTGCATCCTGTTGCCATGTCGCCGAGTCGAGTTCAACGAAGTCGACCACGACACGAAGATCGCGATGGGCAAAAACGTACTGAGCCATCGCCGAAGTGAAGACAACGACTTTTCGGATCTGCTGTTCGCCCACAGTTCGTCTCGACCCAAGATGCGAGATCGTCGTCGTGATAATAGCGCAGTGTCATGGACTGGCCACTCAGAAGCGCGCCGATGCTGCGCATGCGTGCCATCGACCGCCGCATCGTCACCAGCCTCACTGAGGCGCAATACTCCTTCAGCCGCGGCACACGCTCGAGGTCCGCATCATCGTCGACAAACACTCCCAGATGGACGCGATACCGCGAGGCGAGATACACGAGCAAATGAAACGAACGCACCTCGTCGCCCCTGGCCTGCGGGTTCGGAATGCGGTGCAAAAGCAGTAAGAGCGGCTCCATTCCTGACGACGTCAGCCCAGGTTGCGCACGATGTGCGGACCGAGAGCGTTGGCGGCAGACTGCGGCAGGTGCCGCCAAAGTGCGATGAACGCCCTGTACTTCGGATTCAGTGGATTGTTTTGCGGCACGTCGGAGCGCTTGAGCAGCCGGTATTCATAGGCGAGCGGGATCGGCTCGAAGCCCCAGTTCTTCTTGAAATCGAACGGACCCGTGCCGCGTTTGCTGCGACCGTAGTCGAAAATGCGAACACCGCGCTCGCAGGCGCGCCGCATCAACTCCCAGTACTTGAAGTCGTTGGCGGCAAGATCCCGCGCCTCAGCGGTGTCACCGGCATAGTACGGCAGCACCTCGTCCTTGAAGTAGAAGCTCATAACACCGCTCACCGGTCGCCCTCCGCTGTCAACGACCGTAAGCACTTCGCAAGCGGTGCCGAACACGCGTTGCAGGGCAGCGAAGTAGCGCTTCGAGAACGGCGGCGTACCGTGTCGATGCACGTTGTCGGCGTACAGCGCGAACAAGCGATCGACGTTGTCGTCGATTTCGCTTCGTAGTCCGTGCTTGATGCCCTTGCGCACCATGGCACGCTGCTTTCTAGGGATGGCCTGCATATTCGCGTCGGGATCGGGCGACAGGCTCTTGCGGAAGGACGCGTAAAGGTCCTGGCGCGGCCAGTCCGGGCACTTGACGCTGCGATTTCTGAGTTCGAGGTGTTCGACGCCAAGCGCCTGAGCAAGATCGCTCGCGGCGTCGATGAGTGCACGCTCGACATGGGCGTCGTTTGCCGCGGCGCCACCGTAAACGCAGAAGGGGAGCGACACGAGTGCATGGCCAAAGAGGCGGCTCTTGACTTCGGCGAGCGGCAGTACGCCGACGATCTCACCACCGCGCTCCGCGAGGCGATAGTGGGTGCGGTGACGGAAAACGTCTTCGATGAGCTCGCGCCACCCGATGCGGTGGAAGAACGTAGCATCGTCGCAACGATCAACGAATAACTCCCAGCGTTGCGCATCCGCGGTTTCGAACGAGCGCACGGCGATGTCGCCGTTCGCAGGTTCGCTGCGGTCGACATGCGCGGCCACGGCCACCGTCATCCGCCACCGTCGAGGAACACCCTGTCGACGCGATCCCACCGGAAGTCCGCCAGCAGGCGTCGCAACCTGGGTTCGGTCCGCTTGAGGTTGAGATAGTGACGAAATCGCGCCTTTGCCCGTGCGCCGCTGACGCGAGGTTGCTCGGGGTCCAGCTCCCAAGGGTGGAAATAGAACATCGCCGGCTGGCGATCGACAGCATTGATGCGGCGGATGGACCACCTCGAAACGCGGTAAGGCAGCATCCGGAAGTAACCTCCGCCCCCCGCCGGCCAGTTGGCGCTGAACATGCGCACCGTGGCGACGGGCACTTCCATCAAGCCTGGCGTCCGCTCGTGCGCGAATCGGGGCGCGTCCGGCATGCCATAGTGGTCGTGGCGGATTGGATAAATGCTCGAGCTGTAGCGGTACCCTGCTTCCGCGATGCATTCGCACGCCCACTGGTTCTGCTCGACCGACGGAAAAGCTTGGCGCGCGATAGCCCTTCACTTCTTCGCCGCTCACGTCCTCGAGCACCACCTTGGCCAGGCGAATGTCGGCCAGGAATTCGGGCGCGCTTCTGCTCGGTGGCCCGGTGGTGCGCATACCCGTGGCTCGCGACCTCGTGCCCCGCACCGGCGATGCGGCGAACGAGATCGGGATAGCGCTCGGCGATCCATCCCAGCGTGAAAAACGTTGCCCGCACGTCGGCCTGCGCGAGAAGTTCAAGAATCCTCTCGATGTTGCGCTCCACCCGGCAAGGCAGCGTGTCCCAATCGCTGCGCGCGATGTGCTCCGCAAACGCCGAAACCTGAAAATAGTCTTCGACGTCGATGCTTAGCGCATTGACGATCGCGCCGTCCACTTGTCGGTCCTCGTTCATGCGCATGCCACCGCCAGCCGTCGCTCGCGCCGTGCGAGCCAGGAGGCGAGATCGGAGGCGATTCGCTCGGCTGCGTGGCCGTCCCACAGTTCCGGAACCTGACCGCGCTTGCCGCCCGTCACGAGCACGTCATCAACGCATTCGAGAATGCGCTGACGGTTGCGTCCGACGAGCGTGTTGGTGCCCTGCTCCACCGTGATCGGCCGCTCGGTGTTGTCACGCATCGTCAAGCAGGGCACGGCCAAGGCCGTCGCCTCCTCCTGGATGCCGCCGGAATCGGTCAGCACCAGACGGGCATGACCCAGCAGGCCGAGCATTTCGAGATAGCCCTGGGGCGGAAGAAGCGCGATCCGTGTGTCTTCGAGCAGTCCCGACAAGCCCAGACGTTCGATGTTGCCGCGGGTGCGCGGATGTATCGGCCATATCAACGGCAAGCGCAGCGCGACGGCGCGCAGGATATCCAAGGCTTCGCGCAGCGCCTCCGACCCATCGACGTTGGACGGACGGTGAAGCGTGACGACGCCGAACCCGGCCGGATCATCAAGAAACCCTGACGCGATGCCTTCGCGGATCAGCGTGTCGAGTGGCGATAGCGCGCGCCGCCGATGCTCCATCAGCGAGTCGATCATGACGTTGCCCACGAAACAGACACGCTCGGGCGGAATGCCTTCCCGATGCAGATTGTCGGCCGCTCCGCGTTCGGTGGTGTAGAGCACATCCGCGATCTGGTCGGTGAGGACGCGGTTGATTTCCTCAGGCATGTCACGATCATAGCTGCGCAGTCCCGCTTCGACGTGAACCACCGGGATGCCCTTCTTGCTTGCGACGAGGCTGCAGGCAAGCGTCGAGTTGACGTCGCCGACGACGACGATGCAACTCGGGGTCAACTCGTCCAGCACCGGCTCGAACCGGCGCATGATTTCCGCGGTCTGCACGGCATGCGTACCCGATCCGACTTCCAGATTGATATCGGGAGCCGGCAATGCGAGGTCTGCAAACAGCTTCTCGTTCATCGCCGTGTCATAGTGCTGGCCGGTGTGCACGAGCAACACGGTGGGCAGGTCAGACCGCGCGCCAAAGGCACGAACCAATGGCGCCATCTTCATGTAATTCGGGCGGGCACCGACGACACAGACCAGCGGCCCACGCGGTGGGATCATTTCACCCATCATCGCCCCGTCTGGTTGCCCGGGACATTGACCTTGTCGGGGTGAAGCACGGCGTGCAACAGATCAACCGCAGCTCCTACGGTCTTCTCGAGCCGGTCGATGCGTTCCTCGATCTTCTGGAAATTCTCCTGCCAGACACCATTGTCCGATGCGAGCGCGCCAGCGGTCTTATCGGCAACGACCGTATCGGTTGCAACCAGCACCGGCCCCAGTGTGGCGTCCGGTCCCAGCTCCTCGCGCATTTCGCGGGCGATATTCTGGACGTCGAGCGTATTCAACACGTGCCTTTCGGCAATGAATCCGCCAAGCAATAACCGGTTGCACAGCGTATTGATTCGTCGGGGCACCCCACCCGTCAGCATGTGGATCTGCTCGAAGCAGCCGGGCTCGAAACGAGGGTCATCCACCCATCCCACGTGCTTCAGACGATGCTCGATGTAGGCTTGCGTCTCGTCCTTGTCGAGCGGCCCGAGATGATAGGACGCGATGATGCGCTGTCTGAGTTGCTGCATGTGCGGCCCCTGCATCATCGTGCGCAGCTCCGGCTGGCCGATCAGGAAGCTCTGCAGCAGTGCCTTGTCCCCGAGCTGGAAGTTCGACAGCATGCGCAGCTCTTCGATCGCCTGCGGGGTGAGATTTTGCGCCTCGTCGACGACGAGCAGCGCACGCTTGTTGTCGACCGCGAGCTTGCAGAAAAAGGCTTCCAGCGCCCCCAGCAGCACGGCCTTGCCGACTGTCCGCACCGGGAGCCCATAGGCGATGCCTACCGCGCGCAGGATATCGTCGGCGTCGAGGCGGGTGCTGACCAGTTGCGCCGCAGCGACCTTGGTGCTGTCGAGCTGCTCGAGCAAGCTGCGAACGATCGTCGTCTTCCCTGCGCCGATCTCGCCGGTGATGACGATAAAGCCCTCGCTCTGGTACAGCCCATACTGCAGGTACGCGAATGCGCGCTTGTGCCCGCGACTGCCGAAAAAGAACTCCGGATCCGGATTGAGCTGGAAGGGTTTGCCGGTCAGGCCGTAAAAGGATTCGTACATGGCGGCGGTCAGCGGAAAGTGTGGCTCAGACCCACGAACAGGGCCGCTTCGTTATACCCATTGCCGGCCCCCGGATCCGCGTGCAACACCTGATACCGGATGCCCCCATTGACAGACGTATTCGGCGATAGTTGCGTGGACAGTCCGATCGTCGCATATCCCTGGCGGGTAGGACTGAAAAACCCGAGCGAGGACGGGTCGAGGCTGCTCTCCGTACGACTGACGTTACCGCTTGCCACAAGCGTGAGCGACGGCGTAAGCGCGTGTGTCCAGACGATGTTGGCGCCTACCTGAATATTATCGTTGAAACCAGCAATGAACCCGGGGATATCGTTGCCGGCGGCAGTGATGGGCTGCGACCGCAAGTAGAAGGCGGTCAGAAAAATGCTGTTGCGCGCGCCGAGCAAGCCCACCGAAGCAGAGGCCGAGGTTTGCAGCGTGATCTGCTGGGTATAGAGATTGACAGGGCTGGAGAGCGTCGTCGGCAAACCGTGGTTGATAATGTACTGGTCGACCGCCGCCTGGCGCTGCGTCGGGTCCGGGAGACCTGACAGGAATAGCTGATTCAGCAGGGAGGAGACGTCGACGCCTGCCTGCAGTGACGCTACCTGCTGCGGATAAGTCGTGATATTGCGCGACGCATTGACGAGCCATACCGACAGCGGCGTACGGTGCGAGAAATTGAAGAGGTACGATGACCCGAAAAAGCGGTGCTCCCACAAGGCTTCCACGTTCGTTCGCTCCGTGGGAAACCACCGTGCGCCGACGCCATAGATAGCGTCGTTCGAATGCGAGAACGTATAGTCGTTGTTCTCGTATCCGCCGCTCACGCTGAGCGTCACCTGGGGGTCAGGCGAGTGCGTCAGGCGCAGCCTGCTCAGCTCGGTCAACAGCGGCGACCCGGAGTTGTTGTGGAATTGGACTGACGTGCGGTTGTATTCGAGGAGCCAGCCCAGTTGTGGCAGCTGCCTGCCGACAGTGGCCAATGTTTGGTTGGTAAAGGAGTTGTTGACGGAAAACGGTGTGCTGTAGAGCGAGTCCCAGGTGCTGTCGTTGCGCACGAGATATTCAACGTCGCCTGGGCGTCCACCCCTGACGTACGGGCTGACCCGGTAAAACGCGCTTTGGTAGCGATTTTGCGTCGCGTTGGCCAGCCCCTGCGGCTGGGCTCCGAAGGGTGAGAAATACTGGGGCGACGCGCTGACGGCCGCTTCAATGAAAAAAAACTTTTCAATTACCTCGACATTGCCAAGCAGGTTCGCATTCACGTACGCCGTGTTGTTTTCGGCCCCGGTCTTCGCGTAAAGCAGAATCGGCACCGAAATGGATCCGGTCAGGCTCGCTCGCCCACCCACCTCATTGAATGTGATGCCGGGCGTCAGTTGGGTTACCAGATCGCCCTGCGCGCTCCCAGACGGGGAAAGATTGACGTTGTTGGTCAGCGTTTCCAGGATGCTGAGGCTGGGCTGAACCCGGAACGTGTCCGCCCTGCCGGCCGCAGGCACGAGTAGAGCCAGCGCCGACAGCCCGGCCAACGCAGCGCCCGACCCGATACGTCTGCGGCTGCCTCGACAACGACGGCTGAAGTATCTACGCCTGCGCGCTATCCGCAGAATAGTCATAGTAGCCGACTTCGTTTTGGCTCGCCTTGTTGAGCATCATCAGGACAACCTCGCAGCTCTCGATGGTCGCGAGTGCCCGGGTTACGGCATGCTGCGAAGTGTTGTCGGCGGCTACTACCATGACTATCTGACCCATGTGGGTTGCGAGCACACGGGCCTCCGTGGTGGGGAGCAGCGGTGGCGAATCGAAGATGATGATGCGGTCTTCATAGCGTAACGAGAGCTCGTGCAAGAGGCCTGCCATCTGCTCGCTCGCTAACAGCTCCGTGGAGCGCCCCTGACGTGATCCCGCCGGCAAAATCGTGAGCTTCTCGACATTGGTTCGAACGAGGGCATCGGCAACATCCATGTCGGGCCGAGTGAGGACATCGAGGAGACCGGGCTCGTTTGGAACTCCGAGCAGGCCCGGCATGGAAGGATGAGAAACATCGCCATCTACCAACAGGACCGTATGGTCGAGTTCCATGGTTACGCTCATGGCCAGGTTCAGCGCGGTGAACGTTTTCCCCTCTCCCGCGAGCGCGCTGGTCACCATGACGAGATTCTGATTGCGTTTCTCGTTACGGGGTTTGGCAAAGGCATTGCGGATCAATGGCCGCTTGATGACTCGAAATTCGTCAGCGATCTGGGAATTGTGCCCGGGGGTTAGGTAGCCGCGCGCTCTCAGCCTCTCCAGGTCAATGTCGATGTGCCTGTGGTGGATTGGCGCGCGAGGGGTTCGCAATACGGGAGACTGCAGTTGGCTCGACGTGTTTCTTGTCTGCGCCTCGAGCGCGCGCATCACGGCTTCCGGCGTCGGCGTCTGGTCGTCGCGCTCCGACTCAACGACCGCGCTCGTCGGATCCTCATGCAAGGTCGTCCCGGCGCGCCTCAGCTCTTCCAGCCGCTTCGCCGCCTGTTCGATCAGACTCATCGTTCGATCCTCACGTTACATGCCGGACGAGCTGGGTAAATGCGAAGACGGCAGTGAACGACGCAAGCAGGCCGCCGAGACCACCCACAAACAGATACGCTTTCCGGCGCCGCATGCGGGCCAGCGCCGCGCTGGGCAGCATTGACACCATGCCGAGGATCGGTCGCTTGCTAATGTCGCGCAACGTGCGAGCATCGTGGAAAATAGGCATTACCTGGGCTGCTGCAAAGCTCGTCGCAAGCCCTGCCAAAAGGGAGGCAGCGAAGGCCATACCAAGGAGGCCAGGCCGATTTGGTGCAACCGGCTCAGGCGACACCCGGGGTGGGTCGATCACTCGAAACACTGGGCCGCCAGAGTCCTGCACCTCCATGCCCATACCTGCCGCTTCTCGGCGCGCCAGCAGGCTCGCATAGGTACTCTTCTGGATCTCGTAGTCGCGGTTAAGCGCTGTGAATTCCTGTTCAATCTGCGGCACCAGCTGAGCCTGGGATTTCAGTTGGGCATACTGGGCTTGGTAGCCCGCAAGCTTGGAGCGGGCCGCCGCAACGCTGGCCTCTGCGTCGGCCAGCGAAAGGCGAAGTTGCTGGAACACAGGGTTGCGCTCGGCAGGAGTCGAAGCTGCCTTGCCGCTTGTAGCCTTGCTCCGCGCGTCGAGCTCGAGGGTTCGCTGTGTCTCCAATTGCTCGATCAGACGCTTCGTCGCGACAACGTCCGGATGCTCCTCGGTGTATTTGAGAAGCAGACCGTCCAGGGCTTGCCTGAGGGCGCCGAGACGTCCATCGATCGCCGACGAGGCAGCGTAAGTTTGGGCCGGCGTTACGTCCGGCAGGAAAGTCGCAGTTTCGCCCTGCAGTTCTTTCCGGTAGGCATCGCGCGACTGCTCGGCCGCTTCCAGCTCGAACTTGGCGGCCTCTATGCCTGAATTCAGGTTCGACAGTCGCGCGAAATAGTCCCCTCCGGCTGTCCCGACCCCCAGATATTTGAGCTTGAATTCCTTGAGCCGGGTTTCCGCGGCCTGCAATGTTTCCACATAGTGCTTGATCTGATCATCGACGAACTTGATTGAGGAGCGTGGAATCCTGGCGCTTGTCGCCGAGGCTGGATTCGATGAATATGGTGAGGAGCGATTGCACAACTTTCTGGGCGCGCTCAGGTTTTGTATCCCGATAGCTGATGACGTAGAGATTCCCCGACGAAACCCCCATCCGGATCGTATTCATGACGCTGTCCACGACGGCTTGGCGCGCGACATCACTTTTGGCTCCCAGATCGAGATCTGCCATGCGCACGAGTTTCTCTACGTTGGGACGACTGATGAGTGTTCGACTGATCAGCGCCACTTGCTGGTCGATGTTCGGCGCGATCGCGAGCCCCGCAAGCAGCGGTCTGAGCAGCGAGTCGGTATCGACATAAACCCGTGCGCTGGCTTCGTATTTTTCGGGAATCCGATAAACCAGCGTTATCGCGACGATGCCAGCAATCCAAGCCGCCGCAAGGCCGATCCATCGGCGGTGCCACATGCCTCGAAGGTGGGCCAGAACCGTTTGCAGTACTTCAGTCATTTGTCCATCCGCATGAAATCGATTGCCACAAGAGTTGTCTAGAACCAGCTCTGTGGAATGATCAGGATGTCGCCTGGGCGCATGTCGACGTTCGCGGTGATATCGCCGCGTTTGACAAGATCGCGAAGACGGACGCTGTAAAGCTTCCCACCCTCTGTGGTGCGGAAGATGCGGGCGCCGTTGCCATCGGCGAAATCGGTAAGCCCGCCCACCGCGATCATCACGTCGAGCAGCGTCATTTGCGAGCTGTAGGGAAGTGCCTGCGGTTTGCTCGCCTCGCCGATCACACGGACCTGTTCGCTGGGCGGTCCCGAGAAGCCGGTCACGATCACGGTCACCACTGGATCTCGAACATATTTGCCCAGCGCCGTTTCCATGTCGCGCCCGAGTTGGGTCGGCGTCTTGCCGAGCGCCGGAAGGTCGTCGACCAGCGGCGTGGTGATCTTTCCATCCGGTCGGACCGGCACGCTCATGGAGAGTTCGGGATTGCGCCAGACGATAACGTTGACGACGTCGTGAGTGCCAATGTGGTAATTGAAGTCGGACACCGTGCTCTCGATCGGCGCAGCGGGATACTGGGTTGCGCAGCCGGCGATGAGCAGCACGAATGCAGCGGCGGCGAAGCCCGCGCCGCGAAGCAGAGACCTTGATGTCGCGCCGAGGACGCTCTTCCCGATGGGCTTCATGCTCTCTCCTCTTGGGTAAACCAGCAGACGAAGTCTAACATTTACGCCGCCCAAGGCGAACTCCCGTGATCGGCTTGGAGATACACATCTCATGCGTTGTTCCGGCCCTAAAACGCCGCCGTAATGTCCGAACGCCTTGGTTTGCACCCGCGCCACTGTGGAGCAACATTTTCTACCAGGTTGCTAATAACTTGGTCGTTTACAGCATGTGGCGAACAAACGTGAAGAAAATGCCGAATTGCAATGTCAGTCTAAATGACCTATCCCGTGCCGGACCGTTCGCGCGTCGGCTCTCGGCCGGATGTTATGGACTTGGCAAGAACCCCACCGGCGGGTCGTTGCAAATTTGGAGTGCTCTGGACGTTAGGTTGGCTTGCGGCGGCGCGCGAAGCCCGCAAGTGGGGCGCCGATCAACCGCAGCGTCGCAGCTCGGGTCTTCGTCGTCACGCTGCCCACTTGGAACGAATTGCTCATCGCGTGTCGGTCACGTTAATGGGCAAGGTTGGTAGCGAACGGCATCTCCCGATCGAGGAGTGCGATCCGTTTGTATTCGTTAGCGTTACGTCCACCCAAGTTCTGCGATAGCAAATCGAAGGGGATCTCGGCCAACCTGGCAAATCCAACTTCACTATCGTCGAGTCTCTTTACAACTCTTGTTCTCAACAGCAGCCCATACACAAGTGGATGTCTTAACACATTGAAAATGCTGTGATTTTATTGTCAGAGTGTGTGGCACGGCGATTGCTCAGAGGAGTTGCCGGCAAGGCATTTTTTTCCTGACAATCGTTCGTAAATCCGGGCAGTGTGCGTCACCAAACTGGGAGCAAAGGTGCACAAAAAATCAAGTCTACGACGCCTCACCTTAGTGACCGCAATGGCAGGAGCCCTCGGGCTCGCGGCTTCGGCGCAGGCCACCCCGACACTTGCCACAATCGGGTATGCCAGCACCCCGAATGGGGGTGACAACGTGCATATCGTATCGCCGGTGGTCGAGCGGGATGTCCTTGCGGGTGGCTTCGTTGGCACGCAAACGGATCTGCTCGCCACACCCAGCATGTCCACGATCCTGTTCTGGTGCTTCGAACTCGACCAGTTTTTTTCGCCGGGCAGCACCTATACGGATTACACGGCGATTCCTCCTGGTGTATACGGCACCGCATTGGGGGAATTGTTCACCGAAGTGTTTGGCGGAGCCGCTATCTCCCAGCCTATCTACCGATCTAGTGTCTGCGGCAGTCCAGCTGGCGATTTGGGAGATCAGGTACGAAACCGCTCCTAGTTACGATCTCGCGAGCGGCGCTTTCACCGCATCGGGTGGTCGACGGGGGCGGTGGCTCTGGCGCAGACTGTATCTGAATCACCTCGGCGATCCGGCCAACCAACCCTCGAAATACATCGTCTCAACTGCTGCATAGCGACAGCGCGCAGGACTTCGTCACCGCGACGCCCGGGGGCCCAGGGACGGTAGATGGGAAAATCCCCGAGCCATCGGCTTTGCCTCTGCTCGCCTTGGCCATGGCCGCTATGCTGCTTGCCAGGCGTCGCCGCTTGGGAAAGCAAGTCTGAGGGATTGAAACGGCCTGTCGCGAGCCAAGGACGACGGCAACGCGCATCGCATTCGGAAAACGGTTGAACGTGGAGGGCTGCAGGTTATCTGGGCAGCCTTCTTTTTTTGCCTTATTGCCCGGCCGCCTAGCGGACCTCGCGGAATCGTCGGAGCCAAGTTCCGACGGTTATGTTGCTCTTGCTCTCGCCGATCGCGAGGTACAGCTGGACCGCTTCGAGCAGCGATCGCAGCGCCCTTCTCCACCAGGTCAAGCGCGTGCTCGAACTCCCTCGTGCCGCCATAGTACGGATCAGGGACCTCGAGTACCTTCGATTCGTCGCTTAACGCAAGCAGCAAGCCGAGATGCCCCCGAAAATCCGTGGGCCGTAGCGTCTCGAGCATGGCGAGGTTGTGCCGGTCCATTGCCAGAATCCAGTCGAAGCGCGCGAAGTCGGCCGTGACAACCTGCCGCGCGACGCGCGATGGCAAGACGTAGCCACGCCGCCGCGCCACATCCAGCACACGAGGGTCGGGCGGTCGCCCCACCTGGGAGTCGTGGGTCCCGGCAGAATCGACGACGATACGATCCCGTAGTCCCGCTCTGGCGGCGAGTGCGCTGAAGACGCCCTCGGCCAGGGGTGACCTGCAGATGTTCCCGGCGCAGACGAATAGCACAGCCATGCGCCGATTCGTACTGCGCTCTTCGCCCCGCGCCGCGCCGAGTGCCTTCATTTATTGCATGAACCAGCCATGGCTCACCACCAGCGATTGGCCGGTCAGCGCGTTCGACGGAAACGACGCGAACAGCAGCGCCACCTCGGCGACGTCGTCGACGGTGGTGAATTCGCCGTCGACCGTTTCCTTGAGCATGACTTTCTTGACGACGTCGTCCTCGGAGATGCCCAGCGCCTTCGCCTGCTCGGGAATCTGCTTTTCCACCAGCGGCGTGCGCACGAAGCCGGGGCAGATCACGTTGGCGCGCACGCCGTGCGCGGCGCCTTCCTTGGCGACCACCTTGGCCAGCCCGATGAGCCCGTGCTTGGCGGTGACGTACGGCGCCTTGAGCACCGACGCCTCCTTCGAATGCACCGACCCCATGTAGATGACGCTGCCGCCGCGGCCGGACTTGTACATGTGCGGCAGGCACGCACGCGTGGTGAGAAACGCGCCGTCGACGTGGATCGCCAGCATCTTTTTCCAGTCGGCGTAGGTGAATTCCTCGAGCGGATGCACGATCTGGATGCCGGCATTGCTGATCAGGATGTCGACGCCGCCGAAAGCCGCCACGACCGCGGCGACGCCATCATTCACCGCCTTCTCGTCGGTCACGTCCATCGCCACGCCCATCGCCTGCGCGCCCGACGCCTTGAGCTCGGCGGCGGTGGCATCGGCCGCCGCCTTGTTCATGTCGGCGATCGCGACCTTGGCGCCCTCGCGCGCGAAGACGATGGCGATTTCCTTGCCGATGCCGCTCGCGGCGCCGGTGATGATCGCGGATTTGTCCTTGAGTCTCATGTCTGTCTCCTGTCAGGCCAGGTAATCGTGAATGACGGTACCCAGCCCCAGTGTCAGGTCGGTCTGGATGTGCACGCCGGAAATCACCTCGAGCACCGGCAGCTGCGCGACCGGCGCCAGCGCGTGGTGGAAAAGCTCGAGCGCCGCGGGGCCTTCCCACGCGCCCTTGACCGTGACCTCCTCGCAGAAGTAGCGCACGAGCTCGCAGATGCGCGGCGTGCCGTCGACATGCGGGATGATCTTGATCAGGTAGTTCGGCGCGGCGAGCGAGGTCCTGATCGGCTCGAGGGCGAGCGCGCGATGCTTGTAGCCCATCGTCGCCACCGCCACCGGAACCGGCCCGTAGCGCAGCACGCCGAGCAGCGTGTCCTTCTCGACCGAGAGCTTCGGCGCGGCGAGCTTCTTGGGAAAGCCCCAGAGCTCGCGACCGCCGGCGATCGGCGATTCGTCGTCGAGGAACATCGCGTGGACGTAGCCGCCCGCCTTGCCCTGGAAGCTCACCGGGATGACCTGTCCCGACTCGGTGTAGTCGCCGAATCCGGTCGAGTCCGGCATGCGGATGAACTCGAACTTGACCAGCGGCTGCGTGAACTCGAGCGGCGCCGGGATCACTGCACGCAGCGCGTCCGGGTCGGTGCGATAGGTGACGATGAAGAATTCGCGGTTGACGAAGCGGTACGGCCCGCGAGGAAACGCCGGACTGGTGAGCGGCATCGCGTAGGCGCGCGCCTTGACTTCGTCTTCGGTCACGTCGGTTGCTCCTGAGCCGGGATCGCGTTCATCGCGTGAGATCGAGCGTGCGAACGCCGTCGCTCACCTCGGTGGGGTCGAGCCAGTCCGGATGCGCGCACGTGCGTCGCACGTCGTCCAGACCGGCCTGCCAGTGCATCTGCATCGTGGCGCGCGAGAATTCGTAGTCCTTCGCGCTCGACGCCGTATCGATGCGCCGGTTGATGAGGTGCATGATCGTGATGTTGGCGCTTGTGCTGCGCGACCGGCGCGAGCAGTGCGTAGTCGGGGTCGCGATGCATCTTCGCAGGAAGCTTGGCGAGCAGGCGGCCGAGCGCCATGCGCAACGCCTCGATCTCCTTCACCCTGTTGGTGTTGAAACGAGTCTTGCTCGAATACTGGATGTCCTTGGCGCGCTCGAGCACCTGGTCGATCGAGGTCGGAAGCTCTCCAGTGGCACTGAACAGATCGACCTGAACGATCAGCGCGTTGATGCGCGGCGAGTCGTCCAGCACGTACCAGAGCGGTGAGTTCGATACGAGCCCGCCATCCCAATAGTAGTTGCCATCGACCGCGACGGGCGGGAATCCCGGCGGCAGCGCGCCGCTGGCCATGATGTGCTCGGGACCGATCTTGCGATCGCGATTGTCGAAATATTCCGAGTTGCCGGTGTGCACGTTGGCGGCGCCGACCGACAACCGCACCTTCTTGTCGTTTTTCGCGTTGATGAGATCGAAATTGACCAGGTGGCGAAGCGTCTCGCGCAGCGGCGCGTTGTCGTAGACGCTCAGCGCTTCGGGCGTTCCCTCGGGCTGAAGGTAAGGCGGCGGAATGCGCGGAGTGAAGAACCCGGGCACGCCGAACGTCATCGTCGCGGTGGCGCTGACGCGATTGAAAGCGAGTCGCATCGGATCGAACAATGCAGGAGGAACCAGCGGCAACCCCGACGAGACGAGCTCCCAGAATTGACGAAGGCGCGGGACGCGCTTCTCGGCCGTGTTGCCGGCGATCAGCGCGGCGTTGATCGCACCGATGGAGACGCCGGTGACCCAGTCGGGAGCGAAGCCCTGCTCCGCCATCCCCTCGTAGACACCCGCCTGGTAGGCGCCGAGCGCGCCTCCGCCCTGCAATACGAGGACGCTGTGATCGTGCTGCGGCGCGCCGGGAGGCGCTTTGACCGGCTTGCTCCGACGAGCCATCGTGCGTTCCCTCAGGATTGGTGCGGTGCAATATTAGCATGCACCCCGTGGGTCCTTTGGCGCACGGCTCGCTTCGTCCGTCGGCGCGCACGAAAGCTCACCTGCGCTAGCAGCTCGATGAGATGTGTCGAAGGCAATCGTTTGTTGTCGAGCGCCACCGGGAGTCGGATGAGCGTGATTTCGGCGGGACTTACATCGAGCGTAAAACGGTTTCTTTTAAGCCTGTGCCCTCGTGATATATCGTCCACGCATTCAGATCATAGAGGTCGCGTTCACTTTTGCCGAGAGCTCGCTTTATTAATCGCTTTGCCCAATATATTAACTGTGACCCAATATTCTTACGCGCTCGCGGCGGGCCACTCTCTTTCCGAATTAAGTGAATTATTTCCCGATGCACATTTGTCTTTACCTTGGAGCGCTGGGAATACTCGAAAATCCCACCCGACCCGACGAACAGGATTTCGTTTCCAAACTCAGATGTTAGCGCCCATTTCAAATACGGAAGGCGGGTGGTGTATATAACGTCGCAACCCTTGGTAGATGGAGTTTGAGTTGCTGTCAGGCTCAACAGCGTGCCTCTTTTATCCAGGTAATAGCCCCACTCCGAGTTGCGGACGCGAAGTAAGATTCGGTAGTCACCATCGTAGCTGCTGAGATATGGTGCGGCGGCAACAAGATTAGCGTTGAGGAGGGTTTCCACCTCTCTTATATTTTTCTCCTCTATTGTTCCGTATCGGTTGGCGCGCTCTATTTGCTCGGAGCAGACCTTTCGGATGTCGGCCGCAAGCACAGGGTGTCGGAGCACCTCCGAAGTCACGACGCCATTTTCTACCACAAAGCCTGGCGCAATATCCTTTGTAATCACACGCGATTTCGGATACAGGGCCTGGAATGCGGCGGTTGGGCGCTCTGCGTTGTGCGTGATTTCATTCACCCAAAAAAGATCATCTTCAAGGAAGACAACGTCTGCAGCAAACGGAAATCCGTATACGGGCTGAAGCGCGGCAATAATTCCGGCCCACTGGCGATTGAAATACTGCTGACGATTCACTGCCGTCGCCTCGCGATTTTTATTTGGCACAACGTAGCAGTTTGGAAAATGTGAGGCGACGCCATAGCCGCAGAAAGCATAATCTATCCGGGGATGAATAAGTCTTAGCCGGTCGGTGAATGCTCGCTGCACCACGTCCGGGGCTGAGTGCAGGGCGTCGTTCAGATTCAGACACACCTCAACCCCATCACTGATGGTCATGAGAGTGTCGTCCCCGTGAGTTTGCATGATGCGGCACGATAAGCTTGTGCCTAGCGTTATCGCTTCGTCATCCCCGACTTCGATAACTTCAAATCCAAGTTTTTCAATCGACGAAGTTAATCCTATCCGCGCAGAAACGAGAACTTTTGCGTGCTTGCTGAGGGTACTCAACGTACCGGAGTGAAAATGATCGTGGTGGCCATGAGAGATGTAAATGTAGTCAACTTGGCGAGCGTCGATTGTTGCAGTATGTGGCACAGGATAATTCCACCACTGAGCGCCGAAGCAGGGCCCTCGCCACCAGGGGTCTGACAAGATGCTTATGCCTGCTGCCTCGACTAAAATGGAAGCGTGGCCGATATACGTAATCTTCATCTGCTTTGTGCGTCGTATACAATCCTCGACTACTGCGTCACGGCCACGCCGAACAGCTTTTCCTTCAGTCGATACAGGTGGTCGCGCAGCTCGGCCGCCTTCTCGAACTCGAGGTTGCGCGCCGCGTCGAGCATCTCGCTTCTCGAGTGCGCTTCAGCTCGCGCTCGAGATCCTTTTCCGGCATCGCCTCGTACTTGGCAGTGCGCCTGCGCGGCCTTGAGCTGCTTGCGCTCCTCGTCGACGTCGTAGACGCCGTCGATGATGTCCTTGATGCGCTTGCTGACGCCGATCGGCGTGATGCCCATGCGCTCGTTGTAGGCGACCTGCTTGTCGCGCCGGCGGTCGGTCTCGCCGATCGCGGCTCGCATCGAGTCGGTCATCTTGTCGGCGTAGAGGATCGCCATGCCGTTGATGTGGCGCGCGGCGCGGCCGATGGTCTGGATCAGCGAGCGCTCGGCGCGCAGGAAGCCTTCCTTGTCGGCATCGAGGATCGCGACCAGCGACACCTCGGGAATGTCGAGGCCCTTCGCGCAGCAGGTTGATGCCCACCAGCACGTCGAACTCTCCGAGGCGCAGGTCGCGGATGATCTCCACGCGCTCGACGGTGTCGATGTCCGAATGCAGGTAGCGCACCTTGACGCCGTGCTCGTTGAGATAGTCGGTCAGGTCCTCGGCCATGCGCTTGGTGAGCGTGGTCACCAGCACGCGCTCGCCCTTCTCGACGCGCAGGCTGATCTCCGACAGCAGGTCGTCGACCTGCGTCTGCGCCGGGCGCACGTCGAGCACCGGATCGATCAGGCCGGTCGGCCGCACCAGCTGCTCGACCACCTGTCCGGCGTGCGTTCTTCTCGTAGTCGGCCGGCGTCGCCGAGACGAAGACCGTCTGCGGCAGGAGCTTCTCGAACTCGTCGAAGCGCAGCGGCCGGTTGTCGAGCGCCGACGGCAGGCGAAAGCCGTAGTTGACCAGGTTCTCCTTGCGCGCGCGGTCGCCCCGGTACATGCCGCCGACCTGCGGAATCGTGACGTGCGACTCGTCGATGAACATCAGCGCGTTGGACGGCAGGTAGTCGATCAGCGTCGGCGGCGGCTCGCCGGCGCGCGCGGCCCGACAGGTGGCGCGAATAGTTCTCGATGCCTTTGCAGAAGCCGATCTCGAGCATCATCTCGAGGTCGAAGCGCGTGCGCTGCTCGATGCGCTGCGCCTCGATCAGCTTCATCTCCGCGACGAAATGCTCCTTCTGCTGCGCGCAGCTCGACCTTGATCTTCTCGACCGCGGTCAGGACCTTGTGCCTGCCCGTGACGTAGTGGCTCGACGGAAAGACCGTGAAGCGCGAGAGCTTCTGCCGGATATGCCCGGTCAGCGGATCGAAGAGCTGGATCGATCTCGACCTCGATCGTCGAACAGCGACAGGCGCACCGCATTGTCGGCGTGCTCCGCCGGGAAGATGTCGAGCACGTCGCCGTGCACGCGAAAGGTGCCGCGCCGGAAATCGCTCTCGTTGCGCTGGTACTGCATCTCGGTCAGGCGCTTGATCGCGTCGCGCTGCGGTCAGCGAGTCGCCCTGGCGCAGGTGCAGGATCATGCTGTGGTATTCGGACGGGTCGCCGATGCCGTAGATCGCCGACACGGTGGCGACGATGATGCAGTCGGGCCGCTGCAGGATCGACTTGGTCGCCGACAGCCGCATCTGCTCGATGTGCTCGTTGATCGACGAATCCTTCTCGATGTACAGGTCGCGCGACGGCACGTAGGCCTCGGGCTGGTAGTAGTCGTAGTACGAGACGAAGTACTCGACCGCGTTGTTCGGAAAGAACTCGCGGAACTCGGAGTAGAGCTGCGCGGCCAGCGTCTTGTTGGGCGCGAGCACCAGCGCGGGACGGCCGGTGCGCGCGATGACGTTGGCCATCGTGTAGGTCTTGCCCGAGCCGGTCACGCCGAGCAGCGTCTGGTAGGCGAGGCCGTCGCTCAAGCCCTCGACCAGCTTGTCGATCGCCTCGGGCTGGTCGCCCGCCGGCTCGAAACGGCTGGTGAAGCTCGTAGGGACTGTCGGGAAAGTTGACGATCATGCGTGTTGACTCTGGGCAATCGACTATTCTAGCGGATCGGACACGTGCCGCGCGAGGTCTGCCGCGCGCCTCGGCGGATCGGCGAGCAGACGCCGCCATGTTAAAATGCGACGGTCGCACCACTCGCCCGAGCCGCCATGAACGCCACGCCTCCCCGCTTCGCTGCCTTCTCCAGCCGTCGAAATGGCGCCGACGCGATCCGATCCTCGGCGTCACCGAAGCGTTCAACGCCGACCCGAATCCGAACAAGGTCAACCTCGGCGTCGGGCGTGTACTACGACGAGGACGGCAAGGTGCCGCTGCTCGAGTGCGTGCGCGAGGCGCAGCGCGCTGATCGAGGCCAAGGGCGCGCCGCATCCCGTACCTGCCGATCGACGGCATACGCCGCCTACGACAAGGCGGTGCAGCAACTCGTATTTGGCGCCGACAGCCGCCGTCCTTCAAGAGGGTCGCGCGGTCACCGTGCAGGCGCTCGGCGGCACCGGGTCGCTCAAGATCGGCGCCGATTTCCTGCGCCGCTTCCTGCCCTCGCGCGCAGGTCTGGATCAGCGATCCGTCCTGGGAGAACCACCGCGCGCTGTTCGAGGGCGCCGGCTTCATCGTCAACAACTACCCTTACTACGACGACGCGACGCACGGCCTCGAGTTCGACGGCGATGATCAGCGCGCTCGACCAGGCTGCCCGCCGGCTCGATCATCGTGCTGCACGCCTGCTGCCACAACCCGACCGGCGTCGATCTGACGCGCGACCAGTGGACGCGCGTGATCGAGATCGTTCGCGCCCGCGGTCACATGCCCTTTCCTCGACATCGCCTACCAGGGCTTCGGCGACGGCATCGCCGCGGACGGAGAGATCGTGCGCGCGGTTCGCCGGCGACACCGGGGCCGCTGTTCGTGGCGAGCTCGTTTTCGAAGTCGTTCTCGCTGTACGGCGAGCGCGTCGGCGCGCTTTCGGTCGTCGCTGCCAGCCGCGACGAGGCGGCGCGGCTGCTGTCGCAGGTCAAGCGCGTGGTCCGCACCAACTACTCCAACCCGCCCACCTTCGGCGGCCAGATCGTCGCGACCGTGCTGACCACGCCGGAGCTGCACGCGCTCTGGGAACGCGAGCTCGGCGGCATGCGCGAGCGCATCCGGGAGAATCGGCGCGCGCTCGTCGCGGCGCTGAACCAGCGCCTGCCCGCGCGCGATTTCAACTTCGTGCTCGAGCAGAGCGGCATGTTCTCGTACTCGGGACTGACCGCCGCGCAGGTGGCGCGGCTGCGCAACGAGTTTTCGATCTACGCGATCAACACCGGACGCATCTGCGTCGCCGCGCTCAATTCGCGCAACATCGACCCCGTCGCCGACGCGATCGCCACCGTCGCCGCCTAGGCCATCGGAGTATCGCGGCGAATTTTGACAGTACCGAGGGCTTGCGCTATAATTGCTTGTTATTCAACGCGGGAATAGCTCAGTTGGTAGAGCGCAACCTTGCCAAGGTTGAGGTCGGGAGTTCGAGACTCCTTTCCCGCTCCAATTTCCCCTAGGGAGAGCATCGCTCTCCCTTTGTGTTTGTGCCCTGCCTCCGTGGGAGGAGCGCAAGACCACCCGGGCGGGGTGGCAGAGTGGTCATGCAGCGGCCTGCAAAGCCGTCTACGCCGGTTCGATTCCGACCCCCGCCTCCATTCAAACAGTGGCTTATAGAGATGCACGGCGGCAGGGCGAGACGTTCACAACATGGCGACGATACGCCTGCTCCCCCCGGCAAGTTGAACGTGCAGGTACGGCGCGACGGTCATCCGACGGTCAGAGACACATTCCCGAACAGAACCGAGACGAAGGCCTGGGACGGCGCGCGAGATCGAGGGCGACATCGATCAGGCTAAGCGATACGGCCACTCACGCTTGCGTGCACTGGTCGCCCTGTTCGTTGCAAGGGCGCGAGCGCCCCTCGAATCTATGCGTTGCGCTTGCGGCGACTCGCGCCGAAGGCCAGAAGACCGATGCCCAACAGCGCTATCGATGCGGGCTCGGGAACAGGAAATAGCGGCGGACTCCCAAGATTGTAGATGAGAAACGAATCCGGTCCGCCGGAAATGTTGGTCAACGAAGCATTCAGCGAGAGGATGACGCTTGGGGCGATCAGAGCGTTTACGTAGGCCAGTTCATCAGAACTGACGACGAAGACAAACCCCGCCGAGCCATTGCCCTGAATGGTATTGAGAAAGTTGAACTGACCATCGATTGCACCCAGCAGCGTTCCATTGGAGCTATAAAAATTGAGGGTAAGGTCCGTAACGTTGGCTTGGTTCCCGGCGGGTTCGGTGCCGTTAAACACGATCCCGATATCGCTCGCCGACGTGATGCCCAGTGATCCCAAAGTCGGAATGCCAAACTTTTGATTGTCAGCCAGCGGGGGGGTCTCATCGCCACCGGTGTTGGCGACTCCGTTGGAGTCATGCACGGAGGCGTTCGGGGTGCAAGCCGCCGCGCCGAACGTGATTGATCCTGTGCCGCTCACTCCGACACAGCCGGACTCGGTTGTGTTGTTACCTTGTCCTTGGACCGTCAGGTCGCGCGGGGCGTTACCAAAGCCTTGGCCACTTAGGAATTTAGAACTATCGAATATAAGGCTCGCACTTGCCATTCCGGAGAACAGATACGTGGCGAGCAAGGCGAGCGCGTGGGTTCTTTTCATGTTGATACCTTGGAGGTGTTTTAGAAAGCTGTTCGGCATTCTGGCAATGTGTATGTAGCAAACTTAGACCTCCCACCAATGGCGAAGCAAGATCTACGCCCTGTACAGAACATATTGAAAGACGACCAAGTTTTATGTCGGAGGCATGGCATCAGCTGGGGCACTGTAAAGGATTTCGACAAATCGTCCTCGGGTTGTATACAACAGCCCGGGGGTAACAGGCGGGTAAAGGCAGGACCGAACCGCGTCGGAGGCGCTTTTTCATAGGCCGGAAATGGCCGGTTCGATTCCGACCCCCGCCTCCGTTCGCGGTCCGCGCTACAGAATTCGCGATGCCAGCTGCTCGGCGATGCGCCAGAGGGTATGTCTTGGCAGCGTCCGTGGCATCTGCGCACCGCTCCCGTTCGTGCCAGGGAGCACCAGATCCCGGCACGTGATTGTCCGAAAAATATCGCGGCGCCGATCGAGTAGCTTGCACAGCTGGTTCCAACGCCGCTGGTTGATGCTGTGCGCGCTCGCCCTGGTGGCGCGGGGCGCATCCCGTTTGATCAGCTCGAAGCTGTGCAGCATGATCATGAAGTACGGCCATTGCTCGCGTTCGGCGCAGAACAGCGCATGCTGGAGTTCAGCGAACGACAGCGCCGTGAGCTGCATGGGCCGGAAGTGGCCGGGATAATCCTCGACACAAGGCAGCGGTATGGTCGGACAGGCGCTGGCCGCGCCGTCGCGTCGAACCTGATCCTGAACCGTCTCGTACTCTGCGCGCCCGTGAGCAAGATCGAGACTCATGTCCCAGGCCAGCCCGGACGCCTTGGCTGCGTACACGGTGTTGTGATTGCCGCCCAGGTTGCCGGCGCGCAGCGCCACCACGCCGGGCGCGCCAGCGGCGCGCAGATTGGCCAGCCCCTCGCGCACGATGGCGGTCTGATCCGCTAGATTGAAGTCGCCCAGATTCTGCCGGTAGGGCATCGGCAGAGTGTACCGACGTCACTTCCGACAGCCATTCGGTATGGACGTGCAACTGCACGTCCTGGTCGGCGGCGCGAATGGTGCGCACCGTGCGTTGCAGCAGGGCTCCGCCCAGCGCCGAGGCGTGCAGCGATTCGACGAAGAACACCGCGTTGAGGCGATGTGCCGCCAACGAATCCAGCAGGTAGGGCAGACCATAGTTCCCGGTTGCGGTCTGCCCCGTGACGTCGCGCGCGTAGTCGGCTTCCAGGGCGGGCAATGGCCGCGGAAGAGGGGCCGCTGGCCACTGCCGCGGCATCGATGGCCAAAACTCCGTGTCTACGGTCAGCAACACCCGCAGCAAGATGCTTTCCTCCGGCGTCCCTTAGTTGCGTGACAATTCTTTTACTTGGCGCCGCGCAGCGTTCCAAGCCGGGGCCCCGCTGAATCACGTGCTAGAAACGAAGGGGCGAACGACCTTCGTTACCGTCGAATTGTATCCAATTGTCTCCAGCTCGGGGCGCGGGGATCGTGACCAGCTACTTTTGGATTGTGGCAAGGAAATATTTTCCGGACGCGACGATTGAAATCCGTGACCGTCAAGAGCGGGGTTAATCGGTCCGCTTCGTTACCGGGATTTTTCGCAGTCTTACTGCAATCGATGGCGTCAGAAGCCCGAACGTGACGCCAAGCCACCGCGCGCACCGATGACCGATCCTCAGCAGCCGGTGATCTACCGGGGACTGAAACCGCCGGCGCGCTTCGAGATAGGCGCGGCCCCGATCCGACCAGTCGAGGTTTTCGTAGCGGCCGAACCCGTAGCGAATTCGCCAGGGATACACGCCGCGCTGACGTCCGGAACTTCCCGTCCATGCGTCGAAGATTTCGGGCAGATAGTTCACCAGCCATCGGCGCGAATGAACCTCCTTCGGTGCGAGCCGGTTGCTTGTGCCGGCCACGAGGATGAGGCCTCCAGGTTTCAGAACGCGGTTGATTTCGCACTGTACGTCGTGCAAGTCGTTCGCCTCGACGTACTCGAGAACGCTGTTGCACACGACGTGATCGAAAGTCGCGTCCGGGAAAGATAATCGCGACGTCTCCTTGCAGGATACGAGTTCGACTCGATCAGACATGCCGTATCGAGCCACGTTTTCGCGGGCAAGCTCCAGGGCAAAGGCATCGATGTCCACGCCGACGACGCGCGCGCCCAGAGCTGCGAGAACGATCGCAGTGGCGCCGTAGTTGCATCCAAACTCCAGCACCTTCGCTCCATCGAGCGAGGTGATTCCTGTTTCGAATATGTGCCGGCCGCGCTCCCATTCGTAGTCGAAGTAGCCGCCAATCCACGGGTCATCGGGGTCCTTCCCGATCGACTTTACCAACTCGCGGAAACGTCCGTCGGCGATTGCATCGACGATGCGCGGTTTCGCGTGATCCAGCCGGTACTTCCATTCAGCGCCATCAGCCATGAGTCTCGAGGTCCAAGAGACCTGCGTTGGTCTACGTCCGGACGCTTTCTGGCAAACGCCGACGGTGGCGCAGTACTTCGCGACAACAATCGCTTCGCTCGGCAGCAACGCGAAGAGCGCGTCTCACAGCTCGCTCGTCTGCTTGTGATCGACAGGTTGTCGTTATGCGTTTTGGCATGTTATGCTGCCGTCATAGCCATATCGACGCACCTCAGCTAGTCGCAGCATAGCGACGATTCCGCCGGTAGCACATTGACACGCTGCCGTGCTTGGCGTTGATCCGCGAAATGGTGTCGGCGCCGCAGTGGATGACGATGCGGCGCTGACAAGCATCCAGCAATTTCGGGAGACAAATTCCATGCGTGTTCAGTACAGCCGTTCCTTGCTTTGTCGCGTCGGCGCCGCCTTGTTCTGCGCCTTGGCCAACACGCTTGCAGTCGCGCACGCGCCGGTATCGACTGAAGCGGTGCGCGTTGAATCGTTGGCGGTGACCACCACGGGGACGGTGGCCACGCTGACGGTGCATAACCAACTGACCGGCGTTACGCTGCTCTACTATGGACTCAAGCTTGACCAGGGCGGTTCCTATGCGCTGTCCGGCAGCGGCCTCAATCTGTTAAGCGACGGGGCACGCATCAGCGCCGCCGGCACGCTTTCGGGCAATGTGTTGAACGTGAGCCTGTTCAGCGTGGTGGCGCCGGCGCCCGCCTCGCGGGTGACCGCCCAAGCCGAGACGCGCAAATCGCTGTCCGGCACGCTGGCGGTGTTTCACAAGGACTTCTTCGATCAGGGCCGCGGCGAGTACGGGCTCGCGGTGCGCAATGGTGACGAACCGACACCGTTAAACGTAGCCGCCATTCCCGATGCGCTCCAGATCGGCATGCTGATCAACGTCGAGGGTACGCTCGCCGCCGATGGCAGCTCGCTCGATGTCAGCACCATCAGCATCCTAGCCCCCCCGCCGGCGCGGGACGAGGTGGCCTTGGCCCCGATCACCAACAATGTGCTGGTCATTCCGATCAAGTTCACCGACCTCTCGGGCGAGCCGTTCAGTACGGCGCAGATCCAGACCGAATTCCAGACAAACGTGGTCCCGTATTACCAGGAAGTGTCCTACGGCCAGCAGCTCCTGAATGTCACTGTTGCCAATAGCGGCGGCGCCTGGCTCAACGCGGGGGCGGCGGTGCCCGGCTGCGACTACACCGCCATCGGCACTTTGGCCAACAACGCCGCCGCGGCCGCCGGCTACAACATCAACAGCTACCAGAATCTCTACTACGTCATGCCGTCAAACGGGGCGTGCGGCTGGGCCGGGCTGGCGTACGTCGGCTGGGGCCGGGCCTACAGCAACGGCGTCAATGCACTGTGGGTGTACGGCCACGAGCTGGGCCACAACTTCGGCCTCTGGCATGCCGGCTCAATCGGCTGCGGCGGCCAAGTGCTCGGCGGCAGTTGCGGCGTATCCGAGTACGGCGATCCGTTCGACGTCATGGGTAACATCCGGCAAATGCACTTCAACGCCATGCAGAAGGCAACGCTGAACTGGATTCCGGCCTCGGCGGTCAAGGTGCACAGCTCAGGTAGCCAGACCTATCAGCTCTCGCCGCTGGAAGTCGGCGGCCGGGCCACCTACGCTATCAAGATTCCGACCAGCAACACCAAGCGCACCTATTGGGTCGAGTTCCGCCAACCAATCGGCTTTGACGGGCCGCTGTCGGGGCTGCCCAATCTGGGCGCGCAGGTGCGCATCAGCGGACCGCAGTTCGAGTTTGCGAGCGGCAGCGACGATACCGAGATTCTGGACATGACGCCGGGCAGCGGCGGCGGCTTCGACGACGGCACGCTGCCGGTCGGCACGACCTACGTCGATAGCACCACCGGGGTGGCCATCAATGTGCTGAGCGCCACCCCCGGCTCATCTGGCGTGCTGACCGTAGCGGTGTCGGTCGGCGGCACCTCGAGTCCGACCACTACCAGTTTGGCGAGCTCGGGCAGTCCGTCGCTGGTCGGCGCCAGCGTAACTTTCACTGCCACCGTCAGCGGCACCGCGCCGACCGGCAGTGTCGCCTTCACCGACGGCGGCAGCGCGCTGTGCAATGCCGTGGCGCTGGCCGGAAACGGCAATTCGCGCACCGCCGCGTGCAGCACCAGCAGCTTGAGCGCCGGCAGCCACAGCATCGTCGCCACCTACGCCGGCGATGCGGCCAACCTCAGCTCGACCAGCAACACGGTGACGCAAGTGGTCGACAACAGCGGAGGCGCCGACGTCGTCTGGATCGACGATGCGCTGCCGTCGGGCGCGCAGGCCGCGGCAGGACAGAGTGACGGCTGGACCTGGGTGAGCAGCAACCCGGCACCGTACTCCGGATCAGTGGCCCACCAGTCGGCCCTCGGCAGCGGGCGCGCATCAGCACTACTTCTACAACGCCACGACCACCCTCGCCGTCGCGGTCGGCGACACCCTGTTCGCGTACGTCTACCTCGATCCGGCCAACCCGCCGAGCGAGGTGATGCTGCAGTGGAACGACGGCAGCTGGGAGCATCGCGCCTACTGGGGCACCAACCTCATCGGCTGGGGCACCGACAGCACCGCCAGTCGCCGCTACATGGGCAGCCTGCCCGCCGCCGGCTCGTGGGTGCGGCTCGCCGTGCCGGCCGCGCTGGTCGGGCTCGAGGGCCGCACCCTCAACGGCATGGCCTTCACTCTCTACGACGGCCGCGCCACCTGGGATCGCGCCGGCAAGGGCAGCGCCGACGTCGTCTGGGTCGACGATGCGCTGCCGTCGGGCGCGCAGGCCGCCGGGACGGTGGAGAGCGTGGACCTGGGTGAGCAGCAACCCGGCACCGTACTCCGGGATCGCTGGCCCACCAGTCGGCCGTCGACGGCGCGATGCATCAGCACTACTTCTACAACGCCACGACCACGCTCGCCGTCGCCGTCGGCGACACCTTGTACGCGTACGTCTATCTCGATCCGGCCAATCCGCCGAGCGAGGTGATGCTGCAGTGGAACGATGGCAGCTGGGAGCATCGCGCCTACTGGGGCGCGAACCTCATCGGCTGGGGCACCGACGGCACCGCCAGTCGCCGCTACATGGGCACGCTGCCCGCCGAGCGGCGCAGTGGGTGCGGCTGGAGGTCCCGGCCGCGCTGGTCGGGCTCGAGGGGCGCACCCTCAACGGCATGGCCTTCACTCTCTACGGCGGCCGCGCCACCTGGGATCGCGCTGGCAAGTCGTTCTGAACGTTGATTGAAATGTACGTTAGAGCGCCCAAAAAGAACAGGCAAAATCTTCCGACGCCTACTTCGGACTTCCTATCGTCGCGGTCGGGCACTGGGGAACGATGGCGGAGCGCTGTCACGAGGCGCCAACGCGAAATCATCGCGCAGGCTTAAAATGGCGGCATGGACTCGCCATCCCCGGCTCCGTGGACCTTCGCCGCGCGAGCGGCGTATTTTGGCGACCGCATGTGCGCCTTCTGCGAGCACCGCAATCCAGCGGGTGCCAAGTTCTGCAACGACTGCGGGTCACCGCTTGACTTGAAGCCGTGCAGTCCAATGTGATGCGGTCAATCATCAGTCCGCGACATACTGCTACGAGTGCGGCGCGAAATGTCCAGCGTCATTGCCTCCTCGCGAGGCAACGACTGCGTCAGTCTTCGAGCCTATCTCCCTGTCGGCAGCAGATAGACGACCCGAGCGACTCGGCAACCGTGATGTCTCCGCTGGTTGCCGCCTCGCCGTTGCGACCAGACAGGCGCTTTCTCAGGCCCGAGCACTTCCTTTTGGCATACATCGCGACGATCCTTGTGGCGGTCATATTACCATCGGAGCGTCGACACCCGACCCAATAGTGGTCGTTTCGGAACCCGTCGGGAAGAGTGAGACAACGTCCCCATAGTGGCGGCTGCCGTGCCTCTGGCGGTGGAGGCAAAGCCTGTAGAGCCCAGACTGTAGAGCCGCAGGCTGTAGAGCCGCGGGCTGCTGCCGCCCTCCGTGCGCCCGTTCCGGCTACCAAGCCCAAGGCGCCAAAGCGCGCGAGCGCGCGTCAACGCCCGCTGCCCGAGCCGCAGGTACGGGTAAGGGCGACCAAGCCTGCACCACGGACCCGTGCCGCCGCTCCCGTCAGTGCGCGCGTCGCGGATACACCTAAAGCATCGCAGCGGGATCCGCGGCAGACGATGCATGTAAGCCTGGCGGGCTGCAGCGGCGACCTGTTCGATCGCATCGCGTGCGACCAGCGCGTGCGCCGACGCTCCTGCGAAGGCCGTTGGGGCGAGGCGCCGGAATGCGCTAGCAGCGTGGACAATAATCGCGGGCAGTAACCTCGTCGCCGGACGAGCGACCCGATAGATCGGTCACTCGTCGCCAAAGCAAATTGAAACAATTTGTGACCGGTGAACTGGGTCGCGATCAGCGCAGCGCTACGCTCTGCTCTGCGATCTTGCCGTAGGGGCGACGCGAGGAATACACTTTGCATCACAATCTGTGCTCCATGCCGGCTCGATCGTTGCGACGACGAGCAGGCGCGTCGTGAGTGACCGAACGCAGGGAGTTCCAGGCGGCCAGGGAGGGTTGCCTTGTAGACAAAGGGCAGTTCTTGGCGCTTAGCACCACACCCATCGCCGGCTCGCTGTCGCGCGGAGTGAGCATCGCATGGACGCCGCTGACCGAGGCGATTCTGGTCGTCTTGGTGATCGTGGCGCTCGTTCCCCGATTCGCGGCGCTTGGAATCCAGGAAAACGGCCGCGACGGCCGCTTCGCGGAAGCGATCATCAGCGTGCGCGGCCTGCCCGATCCCGTGCTGCCCTCGCTTTGCGCAAGTCACGGGGCGCTGGCGGAAGCGGTCGTGCGTGCGCGTCTTTGCGGATCGACGCGCTCCTTCTCACGCGAGCACGTCGACGGCATGCCCAGCATCGTGGCCACCGCGACCGCGACCGCTCAACAGGCATTTCTCGCACCGCTGCAGGATGCGCAGGCGCGCGTCTGCCGCGCTTCGGCAACAGGTGCGCGACGGTCAGGGCGACGTGCTCGCGCTCGGCGACGCCGCGCAAGCCATCGATGCCGACATCGAGCCTTTCATCAAGCGCTTCTCGATCGATGCCGTCAATGGAGACGGGGCGCTTCCGCTGTCGTGCGCGTACGCGCGCGTCGATGCGGCGCTCGCGGAAGGACCACGATCTTCGGGCCCGGGCCGCGAAGTCGCCGACGCGAATGCATTGCTGCTGCTCGGCGCCGCGCTCGACGGCGAGCGCGCCACGACGCCGTTGGCCAACGCCGCGACGCTGCCCGCGGCGCGCGGCAGCCCGCGCCGCGCCTGCGCCGGTCTCGATCTGCGCCGCCGCCCTGTCCGCAACCTCGATATTGATGGACGACGCGCGCACCGCATCGAGTCGCCTCACCAAGAACGAGGCGATGCGCGGCGTGCTTCGATCGGGCGGCTGGCTGTGGGCGACGTGGGCGATCGCGGGACTGCTGCTGCTCAACCTGAGCCGTCGCGCCGGCTCGGCATGCATCGGTATCGCGCTCGCGCTCGCCGCGGCGGCTGCTTCGGCGTGGATCGGTCGCGTGCCGTGGCCGCTCGCGCCGGGACACGCGCTCGTTCTTGGCCGCGAAGCGGCCGACCTCGTGGCGAGGCCCGCTGATTTCGTGCTGGCGCTGCTCGGCCTCGCGCTCTTCGTGCTCGCCTGCGCGCCGTGGCTGCGCCGGCGGCTCGCCTCGACGCCGCAAAAGGCGGCTTCCGCGTTCGCCTATCCCGGCCTGGTGCTCGCCACCGGCATCGGCTTGCTGCTGCTGCTCGACCTGTCGGCGAATGGACCGCCCAGCAATCGCTATCTCGCGCTGTACCACCAGGGCCATCTTTGGCTCGGGATGCTGGCGCTTTCGATCGTGGCGTTCGTGCGCCAGCCGCTGGGGCGCGGGCTTTCCTGGATGCTCTCGGTCTTCGATGGTGTCACCAATGGCATTGCGAAGCGGCTGGGCTCCATTGGCGGCGTCGCGCTGTTCCTGGTGATGATGCTGGCGCTCGTCGGCGCGGTGGGCGTGCTGCTGCCGAATTCTCCCCAGCTCACCTCCGAGATCGGCCGCCTGTGGCTCATCGTCGGCGCGGCGTGGTTCTTTTTCCTGCGCGGCACGCCGTTCACCGAACGCCTGGCGCGCAGCGGCAGCTCGCTCGCGTCGCTCGTCCGCTACGTCTGGCCGCTGCTGTTCGTGGTGATCGTGCTGATCGGGATGATGGTGATCACGCACGACATGGGGCCGCTGCTCATCGCCGGCTACGGCGCCGGTGCGTTCGTCGCGGCGTCGGTCGCGATGTGGTGGTACCAGCGATCCGGCGCCGTCGTCATGGCGTACGTGCTGGCGGTCGCGCTCTTCGTCGCGTGGATCCTCGCGACGACGGTCGCGCTGTTCCAATTCGGCTCGCTCGACGACGTCGCCGCCGCGCGCCTCGAGAATCTCGCCGCACCGCTGGCGTCCGCCAACGATCAGCTCGCGCTGGTGACCTGGTTCCAGCGCGCCACGCCGCCCGCCGGCTTCGGACCCGGCATCGGTCCCGTGGTGCGGATTCGGCGCCGCGTCGTCATGCTCCGGCGTGCCGGCGCAGATCCAGAGCGATTACACGTTCACGGCGCTGGTCGGCGAATTCGGCTGGACCGCGGCGTGGGCGCTGACCATCGGTTGCGCGCTCTGGCTGCTACGCCATCGTGCGCGGCCATGGCACGGCGACACGCGGCGAGCCGCGCATGCTCCGCACCGCCGGGCGCATGGGCAACGACGATCAGGCGTTGGTGAGCTGGCTGTGCGTGGCCTGGGTCGTCCTCGCGCTGTGCCAGCTCGCGGTGACGGTCGCCGGCAATCTCGCGGTGATCCCGCTCACCGGCGTGACCTTTCCGTTCGTGAGCTTCGGGATGACTTCGCTGCGTCGTCAACCTGGCGATGCTCGGGCTCGCCATCAACATCAACGCGCGCCGTGAGGACGCCCGTGCCTGAGCGCCGCCGCCTCACGCTGCTGCAGTTCGCGATCATGTCCAGCGCGGCGGTCGTGCCCGTTCTGCTCGCCGTCTTGCTGAGCGTCGCCTCGGCGCGGCAGGCGGACGGCGCAAAGCCCGCGCCGAACAGCGATCGCCACGTGAGCGTGCGCCAGGTCGCGGCGCTCAAGACCTTCGAATGCGCGATCGTGCGCCGCGACCGAGGTGCGCGCCGTGCTGCCCTCGGCGGCAGACGCTGCTCGAGCGCTTTCCGCAATGCCGCGCGGCATGGGACGGCCGCGGCGGCGCGCTCAGCAGCGTGCGACGCATGCTGGCGCGCTCTTCCGACGACGGCAGGTCGACCGCGCCGCGCATGAGCGCCCAGCTCGACGAGATCGACCGCGCGCTGCAGCCGTTCAGCAGCGGCGAGAATCGGCGCGTGAGCGACAGCGTCGGGCTCGATGCCGCGCTGGTTCGACGCCGTGTCGACCGCGCTGCAGCACGCCGATCGAGACGCCCGATTACCCCGGCGTGCGCTTCACGGTGCAGTGCGCCGATATCGCCAGCGCGGTGGCGACGCTCGCGCGCTCGAACGGTCGCATGCTTGCCACGCTGTCGTGGCGCGGCACCGAGGTCGAGCGCGTGCTGTCGCGCTGGCGCCCCGAGCAGTTCGTCGAGATCTCCGCGCGCAACATCGCGCGCGCCAATCCGTGGGCGGCCTGCCCGGCTGCATCTACCTCGGCATACCGGAAGGACCGCGGACTCCGGCGAGGACAGCGCGACGTACTTCGTCGCCGGCACGCGCGGGCAGGATGATCGCCTGTGCAAGCGCCCCGAGATGCGCGGCATCGCAGCGGTCGACGCGCCCGCATCGCCGCGTCATCGGCGTCCGGCGAGCCGAGCCTACGGACATGCCGCGACGACGATCGCTGGAAGGTCCCGCCCTCGCTCGACGTCATGCTGCAGCCGCTCGAGACGCTGCACCGGCCGTCCGGATCGCTGTATGCAGCGCAGACCACCGCGCGCGCCGCGCAGGGCGCGCAGGCCGAGCCGACGGTCGCGGCCCGAACCGGATCGACATCGGCGGAGCGCCGGTCGACGTCGGCTTCTCCATCGATCTCACGATCGACCCCTCGCTGCAGGCGTTGGCGCAGCAGACGGCCGCGTGCTACACCGGGCGCGACGACGTCTGCCGGGCGCTGGGCATGCACGCGCAAGGACGACGGCGTGCAGGCGGTCGGGCATCGCGCTGCTCGAGCACGCGATGGTGCGCATGGCCGCGGTCGCGATCATCGACGTCGAGAGCGGCCGCATCGAGGCGCTCGCCGGCGCGCTCTCGCCGTGCACGCGCCAGGAATACGACGGGCCCGGCCGCGTCCGCGCACTGCGACAAGCGGCTTCCCTATCCGATCCGCTATCGCCCCGATGCGCTGCTCAATCCCGCGGTCTTTCACGACGCGATGCCGGGCTCGATGATCAAGCCGATCATGGCGGCGGCATTCCTCTCCGACCCGCAGGTCGGCGCGCGCTGGCTCGCCGCCGAGCGCGCCGAGCTCGCGCGCGCGCCAACGGCTGTGCCGTCGACCAACAGCCTGCGCGGCACAGCTGATGCGATCGGACTCGGCGCGCTTTCTCGACCGCATGTTCTGCGCCGACCAGGGCTTCGGTCCCTGCGCGCGGCCGTGGGAAGTCCAGGCGATGGCGCCCGCGTTCGGATGGAACGGCGATTGCGCCGAGCCGAGCGAGCTGTGCGGCAAACGCGACCTCCTGTTCGGGCGCAGCTTCGATGCGCGCGCCGGCAACGGCGTCGGCGCGTCCGCTCGCGATGCCCGTTCCCTACGGCCGGCTGCTCGCCGAGCCGCTGGCGGGCAAGCTCGGCGCGCCGTTTCACGTGCGGCCCGCGATCGCGCTCGACACCGCCAAGCTGCAGCGCTGCGCCGCCGGCGCCCGACGGACGACGGCTGAGCAAGGACGACTGGGGCAAGTGCAGCGGCGGCGTCGTGGTCGACGTCGTCGCCGAAGGCTGGGGACAGGGTCATGCGCGCGCGAGCGCGCTCGGCGTCGCGGGGATGATGGCGATGCTCGCCGCGGCCGCCAACGGACAAACCGAGGTGCGCGCGCCGCATCTGGTGGAGTCGGTGCACGGCACCGGCGCGGCGGGACAGCGCCGACCTTGAGCTGGAGCGTCGCCGACGCGCAGCCCAATGCCATACCGCACGACGTCGCCGAAGTCATCATCAGCGGCCTGTCGTTCAGTCATCGCGCCGGCACGGCGCGGCTCGCATGCGAGCAGGTGTTCGATGCGCGCACCTGCGCGCGGATGGACTGGATCGCCGGCAAGACCGGAACGCCGACCTTTCCCAACGACGAGCGCTCGCTCGACGAGCTCGCCGGCTGTGCGCGGCCGCGCGCGGCGCAGCCTCGACGCGACCGCGATGCCTGCGGACCGCTGCGCCCGTACAAGTGGTACGTCGCGGCGTACCGGACGCGGCCCGACGACCCGCGCTGGACCAAGGTGATCGGCGTGCTCACCGAGCGCAACTGGCTCGCCGACACCGGGCGCGTCCACGGCGCCGGCGACCACGGGCCCAATCCCGCCGCGGAGATCGCGATGCAGATCGCCGGCCGTCACGTGGGCGTCCTCGCGCAGCCGGCGCGCGTCGCGCAGAGTGCGAAATGAGTGCGAAATGCAGTGCGCAATGAAACCGTTGCGCAAACAACGGCCGCGGGCCGCCGAGGATATCGGCGGGCCGCTCGTCTGGACCTTCGACGGTCCGTTCGCGACCTGCCTCGCCGACATGGAGGACACGCTGCGCCGCGCTATCGTGCAGGTCGGCGACGTGTCGTCGATCGCCGTGCAGATCGAGCTGTCGCTGCCGGCGCTCAAGCGCCGCGTCGATGCCGGCGACGCGATCCAGCCGGCGTGGGGACGATTTCTGGAACGGCTGTCGGACCGCTACGGACTGCCGTCGGCGGCGCGCGTGCGACCGCTGGATCGCGAAGGGCCGCTCGCCACGTTGGTGATCGCATATCGGACTTAAGCGCCAATGCCGCGCATGGGAAGGAGCAAGGCCATGAAGCTCAAGAGCTGGATGGTGAACAAGGCGAACCGCCTGGAGAACGTCCGGTCGCGCGCCACCGCGCCCGAGAGCGGCGCGAACGCGCCTTCCACGGACGCGCTCGAGCCCAGCATGCACGCATTCGGAAAGCGCGCGCGGCGGCCGCGAGCGATGCCGAAGCACTCGGCCCGTACCGCCCATTGATCGGAGCGATCCGCGAGGAGCTCGAGCAGTTCGTGACGACGCAGCTCCGCCTGCATCTGGCGATCGCCGAGCGCGACCGCTACGTGCTGAGCTCGATCGAGGTCGAGTGCGACGAGGCCGACGAGCATCGCGAGTTGCTGCGAAGGTTCGTCGCCGAGTTCAAGCCCGAGCAGATCAAGCAGTACCTCGCCAGGGAGGTCATCGCCGGGCTGCGCAACGCGAGCGCGATCGACCTCTCGCAGTTCGCGGGACTCAATGCCACGCAGCAGGCCGCGCGACGACGAGCCGGAACGCTACGCGGATCTGCTCGCCGAGCTTCGCCGCGGCGCACCGCGCAGCGTCGCGCGTCCCTACCGGGTGATGCTGCTCGGGCGCTGGTCGGAGCTCGACGCGCCGCCGCCCGCCGGCGAGCAACCCGTGCGGCGCGCGCGCGGCGCGCCGACGCCGCTCGCCGCGCCGGCACTGGCGATCGACATCGAGGATGCCGACGGCGAACGACACCTCGAGCTCACGTCGGTCGTCGCGGGCCAGCGCTACGCGATCGGCAAGGGCGACGGCTGCGACATCGTGGTCAACGGCGTCTATGCGAGCCGTCGCCATTGCGAGATCTGGTTCGACAAGGGCGCCTGGTGGGTGGCCGACACCGGATCGACCAACGGCATTCGCGTCGAGTCGGCGAATGGCGCCGTCGCCCGCTCGCAGCAAGGACCGCAAGGCGTGCCGCCGTCCGCCGCCGATCGCAGCTCGCGCCGGCGCGTGGCTCGTGCTCTCCGCGCAGGTGCAAGGCGAGCCGCGGCAGTATCCGCGATTGTCGCTGCGACCCGCGGTGGCCAGCGAACCCCGCGCGTCGAGGAGCGCCGCATCGCCGCCGACCCCGGTGACGCCGATCGCGCCGCCGCGCCGCCGCGAGGGCGCGTTGACCATCACGGCTCGCATGGCCTCCGGCGCTCGCAGCGTCGATGTGCTCCCCGAGCGCGCTTCCGTTTCGCGTCGGCCGCTCGCGCAATCAGGCGCTGGTGATCGACTGGGCGCACGCCGACGTCTCGGGACAGCATTTCGACATCGTCGCGCTCGACGAGTCCGGCGCGACGATCGTCGTTCATGGCGACAATGGCGTCGTCGGTCGACGGAATCGCGCACGGCCCGGGGACGCAATTCCAGTGGACGCCGGGGGAGACGCTCGTCCTCGGCAGCGACGCGGCGCAGGAATCGTCGTGCGTGCTGACGCTGTCGCGCGCGTCGTGAGCGCCGGCGACAATCCGGAACGCCAGCGCCCCATGAACCCCGCGCCATCGCGCGATCGCCCGACACCACGGCACGCCCGCCGCGGCGACATTGCGTCGTTCGTGCGCGAACGCGCGTATTCACGCGGCCGCGTGCGGCTCGACGCCGCGGTCGCCTCCTCGCGCGGCAGCTTCCATGCCGTCAACGAGGACGGGCACAGCGCGCTCGACGGCAGCGTCGCCGCTGTTCGTCGTCGCCGACGGCGTCAGCCTCGGGCGCGATGGCTTCGTGCGCCAGCAGCGAGCTGGTGAGTCGACTGCACGAAACGCTCGAGCACGGTCCTCTCGACGCGGATGCGGTGCGCAGCGCCGTGCTCGACGCCGACCGCGAGGTGGGCCGCAGCATCGCGCGCCGAACCGACGCATCGGGCGCGGCGACGGTCGCGCTGTGCGCCGGAACCGGAGCGTCGCTGTCGCGGTGGCTGATCGCGTGGGTCGGCGATTGCCGCGTCTATCGGGTGAGCGCGGCGGGCGGTGCGGCGCAGCTGCTGACCCGCGACGACACCTACCGGCATCTGAGCGAGCAGCCGCCGCACGGAGCGTCGCTCGACGATCCCGCCCGCATGGTCGGCAATGGCGCGGTCGACGCGCCGAATGTCTGCGACGTCGATCTGGGTCGCGACGAGATGCTGCTCCTGTGCAGCGACGGAGTGCACAAGCACGCCGCGCCGGGCGACATCGCGCGACTGCTGCGCGGCCCCATCCCGCTCGCGAAGCGCTGCGTGCGGCTGATCGAATTCGCGCGCACGCGCGGCAGCAGCGACGACGCGACGGCGTTGGTCGTGCACCGCACCGAGCCCCGGCGCGGGCCGCTGGCGCGTCTGCTCGCGCTGGCGGCGCTGATCACTCTGCTCGGCGGTGCCTTGCTGTGGTTCGCTGCCGACCGCGTCACCGCGCAACATCTGCAGTCGACCGTTCTCCCCCACACGAGGGCGCAATCATGATCACGTCGCAAATCGAGCACGTTTTTGGTCGCGGACGATTGAAGATGGCGACCGGCGAGCACGTCGAGGTGTATCGCGAGGCGGTCGCGGCGGGCGAGCGCCGTCGCTACACCAAGCGCTTCCTCGCGACCAGCGACGCCGACTTCGGCCAGTGGACCGAGCGCGAGTGGCGCATTCTGGCGCGCCTGATCGGCCACGGTATCCGCTGCGTTCCGAGCGTCGTGCAGTTCGACGGCGGCGCGCAGGGAGGATTGCGCCTGGTGCAGACCTACGACGCCGGCGTCACCGTCGACCAGTGGGCGACGCTTGCTGCCGGGCTTGCGCGACGGAAGGGTCTATCGCCACGTCTTCGAGGATTGCGCGCACTGGTGGTCGCTGGCGCATTCCTGCATCGCGGCGCTCGAGGAAATTCATTCGCTGGGGCTCGTGCACCTCGACATCAAGGGCGACAACATCTGCATTCCCTACGGGCCGCCGAGCTTCGATCCCGACGCGACCGAGGCGCTGTATCCGATATTCCAGAGACTCGCGCTGATCGATTTCGCGTTCTCGGTGGTCTCCGGCGAGAATCTCGCGACACCACTGCCCATCGGCTGGCAAAAGGACTACGACTACCAGTCGCCGCGCCTTTTGCGCGCGCTCGACGCCGGCCGCCGCGGCGACCTGCAGCCGACCCGGGATCTCGACTGGCGCTGCGATCTCTACAGCCTCGCGGCGATGCTCAAGCGCTATCTTCCGGGCGAGCCTCCGTCCGCGGAGACGGGATGGACAGCCGAGCGTTTCGACGACGCGCGCACGCTCATTTTCCGGTTGCGCGAGTGCCACGATCGCGACATTCCGCATTGGCGACCGCACCAGCAGCTCATGGAGTACACCGATGCCCGCCTCGCCGCGAAGGACCTCGTCGCCTCGCTCGATCGCGGCTGGGAGCTTGCGCGCGAAGCCACCGTCGAAGCCGCGCGAGCGCGCCGATCACCCCGATGACGCGCATCGCGCCGTCGATCCGTGTTCCCAACGCCGCTCGCCTCGTCACGCCGCCGGCGCGGGTCGCAACTCCACCCGCTATCCCGCTCGCTGCCCGGCCCACCGATTTCACCAGCCCGCCCTCGCGCCTCGCCTCCCGGATCCAGGGTCCGACCGCCGTGACCGTCGTGCGCGGCGCGCCTCCCTCCGCGCCAGCACGACGCAGCATGCGGAAGGCGGCGGTGGTCGCTCCGGTGCTGTGCGCGCTCGCCGCGCTTGCCGCGCCTTCCTTCATCGGCAATCCAGAGCGCCCGCTGATCGACGATGTGCGTGAAATGATCGGCGCGGCGCGGGGCATGCTGGACGCCACGCGGCGTCCCGGCGCAGAAGCGACCGCGGAGACGACCGCACGCGAGGCCGAGCCGAAACCGGCCACCGCTTCCGCTTCGCCGGCATTGGCGAGCGCTGCACCTTCGGTCGCGCCGGAAACCGCCCCGCACCCGCCAGCGAGTCCACGTCGCCAGCGCCCAGCGCGACGGCGTCGGCAGCCGCGCCGCCGGCAACCACGGAGTCCTGCGCCCGTTGCCGAGCGCCCGGCGGCTTCGTCTCGCGGCACGCCCGCGCGTCCGAAGTCTTCGCCGCCGCCGAATCGAAAGTCCTCGAAGATCGCGTCGCAGTCTGCGGATGCACCCGCCCGTGCGAGCCGTCCGCCTCCACCGCCGCAAATCGCCAGCGCGAAGCAGTGGCGCGGGGTGAGCGTGGCCTCCGCCGCCCCGCCGACGCGCACTGGCTCGCGAGCGCCTGCGAAGCCGCAGGATCGGCCTTGGGGCGCGCCGGTACCTTCCGCGCGTGCCCGGCGTAGATTCCACCGCGCAAGCCGCCGCTACCGCCCCCGCAACCGCGCCGGTGTCGATCGCGGCGAGCGATACGCCGAACGACGGGCGCGTCCCGACCGCAGCCGCGGTGACGACTCGCCCCGCGACTGGTATCGCCGCGGCGGCGGCGCCGAGGAGCGGATCGCCGCCACTCCACCCGCCGCAGCGGCCCCCGAGCGCGGCGAGCCGGCGCCGGTCGAGCCGCGTCGAGCCGCGCCGTCGAACGCAGGCGACGGTACAGCATCGAAGCCGCATTCGCCCGCGAATTGGCAGACGCTGATCGCCAGCCTGGGAAAAATGTTCGGCGGCCTCCAGGGTCCGGCCGCGCCGGTGGAGGAACGGCGCGTCCTGCCCGCCGCGCCGCCCGTGGCGGCGTTGCCTCCGCAAGCGCGCCCTCAGGCGCAGGCGGAAGTCTTGACCCGCGCGGCGCCCGAGCCTGAGTCGCCGCGGACCGCGGAACCTGTGGCGCGCGGCGACGCCGCGGCGCAGGACGCTCTGGCGACGCAGGCACGGCGCATGCTCACCGACGTCGTGCCTCGCGTCGCGGCGCAGGCACAACCCGATGTCGCCAGGGTCCTGGGACTCGCCGCGACTGCGACGCAGCGCTCGCAACAGCAGGCCGTCGTCGAGGCCGCGGACGCCAGGTGGGTGAAGCGACACCGCATGGATTCCCGCCTCGGACATCGAGCCCATCCACGCGCGCCGGCTGCACGAGGATGCGCGACGCGCCTACCTCGCGGGCCACGCGAGCGAAGCGCTCAACACGGAGCTTCGTGCTTTCGCCGCGAACCCGCGCGATCCCAACATCGCGGCCTACCTCGCCTGGCTGCATCTGAAGACGAGCCCGATGCAGCCCGAGCTCGCGCGCCAGCTCGCCCTCTACGCGATCCTGGTCAGCGGGCCGCAGCGATCGATGCGGTTCAGCGACTGGAACACGCTGGCGATCGCGAGCGCATTGACCGGGCGCGATGTCGATGCCGCGAAGGCGTTCCTTGTCGAGCTCGCGGTCACGAGCAATCTCGACCGCACCTGCCAGACAGCGCTCGGCGCCTATGCGACCTACGGCGAGCGGCTGCGCGTCCCGGTCGAGGCGATGCTCAACCGCGTCGATACCAGCGGTCGGATATCGCCTTACTGCGATCGACGGCCGAGCTGGGCAGCTGCGAAGTTGCAGTGAATCGCGCGCCCGGCCGAGCGCCGCGCCGGCCGGGCGCCCGCGGCGCGGCGTTCACTCGGGAGCGTGGGGCTTACGCGGAGCTACGTTCCGTCCTTGGCTCCGGGATCGCGCGACATTTTCACCGGCGGCAATCCCATGTGCGTTTGCTCGGTGGCGTCCGATGGAATGTACTCCCACGGTGCGAGATCGATGATGGCGTGGCGCCGAAACGCGTGATATAGCTTGCCGGCGTCACGCCGGTTTTCGCCGGGCGCGGTTTCTTCAAGCGCCTTGGAAAGCGCGTCGCGCAGGCTGCTGTCGAAGTGCTCGAAGAACGATTCCACGTTGATTCGCACCGATAACCTCCCAGGCCAGGCTTTCGACGTGCCGAAAATACACTGCCGCGCTACCTTTTGCCAGCCGCGCGGCGCACTGCGGCGCCGTCGTCGATGTCGCGCAAGGCATTCAGCGTGACGGTCGGAACCGAGTGGGCGTGCTTTTCCTGCGTCGCGCGTCGCGTTAGGACCCCGAAACTCTCGCCAGCACCGATTTGGTCACGGCCTGGCGCACCTCGAAGAATTCACCCCAGGGATCTTTTTTCATCCGCGCCATCCGAGCCGGCACGTTCGTCACGTTGAAATGATCGAAGCGAATGTCCTTGCCCATTTCCGCCCAGTCGATGGGCGTCGCGACGGGCGCGCCGCTGCGCGCGCGCACCGAGTACGCGGCGATTGCGGTCGCGCCTTCGGCGTTGCGAAGATAATCGATGAAGATCTTTCCCGTGCGCTGCGCCTTGGACAGCGTGGCGATGAACCTGTCCGGAAAGGTCCTCACCAGTAAGTCGGCCACCGACTTGGTGAATGCCTTGGCTTCCGGCCATTGCAACGTGGGGCGAATCGGCACGACCACGTGCAGGCCCTTGCCACCCGTGGTCTTCAGGAACGGGGTCAATCCCAGCTCGCCCAGCAGCGTGCGCATCACCTGTGCGGCACTCACGATGTCTGACCAGGCGACGCCGTCATCGGGATCGAAGTCGAAAATCAGGCGGTCGGGCCGGTCGAGCTTGGGCACGCGTGAGCCCCACGGGTGGAACTCGGTCACACCCCATTGCGACAGGGCGACGACCGCCATCGCCGAATCCGCGGCCATGTAGGTCGCCGTGCCCTTGCCTTCCGGAACCTCGACGCGCGTCACTTCGGCGTTGACGCTCTTGTCGGCGTGCTTCTGATAGAAACACTGGTTCTTCCAGCCGTCGGGGCAGCGCACCAGGCTCAGCGGCCTTCCCGCCAGATGAGGCACCAGCCATGGGCCGATTTTCTCGTAGTACGAGGCGAGATCGACGCTTGGTCAGCTTCGCCTCGGGGAACAGCATCTTGTCCGGGTGCGAAATGGTGACGCCGGCAACGACCACCAAATCCTTGGTCGAGGTCTTCGACGAGGTCACGATACCGGATGCCGGCGCGCGGGAAGATTTCATCGCCGCCTTGGTCGCCGCCTTGCTCGCCGCACTGGTCGCTCGTCTTTCTCGCCGGACTGTCCGGGCGCCACGGCGGCGCGCTCGCGGATGACGTCGGTCGCCTTCTTGTCCTTGCGCAACCCCTCGAACGAAGGATGGCGCAGCGTTCCCTCGTCGGTCCATTCGGTGAACGACACTTCGCCGACGAGCTTGGGCTCGACCCAATGCACGCCCTTCGCTTCGTATCCGCGCGGCGGGTTGGAGAACGCCGGCTTGTCGCGCTCGAGCTTGTCCAGAGCGCCGCGCAGCTCGCCCAGAAGCCGATCGTCGAAGCCGGTTCCGACGCGACCGGAGTACCGCAGCGTCCCGTCGGGCTCGTAGACACCGAGCAGCAGCGCACCGAATCCGGCGCGGCTGCCCTGCGGATCGGTGAAGCCGCCGATCACCATTTCCTGGCGCTTGCCGCACTTGACCTTGATCCACTCGCGGTTGCGCGCGCCGTCCTTGTACGTCGACGCGATCTTCTTCGACACCGCGCCCTCGAAACCGAGCTTGCACGCCTGGGCGATGAACTGGTCGCCGTTGCCCACGACTTCCACGCCGTAGCGCAGCACGGGATCGCCCGCGGGGACGACGCCGCGCAAGACCTGCTTGCGCGCGCTCAGCGGCACGTTGCGCAGGTCGTAACCGTCGACGTACGGAAGGTCGAATACGAAGTACGTCAGGTCGGCGCCGGAAGAATCGGAGAGCGCGTTCTGCAATTGCTGGAAGCTGGTTCGACCGTCGGGCGACATCACCGCCACCTCGCCGTCGACCCACGCCGATTTCACCTTGAGCCGCTTCACCGCCTTGGCGATCGATGGCAGCTCCGCGGTCCAGTCCTTGCCGTTGCGCGACAGGATGCGCACGTCGCCTCCGTCGATCCGGCACACCATGCGATAGCCGTCGTATTTGATCTCGTGCAGCCAGTCGTCGCCGGCAGGAATGGTTTCGACCAGCGTCGCGAACTCTGGTGTCAGCGTCTTGGGGAGCGACGCCTTCACCGCGCCCTTGACCTTTGCCGGCGCGATTCTGGCGGGTTGGGCGGCGACCGCAGCCGCCTCATGTGCTTTCGCTGTCTTCGTCGGCTTCGTGGCCTTGGCGCCGCCGCCAGGGCACCGCCCTTGACGTTCTCGGCGACCGACCGGTTGGATTGCCAGACATGCCCGGGATCCTTGGCGATTTCCTCGATGCTGCGACCGGAAGCCACGCTTTCGGGCTGCGCATCGACGATGCGCGCATCGACGCCGCGTCGGGCGAAATCGTCGTTCTCCTTGATCAGCAGCCACGCCTCCTTGCCGCCACCGGCGTACTTGCCGCCGTGCGTGCGAACCAGGTTCCATCCGCCGCGCAACTTCTCTCCCGCGAGCTCGAACTTGAGCCGGCCTTTCTTGTACGCCGCCGCGGCGTCTCCCACGGGCGTCCACGTGCCGCGATCCCACAGCAGCACGGTGCCTCCGCCGTATTGCTTCGCGGGGATGATGCCTTCGAAGTCACCATACTCGAGCGGATGGTCCTCGACGTGCATCGCGAGGCGCTTGTCCGCCGGATCGAGGCTGGGTCCCTTGGGGACGGCCCAGCTCAGCAGCACGCCGTCGAGCTCGAGCCTGAAATCGTAGTGCAGGTGACTGGCCGCGTGCTTCTGGATGACGAATGAAAGCTGCTTCGATTTCCTGGACGCGACCCGCCCGCGCGGCTCCGGGGTCGCCTTGAAATCGCGTTTTTCACGATAGCGCTGGAGTGTCATGAGAACCTGATCGTTTCAGCAAGGCTGCGTAATGGCCTTGACCGAGACCTTGCCTCGGCGCGCTTGTAGGAAAGCTCCAGCGTCAGGTTCATCAGCATGCCGAAGCAGTACGATCTTTCCGAGGAGTCATGTCCCAATTCTATCCGACGCGGGAGCCTGTGCCGACTTTGCAAATTTTTCAAAAACCCCGCCGGGATCGGGGCGGTTGAGCGGTCGTGTCGCTCACGAAGCATGATCGTTTCTGTCGGACGCTGACAGGCACGCAACTTGCATTCCGCTGAAGACATCGCCGTAGCGATACGAATTTGTACCACGCGTACCAAATATTCATCGCGCCAGGAATCCCAAAGTCAATTCGGGGGGGTATGATCGACACGCCGTCAATCGGATCACCCAGTTCGTACGATCGTTTCTTGGAGGAGACGCAAAATGGCTGATGCTAGGGAACATGAGCCCCACGGCGCGCACCAGACGAAAAAGGCGACGGCCAGCGGCTGGATCGGATCGGCACTCGAGTACTACGACTTCTTCATCTACGCGACCGCCGCGGCGCTGATTTTTCCGCAGCTCTTCTTCCCCAAGGGTGACCCCACGGTCGCCATCGTAGCGTCGCTGGCGACCTACGGGGTGGGCTACGTCGCGCGGCCGATCGGCGCGTTCTTCCTCGGCCACTGGGGTGACACCCACGGTCGCAAGACGGTGCTGATCGTCTGCATGTTCCTGATGGGGATCTCGACGATGGGGGTGGGACTTCTGCCGACGTATGCGCAGGTCGGCTGGTGGGCGCCGTTCTTGCTGGTCATGCTTCGGCTTATCCAGGGCTTCGCGGTGGCTGGGGAGATTTCCGGCGCCAGCTCGATGATTCTCGAGCATGCCCCGTTCGGCCGGCGCGGCTTTTTCGCGAGCTTCACGCTGCAGGGCGTGCAGGCCGGGCAAATCCTCGCCGCTGCGGTCTTCCTGCCGCTAGCGCACTATATGAACCCGGAGGCTTTCGCCTCGTGGGGTTGGCGGATCCCCTTCCTGGCTAGCGTAGTGGTCATCATCGCGGGCTTCATCATTCGCCGCAAGGTTGACGAAACCCCCGCCTTTGCCGAAGAGGCCGAGCATCACGAGCTGCCGAAATCGCCGATCATCACGGCCATCCAGAATAGCTGGCGGGACATGCTCCGTGTCGTCTGCATGTCGCTCATGAACGTGATTCCGGTGGTCACCACGATATTCGGCGCGGCGTACGCGGTGCAACCGGGATACGGAATCAACTTCGAGAAGGACCTCTACCTCTGGATTCCGGTGCTGGGCAACATCGTAGCGGTGATCGTGATTCCCTTTGTCGGCAACCTGTCGGACAAGATCGGCCGCCGCCCGCCGGTGATCGTCGGCGCGCTGGTGTCGGGGTTGATGTCGTTCGGCTACCTGTACGCGATCAGCATCCACAACGTACCGATGGCCATCGCCATGTCGCTCATCATGTGGGGTGTCGTCTATCAGGGCTACAACGCGGTTTTCCCGAGCATGTATCCCGAGATGTTCCCGACGAAAACCCGGGTCTCGGGCATGGCGATCTCGCAGAACATCGGGACCGCGGTCACCGCGCTGCTGCCGGCGCTGTTCGTCGCCGTCGCTCCCCCTGGTTCGACGGATATCCCGCTGAAAATCGGGGCGATCACATTGGCCGTCTCGTGCATCGTCGCCATCGCGGCCTGGAGCGCGCGGGAAACGTATCGTGTCCACATGAACGACCTCGGTAAAGCCGACGCCGTTCCCGTTCCGAAGGCGGAGTACGACCGGGTGCGCGAGCAAAGCATCTCCGACGCGAGAATGGCCAAGGCAACTGCGTAGCAAGGCGACACCGTCCGGGTCCCGCGCCGCGGGGCCCGGCGTCGGGCCGACACGTTATGGCCAAGACACGCATCGCGGTCGCTGGCGCGGGTTATATCGGACTCGCGCACATGGCGGTCGCGCAGCGCAGCCCGACCTGCGCGCTGTCGGCGATCGTGGATCCCGCACCCGGCGCGCAGGCGGTCGCGGACAAGGCGGGCGTGCCGCTCTACAAGTCGCTCGACGAGCTGTTCGGGAAGGATCGGCCCGACGGCGTGATCCTGGCCACGCCGAACAAGCTCCATCTCGAGCACGCCCTGAAGTGCATCGCCGCCGGCGTGCCCATGCTGCTGGAAAAGCCGATTACGGCGACCGTGCGCGAAGGAGAGGCGCTGGTGAAGGCCGCGGAAAAGGCAGACGCGAAGATGCTCATCGGGCACCACCGCGCGCACAGTCCGATCATGGCGCGCGCCAGGCAGGTGATCGACGAAGGCAAGCTGGGCAAGCTCGTCGCGGTCATGGGCAGCGCGGTCTTTTTCAAGCCGGATGAATACTTCGCCGACGCGGCATGGCGCCGCCAGATCGGGGGCGGCCCGATCCTGATCAACATGATCCACGAGGTGCACAACCTGCGCATGCTCTGCGGCGACATCGTCGCGGTACATGCCTTCTCGTCGAATGCGACGCGCGGCTTTCCGGTCGAGGACACCGTCGCCATCGGCCTGCGATTCGCCAACGGCGCGCTCGGCTCGTTCATGCTTTCGGATACGGCGGCGTCGGCAAGGAGCTGGGAGCAGACCTCGCAGGAAAACAAGGCGTACTCGACTTATCCTGACGAGGACTGCTACGTCATCGCGGGCACCTTCGGCTCGTTGTCGATCCCGACCATGCGCCTGAAGACCTACGCGAAAGCCGAGGATCGCTCGTGGTGGAAGCCTTTCGAGACCAGCGTCGCGGAGATGACGCGCGACGACCCGCTGAAGCACCAGATCGAGCACTTCGGCGCGGTGATCCGGGGCGAGGCAGCGCCCATCGTCAGCGCCCGCGACGGTCTCCAGAACTTGCGCATCACCGAGGCGATCGCCGAGTCCGCGCGCACCGGAGCGATCGTCGACACCACCCCGCACTGAACACCGCGGCTCCTGTCCGCATTATTCAAAGGAAAGACGCATGAAAAAATTCCTGATGCTTCATGGCATCAACCACAACATGTTCGGCAAGCGCGACCCCAAGCAGTACGGGACCATCACCCTCGACCAGATCGATGCGCGCCTCAAGGCGCTCGCCAAGGAGCTGGGCGTCAAGGTCACCAGCTTCCAGACCAACAGCGAGGAAGGGATGTGCGAGCGCATCCACGAGGCCTACGCGGAGAAGATGGACGGCGTGATGCTCAACGCCGGAGCGTGGACGCACTACAGCTACGGCATTCGCGACGCGCTCGCCATCCTGACCGTGCCGGTCGTCGAGCTGCACATGTCGAACATCCACGCGCGCGAGGAATTCCGCCACAAGTCGGTGTTCGCCGAGATCATCCTGGGACAGATCTCGGGCTTCGGCGTCGACAGCTATCTGCTCGCGCTGCGAGCCGCGGTGTCGGCAGCGGGCGGCCCAAGTAGGACGGTCATGTCCCCCCGAAGCGGCGCTGCGCGCCGCCTCCCCCCAGGGGGCGAGTGCCTTGGGGCGGCCCTGCGGCACTAGCGCGGTCGCGCGCGGTCCCATTCGAGCTTGTCCGACGACGCGCCCGCGACCGAGTAAAGCGCGCCCGGCGCGTTGCGCGTCTTCTGGAAGTCCTCCAGCGACTCGCCGCGCATCGCGGCGTAGATGTGCAGGTTGGAAACGCCGACGACGGCGCCGAGTTTTTCGAGCACGAAAAATATCGCGCCGTAGTGGATCATGCCGCGCCAGTCGCGGCGCCGGATCAGGTCGCGCTCCTCGCTGGACAGCCCGGCGGCCTCGAAGGCCGCTTCTGGATCGGCCAGGAAACGCGCCCGGTGCGCGGGGTCGACGAGCCGATGCAGGAAATCGTTGATCCGGTACGCCTTGACGCTGCGCGCGAAGTCGAACGGATACGTCCCGGCCAGCTGCTCGATGCCGGCGAGCTGGTGGTCGACGCCGGCGCGGATGTCCTCGATCGAGCGCGCATCGTCCGGCGCGCCCATGCTTTCGTAGATGGCGGTGCCGATGCCGGCCATCGACGGCAGATAGTAGCTGCGATGCAGACAGCGCACCCGCGCGCCCATCGCGCCGCGCATGACCAGCCACATGATCACCTCCGAGCCTTCGAGGCCGCCGCGCTTCGCGTATTCGGCGTGCGTCATCTCGGTGAGCCGCTCGGGCTCCTTTTCGAGCAGGTCCATGAACTGCGCGTCCCACGTCGGGATCATTGAAGCCGGCGCGCTCGCCGTGCACCTGGTGCGAAAGACCGCCGGTGGCGACGATCGCCACGCCGATGTCCTCGGGGTAGCTCTCGATGCCGCGACGCAGCGCCTGTCCGAGCCGGAAGCAGCGGCGCGCGGTGGGAATCGGGAACTGCAGCACGCCGACCTGCAGCGGGACGATCGACACCGGCCACTTCGGGCTGTGCGGCACCATCATCGACAGCGGGGAGAAACACCCGTGATCGAGCGCGCGGTGCTGGAAAAAGGACATGTCGAACTCGTCGGCCATCAGCGACGCGCCGAGATGCGCCGCGAGCCCCGGATGCCCGCTCACCGGCGGCAGCGCGCGCGCGCCCGCCCCCTTCGTCGGCGACCGCATACGATTCGCCGATGCCGAGCGCGAACGCCGAATAGTGGTCGAAGAAAAACGACGTGACGTGGTCGTTGTAGATGAACAGCAGCACGTCGGGACGCTTTTCGGCCAGCCACGCCTGGATCGGCCGGTACGCCTCGAAGATCGGCGCCCATACCGGGTCGTCCTGCTTGTTGCGGTCGAACGCGAAGCCGATCGTCGGCGTGTGCGAGCTGGCGATGGCGCCAATGATGCGAGCCATGGGCGTGTCCTTGATCAATGCGGGAAATAAACCGATATCCTACAGGCCTTCCTTGCGCGGTTCAGCTCACATCGCGACGTGCGCTCACCGCACCGGCGGAGTGCCGCGGACACAGTCGCTGAGCACCGAGAGACGAATAGGCTTGGAAAGCAGCTCATCGAAGCCGGCGGCGAGCGCCTTGCTTCGCGCCTCCGTATCGCCTATGCCGGTTATCGCGACCAGGCGCACGCTCTGCAGGCGTCTGCTCGCGCCGGCACGCGCGGGCGACTCCGAATCCGTCGATGCTGCCCGGGAGCCCGAGATCGCACAGCACGAGATCGGGAACCGTGCGACGGATCGACGCCAGCGCGGTCTCGCCATCGGGCGCAGATGCTCACATCGGCGAAGCCGTCGCTCTTGAGCAGGTCCGCCAGCGAGTTTGCAACGTCGGCGTTGTCTTCGACAATCAGGATACGCAAGATGTCCTCTATTTCGAAATGATGCGATGAACTTGTCCGCCAGCGCGGCGAAGGCGATGCTTCCCAATTGCCGCAGCGCGCAATCCGTCAGGCCAGCTGCGCGGCCTGCAGCAGCGCCTGGGTGTACGGCTGCTGCGGCGACGCGAACATCGATTCGGCGTCGCCCTGCTCGACGATCTCGCCATCCTTCATCACCAGCACGCGATGCGCCATCGCCCGAACGACCGCGAGATCGTGGCTGATGAACACGTAGCTCATCGCGTACCTGCGCTGCAGCTCGCCGAGCAGCTGGAGCACCTGCTGCTGCACCGACACATCGAGCGCCGACGTCGGCTCGTCGAGCACCAGCACCTCGGGACGCAGCACCACGGCGCGCGCGATCGCGATGCGCTGGCGCTGCCCACCGGAGAATTCGTGCGGATAGCGGCCGAGAAGATTCTCCATTCCGCGCGACTCGACCAGGCCGACCTCGCCGAGCATGGTGACGATGCGCTGGCGGCGCGCCTGCGCGTCGAGCTCCGGGAAATGCACCTCGAGGCCCTCGCCGACGATCTGCTCGATGGTCATGCGCGGGCTCAACGATCCGAACGGATCCTGGAACACGACCTGCATGCGTCGCCGCATCGCGCGCAGCGTGGCGCGATCGGCACCGTCGAGGCGCGCCTGGTCGAGGTAGATCTCCCCGCCGCTGATCGGCTGGAGCGCGAGCAGCGCCATGCCGAGCGTCGTCTTGCCCGACCCCGACTCGCCGACGATGCCGAGCGTCTCGCCGCGGCGCAGGTCGAGCGTCGCGTCGCGCACAGCGCTGAACGTCTGGCGTGAGAACCATCCCTGCGCGCTGACGAAATCGACGTCGACCCCGCGCATCGCGATCTGAACCGGCGCATCGGCAGGCAGCGCACGCACCTCGCGACGAGGACGGCTGTTGATCAGGCGGATCGTGTACGCATGCTGCGGACGCGCGAACACGTCTTCGGTGACGCCCTGCTCGACCAGCCGCCCACGCTCCATGACGCCGACCCTGTGCGTGAAGCGGCGCACCAGGTTGAGGTTGTGCGTGATGAACAGGATCGCCATGCCGAACTCGCGCTGCAGGTCGTCGAGCAGCGCGACGATTTGCGCCTGGATGGTCACGTCGAGCGCAGTAGTGGGCTCGTCGGCAATGAGCAGCTTCGGATTGCACGCCAGCGCCATCGCGATCATCGCGCGCTGGCGCTGTCCACCGGAAAGCTGATGCGGAAACGCCGCGGCGCGGCGCGCCGGCTCCGGAATGCCGGTGCGCGCCAGCAGCTCGACCGCCTGCGTGCGTGCCTGGTTCGGTCGGAGCCCTTCGTGCAGCTCGAGCACTTCGGCGATCTGGCTGCCGACGTTGTAGAGCGGGTTGAGCGCGGTCATCGGCTCCTGGAAAATCATCGCGATGTCCTTGCCGCGCACCGCGCGCATTTGCCGCTCGCTGCGCGCAAGCAGGTCCTCGCCCTCGAAGCGGATCGCACCCTCGTACGTCGCGCCCTGGACCAGCCGAAGGATCGAAAGCGCGGTCACCGACTTGCCCGATCCCGACTCGCCGACCAGGCCGAACTTCTCCCCGGCGTCGATGCGGAACGACACGCGGTCGACGACGCGCGCGGACCCGAAGCTCGCGCAGAAGTGATCGAGCTCGAGCAACGGTGGCGGTGCGGTCGGCGTGATCATGTCAGTCGGGAAGGGCCGCCCCGACCGACTGACTCACCCCCTGGGGGGCAGCGAGCGGAGCGAGCGTGGGGGGATGTTTCATCAGGACTTCCGGGTATCGAACGCGTCGCGAAGCGCGTCGCCGATGAAGGTCAGCATGAGCAGCGTCAGCACCAGCACCACGAAGGTCGGCGCCGCGATCCACCATGCGTCGAGATTTTCCTTGCCCTCGCGAAGGAGCTCGCCCAGCGATGGCAGCCCGGGGACGCCGAGCCCGAGGAAATCGAGCGAGGTCAGCGCCAGGATCGCCGCGCTCATGCGAAACGGCAGGAAAGTGATCACCGGCGTCATCGAGTTCGGCAGCACGTGGCGCCGGATGATCTGCCAGTTCGAAAGGCCCATCGCGCGCGCCGCTTTCACGAACTCGAGATTGCGATTGCGCAGGAATTCGGCGCGCACGTAGTCGGAAAGATGCATCCAGTCGAGCATCGCGAGGACGCCCAGCAACAGGAGCAGCGTCGGCTCGAACAGCGAGGCGATGATGATCAGGAGGTAGAGTCCCGGCACCGAGCTCCAGATCTCGATCAAGCGCTGCGCGAACAGGTCGACGCGTCCGCCGAAGTACCCCTGGACCGCGCCGATCACGATGCCCAGCGCGGTGGTGATGACCGTCAGCGCGAGACCGAAGAGGATGCTGATGCGAAATCCATAGAGCAGCCGCGCGACGATGTCGCGGCCCGCTTCGTCGGTCCCGAGAAGGTGGCCGTTTCCCGGGCGCGCCGGGTCGGCGTTGCGCGCGAATACGTCGATGGTCTTGGCGCCGAACTCGTTGAAGGTGAACACCGCCCAGTTGCCGGGACGAGCCATCTGCTCCCGGATCAGCGGATCGTGCCAATCGGTCGGCGTCTGGAAGTCCCCGCCGAAGCGCGTTTCCGGCGGATTGCTCACGAACGGGAAAAAAAGCTCGCCCTCATAGCGCGCCACCAGCGGGCGATCGTTGGACACGAGCTCGGCGAACAGGCTCAGCAGCAGCGCCGTCGCGAACGCCAGCAGCGAGACGTAGCCCAGGCGATTGCGGCGAAATCGCGCCCACGCCCGCTGGTTCGGCGACAGCGAGGGCTGCGCCGGCGCCGACGGCGCTTCGGTGATCCCGTCGAGCGTCTGGGAGCCGGCGTCCGCGCTCATTTGGACACCGCGGCGAATTGCACGCGCGGATCGACCACGACGTAGAGCAGGTCGCCGATGAGCTTGACGACCAGCCCGATGAGCGTCAGCAGGTAGAGCGTGCCGAGCACGACGGGATAGTCGCGTTGCAGCAACGACTGATAGCTCAGCAGACCGAGTCCGTCGAGCGAGAACAGCGTCTCGATGAGCAGGGAGCCCGCGAAAAACGCGCCGATGAACGCCGTCGGGAACCCGGTCACCAGCGGAATGAGCGCGTTGCGGAACACGTGCCGGTACAGCACGCGCCGCTCCGACAGACCCTTGGCGCGCGCCACCAGCACGTACTGCTTGCGTATCTCCTCGACGAACGTGTTCTTGGTGAGCATCGTGACCACCGCGAAGCTGCCGATCGAGAAGCAGGTCAGCGGCAGCACCATGTGCCACAGGTAATCGCGGATGCGCGCCGGCCACGACAGCTCCATCCAGTTGTCGGAGATGAGCCCGCGCAGCGGGAACCAGTCGAGGAACGTTCCGCCCGCGAACAGCACGATGAGCAGCACGCCGAGCACGAACCCGGGAATCGCGTAGCCGACGAGCACGAGCATCGTGGTGAGCGTGTCGAAGCGCGTCCCCTCGCGCACCGCCTTGGCGACGCCGAGCGGGATCGAGATGAGGTACGTGAGCAGGAACGTCCACAGGCCGAGGCTGATCGAGACCGGCATCTTTTCCTTGATCAGCGGCCACACGTCCTTGTTGCGCATGAAGCTCTTGCCCAGGTCGAAGCGCGCGAAGCTGCCGAGCATGTCGACGTAGCGCTCCAGCGGCGGCTTGTCGAATCCGTAGAGCTTTTTCAGATCGGCGATCTGCTTGGCGTCGAGGTCGCGCTTGCCGGTGAACCCTCCCGTGTCGCCGCCCTTGCCCGCGCGCGCCTCGGCGAGAATCTGGTCGACCGGGCCGCCGGGAACGAACTGGATCAGCACGAAGGTGAGCGTGAGCACCCCGAGCAAAGTCGGGATCATGAGCAGAAGGCGCTTGCCGATGTACGCGAGCATGCCGAACGCTCAGGAACCTTTTTTCGCAGCGGACGGTCGACGGCGCGGCGGCGGCCTGCTCTGCGTCCTTCGACCACCACGCCGTGATCGCCCACGGCCACCAGTCGCCGTTGGGCGATGCGATGGTGAAGTACTTGGGTACCGTCGCGGGAATCCCGAGCCGGTCCCAGCGCGAGACACGGTCCGCCGACAGGTACAGGTCGGGCACCTGATAGAAGCCGAATATGATGACGCGATCGAGAGCGCGCGACGCATCGCGCAGCTCGTCCATCGATTTCGCCTTGTCGATGCGCTCGATCAGCGCGTCGACCACCGGACTCTTGAGGCCGCGGTAGTTGCCCGAGCCCTGCGTCTCCGCGTTGGCGCTGCCGTAGAGATCCTTGAGCTCCGCCGCGCTGGGCAGCGTGAAATCGGGGAGCCTGATCGTGACGAGGTCGAAATCGAACACCTCGAGCCGCTTGCGAAACAACGCGAAGTCGACCAGACGAACCTTGAGCTGGATCCCGAGCTTCTCCAGATTGCGCTGCCACACCGCCTCGGCAAGACCCGCAGCGTCACCCGTGCGCAGGTACTCGAAGACGAAGGGATCGCCCTGCGCGTTGCGCAACACCCCGTCGGGCGCGAGCTTCCATCCGGCGGCTTCGAGCAACGCGCGCGCCTTCTTGAGGTTCTCGCGCAGCGCGTTGGGCGACGTGTCGTTGCGCGGTGGTATCCATGCCTCGCCGAACACTTCGGGCGGAAGCTGCGCCCGGAACGGCTCGAGCAGCGCCAGCTCGCCGGGACCCGGCAGGCCGGTCGCGGCGAACTCGGAATTGGCGAACATGCTGTTGGTGTGCTTGTACTGCTTGTAGACGTTGACCGCCTCGAAGTCGTAGGTGTAGACCAGCGCCTCGCGCACGCGCCGGTCCTGGAACAGCGGTCGCCGCAGGTTGATCACGTACGACTGGAAGCCCGCGCCGAAACCGTTCGGGAACGTCTGCTTGATGATGCGGCCGTCGTCCCACTTCGGTCCGGCGTTGGCGCGAATCCAGCGCCGCGCGGAGTATTCGACGTAGAAGTCGAATTCACCGGCCTTGAACGCCTCCATGCTGATCGCGTTGTCCTGGTAGTAGCGATAGATCACGCGCTCGAAGTTGTATTGCCCGCGCGTCACGCCGAGGTCGCGTGCCCAGTAGTCGGGGTTGCGGATGAAATCGATGCGCCGTCCGGAATCGACCCGTTCGATCGTGTAGGGTCCGCTGACGATCGGATATTCGGTGATGATCTCGTCGAACGCCTTCGGCTTGCCGTCGGGGCCCTCGTCCCCACTTGCGCGAGAACACCGGCATGCCGCCGACGTTGAAGATCGTGTCGTTGGTCTTCTCGGCGAGGTCGAAGCGGATCGTTCGATCGTCGAGGACCGTCGCCGACTTCACGCCGGCGAGGTTGGTGCGAACCCCCGGCGCCGCCGCCTTGCTCGTCAGCATGTCGAAGGAGTACTTGACGTCCTCGGGTCGCACCGGATCGCCGTTGTTGAAGCGCGCCTTCGGGTTGAGCCGGAAGCTGATCGATGACTTGTCCGGCGCGACCGCGATGTCCTCGGCCAGCAGCCCGTACATGGTCATCGGCTCGTCGCCCGAGCGCACCGCGAGCGTCTCGAACATCAGCGTCGTCGCGCCCGCGGGCGACGAGCCCTTGATGGTGTAAGGATTGAACTTGTCGAAGCTGTTGCGGCGATCCGGATTGGCGAGCTTGAGCGTCCCGCCCTTCGGCGCGTTAGGGTTGACGTAGTCGAAGTGATCGAAGCCGCGCGGGTACTTCGGTGTGCCGTAGGCCGCGTAGGCGTGCACCCACGGCGCCGCGGCGGAAGCCTCGACCGGCGCGGCGGTGACGGGCGCGGCGGTGACAGCCGCGGCCGCGAACAGCGCGCACGCCGCGGCGAGCGCTCGCGCGCCGACGAGGCGATGCTTCGGGACATCAACCCGGGAGATCGGGGCAAAAGCGGGCGCGAACGGCGGGCTCATGGCAAGTGGGAAATAGAGTCGAGACTGCCTTGGAACGCGCACGGGGCGATAGGTTGCGCGGCGGAGTATCCCCGTTTCGGCCAGCGGGCGCAATGTTGCGCCGCTCAGTCCGGACCGCCCGTTCGAGCTCTTGCGACGAGGCGACGGCGCATGAGCATGCCGCAGGCGACCAACCCCGCTGCGGCCGCGGCGAGGTGCTTGAGCGTGTGGCCGCTGACGATGCCGCCGGCGGCCATCACCCGCGACGTCCTCGGCTTCCAGGATCTTGCTCAGCACGTACCAGGCGAAGATCCAGTAGACGTCGTTGCCGCGGGTGTAGCGCGACGGTAGCGAGGATCGTCGAGGAGCAGCAGCACGACGACGGCGTAACCCTGCAGGACGGCGTATGGCATCACGTTGCCCGCGCCCGCGCGCTCGGTGGCGCGCCAGTAGATCACCGCGGCAGCACCCGCGACGATCAGCAGCGGCAGCGACACGAGACCCGCGCGCACGCCGACGCGATCGACGAGCTGGCTCGAGATCAATCCGGCGAACGCGATGGTCATCGGCAGTCGATCCCAGAACAGCCGCTCGTTGTCCGGCGCCAGGTGATACCAGCCCGGAGCCAAGCGCGGTGAGCAGCAGCCCGGCGAAGAACATGGCGTAAGGCCAGCGCTCGCTCGCGTACTCGAAACGCGCGCGCTGTCCCAGCGTGACGACGAACCCGGCCACGCCGGCCGCGAGGAAGCCCGCATTCGAGGCCACGTTGAGAAAGTTTTCGACGCCGAACAGGCGACGCTGATCGGCGAATGCGTGGTAGTCCGGCGGCTGCGGCAGCGCAGGCAGCAAAAGCGCCGCGAGCAGGCACAGCACCGTGAACGCCGCCAGCCAGCGAAGCCCTGCCGCATGCCGCATGTCAGTCGACAAGGACCGGTCCGACCGACCGACCCGGTCCCCGGAGGCAGCGAGCGGAGCGAGCGTGGGGGGACGTTTCATTCTGGGCATCCCGGACGATGACATAATCATTGTGCCAGACCACCGTCCCACGACATGCAACTACCCGTCCTGAGTCTCCGCGACAACGCGCTTCTCTACGTCAGCAAGCTGCTCACCGGGTCGATCATCGTCTGGTACGGCCTGCGCGCCGTAGGGATGGCCGAGCCGATCTGGGCGTTGATCTCGCTCATCGTCGTCACCGAGCCCGACGTCAGGATCGCCAAGACCAATTTTCGCGCGCGCGTGATCAACACCATCAACGGCGCGATCGTCGCCTGCCTGGCGCTCGTGGTGTTCGGCGCCAATTTCCTGGCGATGCTGGTGGCGATGACGGTGTCGGTGCTCATCGCCATGTCGTTGCAGAACTACCCGCCCAACTGGCGCCTCGCGCCCAACACCACGGTCGTGCTGATGGCCGCAGCGCTGACGGGAAGCGGTCTGTCGGAGGAAATGCGCCTGGCGATGTACCGCGTCGCGGAAGTGTTGACCGGGAGCACGGTCGCGCTGCTGCAGACGCTGGTCTACGGCTACTTCCTGCGCAAGTGGCGCGCGTGAAGGGGACGCCGCTCTCGCGCCACCGCTAGTCCGCGCTTCGCCTTCGCCTGATTGGCGACCGCCTGCGTCGCGGCGGCGACCTTGTCGGGATCCCCAAGGTAGTAGTGGCGCAGTGGCTTCAGGTCGTCGTCGAGCTCGTAGACAAGCGGAATGCCGGTCGGGATGTTGAGGCCGACGATTTCCTGGTCGCCGATGCCATCGAGATGCTTCACCAGCGCGCGCAGCGAATTGCCGTGCGCCGCGAGGATGACGCGCTTGCCCGAGCGCACGCTCGGCGCGATCACGTCGCGCCAGTAGGGCACGAAGCGCGCGACGGTATCCTTGAGACATTCGGTGAGCGGCAGCTCCGACGGCGAGAGGTCGCGATAGCGCGGATCGCGTCCGGGGTAGCGTTCGTCGTTCGCGATCGAGCGGCGGCGGCGCGATGTCGTAGCTGCGCCGCCAGATCAGCACCTGCGCGTCGCCGTACTTCTGCGCGGTCTCCGCCTTGTTGAGTCCCTGCAGCGCGCCGTAGTGGCGCTCGTTGAGCCGCCAGTCGCGCACCACCGGGATCCACATCAGGTCGAGCGCGTCCTGGACGATCCACAGCGTGCGGATCGCGCGCTTGAGCAGCGACGTGTACGCGATGTCGAAGCCGAAGCCGCCCTCGCCGAGCAGGCGTCCGGCTTCCTTGGCCTCGGCGATGCCCTGCGCGGTCAGATCGACGTCGGTCCATCCGGTGAAACGGTTCTCCTTGTTCCACGCGCTTTCGCCGTGGCGCAGCAGAACGATGCGCTTCACGTCGCCGCTCCGCGCTTCGCGGCGCCTTTCGACAGGCAATCGCGCCAGATGCGCTCCGCCGTGAAGGGCATCTGCATGCGCGACGCCTGCGCGCCGTAGCCGGCCCGCGCCAGCGCATCGATCACCGCGTTAGCCACCGCCGGCGTCGCGCCGATGGTGCCGAGCTCGCCGACGCCCTTGACGCCCATCGGGTTGTTGAGACACGGCGTCGACTCGTCCATCGTGGTGTTGAATTCGCCGACGGTGCTGGCGCGCGGCAGCGCGTAGTCCATCAGGCTGCCGGTGAGCGCCTGACCCGACTCGGCGTCGAAGCTGAAGCGCTCGCACAGTGCCTGCCCGATCCCCTGCGCCGCGCCGCCGTCGAGCTGTCCGCGCACGATCATCGGATTGACCACGCGACCGACGTCGTTCACCGATGCGTAGCTGGCGATGTCGACGTGGCCCGTTTCCGGATCGATTTCGAGTTCGCAAATGTGACACGCGTTCGGCCACGTCGGGCCGGCAACCTTGCTTTCCGAATCGAGCACGATCTGCGCGCCCGGCTGGCGCTTGGCGAGCGCGAACAGGCCGATGCGCCGGTCGGTGCCGCCGACGACGAATTCTCCGTTCGCGTAGTCGATGTCCGCAGCCGCGGTTTCGAGCGCGATGGCCGCGAGGTCCTTGGCCTTGACGACGGTGCGCTCGGCGGCCTCCTTCACCGCCGAGCCGCCGACGAACAGCGAGCGCGAGCCCGCGCTGCCGAAGCCCTGGCCGCGATCGGTGTCGCCCTGCAAAATGCGAATGTGGTCGATGTCGACGCCGAATACGTCGACCGCGAGCTGCGCGTAGCTGGTGACCAGCCCCTGCCCCATCGCCTGCGTCGCGGAAAAGATCTCGACGTAGCCGTCGCCGGACACCATGACGGTGACTTTCTCGTCGAAGACGTCGGCGCCCGTCCATTCGAGGAACGCCGCCATCCCGCGTCCGCGCAACCTGCCGCGTTGCGCCGACATCGCGGCGCGCGCGTCGAACGAGCTCCATTGCGCCAGCACCAGCGCCTGGTCGAGCACGTGCTCGAAGTTGCCGCTGTCGTAGGTCTTGCCCATCGGGTTCGTATACGGCATCTGCGCGGGCTGCAGCATGTTGCGACGACGAAGCTCGGCGGGATCGAGCCCGAGCTTGCGCGACGCTTCGTCCATCAGGCGCTCGATGATGTAGATCGCCTCCGGACGCCCGGCGCCGCGATACGGCCCGGTAGGCGTCGTATGCGTCAGCACCGCCTTGATGTGGATGTCGATGGCAGGAATCGCATAGATGCTGGTCGACACCCAGGGCCCGATCAGGAGCTGGATGACCACGCCCGATGGCGTCGCGTAGGCGCCGACATTGGCGAGCGAGCTCACGCGCAGCGCCAGTATCTTGCCCGTCGCATCGAGCGCGAGCTCGGCCTTGCTGTCGACGTCGCGCCCGTGCGACGCGGCCAGGAATTCCTCGAGGCGGTCGGCGGTCCACTTGAGCGCACGCTTGAGCTTGCGCGCGCAATAGGCGAGCACGACGTCCTCGGGATAGATGCCGGTCTTCATGCCGAAGCCGCCGCCGACATCGCCCACCACGATGCGCACGGACCCTGCAGGGATGCCGAGGATCTCGGCGCACAGCGAATCGCGCAGGCCGGTCGGCGTCTGGCTGCTCGCGCGCATCACCACGCGCCCGGTCGACTGCTCGAACTCGGCGACGAGCGCGCGCGGCTCGATCGGGCACGCCACGACGCGCTGGTTGATGAGGTCGAGCGTCACGACGTGCGCCGCGGACGCGAACGCCTTGCTCACCGCGGCAGCGTCGCCGTGGCGCGCCTCGGCGGCGATGTTGCCGGTGGCTTCCTTCCAGGCCGTCGCGGCTCCTGGCGCCGCGGCGTTGCGCGCGTCGCTGACCGCGGGGAGCGGCTCGTAGCGCACATCGATGGCTTCGCAGGCGTCCTTTGCCTGCGCGCGCGTCGCGGCGACGACGACCGCCACCGCTTCGCCTACGAATCGAACCGTGTCGGTCGCAAGCGCGTGGCGCGGAGGCGACGCCGTCGGCGAGCCGTCGGCACGCCTGAAGTCCGCCGAGTTGGGCAGCGGCTTGACGCCATCGCGCGCGAGCTCCGCACCGGTGATGATCGCGACGACGCCGGGCATCGAGCGCGCCGCCGCGACATCGATGCCCACGATGCGTGCGTGCGCATGCGGCGAGCGCAGGAAGCAGACGTGCACGTGCTCGGGCGGCGAGACATCGTCGGCGAAGCAGCCGGCGCCGATCAGCAGGTTACGGTCCTCCAGCCTGCGCACGGACTGTCCGCTGCCGAAGCGTGCGGGAATCGTTGAATCGGACAAGGCGTCTCCTCAGATCTTGGGCTTCGAGCGTCCCGGACGCGGAGGTCGCTCCCGGTTGAAGCGACGTTGCGACAGGCCTGCTCGGGACGATGCGACGGGAAGCATCGAGCGCACGTGCACAAAACGCAGCTTCGCCACGAACGGCCCCTTCGGCGCAAGCGCGATGATAAAGGTTCGCGCTTGCCGCGGCCAGCGGCATCGCGCTCGTTCGGTCAGCGGCGCAGCACAACCTGGGGCGCATCGTGTCCCCGCTTGCGCCAGAGCGCAATGACGGGCCCGGAAACATCCTCGACAGCGTTGTGCTAAATGACTACCATTTGCCGATAACACGAACACTGCGCTGTCGGGAGTGCGAGAGAACGCCAGAAACCGAGCAGGCATCCAGACGCGCGCCGCGTGCATCGGGCACAACACCGGGGGTCATTCAATGAGGGTATCGAAGCAGTGCATCGCGGTGGCGATAGCGATCATGATGGTCGCGACCGCCGGCACGGCAAGTGCGCAGGACAAGCTCAAGATCGCGGCCGGACAGCGCGGCAACTGGGACACGAGCATTTCCGAGGTCGGCCAGCGCGCAGGAATCTTCAAGAAGCACGGCCTCGAGCTGGAGATATTGTGGACGCAGGGTGGCGGCGAGACGCAGCAGGCGGTGCTGTCCGGCAGCGTCGACATCGGCGTCGCGACGGGCATCATGGGGGTGCTGAGCGCGTTCTCGAAGGGCGCGCCGGTGCGCATCATCGGCGCCGAGACCACGGGCGCGGCCGACCTGTACTGGTATGTCCCGGCCACGTCGCCGATCAAGTCGCTCAAGGATACCGACGGCAAGACCATCGCGTACTCCACCAACGGCTCCTCGACGCACGGCATCGTCACCGCGTTCATGAAGCAGTACGACCTCAAGGCGAAGCCGACCGCGACCGGCGGTCCTGCGCCGACGCTCACCCAGGTCATGACCAACCAGATCGACGTCGGCTGGTCCGCGCCGCCGTTCGGGCTGCAGCAGCTCGACGAGGGCAGGATTCGCATCATCGCCAGCGGCAACGACGCCACCGTGTTCAAGGGGCAGACCGTGCGCCTGCTCATCGTCACCGCGCAGACGCTGCAGGCGCGCAAGCCGGTGATCGACCGGTACATGAAGGCATATCGCGAAACGATCGACCTGATGTACTCGGACGACTTCGCCGTTCTGAAGATCTACGCCGATTTCGTCGCTATTTCGATCGACATGGCGAAACGCACGCGCAACGATTTCTTTCCCAAGGCGTCGGTCGATCCGGACCGCATCGTCGGCCTCGACACGATCATTCCCGACGCGGTCGCGCTCAAGTTCACCGCGGCGCCGCTGACCCGCGAGCAGCTCGCCGAGCTGATCCAGATTCCGCCGCGGCAATAGCAGGCCGCCGGCGCGCAGGCGTGGAATCCGGCGAGACGATGGGGAATCCCGCGCCGCCGTTGCTTGACGTGCGCGCCATCACCAAGCAGTTCCACACCGCGGAAGGCGTCACGACCGCGGTCGATGCCATGAGCTTCAGCGTGGCCGAGGGCGAGTTCGTTTCGATCATCGGGCCGTCGGGCTGCGGCAAGTCGACGGTGTTCAACATCATCGGCGGGCTGGTCGGCGACTACCAGGGGGAAGTGCGGGTCGGCGGCGACGCGATATCGGGAACGCATCCTGCGATCGGGATGGTGTTCCAGGAGGAATCGACCTTTCCCTGGCGCAACGTCGCGGAGAACGTCGCGTTTCCGCTGGAGATCAGCGGCGTCGACAAGGCGGCGCGACTCGAGCGCGCGGCGCACTTCGTGTCGATGGTCGGTCTGCGCGGCTTCGAACGCCACTACCCGTCCGAGCTCTCCGGCGGCATGCGGCAGCGCGTCGCGCTCGCGCGCACGCTGGCGTCGACGCCGCGCCTTCTGCTGATGGACGAGCCCTTCGCGGCGCTCGACGAGCAGACCCGGCTGTTGCTCGGCGACAAGGTGCTGCAGATTCAGCAGACCCTCAAGCAGACGACGCTGCTCATCACGCACAACCTCACCGAGGCGGTGCAGCTCTCCGACCGCGTGCTGGTGATGACGTACCGTCCGGGCCGGCTCAAGCGCATCGTCGACATCGACCTGCCGCACCCGCGCGACTCCGAAGTCGTGAGCAGCGACGCATTCGGGCACTACGTCGCGCAGATCTGGCACGACCTGCGCGAGGAAGCGAGCCGCGGCATCCGCGAGGACGAGACGCGCGTGCTGCACGGAGCTGCCCACCGATGACACGAGTCGCGCCATGGATGCGCTCGACGGCGGCGGCACGGGTGCTCGGCGCGGCGACGCTGGTGCTGGCGCTGGCGATCGTGGAAGGGCTCATCCGCGCGGGCGTGATCAACCGATTCATCGTGCCGCTGCCCTCGCAGATCCTCGCGGCGCTGCCGCGCATCGTCGCCGAGGAGAACGTGCTGCAGCGTTTCTGGCAGACGACGCAGGAAGTGCTGTGGGCGAGCCTGCTCATCGCCGTGGTCGGCATCGCGCTCGGCGCGCTGCTCTACCGCGTGCGGGTGCTGCGCGACGCCTGCGAGAGCTGGGTCGGCGCGCTCGCCGCTGCGCCGATCGTGCTCGCGTATCCCTTGTTCCTGGTGATGTTCGGGCGCAGCGCCACGACCATCGTCGCCATCGGCTTCGTCGCCGGACTCGCGCCGGTGATCCTCAAGACCGTCGAGGGCCTGACCAGCACGCGAAGGGTGCTCATCGACGTCGGTCGCAGCTTCAGGCTCACCTCGGCGCAGCAATTCCGCAAGGTCCTGCTGCCCGCGGCGCTGCCTTCGATTTTCGTCGGCCTGCGTCTCGGCCTGATCTTCTCGATGATCAACATCGTCGGCGTCGAATTCCTGATCAATTTCGGCGGGCTCGGCCAGCTCATCAACGACCTCGCCGAGCGCTACGACCTCCCCGGCACGTACGCCGCGATCTGTTTCGTGATCCTGACCAGCGTCGGCTTTTTCGTCGCCGCCGAGCGTCTCGAGCAATGGCTGTCGCCGGCGACCTGACTCCGGCGACTCATCCGCGCCGGGTCGCGATGGTGAGGCTCGCCATCGTCGCGAGCGTGCTCGCGGTGTGGGAAGCGGTCTCGGCGTCCGGACTGGTTTTTCGCGACGTCGTGCCCTCGCTGCTGCTGATCGCGCGCTCCATCGCCGCGCTCCTGACCGCTGCCGATTTCTACCGCAATCTCGCCGTCACCCTGGGGGAGATCGGGGCGGGCCTGCTGATCGGCGGGCCTGAGCGGCCTCGCGGTGGGCATCTGGCTGGGCGCGAACCGCTTCGCCGCCGCGGCGTACGAATCGCTGGTCTATTACCTCGGCCCGACGCCGAAGATCATTTTCTTTCCGGTGATGATCATGTGGTTCGGCGTGGGCGCGGGATCCAAGATCGCGATGGCGAGCGTGTCGTGCTTCTTCCCGGTGGCGATCAGCGTCGCCGCCGGCATGCGCCAGATCGACCGCGTGCAGATCCGCGTCGGGCGCAGCTTTCGCGCGTCGGCGTGGCAGATGATCCGCAAGATCTATATGCCCGCGATGCGGGCGCCGATCGCCAACGGCGTGCGGCTTGGGCTCGGCGTGGCGGTGATCGGCACCCTGCTCGCCGAGACCAAGCTGTCCAACCAGGGGCTGGGCTACCTGGTCATCCAGGCCTACACGCGCTTCGACATGCCGCGGATGTACGCGCTGCTCATCATCCTGTTCGCGCTTGCCATCGCCGCCAACGCGCTGATCGGCCGGCTGGCCCGCCCCCGCCAGCGCTGACGCTAGCGGCGATGTCGCGGCCCGGCCGCCTCGGACGCAACCCTGTCCCGGCGACCGCCCGTCGGCTCCGATGCGCCGTCCGGATTGTAAATATTTCAAACTGAACCATAGGGTTACGGCGATGTCTTAACGTGTGACTGGCGGTCGCGGATTGACTTCGGACTTGCAGTCCGTATACTTCGCGTTGCTGCATCGCAGCAATCACGGAGTCGAGCATCCGCAGTGCGGGGCTCGTTGGCTAACCTGTTCATTTGACTGGCAAGAGTGAACGACGAATCGACGTTTCAGGCAGGGAGGCACGTTACCGACGATCGGTGACCCTGCCTGTCCGGCGTGGCCTCGCGGCCCGCCCAAGCGCGCAGGAGCAGACCGATGTCGAAGCAGTCATGCCTTGAGATGCGAAACCCGTCCGCCGCGTCCCCGAGCGGCGGTAGAACGTGGGGACGGCGCGCAGGATTCGCGGCGCTGGCCGGAGGCGTCGCGCTGGCGCTGATCGGGCTTCCCGCATCGTCGCTCGCCCCGCCGTCCGTCCCCGGCGCCGGTGGTGCAGCTCCTCCCTGCCGCAGGCTGCCGCCAAGGCGCAGTGCGATCCCAAGCGCAGACCTCGTCGCCTCCATCGTTGCGCGGCGCTATCGCGTCTCCGAAATGGCGACCCGGGAGTTCGTGCGGGCGGCCTACCTCGAGGCGGCGCGGCTCAAGCTGGACCCGCTGCTGGTCGTGGCGGTCATGGCCGTCGAATCGCGCTTCAATCCGGTGGCGCAAAGCGAGAGCGGCGCCATGGGGCTGATGCAGGTCATCCCTCGATTTCACGCCGAGAAATTCGACGACGTCGCGCACGTGACCGTCCTCGACCCTCATGCCAACATCCGGGCCGGGGCGCGCATCCTCAAGGAATACATCGCGCGCGGCGGCACCGAGCCCGCGGGCCTGCAGCTCTACAACGGTGCTGCGGGCGATCCCGAATCCGCCTACGCGACGCGCGTGCTTTCTGAAAAGCAGTGGCTCAAAGGCGCGCTCAAGGACACATTGAGGCGCGCGCTCGATCGCAGTCGCGCCTGAGGCGCGCTTCCGGCGCGGGTCAGGTGCGGCGGCCGGCCTTGGGAACGCTGTGCAGCGCGATGACGCCGCCACCGTCGGTGTGCAGCGCCGCTTCGTCGAATGCCGAGGTCACGGTGTGCGCCTTGCCGCTGCGCTTGGCGCGATACATCAGCTGATCGACGAATGCCATCGCCGCGTCCGCGGAAGCAGGCATGGTGCGAAACGTCGCGAAGCCCATGCTGAAGGTGACCGACCACCAGGGACGCGGGCGGGTAATCGTGTCCAGCGCGTCGCGCAGCTTGATCTCGATCGCCAGCATCTCGGACTGGCTCGTCTCGGGAAAGATCACCGCGAACTCGTCGCCGCCGATCCGCCCCACCGTGTCGCTGCGCCGGACGCTGGCCGCGGTGACGTGTCCCACCGCCTCGAGCAGCCTGTCGCCCTCGGAATGGCCGAAACGATCGTTCACGCCCTTGAAGTCGTCGCAGTCGATGTAGGCAAGGCAAAAGCTCGAGCCGTTGCGCAAGTGACGCGATACTTCGCTCTCGAGCACTTCGTGGAAGCCCTGGCGATTCTTGACGCCGGTGAGGTGATCGATGCGGGCGGTGTGCCGCTCGCGCTCGAACAGCCGTCGGAGCTGCGAGGTGAGCACGACGGCGACCGCGTACTCGAGCAGCACGTTGCCCTGCGCCTGGTAGAAGTAGATCGCTCTGAGATAGGGCGTTCCCTGCACCATGCCGAGAAAGATCTGAATCGCCGACGCGACCGCCGCGAACGCGAGGCCCCATCCCATGCCGCAGTTCCAGCTCACGGTGAGTATCGCGAACAGATACAGCGCGCCCACCGACCACTCGTACGAGGTCGCGTAGTCGATCGCAGTCGCCGCGACGAGCATGCAGAATCCGGCAATGAGTGCCCATCTTCGCGGCAGCGCGAAGGGGTCCACGCCCTCGGGGAGGTACTTCAGGTGCAGGCGCCCGCGGCGCATCGGCTTGGGGATTCGAGGATCATGGGCAAACCTGAGCAATATCCGGACCATGCGCGTCGCGCTCATAGAATACCTCCGCGCTGCGCGCTGCGGTAGCTCGGGGGCCCGTCGCGCTCATGGCATGGCGGTAGAATGCGGGCGGGCCCGGGTGGTGAAACTGGTAGACACAAGGGACTTAAAATCCCTCGACGGCGAATACCGTCATGCCGGTTCGATTCCGGCCCTGGGCACCACAAACGCGCCTGCCGCACCGGGCGGCGCCCTGCAGGGATGCGCTGCGGCGGGCATCGCACCAAAAGGAACCGAACGATGAAAATCCTGGCCTCCCTGCTGCTTGCGGCGCTGCTCAGCGGCTGCCTTCCCATCGGCATCCGCGGCAGTTCGCTCCCGAACTACGCCGGGCCGCAAGCACCCGTCTTACCGGCCATCGACCGCGGCGCCATCGCCCGACTCGCGTAGGCGCGCGGTTTTCGACTCAGCGCTTCATGCCGGGCATCGACTGCTGCGCCATGCGCGTGAAGTCGCCCATCACCTTCTGCATCGACTCGAACGCGTTGCCGCCGGAAGAGAGCACGCCCTGCATGGCCTTGATCAGGTTCTGCGCCTGGCGCATGTCGGGCATCATCGCGAGCGCGGCCTTGGCTTCCTTGGCGCCGGGCACGCCGGCCATCTGGTCTTCCATCAGCGAGAACAGCCGCTTCTGCATCTCGACGATCATGTCGAACATCTCGGCCCAGTAGCGCATCGCCTTGTCGACCGACTTCCTGCGTCACGCTCTGGCCGGCGGCGACGAACGATTGCGGATCGGTGGCCTCGGCGGCGTGGCGCAGCGCCTTTTTCTGCATCGAGCGCGCCTCTTCCTCGCCGGCGAACTGCAGCTTGCGCAGCTTGGCGGTGTTCTCGAGAGCGGCGTTGATCACGTCGAGCGCCATGCGCGCATTGGCCTTGTAGAGCTCGAACGCCTGCTCGGGCGTCATCATCTTCGCCATCTTGGCCATGTCGCGGAAATCCGGCTGGCCCGACATCGCCGACGCTGCGGCTGCAGGCTTCGCCTTGGGACGGGACTTGCGCGGGCTGGCGCGCGAGCGCGCGGAAGACTTGGCAGCGGTTTTTGTGGCCATGCGATCGACTCCTCGGATTGAACGGCGAAAACGATGACGAAATGGACAGCTGAGGGCGCCGCGGTTGCACGCGCGCTTGCTATTGCACGCCTTCGCCGCAGCAGAGTCAATACGTGCGTCCGAGTCACGCGCGGTCGGATGCTCCATCGACAAGGCGCAGCGCGTCCTCGATGCGCGATACCGTCACCACCTCGATGCCTTCGATGGCGTTGCGCGGCTTGTTCGCGATCGGGATCAGCGCATGCCGGAATCCCAGCTTGGCCGCCTCGCGCAGCCGTTCCTGTCCGCGCTGCACCGGGCCGGATTTCGCCGGCCAGCCCGACTTCGCCAAAAATTACCGATTGCGGTCGCAGCGGCTTGCTCTTGAGCGACGAACACACCGCGAGCAGCACCGCGAGGTCGGCCGCAGGCTCGCCGATGCGCATTCCCCCGACGGCGTTGACGTACACGTCGAGATTGCCGGTCTGCACGCCGCCGTGCCGGTGCAGCACCGCCAGCAGCAGCGCCAGCCGCTGCGGATCGAGGCCGACCGCGAGCCGGCGGGCGAGCCCTCCCTGGATCGGATCGACCAGCGCCTGCACTTCGACCAGCATCGGGCGCGAGCCTTCGACGGTCGCCAGGATCGCGCTGCCCGGGCACCGGCTGACCATGCTGCGACAGGAACAGCGCCGACGGATTGGTGACACCCTTCAGGCCGCGCTCGCTCATCGCGAACACGCCGAGCTCGTTGGCGGCGCCGAAGCGGTTCTTGATCGCGCGGACCAGCCGAAAGCTGGAGTGCGTATCGCCTTCGAAGTAGAGCACCGTGTCGACGATGTGCTCGAGCACGCGCGGCCCCGCGATCGCGCCTTCCTTGGTGACGTGACCGACGAGGATGACGGTGATCGCGGTCTGCTTGGCGAGCCGGGTCAGCTGCGCCGCGCACTCGCGCACCTGCGCCACGCTTCCCGGCGCCGACTCCAGCGCTTCGGTGTACATGGTCTGGATCGAATCGATGACGACCACGTCGGGCGTGCGCGTACGAATGGCGCCGACGATCGCCTCGAGCTGCACCTCGGCGAGCAGCTCGACCGGCGCATTGACCAGCCCCAGGCGGTTGGCGCGCAGCGCGATCTGCTCGGCGGACTCCTCGCCGGTGACGTAGAGCGCGCGGCGCGACGCGCCGATCGCGGCCGTCGCCTGCAGCAGCAGCGTCGACTTGCCGATGCCCGGATCGCCGCCGAGCAGGACCACGCCGCCGGCGACCAGTCCGCCGCCCAGCACGCGGTCGAATTCCTCGATGCCGGTGGGCGAGCGCTGGTTGGTCGCCATTTCGACGCTGGCGAGCGCGCGCACCTCGCTCGCGCCGCCGGCGATCGCCTGGAAGCGCGTCGCCGGCTTCGCGGCGATCGTTTCGACCAGCGTGTTCCAGGCGTTGCACTGCGGGCACTGGCCCTGCCACTTGCTGCGTCTGCGCGCCGCACTCGGTGCACGCGTACGCGGTGCGGGTCTTAGGCATGCGCCTGGGTCAATCGAGCTCTTCCGGATGAACGACGGCGGTGCCCAGCTTGCCGACGACGATGCCGGCCGCCTGGTTGGCGATGCGCACTGCGCTCGCCAGGTCGGCGCGCGCCGCCATCAGCGCGCCGAGCGTCGCGATCACCGTGTCGCCCGCGCCCGAGACGTCGAACACCTCGCGCGCCTGCGCCGGAATGTGCTGCGCGCCGGCAGTCGGTGTAGAGCGACATTCCCTCCTCGGCGCGCGTGATGAGCAGCGCGTCGAGTCCGAGCTGCGCGCGCACGATCTGCGCCTTTTCTGCGAGCTCCGCCTCGGTGCGCCACGATCCCGCGACCTGGCGGAATTCGGCGCGATTGGGAGTGAGCATGGTCGCGCCGCGGTAGCGCGCGTAGTCCTCGCCCTTGGGATCGACCAGCACCGGCGCACCGGCGGCCTTCGCCAGCTCGATCATGCGCGCGATGTGCGCCAGACCGCCCTTGCCGTAGTCGGAGAGCACGACGACGCTCGTGCCGGGAAGCGCGCGCTCGTAGTCGGCAAGCTTGGCGGCGAGCGCCGCGTGCGTTGGCGCGGTCTCGAAGTCGACTGCGCAGCAGCTGCTGCTGGCGGCCGATCACGCGCAGCTTCACCGTGGTCGGCAGCGACGCATCGCGGTGCAGCGACGGCGCCACGCGCGACTCGCGCAGCAGGCGCTCGAGCGAGCGTCCGGGCTCGTCGTCGCCGATGATTCCGATCAGCGCCACCTGCGCGCCGAGCGACGCGGCGTTGCGCGCGACGTTGGCCGCGCCACCCGGGCGCTCGTCGGTGCGCGCGATGCGCACCACCGGCACCGGCGCTTCGGGCGAGATGCGCTCGACGTCGCCGAACCAGTAGCGGTCGAGCATGACGTCGCCGACGACGAGCACGCGGGCGCGCGCGACGTCCTCGCGGAACCGTGCGAAGCCGGCGGACGGCGCGCGCTTTCACCGGCGCCCGATCCCGAAGTATTCGAGCCCGGCGGCGCGCACGAGCTGCGGGTCGAACAGGTTGCGCCCGTCGAACACCAGCGGCTGGCGCAGCGCACGCTTCAGTTCAGCGAAGTCGGGACTGCGAAACTCCTGCCATTCGGTGACGACCACCAGCGCGTCCGCATCGCGCAACGGCGTCGATCGGCGACTCGCGAAAGCGCACGCCGGTCGTATCGCCAAGCGTCGCTTCGCTTCGTCGATGGCGATCGGATCGTAGGCAGCGACGCGCGCGCCGCGCTCCACCAGCGCCGCGATGATCTCGCGCGACGGCGCCTCGCGCATGTCGTCGGTGTCCGGCTTGAACGCCAGTCCCCACAGCGCGAAGTTGACGCCGCTCAAGATCCTCGCCGAGGCGTGCGCAGATCTTCTCGACCAGGCGCAGCTTTCTGCGCATCGTTGACCGCTTCGACCGCGGCGAGCACGCGCAAGTCCTGCCCGTGGTCGCGCGCGCTCGCCTGCAGCGCCTTGACGTCCTTGGGAAAGCATGAGCCGCCGTAGCCCGAGCCCGGATAGAGGAACTGGTAGCCGATGCGCGGATCCGAGCCGATGCCCTGGCGAACGTGCTCGATGTCGGCGCCGAGCTCGTCGGCGAGATTGGCGAGCTCGTTCATGAACGAGATGCGCGTCGCGAGCATGGCGTTCGCCGCGTACTTGGTGAGCTCGGCGGAGCGCACGTCCATGACCAGCAGGCGCTCGTGCTTGCGCATGAACGGCGCGTACACGGCACGCAGCATGGCGATCGCGCGCTCGTCGTCGGCGCCGATGACGATGCGGTCGGGCCGCATGAAGTCGTCGATCGCGGCGCCTTCCTTCAGGAACTCCGGATTCGACACCACCGCGAACGCCATCGTCTCGCCGCGCGCGGCCAGCGCCGCGGCGATGGTTTCGCGCACGCGGTCGGCGGTGCCGACGGGCACCGTCGACTTGTCGACGATCACCTTGAAGTCGCGCATGCGCTCGCCGATGCCGCGCGCGGCGGCGAGCACGTGGTGCATGTCGGCCGAGCCGTCCTCGTCGGGCGGCGTGCCGACCGCGATGAACTGCAGCACGCCGTGCGCCACCGCCGCGTCGACATCGGTGGTGAAGCGCAGGCGCGCGGCGCGCACGTTGCGCGCGATCATGTCCGACAGTCCCGGCTCGTGGATCGGCACTTCGCCGCGCTGCAGCGTGGCGATCTTGCGCGCGTCGACGTCGAGACACAGCACGTCGTTGCCGACCTCGGCGAAGCAGGCGCCGGTGACGAGACCGACGTAGCCGGCACCGATCATCGTGATCTTCACGCAGGCATCCCAATGGCGGCGTTGATGGCGGTCGAGCGCCGCCAGCGGATCGGCCGCGCCGGTGATGGCGCGTCCGATGACCAGGTAGTCGGCGCCGGCGGCGATCGCCGCCTCGGGCGTCATCACCCGCACCTGGTCGTGCGCGTCGCCGCCCGCGGGACGGATTCCCGGGGTGACCAGCTTGAAATCGCGTCCGCACTGCTGCGCGCAGCATCGCCGCCTCGTGCGCCGAGCAGACGACGCCGTCGAGCCCGCTCGCTTGCGCGAGCCGCGCCAGTCGCAGCACCTGCGTTTGTGCGTCGCCGGCGACGCCGATCGCCTCCAGGTCGGCCGCATCGAGGCTGGTCAGGACGGTGATCGCGATCAGCAGCGGTCGCTCACGGCCTTCCGCCGCCGCGGTCCTGGCGACCGCGTCGCGCGCCGCAACCATCATGGCGCTGCCGCCGGCGGCGTGCACGTCGATCATCCAGACGCCCAGGCGCGTCGCCGCGGCGCACGCCTGCGCGACGGTGTTGGGAATGTCGTGGAACTTGAGGTCGAGGAACACGCGAAAGCCGCGCCGGACCAGCTCGCGCACCAGGCCCGCCTCGGCGACGGTGAACAGCTCCTTGCCGACCTTGACCGCGCACACCGCCGGGATCGAGCCGCGCGGCGAGGCCGAACGCGCTCATCATGTCCGGAAAATCGAGCGCGACGATGACGCGCGGTGCGTCTCGTCCGGATACCTCCGCGCTGCGCACTGCGTATTCGGACTCGGGGCGGCTCGTCGTCCTCACGCGAACCCCTCCGGCGTCTCGGTGCGGCGCGGCGAATACGTTTCCCATTTGCCGCAGCCCGGGCAGCGCCAGTAGTACTGCTTGGCGCGAAAGCCGCAATGCTCGCAGCGATACATCCCCAGCCGCTTGATGTGCTGCCCGACCAGGTTCTTCACCAGCTCGAGGTCGTTGCGCCGCTCCGCCGGCGCGTCCATGAGCTGCGCCTCGAGCAGCTTGTCGAGACCCGAGCAGCGTCGGATTGCGCGAGAGCTCTTCCTTGATGAGCTGCGTCGCCGATTCGGCGCCGTCGTGCGCGAGGCTCTGGTTGAACAGCGTCGTGAGCGAGGTCGAGCGACGGATACTGATCCTCGTAGTTGCGCAGCACGCGGATGCCCTGCCCGACGTCGCCGGTGCGCCGGTACGCGTCGGCGAGCCGCTCCGCCACCAGGCCGAGAAACGCCGGGTTCTGCGATTCGATGCGCTGCCACGCCGCGATCGCCGCCGGGTAGTTGCCCTCTTCCGCCTCGACATCGCCGAGCAGGATCGTGGCCCGCGTGCAAAGCTTGTATTCGGCGAGCGCCTGGTCGATGAACGTGCGCGCTTCGTCGAATTGCGAGCGCAGCAGCGCCGCCTGCGCCAGCTCGCAGTAGTAGTGCGCGATTTCCTTGAAGTACGGCCGCTTGGCGAGCGCCTCCATGCGGCGGGTCGCCGCGATCGCCTTGTGCCAGTCCTTCTCCTGCTCGTAGATCTGCAGCAGGAATCCCTGCGACGCGAGCTCGATGCGTTGTGCCGTCCGAGCGCACGAAAAGCTCCTCGGCGCGATCGAGCAGCCCGGCGCGGTGGAAGTCCTGCGCGAGCTCGAACTGCGCGGCCTGCCGCTTGTCCGGTCGGCAGGTCGGCGCGGTCGAGCAGGTTCTGGTGCATGCGGATGGCGCGGTCGATCTCGCCCTGCCGGCGAAACAGGTTGCCCAGCGCGAAGTGCAGGTCGATGGTCTGCGGGTCGACCTTCACCACCTCGATGAACGACTCGATCGCCTTGTCCGGCTGCTCGTTGAGCAGGAAATTGAGGCCGCGGAAGTACGACAGCGGCAGCGCGCGCGATTCGCGCAGCAGGTGCTTGATGTCGATGCGCGCGGCGATCCAGCCCAGCATGAAGAACAGCGCCGGTATCGGCAGCAGCCACCAGAGCTCGAAATCCACGGTGGCTCCTATAGACCGGGCATCGGCGGCGGCAGCGAATCGGCGGCTGTGCGTGCGTGCTCGCGGCGCATGCGCGAGATCTGGCGCTTGAGCCGCGCGGTGCGAAACGCGCCCACCAGCAGGCCCGCGGTGACCCCGACGGCGAACACGATCAGCACCAGGAAAATCAGCGGCACTTCCCACGACACCCACGTGTAGAAACGAAGCTTGACCGGGTCCGCGTTCTGCAGCGACACGAGCAGCAGGAGCAGGAAGATCGCGACGCCAACGATCCAGCGAACGATTGTCATCGGTGCCTTGTGTGGTGCCCAGTGATCCTCGTGGCATTGCGTCGCCGCCAATGAAAAGGGCGGCATTACTGCGAGATCCAGTATGCCGCCCGGTCCTCACGCGCATCAACTCTTGTCGAGATCCTTGAAGTCGACGCGCTCGCGCAACTCCTTGCCGGCCTTGAAGTGCGGCACGTGCTTCTCCGGCACCTGCACGCGCTCGCCGGACTTGGGATTGCGCCCCGTCCGCGGCGGCCGGTAGTTGAGCCCGAAGCTGCCGAAGCCGCGGATCTCGATGCGCTCGCCCTTCGCCAGGCTCTCGGCCATGGCGTCGAGGATCATCTTGACCGCGAGTTCGGCATCCTTGGCCACCAATTGGGGGAACTGCGCCGCCAAGCGGTCGATCAGCTCCGATTTGGTCATCACGGGCTCGCTTACCCTTGGCTTTTGTTGTCGAGCTTGGCCTTCAGCAGCGCCCCCAGGTTGGTCGTGCCGGCGCTGGCGCCGGAATTCTCGGTGCTGATGCGCTGCATCGCCTCCGACTCGTCGGCGTTGTCCTTCGCCTTGATCGACAGGTTGATCGAGCGGTTCTTGCGGTCGATGTTGATGATCATCGCCGACGACCGCGTCGCCTTCCTTCAGATGCGAGCGGATGTCCTCGACGCGATCGCGCGCGACTTCGGACGCGCGCAGATAGCCTTCGACGTCGCCGTCGAGCGCGATGACCGCGCCCTTGCCGTCGATCGACTTGACCGTGCCGTTGACGACGGTGCCCTTGTCGTGCGTCGCGACGTAGTTGGAGAACGGGTCGCCGTCGAGCTGCTTGATGCCGAGCGAGATACGCTCGCGCTCGACGTCGATCGCCAGCACGACCGCCTCGACTTCCTGGCCCTTGCTTGTAGTCGCGCACCGCGGCCTCGCCGGCGAGCGACCAGGACAGGTCGGACAGGTGCACCAGGCCGTCGATGCCGCCCGGCAGGCCGATGAACACGCCGAAGTCGGTGATCGACTTGATCAGTCCCTTCACCTTGTCGCCCTTCTTGTGGTTGATCGCGAACTCGTCCCACGGATTCGGCATGCACTGCTTCATGCCCAGCGAGATGCGGCGGCGCTCCTCGTCGATTTCCAGGATCATCACCTCGACCTCGTCGCCGAGCTGCACGACCTTGGTCGGATGGATGTTCTTGTTGGTCCAGTCCATTTCGGAGACGTGCACCAGGCCCTCGATGCCCTGCTCGATCTCGACGAACGCGCCGTAGTCGGTGAGGTTGGTGACCTTGCCGAACAGGCGCGTGCCCGGCGGGTAGCGGCGCGACAGGCCGACCCACGGATCTTCGCCGAGCTGCTTCATGCCCAGCGAGACGCGGTTCTTCTCCTGGTCGAACTTGAGCACCTTGGCGGTGACTTCGTCGCCGACCGCGAGCACTTCCGACGGATGCTTGACGCGACGCCAGGCGAGGTCGGTGATGTGCAGCAGGCCGTCGATGCCGCCCAGGTCGACGAACGCGCCGTAGTCGGTGATGTTCTTGACGATGCCCTTGACGATCGCGCCTTCCTGCAGCGTCTTGAGCAGCTCCTCGCGCTCGGCGCCGAGGCTCGCTTCGAGCACCGCGCGGCGCGAGACGACGACGTTGTTGCGCTTGCGGTCGAGCTTGATGACCTTGAACTCGAGCGCCTTGCCTTCGAACGGCGTGGTGTCCTTGACCGGCCGGATGTCGACCAGCGAGCCGGGCAGGAACGCGCGGATGCCGTTGACCATGACGGTCAGGCCGCCCTTGACCTTGCCGGTGACCAGGCCGGAGACGATCGTGCCCTGCTCCATCGCGGCTTCGAGATCGTGCCAGGCCTTGAGGCGCTTGGCCTTGTCGCGCGACAGGCGCGTCTCGCCGTAGCCGTCTTCGAGGCTCTCGATGGCGACGGTGACGAAATCGCCGGCCTTGACTTCGACTTCGCCCTTGTCGTTCTTGAATTCCTCGATCGGGAATGAAGCTTTCGGACTTGAGGCCGGCGTTGACGACGACGATGTTGTAGTCGACGCGCGTGACTTCGGCGGTGATCAGTTCGCCCTGGCGCATTTCCTGCCGTGCGAGGGATTCCTCGAACAAGGCGGCGAAGTTGTCCTGCGGCGGGCTGGCGTGCGTGCTGGTGGCGGTTGGCATGGCTGGTTAAGTTTCCTGGAGTTCAACCGCGATCGCTGGCGCGACCGCGGGTTCGTTGATGAATCCGCTCAAGACCGGTTGCCCGGCCGGCGACCCTTGCAGACCTCGGCCCTGGCGCATTCGCCCGGTGCCGCGGCCTTGCTTCCCATTGCTTACGTTCCCCCCGAACCGAGCGCCGCGTAGGTTTCGAGCACGCAGTGCGATCGCCTCGTCGATGGTCATTGCGGTCGTATCCAGGAGCAATGCACCGTCGGCCGGCCGGAGCGGCGCTGCTGACCGGCTGCTGTCGCGCGCGTCGCGTTCCCGAATATCGCGCAAAAGACTTTCAATGGTAACCGAGTTTCCTTTTTCGATCAACTGCTTATACCGGCGTCTGGCCCGCTCCTCGGCGCTCGCGGTCAGAAAAACCTTCAGGCGGGCGTCCGGGAATATGACCGTGCCCATGTCCCGCCCCTCGGCCACCAGCCCCGGCGGCCGACGGAAGGCGCGCTGGCGCTCGAGCAGCGCGGAGCGCACCCCGGGAAGGACCGCCACGCGCGAGGCCGCCGCGCCTACCTCTTCGTCGCGCAGGCGCGGCGTCACGTCGTCGCCGTCGACCAGGATGCCCGCCCCGGCGAAGCTGCGCGTCGAGCGCGCGGGCAGCGGCCGCGAGCCGCGCTTCGTCATCCAGAGCCAGCCTGCGGCGCAGCGCGACGCAGCGCCACCAGCCGGTAAAGCGAACCGCTTTCGAGGTAGTGGTAGCCCAGCGCGCGCGCCACGCGCGCTCGCGATCGTCCCCTTGCCGCTCGCGGCGGGCCCGTCGATGGCGATGACAGGCGCACGCGACGATGCGTCCACGCTCACGCGCGCACCCTCGCGCTGCCCGCTGCGCCAGCCTCGCGAATTCGGCGAAGTAGCCGGGAAACGTCTTGCGCACGCAATCCGGATCGTTGATGCGCACCGCCACCCCGCCCAGCGTCGCCAGCGAGAAGCACATCGCCATGCGATGGTCGTCGTAGGTGTCGATCGTCGCCGGGCGAAGCGCCTGCGGCGGGGACACGCGCAGCCAGTCCGGCCCCTCGTCGACCGTGGCGCCCAGCTTGCGACAGCTCGCGCGCCATCGCGTCGATGCGATCGGTTTCCTTGACGCGCCAGCTGCCGATGTTGCGCAGCGTCGTCGGGCCGCGGCGAACAGCGCCACCACCGCCGCCGTCATCGCGGCGTCGGGGATGAGTCTGCAATCGAGGTCGATGCCCGCAAGCGCGCTGCCGGCGCGCGCCTCGATCCAGTCGTCTCCGCGGGCGATCTGCGCGCCCATCGCGGCGAGCACGTCTGCAAACGCGACGTCGCCCTGCACGCTGGCGCGCCCGACGCCTTCGACGCGCACCGGCCCGCCGCCGAGCGCACCCGCCGCCAGGAAATACGACGCCGACGACGCGTCGCCCTCGACGTGGAAGCGCCCCGGGCTCTCGTAGCGCGCGCCGGCGCGCACGCGGAAGCGCCGCGTGCCATCGCGCTCGCGATCCTGCTCCACCGTCACGCCGAAGCGCTGCATCAGATCGAGCGTGATGTCGACGTAGGGCGTCGAGATGAGCTCGCCTTCGACGTCGACGCCGCACCTCGCGATGCAGCAGCGGCAGCGCCTGCAGCACGCCGGTGAGGAACTGGCTCGAGACGTCGCCGCGAATGCGCACGCGATCGACTCCGGCATCGAGCCTGGGTCCGATCAGCAGCGGCGGAAAGCCGTCGCGCATCTCGTAGCGAATGTCCGCGCCGAGCGCGCGAAGCGCATCGACCAGGTCGCGGATCGGACGCTCGCGCATGCGCGGCCACGCCGTCGACGCGGTAGTGTCCGTCGCCCATCGCGAGCACCGCCACGAGCGTACGCATCGACAGTCCCGAGGCACCGAGGAACAGCTCGGCGCGCTTGGCGGGAAAGTCGCCCCCACAGCCGCTGACGCGGTGCGCGTGCGCGCTGTCCTTGCGCCACTGAACGCCGAGCGCGGCGAGCGCTTCCAGCATCACGTGGGTGTCGTCGGATTCCAGAAGGTGCTCGAGCACCGTGTCGCCCGGGCTCAGCGCGGCGAGCAGCAGCGCGCGGTTGGAAATGCTCTTCGATCCCGGAAGACGCATCGTTCCCGCCAGGCGCACCGCCGGCGGCAGGTCAAGCCAGGCCGGCGAGTCAGACCGCTTCATCGCCGGCGTGATTCCGGAGCCAGGCCTCGCGCGCGTCCCGCGCCGCGGCAATGTAGGCGGCCAGCGCGGCGCCTGTCGTCCTGATCCAGCAGGCGCCCAACGCGCTCGAGCTCGGCGCCGTAGCGGCCAGCTCGGCGCGCAGCGCCGTCCTGTTGGCGACGAAGATGTCGCGCCACATCTCCGGGTGACTCGACGCCAGTCGCGTGAAGTCGCGAAAGCCGCTTGCCGCGTGGCGAAAATACTCGTCGCGATCCGGCCGTGCCGCCAGCGCGCCGACCAGCGCGAACGCCAGCACGTGCGGCAGGTGGCTGACCGCGGCGAACAGCTGGTCGTGGCGCGCGGCATCGATGCGCGTGACGTGCGCGCCGCACGCGCTCCAGGAAGCGTCGACCAGCGCGATCGCCTCGACCGTCGTTTCCGCGACCGGCGCGAGCAGCACGCTCCGGCCTTCGTAGAGCGTGGCGAACGCGGCAGCCGCGCCGGAGCGCTCGGTGCCCGCGATCGGATGCGCCGGCACGAAGCGCGCCAACGCGCTCCCCGAGCGTGGAGCGCGCGGCGGCGATCACGTCCTGCTTCGTGCTGCCGGCATCGGTGATCGCCGACTGCGCGCCCAGGTGCGGCGCAATCTGCGCGAACACGCTGCGCATCTGGCCGACCGGCACCGCGACGCAGCACCAGAGCGGCGTCGCCGAGCTCGTGCTGCCATTCGTCCTGTGAGGCATACGTGCGATCGACGATGCCGGATCGCAGTGCCGTGTCGAGATTGGCCGCGTCGCGGCCGATCGCCCACCACATGCGCGCACCACGCCCGCCCGCCGCAGCGCCAGCGCGAACGATCCGCCGATCAGGCCGACGCCGAAGACGACCAGCTTGGAGAGCGATGGAGCGGACACGCCGTCGGCCTAGCGCGCGAGCGCTATCTTGAGCGCGTCCAGAAAGCGCTGCGTTCTCCTCCGGCAGTCCCACCGAGACGCGCAGGTACTCCGGCAGGCCGTAGTTCGCCACCGGGCGCACGATGACGCCCTGCTTGAGCAGCGCTTCGTAGACCGCACCGCGCGGCGTTGCCGACCTGCACCAGCAGGAAGTTGCCGTGCGACGGCACGATGCGCGACGCCGAGCGCACGAGAGCCGCGCGCGAGCTGCGTCGAGCCCGTCATGGTTGAGCGCGCGCGCTTTCGACGACGTAGCCGTTGTCGGCGAGCGCGGCGATCGCCGCGGCCTGCGCGATCGAGTTCACGTTGAACGGCTGGCGAACGCGATTGAGCATCGTCGGCGACCGCTGGCGTCGCTCAGGCCGTAGCCGACACGCAGCCCGGCCAGCCCGTACGCCTTGGAGAAGGTGCGCGACACGAGCAGGTTCGGATGCACGCCGAGCCAGCGGCGCTGTCGGACTGCTGCTCGGGGCGAAGGTATTCGTTGTACGCCTCGTCGAGCACCACGAGCACGCGCGCGCGGCACCGACGCGACGAAGTCGCGCAACGCCGACGGCTCGATCCAGGTCCCGGTCGGGTTGTTCGGGTTGGCGACGAACACGATGCGCGTGTCGGCGTCGATCGCGGCGCGCATCGCGGCGAGGTCGTGGCCGAGAGTCGCGTGCCGGCACCTCGATGCCGACGCGCGCCGCGCGCCTGCGTGGCCAGCGGATAGACCGCGAACGCAGTGCTGCGAATAGACGGCCTCGTCGCCCGGCCGCAGGAACGCCTGCGTCGCGAGCTCGAGGATGTCGTTCGAGCCGTTGCCGAGCACGATCTGCTCGGCAGCGACGCCGTAGCGCGCCGCGAGCGCCGTTCTTGAGCGCGAAGCCGTTGCCGTCGGGATAGCGCGTCACGCCCGCCGCGGCGGCGGCGATCGCGTCGCGCACGCGTGCGCTCGGCCCGCGCGGGTTCTCGTTCGAGGCGAGCTTGACGATGTCGTCCTCCGTCGAGCCCGAACTCGCGCGCGAGCTCGGCGATCGGCTTGCCCGGCATGTACGGCGACGAGCCGCGCACGTAATCGGGCGCCGCCAGGCGTCGCGGGGACGGTGCTGCATTTCGCTTTCCTGCGCTCCAGGCGCCGCCGCGGCGGGATACGAGCCCAGCAGCTTGAGGAACGGCGCGCGCTGCGCGCAGCTCGTCGAGCGCCGCCGCCACCGGCGCGTCGTCGCGATGGCCCTCGACGTCGACGAAGAAAAGGTATTCCCACAGACCCGGTGCGCGCGGGACGCGATTCGAGCGCGCGTCATGCTGACGCCGTGCCTGGCGAACGGCTCGAGCAGCGCGTGCACCGCGCCCGGGCGGTTGTGCGCCGACATCACCAGCGACGTCTCGTCGCGTCCGGACGGGCGACCGCCTGCCGCCCCAGCACCCAGAAGCGCGTCGTGTTGTTCGGCTCGTCCTCGATATGAGCGACCAGCGACGGCAACCCGTAGATGACCGACGCGGTTTCGCCGGCGATCGCCGCGCTCGTCGGCTCGAGCGCCGCCAGCCGCGCCGCTTCGGCGTTGCTCGAAGCCGGTACGCGCGGCACCGACGGCAGGTGTCGCGCAGCCACTGCGCGCACTGCGCGAGCGATTGCGCGTGCGAATACACGCGCGTGATCTCGTCGAGCTCGCGTGCCCGGGACAGGAGATGCTGGCCGACGCGCAGCTTGATCTCGCCGACCACCGTCAGCTCGGTCTGGCACATGAGATCGAGCGTGCGTCCCACCGCCCCCTCGGTCGAGTTCTCGACTGGCACCACCGCGTAGTCGGTCTGCCCCGATTCGGCTGCTCGGAAGACCTCGTCGATCGACGCGTACGGCTCGGCGTGCACGAAGTCGCCGAAATGGCGCGCCTACCGCCGCGTGGCTGAACGTGCCCGCCGGACCGAGATAAGCGATCGAAGCTTCTGCTCCAGCGCGAGGCACGCCGACATCACCTGGCGGAAAATGCCGGTCACCGCTTCGTTGGACAGCGGACCGGTATTCCGCGACTCGAGCGCGCGCAGGACTTGCGCCTCGCGCTCGGGGCGGTATGCGGCGCCGCCCTTGAGCGCGCCGATCGCCTGCGCCTCGCGTGCGCGCTCGTTGAGCAGCTTGAGCAGCTCGCGGTCAAGCGCGTCGATGGCGTCGCGACGGCGCCCGAGCTCGGCCTGCTCGTCTTCCTTCACGGGGCGTTGGGGATCAGCCATTGGGACCGCGCGCGATCACCTCAGGGCGCGGATGTCCATCGCTTATTCGACGACGTCGTCCTCGGTTTCAGCGACCCGCTCGAGCCCGGCGAGCTTCTCACCCTCGCCGAGGTTGATCAGCGTCACCCCCTGCGTCGAGCGGCTCATCTCGCGAATCGACGAAACCTCGGTGCGGATGAGCACGCCGCCGGTGGAGATGAGCATCACCTCGTCGGTCTCGAGCACCAGCGCGGCGGCTACGACCTTGCCATTGCGCGCGGTTTGCTGGATTGCGATCATGCCCTTGGTGCCGCGGCCGTGGCGCGTGTGCTCGACGATCGGCGTGCGCTTGCCGTAGCCGTTCTCGGTCGCGGTCAGCACCGATTGCTTCTCGTCTTCGGCGACCAGCATCGAAATGACGCGCTGTCCGCGATCGAGTTGCATGCCGCGTACACCGTGGGCGTTGCGGCCCATCGGCCGGACGTCGGTTTCCTCGAAGCGGACCGCCTTGCCACCCGACGAGAACAGCATCACGTCATGCTTGCCGTCGGTGAGTGCGGCGCCGACCAGAAAGTCGCCGTCGTCGAGGTCTACCGCGATGATTCCGGACGGTCGCGGTCGCGAGAATTCGGACAGCGGCGTCTTCTTGACGGTCCCCTGCGCGGTCGCCATGAACACGAAACGATCCTGCGCGAATTCCTTCACCGGCAGGATCGCCGTGATCTTCTCGTGATCGAGCAGCGGAACGAGGTTGACGATCGGCTTGCCGCGCGACGCGCGGCCGCCTTGGGGAACGTTGTAGACCTTGAGCCAATAGACGCGGCCCCGGTTCGAGAAGCAGAGGATGAAGTCGTGCGTGTTGGCGAGGAACAGACGGTCGATGAAATCGTCTTCCTTGGTGCCCGTCGCCTGCTTGCCCCGCCCTCCTCGACGTTGCGCGCGATATTCCGCGACTGGTTGCGCCTTCATGTAGCCCCCATGCGAGAGCGTCACGACCATGTCCTGCGGCGCGATCAGATCCTCGAGAGAAAGATCGACGCCCTGCGCAACGATCTCCGACCGGCGCTTGTCGCCGAACTGATCGCGCACCGACTTGAGCTCGCCGGAAACGATGCTCGTGACGCGCGCGGGCTGCGCGAGTATCTCCAGCAGATCCTTGATCTGCTCCATCACCTCGCGATACTCGGTGGTGATCTTTTCCTGCTCTAGGCCGGTCAGGCGCTGCAGGCGCAGCTCGAGAATCGCCTGTGCCTGCGAATCGGACAGCCTGTATCCCGCGGGCTGGCTCTTCGGTTGCCAGCCGAACTCCGGCGCCAGGCCCTGCGGACGCGCCGCGTCTGCCGCAGCGCGCTGCAGCATGTCCTCGACGAGCGACGAGCGCCGGATGCCTTCCCATCAGCGCGATCTTGGCCTCGGCGGGGGTCGCCGCGGCTTTGATCAGAGCGATGATCTCGTCGACGTTGGACAGCGCGACCGCGAGGCCTTCGAGGATGTGCCCGCGTTCGCGGGCCTTGCGCAGTTCGAAGCGCGTGCGCCGCACGACGATCTCGCGCCGGTGCTGCAGGAAAAAATAGCCCCAGGCATGGCGCAGCAGCACCTCGCCCGCCCGCAGCACGGCGATGGCGCCGCCCGGGCCGGGATAGGCGCACAGCGGCAGCCGGGCGGCGAGGCTTTCGAGCCGGTCCATCAGGCCGGCACGCGGCGGTATTTCTGCAGGCAGCGGACGCCTTCGGGCGGCGGCGCCTTGCCGTCATGGTAGCGCGGGTATGCCGTGAAGCTGACCTCGCCGACATAGAGGTCGCCGCGGCTGAATCCACGCCGATGCCGTGCGGCGCCAGAACTGCCCCGGCCCGCCGCCGGCTCGCCGAGCCGCGCCAGCAGCTTGCCCTGCATGTCAGGACGGTGATGCGCGGCCCGAGATTGGGCGGCCCGGTTGACCGACAGATAAGGGCCGATCTCGCCGACGATGCAGCATGGGCACTGGCCCTCCCGACGACGAGCGCGCAGGGGCGGTGGAGGTTGTCGACTGCCTCTGGTAGTGGCCCCGGCGGTCGAAGATCTGCAGGCGGTGGTTCTCGCGATCGGCGACATAGATCCAGCCGTCGTCGTCGCAGCAGATGTTGTGCGGCAGGTTGAATTCGCCCGGCACCGGTGCCCGGCTCGCCCCAGCCGAACAACGGCCGGCCGTCCGGCGCGAAGTACGTGGGATGCGCGGCGTTGCCGTAGCCATCGGCCACGTAGATGTTGCCGTCGGGCGACAGCGCCGTGTGGCAGCACCGGCAGAACGGCCGGCCGCTCATGAAGGGAGCGGGGGACTTCGGCGTGCCGATGGTCAGCAGGACGCGGCCGTCCATCGTGCATTTGCGGACGGTGTGGTCGCCGTCATCGGTGCAATAGAGGGCGTCGTCCGGCCCGATATGCAGGCCGTGCGGATTGCTGAAGATCCCCTGGCCCCAGCTGTCGAGGAAGCGCCCGTCGCGATCGAGGATGATCATCGGGTGGGCGCCGCGATTGAACAGGAAGACGCGGTCCTTGCGGTCGACCGCGACCGCGGCGACCTCCTTCAAGGACCAGCCTTCGGGCAGGCGGCCCCAGTCGGGCACGGCTTCGTAGCGGAAGTCGCCGCTGCCGAAGATGTGGTCCATGGCTGCGTCCCTCTTGCTTGATGGGCTGTTGGGCGGGGAGAAAGGCCGGGGAGAAGGTATTCTCCCGTTGGACGCATGCGTCCAACCCCTCATCTATTTCTCGTGAGTTGGCACTCGCCGCGCGGCGAGTCCCGACTCACAAAAAGCAAGGGAGGGGTTGGGGAGGGAATGCTTTTCCTCCCCAACCTGCTTGCCTCCAACGGAAATCAGAACAGCAGCCCCTTCCTCAGCATGCCGTGCACGCCCTTCTCGCCGTTCACCGTCTGCGTCACGTGGAAGTCCACCGCCAGGCTGCAGATCTGGTAGGCCTGCTCGCCGCGAGAGGTTGGTGCGCGAGCCGATGAAGGCGATCATCTCGCGCAGCGCCTGCTTCATGGCGACGTCGAGATCCTCGTGCATGCCCATGCTGATGTAATGGGTCGTCGTCTCCGCGCGCGGGTATTTCAGCACGGGTCGTGCGCCGCCGCCCTTCTCCAGGACGAAGGTGAAGGTGCCGGTCAGGCACATCTCCAGCGCGGTGACGCAGACCTCGCCGTCGCCCTGCACGCCATGGCCGTCGCCGGCGGAGAAATTGGCCCCCGGCACAAGACCGGCAGGAACAGCGTGCGCCCGTCGCCGCATTCCTTGTTGTCGAGGTTGCCGCCATGCGATCGCGCGGCTCCTTCGATGGAGATGGTGCCCAATTCCGGCGGCGGCGCCACGCCCATGACGCCGAAGAAGGGCGCCAGCGGGAGTATCCGGGCCCCAGGGCACCGGCAGGTCATCGCCTCCCGGTCCACCGGGATGTGCAGCACGCGCGGTAGGGGAAGTCCTCCGGCAGGGTGCCGACCAGCGGGCGGATGGCGCAGAAGCCCCAGTCGGCGCCGAGCTCGATCCGCTCGATTCGCACCTCCAGCACGTCGCCCGGCTCGGCGCCCTCGATGGCGACCGGGCCGGTGCAGGATGTGGCCGGCCGCATGCCGGGTTGGCGGCGAGGATGGCGGTGCAGCGCGGGCGGGATGGTCAGGCCGCTGCCCGGCGGCGGCATGCACCTCGGGCCGCCGGAGACGCATCTGGACCTCCACCGTGTCGCCCGAGGCGATGGTCAGCACCGGCGGGAAGGCGGCGTTGAAGACACCGATGCGGACGGTCTCGGGCGAGGCGCGGAGGGTGTGGGCGGCCATGGCGCGGCAGTCTCCGGGTCGGGAGGCGCGATGATG
>CAVRLN010000015.1:0-97626 GCA_963722325.1 uncultured beta proteobacterium
CGCCATCGAGTCGCTCGCGCGGCACGCGGTTGCGGGTACCGCAGTCTGGCACATACCACCTGGACTATCTCGCTCATTGGATTACCTTCGCGCTGCGCGCTTCGGTATTCGCCCTCGGGGCGGCCCTTCGTGCTCATGACCGACACGTGCGGGCGATCGGCGGCGAATCAAGACGGCGGCCGGCAGGCCGTGAAACCGCGCTATGCGGAGCGTTGCACGCCGCTCCGCCGCTCCAGGATCCGGACGATCCGCGCGCCGGCATTGCCTGCGCCGAACGGCGCCTCGGCGTCGATCGGCAGCGCGGGTACCCGTGGCTTCGCTAGCGCCTGGGTCGCGACGCTCACCAGGTTGCCGCGCCGCACGTCGGCCAGCTGCACCCAGCCGGTGGCCAGTGCCTCGGGACGTTCGGTATTGATGCGCGGAACGACCATGGGCACTCCCAGGTGCGGAGCTTCTTCCTGGATGCCGCCCGAGTCGCTGATGATCAGCGCCGCGTTGCGAGCCAGCGAGATGAAATCGCGGTAGGGCATCGTGCCCGTGATATCGCAACGCTCCAGCCACCGAAGACGGCGCCGCACCGGCGTGATGATGCGCGGATTGGCATGCAGCGGGAAAACAACATGCAGGCGCGGATCGAGGTTGCACAGCTGAATCAGCGACTCGCAGAGCAGCTCCGCGCCGCGGTCGTAGTTCTCGCTGCGGTGAAGCGTCACCAGCAGCGTGCTGCGCGGCTCGTCGCGGTCGGGTAACGCGTCGGCCTCGCGCAGCGCGCGAGACAGCGTGTCGATGCCGGGCGAACCCACATGGTAGATCGAGTGCAAGTCGACGCCGTCGCCTACCAGGTTCGCTACCGCGCTCCGGCACGGAGCAAAGTGCATTTGCGCGTAGTGCGTGATCTCCCTGCGCAGCCACTCCTCCGGAAATGGGGTCATCGAATTGTCGGTGCGCAGGCCCGCCTCGATATGCCCGACGCTCAAGCCTTCGGCATGACCGGCGCGCGCCGCACTGTAGCTCGTGGGAGTGTTGCCGGCGACCAGGACCACGGCGGGATCGATGCGACGAAGCGCCGCCCGTATTTCGTGCTCGAGGTGGTCGCACGCAGGCTGCAAATGGGTGAAGGGAGGCATCGCGTCGAGCTCGAGCGTGCCGTGCACGCCAAACTCGGCGAACGCCGAACGAACGACCTCCGGCTGCTGCCCGCTGTTGAGTACAACTGGCGTCAAAAGCTCCGAGCGCCCGAGGGCACGCGCGACCGGTGCGAGCTTGATGCATTCGGGGCGGCTTCCGGCGACGAGCAGAACCACCGCGCGCGCGCCGCCGCGGATCAACTCCAACCCAGGACCTAGTGCCACATCTTCCCCCGCTCAGACGTCCGGGGACGCGAATCCTACCTTTGCGCGGTCCGGGAGATCCGGGCGGCTTGCGCCGCACCCTTCCGGAGCACCTACCCCCCTGCCCGCGCTGCCGGCAGGTCCGGCCGCGTGCTTTGTACAATGCAAAGCATCGCGGCGGGCACTCGAAAAGTCAACGGGGCGTCGGTCCCGCCCTCCCGCCGGCGGTTAGCGCTTGCTGGTGCGCGGGGTTTTGGCGCCGGACTTGGCTTTGGCGTCGCCCTTGGACCGGCTCAAGCCCTCGGCTTCGGCGGCCTGCATCTCCAAGGCCTCGGCATCCGAATCGGGCGCGGCGTCGCGCGCTGCCTTTTCGACGTCCGCGGTCTTAAGGAATTTCTTGGTGCGCTCGTTGTAATCGCGGCTGGCCGCGTAGTTGCCCTCCCCGTGTACCTCGTCCTTACGTGTGCCCGCGTTGTTCTTGGCCATAGCCGCTCCTTTGGGAAAAGTTGCGCTGAAACTCTGCACCACTAGCCCACTGTCGGGTATCGGCCGCGGGCCGATCCTGTTGTCGGAGCGCTTCCTACTGTGTCGCAAAGGTTGGTGCGCGCTCGGAAAAGAAAAGCCGGCATGGCGCCGGCTTTTTCGGGACGCCGAAACTTCAGGGGGGCGCTCAGGCGGCAGCCTGCGTGAGCGTCCCGCTCTGGTAGTCGCGCATCGCCTGCTCGATCTCCTCGCGCGTGTTCATCACGAAGGGCCCGTACTGCACGATCGGCTCGAGCAGCGGCTTGCCGGCGAGAAGGATCACCCTGCCACCCTCCGCCCCGCCAGTGAGCTCGACGCGGTCGCCGTCGGACAGTATGCCCGCGCTGTGCGTTTTCAGATGCCGCGCGGAACCTTCGGCGCCCACCTCGACGCTGCCTTCGAACGGATAAACGAAGGCGTGATAGCCGGGCGTGAGGGCATGCGAGAAACGCGCTCCGGGTGCGAGCTCGACATCGAAGTACAGCGGATCGGTGGTCACGCCCCGGATGGGGCCCGGCGTTTTCACGCCGCCCGCATCGAGCGTTCCCGCGATCACCTTCACGGTGACGCCGTCGGCGACGCGCACCACCGGGATCTCGTCGGGCTGGATGTCGCGATATCCCGCGGGCTTCATCTTCTCCTTCGCGGGCAGGTTGATCCAGAGCTGGAAGCCGCGCATGCGCCCCGATTCCTGCTGCGGCATCTCCGAGTGGATGATGCCGCGCCCCGCGGTCATCCACTGCACGCCGCCGCCTTTGCAGGTCGCCGGGGTGCCCGAGGTGGTCCTCGTGGCGCATGTGGCCGTCGAGCATGTACGTGACGGTCTCGAAGCCGCGATGCGGATGCGACGGGAAAGCCCGCGATGTAGTCGTCGGCGCTGTCGGTGGAGAAATGGTCGAGCATCAGGAACGGATCGACGCGCGCCCACGCCGACTGGCCGATGCTGCGGCGAAGCTTCACGCCCGCGCCGTCGGAAGTTGGGATCGAATCGATGATGCGCTGGATCGAGCGTGTGGTCATAGGTCTCTCCTGTCCGACGCATATGGGGCCAGCAGCGCGCAATTCAAACCGCGCTCAGGACGGCGCGCTTGGGTCGGAGCCTAGGTCAGCAGGAGGTGCGAGTGCGGGCCCTGCTCCGCGCCGTGCAGGCGGCTGTTCCTCGACACCGACGCCAGCAGATACTCCATCTGGTCGGCGAGGATGCGCCGGTTGCGCAGGATGAAGTGCTCGTGCCGGTCGGGAACGTAAGGGACGTACAGCAGCGGCATCCCCGCCTGCTCGGGCGTTCGACTGCCCTTGCGCGTGTTGCAGCGCCGGCAGGCCGTGACCGTGTTGGTCCAGCTGTCACGCCCGCCGCGTGCCACCGGCTTGACGTGGTCGCGCGACAATTCACGGGTCATGTGGCGCTCGCCGCAATACGCGCACAGGTGGCGATCGCGCGCGAACAGGAGCGAATTGGTCAGGCTGGGGGCGTGCGGGTACTTGGCGGCGCCGCTGCCCTTGATCGCCAGGATCGACTTGGTGGAGATGCGCGAGCGCTCGCCGTTTTTCTGGTAGCCGCCCCGGAATTCGCGCACGGTCTGCCCGACCGACCACGCGACAAGCTGCTTGGCGTGGTACGTGACGGCCTCCTCCAGCTCCACCCAGGCTTGGGGAAGGCCGGCGAGATCGACGGTGAGGATAAGCGGTTGCATGGCTTGGGGCCTGAGTAAGTGCTTATCTTAGGGCCCGGCCTGACGATTTGCAAAGGGCTGACCGTCCGCCGGACGCGTTCTCCCCGGCTGCTAGACTCCGCGGCGTGCGCGAACCTGCCGCAACTTCCGGACCCGCAGCGCGTTGCGCGCCCGGGCGACCCGCCATGCCGATCTCCGCTCGACCCTGATGCTTTCGTCGCGCAACCTGCGCCTGATCGGAGCGCTCGGCATTACGCAGATCGTCTCGTGGGGAACGCTCTACTACGCCATCGCGGTGCTGGGCGAGAGCATGCGCGGCGAGCTCGGCATCTCGTCGCAAACGCTGTTCGGCGCGTACTCGCTGTGCCTGCTCATTTCGGCGCTGATCGCTCCGGCGGTGGGGCGCGCCATCGATCGTCACGGGGGGCGGCGCGTCATGAGCCTCGGCTCGGTTGTCGCCGCCGCGGCACTGGTTGCCATCGCCAACGTGCATTCGACGACGGCGCTGTACGCGGCGTGGGCGCTGGCCGGCGTGGCGATGGCGATGACCATGTACGACGCCGCGTTCGCGACGCTGAGCCAGCACACCGGAACCGCGTATCGAAGCGCGCTCACCGCGCTGACTCTGATGGGCGGGCTCGCAAGCACCGTATTCTGGCCGGTTTCGCTCAAGGGCCTGGAATGGTACGGCTGGCGCGAGACGATGGTGTTTTTCGCCGTGCTCGAAATCGGCGTCTGCCTGCCTCTGCATTATTTCCTGGTCCCCGCGGATCACACCGTCGCGACGGCCGAAGCCGTGCGACGGCGGGCGCAGGCAGCGAAACGCGCCCGTTGTCCGCGCGCGCCAGGCGCCGCGCGTTCCTGGCGCTGGCGGTGGCGTTCGCGCTCAACGGCTTCATCGTTTCCGCGCTCACGGTGCACATGGTGAGCGTGCTGCAGCGCCAGGGGTTGGCGCTGGCCACGGCGGTCTGGGTCGGCTCGTTTTTCGGCCCGATGCAGGTCACGGGCCGCATCCTCGAGTTCACGTTCGGTCGACGCGTCGCGTCGAGAACCGTCGGCATCATCGCGCTCGCCGTCCTCGTCGTCGCGATCGCAGTGCTCATTTCTCTTGACGGCAACGTCGTGGTGGCGCTGTTGTTCGCGCTGCTGTTCGGACTGAGCAACGGCGTGGTGACGATCGTCCGCGGCACGGTTCCCGCCGAGCTTTTCGGACGCGTCGGATACGGCCGCATCCTGGGCAATCTCGCCGCACCGGCGCTGTTCGCCCGCGCCGTCGCGCCGCTCGCCTTTGCGCCGCTCGCGTCGGCGCAGACGACGCCCACGGGCTGGCTGGTTGCATTGCTGGTGCTCGCGGTGCTGTCGGCGGCGAGTTTCGGCCTGGCGGTAAGCTCGGCGAGTCGTCCGGACTGACGATCCGAGGCATGCGGCCATTGCGCCGCGGACGAGCGACTCGCGCGCGGCTGCGACCGGCGCGGGAGCGCCGATCAGATTCTGAAGCGAGCCTGCACCTCCGGCGGGAAGAGCTCGTCCAGCTCGACCTTGCGCGCGCACACGCCCTGCTCGAAGGCATAGCGCGGCGAACGCTTCCAGCGTGACGCGATTGGCGTCGATGCCATAGGGCCAGGGATCCGCGCCCAGCCAGTGACTTGATTGCTCGATGCTGTCCGGCGACCCACGGCAGCGGGAAGAAGGACGCGGTGATGTCGCGCGCGCGCCTGACGCTGCGCTGCTTGGCCTCGTCGAATGCGTTATAGAGGTTCATCGCGATCCAGGGGTTCGCTTCGTACACGTCGCGGCGCATCGCGACGACGTGCATGATCGGGAAAATGCCGGTTCGCCTCGCGTACTCGTATTCCGCTTGCCGATAGTCCGCAAGCAGGCGGCGGATGCTGCCATCGCCGGCGACGAATGGCTGCGGGAGGACGCGCCGACAATATCGCGTCGAGCGAACCCTGCACGAGCATTTCCGAGAGCGAGCGATCGGGAACGACCGTCAGCTTGATTCCCGGCGGCAGCTCGAGCTTGAGCTTTTCCTTGCGTCCGGCTTCGTTCACGCCCGCCTGGAACCACTCGATCGAGCGCAGGTCGATGCCGCAGTCGTGCGCCAGCATTCCCCGCGAATACACCGCGGCGGTTTGCGCCCACTCGGGCACGCCGATCCGCTTGCCGGCCAGGTCCTCGATGCGGGAGAGCGCGCTGTCTGCCCCGACATAGATCGACGAATGGCGAAACACGCGCGACGGAAACACCGGCAACGGCACGAAGCCGCGGTCCCCCGAAGCATGCAGGCCGATCACCTTGGCGAACGACATCTCGGAGATATCGAACTCGCGGAACATGGTCGCGCGGTAGAAAATCTCCTCGATCGGCAACCGAAGCACCGTCAGCTCGACGCCCGTTACGCGCACGCTTCCATCGAGCACATCGCGCACATGGTCGTATTCGCCGATCGCAAGGCTTAGATTCAGGGCGCTCATGGAGGTTGACTGGCGTCGACTATTCCGCCTTGATGCCGATCTCGCGCACGATCTTGCCGTACTTGTCGTAGTCGCGCTGGACCAGCGCGGTGAATTCCTCCGGGCTGGTGATGAACACGCTCATCCCGCCGGCGCTGTTGAGCTTGGCGGCGACGTCGGGCAGAGCCAGCGCCGTCCGGATTTCGCTGCGCAGGCGCTCGACGATGGGTTTGGGGGTCGCGGCGGGCGCGAACAATCCCAGCCAGATCGTCAGCTCGAAGCCGGGATAGAACTCCGCGATGGGCGGCAGATCGGGAAACGCGCGTGAGCGATAGGTTCCGGTCACCGCCAGCGCGCGCAGCTTGCCGGCCTGGATCTGCGGCGCGGACGAGCTGCCGGCGAACATGACCTTGGTATCGCCCGCGATCGTCGCCGTCGTCGCCGGCGAGCCGCCGCGGAATGGAATGTGCGTGAGCTCGATGCCGGCGCGCTTCTTGAGCATTTCCATCGCGAGCTGATGCTGGCTGCCATGGCCGCCCGACGCATACGCGAGCGGCGGGTTGGCCTTGCGCGCGAACTCGATGAATTCCGGGAAGGTCTGCGCCGGCACCGATGGATTGATCGACAGCACGAATTCGTTCGACACCAGGCTGGCGAGAGGGACGAAGTCCTTGAGCGGATCGAACAGCATTTTTTCGTAGATGTGCGGATTGATCGTCATCAGGCTGTCGGGACCCAGCAGCAATGTGTAGCCGTCCGGCGCCGACTTCGCGACCATCGCGCCGGCGATGTTGCCGTTGGCGCCGGTCACGTTGTCGATGATCACCGGCGCTCCCAGCTGCTCGGAGAGCCGGGGGCCGATCGCACGCGCCAGCACGTCGGGCGCACCACCCGGCGGGATGGGGACGATGATGTGGATCGGCCGCGCCGGGTACTGGGCCGATGCCACGCCGGCGAACATGGCCCCGATCACCAGTGCGGCGCGAAGCGACGATGCCTTCATGATGTATCTCCTTCGGAAGTCGCGCGAGCTGAGTCGTCTAGAGCTCGAGCGCGACGCGCGTCCCCTGATCGATCGCACGCCGTGCATCGAGCTCGACGGCGACGTCGGCGCCGCCGATCACGCGCGCCGCGACGCCGGCCGCCTGCAGATCGGCGAGCAACTCGCGGCGCGGCAGCTGCCCCGCGCAGACGACGATGGTATCGACATCCATGACTTCGTGACGGCCATCGATCTTCACGTGCAAGCCCGCATCGTCGATGCGCTCGTACTCGACGCCGCCGGTCATGCCGACGCCGCGCTTCTTGAGCAGCGTGCGGCGGATCCACCCGGTGGTCTTGGCGAGCCCGGCGCCGACTTTCTCGGTCTTGCGCTGCAGCAGCCACACGCGGCGCGCCCGCGGCGGATCGTGCGCCGTTTTCACTCCGCCGCGGTGCGTGTACGCGACGTCGATGCCCCATTCTTCGGTGAACACGTGAATCGCCGGATCGCCCGCTGCACCCGTGCTGGCGCTGCCATCCGCCACATCAGCGGCGCTCAGGAGCTCGGCGACGTCGAAGCCGATGCCGCCGGCGCCGATGAGCGCGACGCGCGCGCCGGCTTGGCGAGTCCCGTTGACGATATCGACGTAGCTCGCCACCTTGGGGTGGTCGATGCCGGGAATGTCCGGCATGCGCGGCACGATGCCGGTCGCCAGCACGACTTCGTCGAAGCCGCCGAGGTCCCCCGCCTCGACGCGGCGATTGAGCTCGACCTTGACGCCCTGCTGCGCGAGACGCGTGCGGAAATAGCGCAGCGTCTCGGCGAATTCTTCCTTGCCAGGGATGCGCCGCGCGAGGTTGAACTGGCCGCCGATCTCCGCCGCCGCATCGAACAAGGTGACGTTGTGCCCGCGTTCCGCGGCGGTCAGCGCGCACGCCATCCCGGCCGGGCCGGCGCCGACGACCGCGATGCGACGAGGTCGCGCCGCCGGCGTGCGCTTGAGCTCGGTCTCGCGGCACGCATACGGGTTGACCAGGCACGTCGCGGTCTCGCGCTGGAAAATCTGGTCGAGGCATGCCTGGTTGCAGCCGATGCAGGTGTTGATCTCGTCGGCGCGATCCTGCGCCGCCTTGATCACGAACTGCGAGTCGGCGAGGAACGGACGCGCCATCGACACCATGTCGGCGTCGCCGCGCGCGAGCACCGCTTCGCCGGTCGCGGGATCGTTGATGCGGTTGGTGGCGATGAGCGGGATCTGCACCTCGCCCTTGAGCCGCCGCGTCACCCACGCGAATGCGGCGCGCGGCACCATGGTCGCGATGGTGGGAATGCGCGCCTCGTGCCAGCCGATGCCGGTGTTGATGATGGTCGCGCCCGCGGCCTCGATCGCCTGCGCCAGCTGCGACGACCTCGTCCCACGTGCTTCCGCCTTCGACCAGGTCGAGCATCGACAGGCGATAGATGATGATGAAGTTCTTGCCCGGTCGCTTCGCGCGTGCGGCGGACGATCTCGACCGGAAACCGGATGCGGTTCAGATACGATCCGCCCCAATCGTCGTCGCGATGGTTGGTCTGCAGCGCGATGAACTGGTTGATGAGGTATCCCTCGGAACCCATGATCTCGACGCCGTCGTAGCCGGCGCGCTGCGCGAGCTCGGCGCAGCGTGCGTAGTCGCCGATGGTCCTCGCACGCCCCATTGCGTCAGCGCGCGCGGCCGGAATGGCGTGATGGGCGACTTGAGCGACGACGGCGCGACCGAGAGCGGATGGTAGGCGTAGCGCCCCGCATGCAGTATCTGCATGGCGATGCGTCCACCGGCGGCGTGCACGGCGTCGGTGACGATGCGGTGGTTCTTCGACCTGCCAGCCGTACGAAAGCTGGAGCGCGCGCGGCTCGACGCGCCCGGCGAGATTGGGCGCGATGCCGCCGGTGACGATGAGTCCGACGCCACCGCGCGCGCGTTCCGCGTAGAAGGCGGCGAGCTTGTGGAAACCGCGCGACGACTCCTCGAGGCCCGTGTGCATCGAGCCCATGAGCACGCGATTCTTGAGCGTGGTGAAGCCCAGGTCGAGCGGCGCGAGCAGATGGGGATAGGCGGGCATCAGGATGCGGCAACGCGAAAGGAGGCGCTGCGAGGCCGCAAGTGTAGCGTGGCGGGGGAACCGCGCCAACGCACGTGAAACGGCCGCCTCGTGAAGTGCCCGAGGCGGCCGTCCTTACTTCAGATGCGACATCCTACGTTTCGGAAGTGCCGCTCGCCAGTACCTTTTCGCCCGGCCGATGCGTCGCTCGGTGCGCCAGCCGACGTGGCCGCCGGTCGCACTCCTCGACGAATCGGCGATATCGAGTTGCCGCGCCTTCTTCTGCTCGGGCGCCTTCATCTCGACGCGCAGCACGCCATCCTCGAACGTCGCCTTGGCGCTGTCGCCGTCGACACCCTGGGGCAGCGGAATGCTGCGGTAGAAGCTGCCGTAGCTTCGCTCGCTTCGGTAGAAGCCGCGCTCGTTCACCGTCTGGTCCTGGCGTCGTTCGCCCTGGATGACGACGTGGTCGTGATGAAGCTCGACGTTGACGTCGCCTTTTTTCGTTCCCGGCAAATCCGCCGTGATGACGAGATTGCCGTCACGCTCGAACATCTCGATCCGCGGAATCCACATCGAGCCCGCGCGCGACCCTGCATAGGGGCTCATTGCTCCACCCGAGCGGCTTGCGCTCCAGGACTTGGATTGGAGGCTTGCGCACCGCCCGATCCTTGGCGACCCTGCGATCCGGTGCGGTTGTAATTGCCGCAGCTGCCCATACCCGGATTGAGCACGACCATAACCTCCCAGGTCATCGTCATCCTCGCTGCCCCGTTCGAGCGACGACCACAACGGGCGACCGGCAAAGAACGCATCGAACAACCGGTCCATGTCTTCGCTGAACCTGCGCATCGACGAAAAAAGCCCGCCCGGATTGCCGCGACCGTACATGGGGTACCCGGTGGCGCCTGACGCGTACTGCGACGGCGTATCGAATTCACGTTCCTGGCGACCGCGTGTCAAAGACACATCGTCCTGTCCCGCGGCTTGACGTTGATTCGAAGCGTCGCTGCCTGTCGACTGAATGTCCCAGTCGCGTCCTGCAGCCGACGCCCCCTGTTGCGCGCCGGAGCGCGCGGCCGAGCCCTGCTGCGCCCCCGTTGCGGACTGATTCATGTCCGAGCGCTGCTGCGACGCGTTCTGCTGCGAAGCGTTTTGCTGCGAGCCGGGTTGACCCTGGCGCGCGCCTGATTGTCCCTGTTGAGCATCGTTCTGGTTTTGACCGCTGGAAGAAGCCCTATCCTGAGCCATGGCGCCTCCTGTGCATAAAAAGAAAAATGGAATGGGAGTAGCAAGCCGCGGCTCACGCAGCTCGCGGAGCGGGTGCGACCCGCTGCGCGCTCGCGAGCACGTGCCGCGACCGCCTGATTACATGGTAGGGCCGCCATCAACCCGCGCCCCATAGGACGCGTTCTGAACGCAGTGTAGGACTGCGTGGAAACTTGGCTCACGTCGAGCGGTCAACGACCGCGGAAAAACGAAACGGCCGCCCGGAGGCGGCCGCCAAAACACCGGACCTGGTCTTCAGGCCTCGAGTGACACGTCGGTCAACTGACGCATGTCGCGCGTCGGTACGGACGAGTCGATGAATTCCTTCTTGACCGATTTCGACCGGAATAACGCCCACACGCCCATGACGACAGCAGTGATCAGGCCGACGATCACGAACATCGCCACGGTCTCATTGGTGTTCAGCAGCAACTGATTGAAATCCACGGTGGACTCCTTCCTGGAAACGGACGCGCCTTGCGGCACTGATGCCGCAAGCATCTGCCTACCAGCTCGGCGCGACAATCAGACGACGTCCGATACCGATGTAGGCACGTCCGCGAACAGGGTCAGACGTTCAAGCGATGCGCGGAAAGGTAGCGCTGCCGGTAGATTTCGAACGGAATGGTGTCCGCGGCCTCGATCTGGCGCTGCTTAACCAGCGATCCCTCAGCCAGCCGTGCGAATCTACTCGCGAGCTCGTGCGAGTACGGCAGCTTCCAGATCTCAATCCCGGTGCCGGAGCGATTGCGCGAGCACGAAGCTCACGTACGACTTCGAGTGGTCGCGCTCCATTGCCTGGAGCACGCGCGCCGATGGCGTCATCTCGGAATCGCGCAGCCGGGAAACAGCCATGGCATGAGCGCGCACGTGAGCGCCCGCGTCGCGTCCGGCGCCGTGGACTTTCGCGCGTGCGGCATCGAGCGCGGCCGCGATCGGCTCGCACTGCGCCAGCACCTCCGACCCCCACTCGAACAGCGACACCTGCACCGCGCCCCGCGTGAGCAGGAGGCCCGGCTCGCGGCCGCGCGATGCAGTGCGCTGCTTGTTGCGAACGATCGCGGCGAGCTCCTGCGGCGTGTCGGGCGGACTGTCGCGCAGCAGGCAGTGCATCAGGAAAACGTCCAGGAAGCGCATCGTGTCGGTGTCGATCCCGACCGGCAGAAACGGGTCGAGATCCATCAGCCGCACCTCGACGTACTCGACGCCGCGCTGACGCAGCGCGTGGAGCGGTCGCTCGCCGGGGCGAATGCGCCGCTTGGGGCGGATCGTGCCGTAGAACTCGTTCTCGATCTGCAGCATCGTGTCGGCGAGCTGGTGATAGTCGTCGCCATCGTGGATGCCGATCGCGGCGTAAGCGGGATAGGGCTTGGTCATCGCCTCGTGCAGCGACGCCGCGTAGCCGTCGAGACCGTTGTAGCTCACTGCCAGCGAAGACTGCGCGTCGCTCTGGTAGCCCAGACGACCCATGCGCAGCGACGTCGCATACGGCAGGTATGACGTGTCGTCGCTGTAGCGCTCGAGCTCGTGCGCGCGTCCGTCGACGAAGGTTCCGCATACCGCCGGCGACGCGCCGAACAAATAAAGCAGCAGCCAGGATTCGCGCCGGAAGTTCCGGATAAGCCCGAAGTAGTCGTCGTTGCCGAGCGGATGCGGCCACGAGAAGTTGTAGTGGATCCCGGAGATCGTTTGCATGCGGCGACCGTAACGATGCGCGAGACCCATGCGATAGACGCTCTTGGCGCGGCCGACATTCGATGTGCCGTAGCGTCCGATCGGGATAGCATCGTCGGCGGGAAGCCTGCACGGCATGCTCGCGGCCCACAGAAGCTCGTCGCCAATGGCGCGATAGACCGCCTGATGGATCTCGACGAGCTCGGTCAGGCAGGATTGCGGATCGGGATGCACGCCGGTGATCAGCTCGACCTGCGATTCGCTGAAGTCGGTGGTCACCAGCGGATGTGTCAGCGCCGAGCCGAGCGCCGCGGGATGCGGCGTCGTCGCCAGCGAGCCATCGGGCCGTACGCGGAGGCTCTCCTTCTCGATGCCCCGGCGCAGGTTTGCGAGCGACTCGGGTGCGAGCGCGTCGAGGCGTTGCTGCAACAGCGGCGGCGGATCGGTCAACAACGGCTTGCTCCGGAAGTGGGGCGGCCCGAAACGGCGACGGCAGATGTGACAGCACGGCGCAGGCGCCGATCGCGCCCGTTCGGGGATCGCAGTGTACCCGGGATTGGGCGGCTCGCGCTAAGATGCGGCGCACCGAAACCATGCTTCGTCTCGCGTGAAAAGCAGCGCACGCCAACCCGGATTCGCGGTCTGCCTCGCCCTGCAGGCGCTCGTCTGCGCGCACGTGAGCGCGTTCGACCTCGAAGGACACCGTGGCGCGCGCGGGCTCGCTCCCGAGAACACCATTCCGGCTTTCGAGCGCGCGCTGGCAATCGGCGTGACCACGATCGAGACCGACGTCGCCGTGACACGCGACGGCGTGGTCGTGATATCGCACGACCCGTTCCTCAATCCGGACCTGGTCCGCGGCGCGGATGGTCATTGGCTGGGCGCGCCGGGGCCGGCGATCCGCACGCTCGACTTCGCGACGCTTTCCACCTACGACGTCGGCCGTCTCGATCCGGCCAGCAAGTACGCGCAGCAATTCCCGCAGCAGCGAGCCAGCGACGGGGCTCGCTTCCCGCGCCTCTCCGAGCTTTTCGCGCTGGTCAAGTCGTCGGGAAAAACCGTCCGCTTCAACGTCGAGACCAAAATCACGCCGACCTCGGGAGACACCACGCCCGATCCGGCGACGTTCGCGCGGCTGGTGATCGCCGCGGTGCGCGACGCCGGCGTCGGTGAGCGGGTCACCATCCAGTCGTTCGACTGGCGAACGCTGATCGAAGTCTCGCGAATGGCGCCCGACATCCGCACAGCGTGCCTCACCATCCTGACGCCGAACAACGATACCGTCACACCCGATGCGAGCGGTGCTTCTCCCTGGCATGCGGGATTGTCGATGCGCGAGAACGGGGGCTCGATGCCGGCACTGGTCAAGGCGGCCGGCTGCCGGGTCTGGTCGATGTTCTGGCGCAACCTGAGCGCCGAAGACGTCGCCCTTTCGCACAAGATCGGCATCGAAGTCCTGCCCTGGACGGTCAACGATCCCGCGGACATGGCGCGGCTGATCGATATGGGGGTCGACGGCATCATCACCGATTACCCCGACCGTCTGCGCGCGGTGATGTCCGCGAAGATGCTCCCGTTGCCGTAGAGTTCTGGTCGTCTTGGCCGATGCTCTTGACACGAGTCCCGGAATGGACTATAGCTACATCTGAGTCTTGTCCTGGACACGCGCAGAACGCCTTCCCCGCCTAGCCCGGCACATGTCGCCCTCCACTCCGACCCGCAAATCCACCGCCGCCGAGCCTCGCGCTCAACCCGCCGCCGATCCAGAGCGGCTGTCCGCGCCGGCGCTGCGGACCTTTTTCCGGATCGCCGAGGCATGGCAGCTGTCGACCGACGAGGCACGGACGCTGCTCGGCGCTCCACCCCGATCGACATTCTTCGCCTGGAAAAAATCGGGAGGACCCCTTTCGCGCGACACGCTCGAGCGCATTTCCTACATCCTCGGCATCTACAAGGCGCTGCAGATCCTGCTGCCTGACACCGCCGCGGCCGACGCATGGATCCGCAAGCCCAACACCGCGCCGGCGTTCGCCGGCAAGCCAGCGCTCGATCGCATGCTCTCCGGCAACGTCGCCGATCTCTATGTGGTGCGCCAGTACCTCGACGCCTGGCGCGGCGGCTAGATGCCGGTGTGGAAGTGCTGCGCAGCCGGCGCACGCTGTGGCGCCCGAGTCATCGCCTTGTTCCGAGCCGCTTCCCGCCGGTGAGCCTGTTCGACCGCGTCGCCCGCCCCGAGGATCTCGAGGCGGTGTTCGAGGTCGAGGCGATGACCAACGATCGCGTCCGCGACGAAATCGGAGAGATCGCGCTGGTGCCGCCGCCTGAGCGCATCAGCGGTCCCGGAACGACGCCGATCATGGCGGCGTTCACCCACCTCAATCCCGAAGGCAGCCGCTTCTCGGACGGAAGCTTCGGCGTCTACTATTGCGCGCAGGAGCTCGACACCGCGCTCGCCGAAGTGCGCTATCACCAGACGCGGTTCCTGCGCCGCACCAGCGAAGGACCGCTGCGGCTCGAGCTGCGGCTGTACCTGGCCGACCTCGACGCGCGCCTGGCGGATGCGCGCAAGGTGGCGGCATGCCATCGGCCCGACGACTACGGCCCGAGCCAGGCGGTGGGAATCGCGGCGCGCGCCGCCGGCCGCGATGGCGTGCTCTATCGCAGCGTACGTCACGCCGGCGGGACCTGTGCCGCCGTGTTCAGGCCGAAGCTGCTCAGCCACTGCCGCCAGTCCCGCCACTACGCATTCCACTTCGACGGCGACCGCGTGATCGCCATCGACGAAATGAAGGCGGTCTGGAAGTTGTAGCGCGGGAATTTCGCCATCGGCGCGCGATTCGGCACAATGACGAATGCCGAAGCACTACGCGATGGGCGGACGCGCCGCCGCCGAACAACCCGCTGCACCGAATGCTCCACCGGCGCCGCGCCGCCGCAATCGTGGCGCGCGCGCATCGGCGCGCTGCGCAATCTGCCGCCCTTTCTCAGGCTCGTCTGGCAGACCAGTCCCGCGCTGACGCTCGGCGTCTCGGCGCTGCGCATCGCGCGCGCGCTGCTGCCGATCGCGACGCTGTATGTCGGCAAGCTGATCATCGACGAGGTGGTCGCGCTGGCTCGCGCGCCGGACGGCGGCGAAGACCTCGCGCAATGGCTCGCCGCCGGATTGCTCGATCGCATCGCATGGCTGCTCGCGCTGGAGTTCGGACTGGCGATCGCGTCCGACGTGCTCGGCCGCGCGGTCTCGCTGCTCGACTCGCTGCTCTCCGAGCGATTCAGCAACGAGACCAGCCTGCGCCTGATGGAGCACGCCGCGACGCTCGATCTCGAGGATTTCGAGGACAGCGAGCTGCAGGACCGGCTCGAGCGCGCGCGCCGCCAGGCGGGCGGGCGCACCAGCCTGATCGGTCAGATGTTCGCCCAGGCGCAGGACGTGGTCACGATCGTGAGCTTCGCCGCGGGACTGCTGGTGTACGCGCCGTGGCTGATCGTGTTGCTCGCAGTCGCGCTGGTGCCCGCGTTCATCGGCGAGGCGCACTTCAACGCGCAGAGCTATGCGCTCAACTATGCGCGCGCCGCCGAGCGCCGCGAACTCGACTACGTGCGCCAGACCGGCGCGAGCGCCGAGACCGCCAAGGAAGTGAAGATCTTCGGCCTCAACGGCTTCCTGATCGAGCGCTATCGGCGCTCTCGGCGAGTTTCTTCGACGCCAACCGGCGCATCGCGCTGCGGCGCGCGGGATGGGGCGGCCTGCTCTCCGCGCTCGGAACGATCGCCTACTACGTCGCCTACGCGTACATCGTGTGGCGCACGATCCACGGCGAGTTCTCGATCGGCGACCTCACCTTTCTCGCCGGATCGTTCCGGCGGCTGCGAACCTGCTCGAGAACCTGCTGCTCGGATTCTCGCAGGTGGCCGGCCAGGCGCTCTACCTCGACGACCTGTTTTCGTTCTTCGAGATACGCCGGAGATCATCTGCCCGCCGAATCCGCGCCCGTTTCCTGCTCGCGTGCGCGAAGGCTTCGTGTTCGAGAACGTCGGCTTCCGCTATCCGGGCGCCGAGCGCTGGGCGGTGCGCGACCTCTCGTTCCGGCTCGCCGCCGGTGAAACGCTCGCGCTGGTCGGTGAGAACGGCGCCGGCAAGACCACGGTGGTGAAGCTGCTCGCGCGCCTCTACGATCCCGACGAAGGGCGCATCCTGCTCGACGGGCACGACCTGCGCGAGTACGACCTGTTTGCGCTGCGCGCCAACATCGGCGTCATCTTCCAGGACTTCGTGCGCTACCACCTGACCGCCGCGGACAACATCGCCGTCGGGCGCATCGAGGCGCGCGACGATCGCGCGCGCATCGCCGACGCGGCGCAGCGCGTCTCGCCGACGAGGTGATCGCCAAGCTGCCGCGCGGCTACGACCAGATCATCGGCAAGCGCTTTCGCACCGGCGTCGACCTCTCGGGCGGCGAGTGGCAGAAGATCGCGATCGCGCGCGCCTACATGCGCGATGCGCAGGTGCTGATCCTCGACGAGCCGACGGCCGCGCTCGACGCGCGCGCGGAATTCGAGGTGTTCCAGCGCTTCAAGGAACTCGAGCGCGGGAAAGACCGCCGTGCTGATCTCGCACCGGTTCTCGAGCGTGCGCATGGCCGACCGCATCGTCGTGCTGGTCGACGGCAGGGTCGAGGCCGACGGCACGCACGAGGAGCTGCTCGCGCACGGCGGGCGCTACGCTGAGTTGTTCGAGCTGCAGGCGGCCGGATACCGCTAGCGCCGATCAGTCACCCAGCTTGATGTTGTTGTCCTTGATGACCTTGGCCCAGCGCGGAATTTCCGCGCGCACGAAGCTGTCGAGTTGTTCGGGCGGCGCGCCGCGCACTTCCATTCCCTGCGCCGAGAGCTTGTCCTTCACTGCCGGCGCCTTGACCGCCTTGGCGAGCTCTTCGTAGATGCGTTTCGAAAGCGCGGCTGGCATCTTGGCCGGACCGTAGACGCCCCACCACGTGTACGCCTCGAAGCCCGCCACGCCCTGGCTCGCGATGGTCTCGACATTCGGGAGCTTCGGATCGCGCGCCGCGGACGTCACCGCGATCGCGCGCACGCGTCCGGACTCGACGTGCGGATACACCAGGAACACCGAGCCGATCGCGAGCGGAACCTGGTTGCCGATCGCATCGTTCATCAGCGGACCGCCGCCGCGGTACGGTATGTGATTGAACTCCACGCCGAGCTGGTTCCCGAGCTGCGTCATCGTGAGGTGGCCGAGACTGCCGGCGCCGATGGTGCCGTAAGACACGCTACCCGGCTTGGCCTTTGCCGCGGCCACGACGTCGCGGAACGACTTGTACGGTTGATTGACGTTGGTGACCAGCGCCATGGCGCCGGTGCCGACCAGCATCAGCGGCGTGAGGTCGCGCAGCGTGTCGAACGGCATGCCCGGAATCAGCGACGGATTCACCGCGTGCGTATCGAACACGACGCCGAGGGTATAGCCATCGGGATCGGCTTTCGCCAGCGCCGCGGTGCCGATCGAGCCCGACGCGCCACCCCGATTGTCGACGATGAAGCTCTGCCCGGTCTGCTCGCTGAGTTGCTGCGCGAGGATGCGCGCCACCTGGTCGACCGACCCGCCCGCGGGAAACACGGCGATCAGTTTCACCGGCTTGGTGGGCCAAGTCTGCGCGCCGGCAACGGAGATCGCGCCGAGGTTGAGAGCAAGGGCGAGCGAGATCATGGCAAAACGGATCGATTTCATGGATGTCCCCTCAGAAGTGACGCGAATGCGCGGATATTGTCGCGGCGTCGTACATCTTACGACTGCGCGGAGGCCCGCGCATCGAGCGCCGCCCAGCGCTCGAACTTGTCGGCCAGCTCGCGCTCGATTTCGGCGGCGCGCGCGCGATCGCGTCGGATCGCGTCGGCCCCCTGCGTGTGATAGCCGGCGCTGGCCATCCTGTCCGAAAGGTCGATCTGCTCTTTTTCCAGCGCTTCCAGCTCGGTGGGCAGCGCTTCGAGCTCGCGCCGCTCCTTGAACGATAGCTTGGCGCGAGGTCGCTGTGCGGCGGGCGCGGCTTCCGGACCTGCCGCGACTTTCGCCGATGGCGGCGCCGGCGCCGCTGTCCGGCCGCTGCGAAACCCAGTCGCTGTATCCGCCGACGTACTCCTTCCATAGCCCCTCGCGACCAGGCGCGCTCTCCGCCGCGACGGTCTGCGTGACGACGTTGTCGAGGAAGGTGCGATCGTGGCTCACCAGCAGCAGCGTGCCCGCGTACGACTGCAGCGTCTGCTCGAGCAGCTCCAGCGATTCGATGTCGAGGTCGTTGGTGGGCTCGTCGAGCACGAGCAGGTTGGCAGGCAAGGCGAACAGGCGCGCCAGCAGCAGGCGGTTGCGCTCGCCGCCGGAGAGCATCTTCACCGGCGCGGCGGCGCGCTGCGGCGCGAACAGGAAGTCGCCGAGGTAGGAAAGCACGTGCTTGCGGCCGTTCGCGGTCTCGATCCACTCCGAGCCGGGGCTGATCGTGTCGGCGAGCGTGCGCTCGGGATCGAGCTGCGCGCGCATCTGGTCGAAGTACGCGACCTGCGAGCTTGGTGCCGCGGCGGATGCGTGCCCTCGTCCGGCTCGAGCTCGCCGAGGATCAGCTTGAGCAGCGTCGTCTTGCCGGCGCCGTTGGGTCCGATCACGCCGATGCGGTCGCCGCGCATGATGCGCAGCGACAGATCGCGCACCACGGCGCGGCCGTCGAAGCGCTTGGTGACATTCTCGAGCTCGGCCACGAGCTTGCCGGATCGCTCTCCGGAATCGACCGCGAGCTTCACGTCGCCCAGGCGCGCGCGGCGCTGCGCGCGCTCGTTGCGCAATTGCTCCAGGCGCCGCACGCGGCCTTCGTTGCGCGTGCGCCGCGCCTCGATGCCCTTGCGGATCCAGACTTCCTCCTGCTTCCAGAACGCGTCGAACTTGCGATTGGCGACCGCCTCCGCGGCGAGCTCGTCGGCCTTGCGCGCTTCGTAGGCGGCGAAATTGCCCGGATACGAGCGCAGCAGCCCGCGGTCGAGCTCGACGATGCGCGTGGTGACGCGATCGAGGAAGGTGCGGTCGTGCGTGATCACGATCGACGTCGGTTGCCGGCGCAGCAGGTCCTCGACCAGCGTGATGCCGTCGATGTCCAGGTGATTGGTCGGCTCGTCGAGCAGCAGCAGGTCGGGCGCCAGCGCAAAGGCGAGCGCGAGCGCGGCGCGCTTTTTCTCGCCACCCGACGCGGTCAGCGGATCGGTGGCGTCGTCGAGCCCGAAGCGGTGCATGAATTCGACCAGCCGCGCCTGGACGCGCCAATGCTCGCGCTCGTCGTGCGGATGGTCGTGATCGAGGACGAGATTGCCGCGCAGCACCAGGCTCTCGCGCAGGCTGCGATGCCGGCAGGAAGCTGCGGCTCCTGCTCGACCATCGCCACGGAAAGTCCGTCGCGTTTCATGAGCTCGCCGCCGTCGAGGTCGGCGCGACCTGCGATGATGTTGAGCAGCGACGACTTACCGGTGCCGTTGCGGCCGATGAGACCGACGCGTTCTCCCGCGTCGATCGAGAATTCGGCGCGATCGAGCAGCGGCTGCAGACCGAACGCGAGCTCCGCGCCCTGAAGACTGACGATGGGCATGCACCGAGGATAGCCGATCGGCGCGCGGAGGCACACCGAGGCGCACCGGTGCGCGCGCTACAGCCGGGCCAGCAGATCGTCTCGGGCGCGCACGCAGTGCGTGCGCGCGACCGCGCCCGGCGCGATCGACGTCGTGCCCCGCGATGGCGCGCATGATCTGACGATGCTCGGCAATGACCGCGTCGGTGCGCCGCGGGCCGAAGCCGAAGCGTAAGCGCAGCGCCTCGATCAGCAGCCGTCCTTGCGCGAGCACGCGAACGGCGTCGGGATTGTCGGCGTGGCGATTGATGCTGTCGTGGAACTCCCGGTTGGCGCTCTACCACGGCCGAGCGCATCCGATGCGGCGCATGCGCTGCTCGAACGCCGCAAGCAGTCCACGCAGCTCGGCGATGCCCGCGGCTGTCGACGCTCTCGGCGCAGCGCTCGGTGAGCATGCCCTCGATGGCGGCGCGCAGATCGTAGACGTTGCGCACGAAGCGCGCGTCGACCGGGCGGATCACTGCGCCGCGGTGCGGCAGCACGTCGAGCACGCCCTCGCGCTCGAGCATGTGCAGCGCGCCGCGCACCGGCATGTGGCTGACCGCGCAGATCGCCGCGATGTCGTCGATCTTGAGGCGGCTGCCCGGCGCGAACTCGCCGGTCAGGATGCGCTGGCGAAGATCGGCGGCGACGCGCATCGCGGTCGTCGCGCCGATGGCGTCGCGCGACTCGGCACGCGCACCGCTCGCCGAGCGTATCCCGGTCGCCGCGACCGACCCGGCGTGGCTACTCGGGCTCGACGCCGACATCCTTCACCATCTTGACCAGGCGCTTTTCCTCGGCGTCCATCATCGTTGTCGCGTCGGCGGGCGAGCTGGCGATGACTTCCGCGCTCATGCCGGCGAGACGGTCCTTGAGCGACGGATCGCGCAGTACGTCGACGATATCGCGGTTGATCTTGGCGACGACCGCCGCGGGCGTCTTCGCCGGGACGATGACCGCGGCCCACGACGTGAAGTAGAAGTTGGGCACGCCGGATTCCGCGATGGTCGGCACGTCCGGAAGGAATGGCGATCGCTTCTGCCCGCCCACACCCAGCAGCTTCATCTTTCCGGCCTGCACGTGCGGCAGCACCGACGGGATCGCGTCGAACATCACCTGCACGCGCCCGCCGATCACGTCGGGATGCGCCTGGCCGCTGCCCTTGTACGCGATGTCCTGCATCTTGGCGCCGGTCATGTTCTGAAAGGCGAGCGCCCACAGCTCGGGGTTGCTGCCGCGTCCCGACGTGGCGACGTTGACCTTGCCGGGATTGTCCTTGATGTACTTGATGAGCTCCTGCACGTTGTTCACCGGCACCTGCGCGTTCACGACCAGGCCCATCTGCACCTGCGTGGTCACCGTCACCGGCTTGAAGTCGGACAGCGCGTAGGGCAGCTTCTTGTAGAGCGCCGGATTGACCACGTGCGAGCTGGCGACGAAGCCGATGGTGTATCCGTCGGCGGGGGCCTGGCCTACCGCTTCGGTGCCGATCACGCCGTTGACGCCGGGACGATTCTCGACGATCACGCCCACGCCCCACTTCTGGGTGAGCTTCTCGGCGACGAGTCGCGCGGTGATGTCGGTGGCGCCGCCGACCGGATACGGCACGATCACCTTGACCACGTGGTTTGGATAGTCCTGCGCGAGCGCCCGGCCGACGAGCAGCAGCGCCGCGATCATCGCCAGCGCAACATTCAACGAGACCTTGCAATTACGCATGCTTCCTCCTGCCAAAGTGTTCACTGAGTGTTCAATACGCCGGCTTGGTCGGAAACCATCCGGGCCGGCCGGGATCGAGATACGCGCCCTTGATGTCGGTGACCTGGTAGTGCTCGACGGCGGCGAGATCGACCTCCACGCCGAGGCCCGCGCCACGCGGCACGGCGAGCTTGCCGCCGGCCACCTCGAAGGGCGCGGTGATGATGTCTCCGCCGAGGTAGTCGCGCTCGTTGTCGATGGCGAGCGACATGTTCGGAATGCTCGCCGCCAGGTGCAGATACGCGGCCTGCGAGAGCCCGAGCTCGCCGCCGCAGTGCAGCGTGACCGGGATGCCGACCGACTCGGCGATGCCGGCGGCCTTCACCGTCTGCCACAACCCGCCGGCCTCGTGCGGATCGAGCAGGATCACGTCGGCCGCGCCGGCGCGCACGATGTTGCCGACGTCGTTGAGCGTGTACGCCGACTCGTCGAGCGCGATGGGGATCGTCTGCAGCGTGCGCAGCAGCGCGTGACCTTCGAGATCGTCCATCTCCAGCGGCTGCTCGACGTACACCGGATCGAACTCGGCGAGCTTGCGCAGTTGCCGGCGCGCAGTGCCCGGCGTCCATGCGCCGTTGACGTCGAGCCGCAGCGGTGCGGTCGCCCCCAGGCATTCGCGCACCGCCCGCGTCAGCGCGATGTCGGAGGTCTCGTCGAAGCCGATCTTGAGCTTGAACGAGGTGTAGCCGCGTCGCTTGAAATCGGCGGCGTCGGCGACGCACTTGTCGCGATCGCTCTCGAGCAGGTACGCGCAGATGTCGATCGGGTCGCGCCACGCGCCGCCCCAGAGGCGATACAGCGGCTGGTTGCACGCCTTGCCGAACGCATCCCACATCGCCATTTCCACCGCGCACATCGCCATCACCGCGGCGCGCTTGTGATGGTAGTAGCCGGCGCCGAGCACGTGCCGGTAGAGCGACTCGGCCTGGTCGACGCCCTTGCCGAGCGCGCAGGGAATGACCACGTGGTCGAGCACCGCGGGAATCGCATCGAGCAGGCAGATCGTCTCGCCGTAACCCTTGAGGCCGCCTTCGGTCGTGATCTCGACGATGAGCCGGGTGACACCCGAGCGCGTTCCCGATGCCCACGCGATCGGGTGCTTGAGCGGCACGCGCACCAGCCAGCGCCGCAACGACGCGATGCGAAGGTCGATGCCGCTGACATCGCGCGACGCGGTTCTGGCCGCCACGCGCGGCGCGGCGGCGCGCGACAGGCTTGGCCGTCTCACGTCGACCGGGGCGGCCGTCTTGCGGAGCTCTCGTGACATCGGTAGAGCGTACCGCATATTTGATCAAATATCAAATAACGCGATCCAGGCTCAACGATTGAACGAATACGGCTCCAGCTGCAGATCTTCCATCGTTTCGCCGAGCATGACGACGCGCCCGCTGCGGCGGTTGAAGCCATCCTCGGAAAAGTCGAATTCGAAGGTGCGTCGTATGCGCACGACGCCGTTCGCATCGCGCGCCAGGCGCAAGCGCGTGCCGTGCACGGTGTCGTCGAGCAGCTGCAGGCCCTGACGCTTGCATGCCTCGCGCGTCGCGCGCACCGCGCTCTCGCGCGATCGCAGCGCCTCGTAGAACAGCCAGCCGCCGAGCACGCACGCGATCGCCAGCAGCCATTCCCACATCTCCATGCGCTAAACTCGCTCATCGCACGGGGTAGACGTCGCGCTGCCCGATCCGTCCAGGAGCTTCGACGATGAATTCAAACATCCGCCTGATTGTCTGCATTTTCTCCGCGCTCACGTTGCTGGCACCGTCGTTGTCGTTCGCGCAAAAGGCCGCGCCGACGGCGACCCAGTTCTACATGCAGTACCGCGACGCGTGGGCCAAGGCCAAGTCGATCGATGCGCTGCTGCCGTACCTCTCCAAGGACGGGCGCACCGAGATCGAGGCCACCCCTGCCGACAAGCGCCAGGTCATGTTCGAGATGATGAAGATGATGGGCACGGTGAACGACGTCAAGGTGGTGAAGGAGACCAAGCAGGACGGCGGGTATCTGCTCGAGCTCACCGGGACGGCGCCCGACAAGTCGGCCATGACCGGCGCGGCCGAGATCATCGTGGAGGGCGGCGCGATGAAGCTCAAGAAGGAGAGCTGGAAGTCGTAGTGCCCGCCTTTCCGGCGCCGGCTCACTCGACGGGCAGGAATCCCTCGATGGAGAGATAGCGCTCGCCGGTGTCGTAGTTGAAGCCGAGTCTCGCGCGTCCGGCGGCTCGGGAAGCTTCTGCGCGATCGCGGCCAGTGTCGCGCCTGACGAGTCCCGACCTGCCCTCCTCGCGCGCGGCGCGGCGCGCCATCTCCTTGGCCGCGTCGGCCTCGACCTGGATGTCCGTCGAGCAGCTTGGCGTCGAGGATCGCCGGAATGAAGCCGGCGCGATACCTGGATCGGGTGCGGCGCGTACTGCCGGAGATCACCGGCGGCGCGGAGGGCTCGACGCGAACACCTTGAGCTTCGGCCACTGGGCTTAGCACGCGCGCGCATCCCGTGATGTCGCCTACCACGCCCACGCGGTGATGAGCAGTCGAGGCCGTCCGGGAAGTCGCGACAGGATTTCCTGCGCGGTGGGCGCATGTGCACGTCGACGTTGGCGGCGTTCTCGAACTGCTGCGGCATCCATGCGCCGGGCGTGCGGCAACCAGTTCCATCGCCTTGGCGATCGATCCCTTCATGCCTTCGGCGCGCGGTGCAACGTCGCGGCGCGTCGAGTGCATCGTCGGCGGCGCTCGACCGACATGCTGTCAGGCATCACCGGCACGATCTTTGTACCCTTGCCGCCGCGACGATGCCCCGATGCCGGTATTGCCCGAGGTCGGCTCGATGATCTTCCGCCCGCTTGAGCTTGCCGGACGCTTCCGCCTCCTCGACCATCGACAGCCCGATGCGGTCCTTGATCGAACCACGGGGGTTGGCGCGCTCGAGATTTGATCCACATCGCCGCCGCGAACAACGATTGACCCGGATGTGCGGGGTATTGCCGATGTTTCCAGGAGTGACAGCGGGCAGAGGATTGCCGCTGGAAGCGTGAGCGTGCAATAGTCTCACCTCCGCGACCCGGCGACAACGCACGCGATCGACTTCTCCGCGTTCGGCGGACTTCGCCTCCGGGCGCGCAGTGTAGAGTCGCGCTGCCCTCGCAGCATTCGACTCGACCCGCGCACCTGCGGTCCGCACCGATGCTCTCCGGCCGCCTGCCGGTGGACGACTCCCGTGCGAGCCTCGGGTGTCGTGTCGCTTCCGACCTAGCGCCGACTATAGCAAGCTGCCCGTGTTCCATGAGTTCGACAACATCATGGATCCGCAGCGCTACCGCCGCTTCCGACGACTGGATGATCGGCTCACCGACGTGGTCCGCTCCACGCAGGCGATCGAAAGCGGGCGCTACAAGGCGGTCAACGTCGCGGCGTCGGTGATCGCGCGCTACCAACGGTCTCAAGGGCCGCATCTTCCCGTACGTCTTCGGCGGCGAGGCGCGAGCTTCGCCGTTCGCCGGATGCCGAACGACTGGCGCGCGAGACGCTCGTCGCCACCGCGGCGTGCGCGCGCGACGACTTGAGATGAACTTCGACCACCGCGCTCGTGCCGGTGCGCGAAGTCACGCAGCAGGGGCTGACCTTAGCGTAGCGCGCTTCGACCTGCAGGAATGTCCGTACGCGATGTTCTCCGGCGGCGGACTCCCTGGGCCGAGCGCGCGATGCGCGCGGAAATTCCTCGTGCCGACGGCCGACCGGCGGGCGTGCGCTCCGGATCTCTCCGGCCTGTCGTGCCGGTGGAACGACATCCCGGCGACGCGCGGCGTGATCGTGTCGCTGCTGGTAGCGCGGTAAGAACGGCGATCCGGCGTTCCGCACTGTTGCACGAGCTCGCAGACGCAGCCCCGGCGGACCCGCGCGTCGCCGACGGCGCGCCGGCGTGAGATTAACCTGGACGGCGCCGGACTGCGGAGCTCGAGGCGCTCGCCTCGCGCAAGCCGGGCGAGGGCGAGCTGATGCGACGCGTGCTGACCTCGGCAGCACGATCGCCTCTGGTGATGCGCTTCAACATCCGCCTGGCATTTCGATCCCGCGGTGTACCGGCCGACGTGGTCGAGACGACTTTCGCAAGTACGACGACAATCTGCGCATGACGCTCGACTGCACTCCGGAGCTCGCCGATCGCATCGAGGCGCGGCTGCCCGCGCCGAGGCCGACGGCATCGCGCGTCTTCGGAATCCATCGCCAGAGCAGGGCCATCATGACGTGCATCGTCCCTTCGATCGCGGAAAGCAATCACGTGCACTTCGTCGACGGCGCCGCGGGCGGCTACGCGCTCGCCGCCCGTCGCCTGAAACTGGCCTGAGACTGGAAGGACCATGACGGAAATCCACTGGATGTCGCTCGCCGAGCTCGCGCGCGAGCTCGATCGCGGGCGGCGACCTCGCAGCAGATCGTCAGCGCGTACCTGCAGCGCATCGATCCTCGACGGCCGGCTGCACGCTTTCGTCGACGTCTATCGCGACCATGCGCTCGCCGCCGCCGCCAAGGCCGATCGCGAGCGCGCAGCAGGACGCCTCTGCGGTCCGCTGCACGGCCTGCCCATCGCGCTCAAGGACCTGCTGCACGTGCGCGGCATGACCACCGCCGGGTCGAAGGCGCGACCCTTCGGCATCGCGGACCAGACCGCGACGGCGTGGGAGCGGCTGCACGCCGCGGGCATGATCGCGCTGGGCAAGACGCACCTGGTCGAGTTCGCCTTCGGCGGCTGGGGCCGCAACGCACCGATGGGCGCGCCGTGGAACCCGTGGGACATGCAAACGCATCGCGTCGCCGGCGCTCGAGCAGCGGATCGGCGGTTGCCGTCGCCGGCGGGCTCGCACCGGCCGCGATCGGGTCCGACACGGGGGATCGATCCGCATTCCTTCCGCGCTGTGCGGACTGACCGGGCTCAAGCCCAACCTACGGCCTGGTGAGCCTCGCCGGCGTGTTCCCGCTCGCGGTCACGCTCGGTGGTGCGCTGGCGCGCAGCGCCGAGGACGTCGCGTTGCTCATGTCGGTCCTGGCCGGCGCCGATCCGCGCGACACCGCGACGCTGGCGGCGCCGAGCGTCGACTTTGCCGGCGCGCTCGACGAAGAGCCCAGCGTCCGCGGCATGCGCATCGCGGTCCTGCCATCGACGCAGTTCCAGTGGCAGGTGTCCGCCGACGTGATGCGCGCGCGGGACCAGGCGATCGAGGCGCTGCGCACGCTGGGCGCCGAGATCGAGGAGGTGCACGTGCCGATTGACTTCGAGGACGTGATGACGCGAAGCGGGCGCATCATCGCGGCCGAGGCCTACGCGCTGCATCGCGACTACATGAAATCCGACCTCGAATTCGATCCGTGGGTGAAGCGGCGCATGCTGGGAGGCAAGGGCATCGACCGGCCAACGCGCCAACTCGCCGCGCACCGGCGCGCCGCGGCGGATTTCGCGGCGTGGATGCGCGGACGCGACGCGTTGCTCACCCCGACGCTCCCCATCACCGCCACCGCGCTCGACCAGGTCGACGAGGCGACGACACCGCTGGCGAGCTTCACCCGCGCCGCCAACTACCTCGGCGCATGCGCGCTGTCACTGCCCGGCGGGATTGGTGGCGATGGCTTGCCGGTCGCGGTGCAACTCATGGGCGCACCGTTCTCCGACGCGACGCTCGTGACGATCGGACGCGCCTTCCAGCAGGTGACCGACTGGCATCGGCGGCACCCCGACCTCTAGCGCGTCGACGCCTGCGTTCGACAGGCGCGAAACAAGCGACTCGAAGTGCTAGTTCCCGGTGCGATCCGCGCCGGCGAAATCGAACGTCACGTGCTGGCGCTTCTCATCCGAGACCGCGACGCTGTGGCGCTTGCGCACGCCGTTCCACTGCGCATCGACGGTATAGCGCCCTGAGGGGAGCTTGACCAGCAGCAGCGGGCCCTCGGTGCGGACGTTGAGCACTTCGCGGCCACTCGAATCCTGGATGTTCACATCGGCGTTGGCGACGAAGGGCTCGGTGGCGTCGGCGGTCGGCTTCTCCGCGCTGGCGGCGAATTCCAGCGTCAGCGGAAAGCCCGCTTCGGCGCGCTTGAGCGCGTCGACTTCGTCCTTGCCGATGCCGCCGCTCACGTACTCGATGGACCCGTAGGTTTGCATCGCGGGCATGGATTGCGCCGTCGCGGGTGCGGCGATCATCCACGGCAACGCGGCCAAGGCGGCGATTGCGCCCGCGAGGGCGAGCCGGCGAGGCGCGACGCGGATGATGCCGGCGTCGAGGAATTGGCGATGAGGCGTGTTCATTGGCATGCTCCTTGATTGAGCGCCGAAGCGAGTGCGCATTCGGCACAGCGTGAAACGCAAGCAATCCCGATACCACAACCGACTCGGGGGAAAATCACGCTCCCAGTGCGGCGAGCGCGCGCTCGTCACAGTCCGACGGGCCGAATGGCAATACTTGCACGCGAACCCGGCGGTGCGCGATGCAAGATTTACACGCCGCGTCCCGCGGTTCGAGCGCTTGGGAGGCTCTCGGGCGTGGGCGCATAATACGATTTTCGACCCGGGATACCGTTATGCGTTCCCCATTTCTTTCGACGACGACGGTCCGCGCGCAGCACCTTCGGTCGCGCTCGGCGCATTGCTCGCGATCATGGCAGCGTCGATCGCTCCTGTGGAGATGGGCGCGACCGGGGTTGTCGTTTCGCGGGCGATCGCTGCCCCGGCGCCTGCCGCCAGTGCTTCGCAGGCTGCCTCGGAAGGCATTGCCTGGCGCGAAGGCGATGTCGACGGCGCCTTTGCTGCCGCGCGCGCCGCCAACAAACCCGTGTTCCTGTACTGGGGCGCGGTGTGGTGCCCGCCGTGCAACCAGGTGAAAGCGACGATCTTCAACCGCCAGGACTTCATCGACCGCTCGCGCTTTTTCGTGCCCGTGTACCTGGACGGCGACAGCAAGAGCGCGCAGAAGCTCGGCGAGCGCTTCAAGGTCGTCGGCTACCCGACGATGATCCTGTTCACGCCGCAGGGCCGCGAGATCACGCGGCTTCCCGGCGGCGAAGTCGACGCCGACCAGTACATGCGCGTGCTGGCGATGGGCATGGACAGCGCGCGTCCGATCAAGGACATCGTCGCCGCCGCGCTGGGCGCGGGAGGCAAGCTCACCGCCGACGAGTGGCGCATGCTCGCGTACTACCCCTGGTACGTCGACGAGCAGCAGGTCGTTCCCAAGGCAAAGCTCAATGCCACGCTGGCGCAGCTTGCCGACGCCTGCCCCGCGGACCAGCGCGAGACGGCGGCGCGGCTGCGCCTCAAGGCGCTGACCACGGCCGCGTCGGACAAGGGGACGAAGCCGCGCGACGATCGCAAAGCCGCGGCGACGCTGACCACTTTGCTCGCCGATGCGCGCGTCGCCCGCGACAACGTCGACCTGATCGTCTACTACGGCGACAGCGCGACGCGCGCCTACACGCTGCCGCGCTCGCCGGAGCGCGCACGCCTGGTCGCCGCGTGGAGCGCAGCGCTGCAACGCCTGTCGACCGACGCGACGCTCTCCTCCCTCGATCGGCTCGCGGCGCTCGACGCGCAGATATCGCTGGCGAGGATCGATGATCCGAAGGCCGCGCTCGATCCGGCGCTGTTGAAGAGCGTGCGCGAGCAGGCCGCGCGCGTCGATCGCGAGACCACCGACCCGTACGCGCGCCAGGCGCTGATGAGCTCGGCAGCCGAGGTTCTCGCCGACGCCGGACTGCTCGACGAATCCGACGCGCTGCTCAAGGCCGAGCTCTCGAAGTCGCACTCGCCGTACTACTACATGCTCGGCCTCGCGGCCAACGCCAAGACGCGCGGCGACAAGGCCGGCGCGCTGGATTGGTACCAGAAGGCCTACGCCGCCGCCGACGGGCCGGCGACGCGCCTGCAGTGGGGCGCCAGCTACGTCAGGGCGCTGGTCGAGCTGTCGCCGCAGGACTCCGCCCGCATCGACGCCGCGGTGAAGAGCGTGCTCGGCGAGCTCGAAGCCACACCCGAGACTTTCTATGGACGCAACCAGCGCGCGCTCGAAAAGATCAGCGGCTCGCTGGTCGCGTGGGACAAGCAGGCCAAGGCGGCAGCGCGTCGCGACGGATCGCTGACGCGCTTTCGCGCGCAGCTCGCCGACGTTTGCGCCAAGCTGCCCGCCGGCGATCCGTCGCGGACGAGCTGCGAGCGCGTGCAGCGGGGAACTTCGAGCGCCAAAGCGTGATCACAGCGCCAAGATAAGCGTGAAGGGCCGCTTCGAGCGGCGGGTTGTCCGAGGAGCAGGAGCGCGAAGCGCGGAGGCACTCCCATGAACGATCCCGAACTGCAGGTCACGCCCGACGACCGGCCGCTGTTTCGAAGCGACTCCGCGAGCAATCGATCGGGGGTGCGTTGGGCGCTGTTCCTCGCCGTCGCCGTCATTCTGGCCGCTGGCGGCTTACTACGCGTGGATGAGTCGACAGACGCCTCCCCCACCTCCGGTTGTCGCCGAACCCGCCAAGCCCGCCGCCGCGGAGGCACGCCGCGCGTCGAGCACCCGGTCACGGCCACGCCTGCGCGCGCGCTGCCGGCGCTGGGCGAAAGCGATGCCGAATTCGGCGCCGCGCTCATGGCGCTGTTCGGCGCGTCCGCCTTCCAGCAGATGTTCGTTCCCGATGCGCTGGTGCGACACATCGTGGTCACCGTCGACAACCTGCCTCGGCGCCAGGTCGCCTCGCGCATGCTGCCTCTCAAGCCGGTGACGGGGACGGCCAACGGAGCGCTGCGCACCGCAGGCGAGGGATCCGAGCTCAGCATCGCGCCCGCCAATGCCGCGCGCTACACGCCGTACGTGCGCGCGCTGGAAGCCGTCGACAGCCGCAAGCTCGCCGCGACCTACGCCCAGTTCTACCCGCTGTTCCAGCAGAGCTACGTCGAGCAGGGCTATCCCAACCGCTATTTCAACGATCGCGTGTTCGAGGTGATCGACCATTTGCTGGCGGCGCCCGACATCAAGGGCCCCGTCGCGCTGTCGCAGCCGAAGGTGCTCTACGAGTACGCCGACCCTTCGCTGGAGGAGCTTTCCGCGGGACAAAAAGCGATGCTTCGCATGGGTCCGGAGAACGAGGCGCGCGTCAAGGCGAAACTGCGCGAGATCCGCAAGGCGCTGCAGGCCGGGTAGCCCTTCCCCGCCTCGCGGCGTCGCGCAACGCGCGCTATTGATCGGGCTTTGCGCCCGAGATCCTGACGATGCGCTCCCACTTCACGATGTCGTCGCTCATGTAGCGAGCGAACTCCTCGGGGCTCATGCTCATCGCCACCGCGCCCTGCTTCGCCCATTCCTCGCGAACGTCGGGCCTGGCGACGATTTTCACGACCTCGGCGTTGAGGCGCCGGACGATGTCGGGCGGCGTGCCTTTCGGCGCCATCAACGCCCAGCCAGATCACCGCCTCGTAGCCGGTGACGCCTGCTTCGGCGAGCGTCGGCACGTTGGGCAGCACCGTCGAGCGCACCTTGCCGGTCGTCGCCAGCGCCTTCACCTTGCCGGCGCGCGCGAACTCGCTCATCGTGGTGACCGCATCGAACATCATGTCGACCTGTCCGCCCAGCACGTCGGTGCGTGCCTGCGAGCTGCCTTTGTACGGAATGTGGACGATGTCGACGTTGGCCATCGCCTTGAACAGCTCGCCGGCCATGTGATACGGCGTGCCCGGGCCCGACGACGCGTAGTTGAGCTTGCCCGGCTTCGATCGCGCCAGCGCCAGGAGCTCGGGAAGCGTGGCCACCGGCACCGCGGGATTGACCACCAGCACAAGGTCGGAATAGTTGATCGCCGCGACCGGAACGAAATCGCGCATCAGCGCGTACGGCTTGTTCTGCATCAGCGATTCGTTGACGGTGTGCGCATTGGACATGAGCAGCAGCGTGTAGCCGTCGGGTGCGCTCTTCGCCGCGACGTCGGTGCCGATCACCGAGCCGCCGCCGGGACGGTCGTCGACGACGAAGCTCTGCCCCATCGCTTCCTGCAGGCGCTGCGCGAGGAAGCGCGCGTAGATATCCGCAGGTCCGCCGGCGGCGAACGGCACGATGATCTTGACCGCGCGGTTCGGATAGTCCTGCGCGAACGCCGCCGCGCCCGCCATCGAGACCAGCAGGCACAGCACGAGCCTGATCGAGTTGCGCAACATCGGTATTCCTCCATTGAGCCGGCCAGGCGGCGCCTCTGCCGTGCGGGTCGCCCATCTCGGGGCGTTGTTGCAAGTCTACGAGGATTCGAACAACGGCGCTGCTGGCTCTTCCATGTGCGGCTGCCGCGCCCAGCGCCGACAATCCGGCGATGCGCACCCCGAGCAGGCGGATGCGCCGGTCGAGCGCGACGCGCTTCAGGCATTCGCCGGCGACGCGGCGGATCGTGCGCGCGTCCTGCGTCGGCCGGGCGATGGTCTTGTCGCGGGTGACGATGCGGAAATCGTCGAAGCGCAGCTTGAGCCCGATCGTCCTGCCGACGTAGCCCTTGCGCGCGAGGTCGTCCGCGAGGTCGACGCACAGCTCGGTGAAAATCGCGCGAAAGCTCGTCGCGGTCGCGGCGCGCGTCCAGGTCGCGATCGAAGGTCGTCTCGCGGCTGATGCTCACCGGCTCGCTCTCGGTCACCACGTCGCTCTCGTCGCGTCCGTTCGCGGCCTCGTGCATCCATGCGCCGCGCGCGGCGCCGAACTGCGCGACCAGCCACGCCGGATCGGCGCGCGCCAGCTCGCCGATGGTGCGCACGCCGAGCGCGTCCAGCCGCTCGCTGGTCTTCGGCCCGATGCCGTTGATCCGGCGTGCCGGCAGCGGCCAGATGCGCCGCGCGATGTCGTCGTCGGCGAGCATGGTCAGGCCGTCGGGCTTGTCGAGCTCGGAGGCGATCTTGGCCAGCAGCTTGTTCGGCGCCACCGCGATCGAGCACGACAGGCCCGTCGCTGCGCGCACGCCCTCCTTGATCGCGCGCGCCACGTCGCGGGCGCGCCACCAGGCTTCGCTGGGAGCTTCCGCGTCGCCTTCGTGCTCGGGCAGTCGCACGCCGGTCAGGTCGATGTAGATCTCGTCGATGCCGCGGTCCTCGATGCGCGGCGCGATGGCGCTGACCGCGGCCTTGAACGCGCGCGAGCAGCGCCGGTAGGCGTCGAAGTCGGTCGGAAGGAGAATGGCATCCGGCGCGAGCTTCGCCGCCTTCATCAGCCCCATCGCCGAATGCACGCCGAGCGCGCGTGCGGCGTAGGTCGCGGTGGTCGCCACGCCGCGGCCTACATAGTCGCGCAGGTGCGTGAACTCGCGCGTCACCGCGCCGCTGGCCGGATCGGTGATCTCCTCGCGGCTGATGACGGCTGCCGCCGCCGATCACCACCGGCAGGCCCGCGAGCTCGGGATAGCGCAGCAATTCCACCGACGCGTAGAACGCGTCCATGTCGAGATGGGCGATCAGGCGTTGCGACTGCGATGGCATGTCGAGCATCGTTCGATGCGCCGCGGAGAGGACCACGCGGCTCGCAACAGTCTAGACGCGCCGCCTAGAACGTGTACAGCCGCGCCGGGTTGTCGACGAGGATCGCCCGACGCGTGCGCGCATCCGGCGCCCAGTCGAGGAGCAGGTCGAGCATTGCCGTCGACGACGGGATCGGACTGGCGCCGGGATGCGGCCAGTTGCTCGCCCACACGCAGCGGTCGGGCCGCGCCTTCACCAGCGCGCGGGCGAGCGCGCTGACGTCTTCGTACGCCGGCGCGCCGGTCTTGGACGTTTCGTACGGCGCGGAGAGCTTGACCCACACCTTGCCACTCTCGAGCAGGCGCAGCAGCGCGCCGAACGACGGATGCGCCGGCGGGACCGGCTCGAGGAACTTGCCGTTATGGTCGATCACGACGTCGCCCGGAAGCGCGGCGATGCGCCCGGCGAGCTGCGGCAGGTCGCGGCCGTCGAGCTGAAGCTGGACGTGCCAGCCGTGCGCTTTGACGCGCGCGGCGATGAGCTCGACGTCGTCCCATGAGAGAAACCCGCCCTTGAGCATGAAGCAGCGTGCGCCACGAAAGCCCAGCTGCGTCAATCGTGCGATCTCGGCATCGGTCGTGTCCGGGCGAATGGTGGCGATGCCGCGCGCGCTCTCGCCGAACTGACGCAGCGCCTCTTCGGTGCAGGCGTTGTCGAACATGTACCCGTTGGGCTGCACGACGACGAGACGGCTGGTTCCCATCGCGCGCTGCACCGCGCGATAAGCGGCAACCGGCGCGTCGGGCAGCGCCAGCGGCCAGGTCGGCGCGGCACGGTAGCGCGGGTCGTAGATGTGCATGTGGCAGTCGCACGCACCGGCGGGCGCCTCCAGGCTAGGCTTCGCATCCATTCGGCCTCCCAGCAATTCGCCGGCGAATCGGCGGCGCGAGGAATGACACGCGCGCCATCGCCGTGCGCCTCATTCCTCGATCGGTCCCGATACCACCCACGGCCCGCCCTGAAAGCGCAGGGTCGGATCGTCCGCTGCGCCGGGTGCCGCCGGGGGAAACATCGACGCGAACCTGCGCGAGCTGTCGCGCGCATGAAAGCCCAGGTGCGATGCCTTGCCGTTGTCCCACCACTTGACCGCGTTGTCCGACACGCCATAGACGATGGAATGGTCGACACGCGGCGTCAGCAGCGCGCGCGCCACCAGCTCCACGAGATCGTCGTAGCTCAGATACGTCACGAGCATGCGCGGATTCGCAGGCTCGGCGAACGACGAGCCGATGCGCAGGCACACCGCCTCGATGCCGAAGCGATCGAAATAGTAGCGAGTCAGCGCCTCGCCGAAGCATTTGCTCACCCCGTACAGGCAATCCGGCCGCAGCGGCACGTCGGCGTCGATCACCTGCGTCTGCGGATAGAAGCCGACGACGTGGCTCGAGCTCGCATAGATCACGCGGCGCACGTCGTGCTTGTGCACCGCCTCGTAGACGTTGTAGAGACCGACGATGTTGGCGGAGACGATCTTCTCGAAGGGGGATTCCAGCGAGATGCCGCCGAAATGCAGGACCACGTCGACGCCCGCGACCAGCGCGTTCACGGCCTTCTTGTCGGCGAGGTCGGCGATGACGACTTCCTCGCCGTCCGCTGCGGGTCCGCAGTCGACGAGATCGGACACCCGAAGCTGCTCGGTCCATTGCGCGAGATGCGGGCGCAGGACGCGACCGAGGCCACCGGCGGCGCCGGTCAACAGCAATCGCTGGAAGGGCTTGGTCATGGAGAACAGAGTGTTGCGCGGCGGGATTGCGCGATGTCGGCGCAATGTTAACAGAGCCGGTTGCGCGCACCATCTGCCGCAATCCTGCTGTCATTCCGAGGCGAAGCGACGAGGATCTGCTGCTGTTGTTGCGGGGGCGCTCGCGCCGCGGCAGATTGCTCGCTGCCGTCGGAATGACGGGATGATCGTGCCGCCTACTCCAGAGCCGGCACAGCTTAGCGCGAGCGCAGCCGCGCCTGCGCGGCGGGGGGCTCTCCGGCCTCGTTGACGCCGAACATTTCGCGCAGCGCGTCGCGGTACGCGGCACCGCCGACGCGCATGCTGTTGTTGTGGGTCGCGCCTTCGACCATCAGCAGCTTTTTCGGCTCGCGCGCGGCGTCGTACAGCGCCTGCGAGAACCGCGACGGCACCATGCGGTCGTCGGCGCCGTGCACGATGAGCACCGGGAGGCGCACCGTCCGGATTTTCGCGATCGAGTCGAATTTTTGCGAAAGCAGCAGGTCGACCGGAAGCCACGAGACGGTGAGAGACCGCGCAATCTCGGCGAGCGAGGTGAACGACGATTCCACGATCAGCCCGCGTGCCGGCACGACCTTGCCGAGCCGGGGTATCGGCGGAGAGCTTGGCGGCGAGATCGATCGCCACCGCGCCACCGAGCGAATGGCCGTAGATGAAGCGGCGCGACGCATCGGGCTGCAACTGCGCCAGGCGCTCCCACGCGACCTGCGCGTCCTCGTACACCGTCGCCTCGGAGGGAAGTTCGCCGCTGCTCTTGCCGAAGCCGCGATAGTCGATCGCGAGCACGGAAAAACCGAAGTCGTGAAGCTGCTCGATGCGGAAGAGCTGGCCGGTGAGATCCCAGCGTGAGCCATGCAGGTAGAGCAGCGCCGGCGCGTCCCCGATCGCGCGGCCGGTGGCGTCGGCGGCGGGCCACCACCAGGCATGGACCTGCTGCGGCTTGCCCTCGGCGGCGACGGCGAGGTCGAGCTCCTGCACACCGGCGGGCATCCCCGAGAACCAGCTAGGGGTCGTATGCACGACGCGGAAGGTGAGCTCGCGCTCGTGCACCTCCAGCGACGAGCAGCCCGCCGCTGCGAGCGCGACAACCAGCGACAAGCAGAGCGCCCACTTCCAGGGGAAGCGGACGGTGAAGAAAAAGGTTCGCTGCTTGTCCATGCGTGCCAGCCCAAGCCGTTCAGTCGGGGTGGGCCAATCTTGCTAAGCAAGACCTGCGCCAGTCAGCGGCGAGTTCGCACGCTCGGGAATCAGACCACGGCAGGCAACGGCGGTTCCACGCGCCTCTCGCCGTCGCGCCGAGCGCTGTCGCCGCGTGGCGACGCGCTATGATTCCGGGATGTCGTCCGCCTCGCCGCAGGACGCGCGCGCCATCGCCGAGTCGTTCGACCTGGCGAAGCTGCCGTCGTCCTTCTACACCGATCCGTATCCTACATACCGTGCGTTACGCGAGCACCAACCGGTCAAGCGCATGCCGGACGGGTCGTGGTTCCTGACGCGATTCGAGGACATCGTTCCCGTATATCGCGACCACAGGAGCTTCAGCTCCGACAAGCAGAAGGAGTTCGGGCCGAAGTTCGGACCGACGCCGCTCTACGAGCATCACACCACCAGCTTGATCTTCAACGATCCGCCGCTGCACACCCGCGTTCGCCGCGCCATCGTGGGCGCGATCTCGCAGCGTCACATCGCCGCGATGGAATCCGGCCTGGCGGCGCTGGTCGACGATCTCCTCGACGCGATGGCGGACAAGGGCAGTGTCGACCTGATCACCGACTTCGCCGCGGCGATTCCCATCGGCATCATCGGCAACCTGCTGGGAATCGACAAGGATGAGCGCGGCCCGTTGCGCGCCTGGTCGCTGGCGATCCTCGGCGCGCTCGAGCCCGTGCTCACGCCGGAGCGCGCCACCAAAGGCAACCGCGCGGTGAGCGAGATGCTCGCGTATCTCAAGATCCTGGTCGACGACCGCCGCGTGCGCCTGCGCGACCCCGACACCGACGTGCTGACCCGGCTCATCGTCGGCGAGGGCGATGACGCGCCGCTTACCGAGACGCAACTGCTGCATCAATGCATATTCCTACTCAACGCCGGCCACGAGACCACGACCAACCTGATCGGCAACACGCTGCACGCGCTCGCGGCGCTCCCGGCGCAGCGGGCGCAGCTGACGGCGCTCGCTGACGATCTCGACGCCATGAAGATCGCGGTCGAGGAGTGCCTGCGCTATGAAAGCCCGGTGCAGCTCGGCAATCGAATCACCACGCATGAAGTCTCCATTGCCGGACAGCGCTTTCCCGCGGACACCCGAATCTCGATCTGCATCGGCGGCGCCAACCGCGATCCCGCGCAATTTCCGCGTCCCGACGAAATGGACTTCTCTCGCGACCCCAACCGCCAGCTCGCGTTCGGGTTCGGCATCCACACCTGTGCCGGGATCAACCTGGCGCGGCTCGAAGGCCGCGTCGCGCTGTCGCGCTTTCTCAAGCGCTTCCCGCGTTACGAGCTCACCGATGAGACCGTGCGCGACATGCGTGCGCGATTTCGCGGCTTCCAGAGCCTGCCCGCGAGCGTCGAGCCGTAGCTTGCGCTGCGCGCGCTATCTCGCCGCGCGCTGCTTGTCGAGATCGATGTCGAGGTATTTCCAGTACGTGTCGAAGACCTGCGGCGCGAATCCCTTCAGCCACGGCTGCACCAGATCGTTCTCGAGGCGGAAGATCATCGGAATGCTCGGCGCATAGACGCGCGCGATCGCGCTCATTTTCGCCGCCGAGGCGATCTGCGCCGCGCCGCCGGGGCTGCGCAGGAACGTCTCGTAGGCGCGGTCGTAGTCGGGAAAGCTGAAGCGCGTCGCGTTCACCGTCGGCGACGAGCGGCTGTAGAACTGGCTGAGCTCCGCATAGCCGGACGGCGTCCCGCCATAGCCGCTCGAATACATCTGGTAGTTGCCGGCGTGTGTTTCCTTGATCAGCTCCTGGAACGGCGAGAGCCTGAATTCCATGCGGATGCCGATCGCGTCCATGTTCTTCTTGACCAGCGTCTGGGTCTCGCGCGAGACCCCGCCGGTGCGCAGCGTCAGCGTGATCGACAGCGGCTTTCCGTCGGGAAGCTTCCGGTATCCGGCATCGTCGCGCGCCGCGTAGCCGAACTTGTCGAGCAAGGCGTTGGCGGTGGCAGGATCGAACGCGGGCTTCGGAGGTAGCGACGGGTCATGCCCCGCGACGCGCGGCGGGACGAGCTGGTTCGCGGGCATCGCCTGGGTGGCGTAGACCACCCTGACGAGTTCGTCGAGGTCGAGCGCGAGCGCCATCGCGCGGCGCAATGCGATGTGAGGAACATCCATTCCGCCGACCACCGGATCGCGCATGTTGAAGTAGAGCTGGAACAGAAAAGGCTCGGGATAGACATGGCGCGTCACGCCACGCGACACGTATTCCGGCTTGAGCTTGCCGCCTTCGATCTGCCGGTTGGCGACTGCCGCGGTGAGCACGACGTAGTCGAGCTTGCCGCGGTCGAACTGGAGCAGGCGCGTGACCTCCTCGTCGATGATATTGATCTCGATGACACCGATCTGCGGCAACATCACGCCCTGCATGCTCTTGACCAGTGCGGCATCCCGCGGATCGCTGCTCTCCGGGAAGCGCACCGGTCGATAGGCCGGATTGGCCTCGAGCACGACGCGCGAGCCGTGCAGCCACTCGCGAAGCTTGTAGGGGCCCGTGCCCACCGTGCGCGTGCGGATGTCGCCACCCGCGGCGGCGACGACCTCGCGCGCGACCGCGGGCGCGGTGATGAATCCCTCGATGATCGGGTAGTTGGGCTCGCTGACGCGGATCTGCACCGTGTAGCGATCGAGCGCGCGCAGTCCCTCGATGGGACGGTCGTAGTCGAAGCGTCCGCCGCCCTTGACCGCCGCGTCGACCACGGCGCGCGCGCCGATCACGATGTCCGTGACGCTGGGTGACCCGCCGCGCTTGAGCGTGGGATCGAGCACGCGCTTCATCGAGTACACGATGTCGTCGGCGGTGAGCTCGCGCGGCTTGCCGTTGAAGGCCGGATCGTCGGTGAAGAGGATGCCCGGCTGCAGTCGCATGGTCCACGTCCTGCCGTCGTCGGTGACCTCCGGCAGCGCGGCCGCGCCCACCGGCGCGAGCCTGGCCGGAGAAGCGAGGTAGTCCCAGTTGTAGAGTCCCTCGAAAATCGCTGCGGCGACCTGCGATGAAGGATCGTCGTCGATCTGATGCGGATCGAGCGTCTCGATGTCGAAGCTCGCCAGGCGCAGCACCTTGGCGGGGTCGGCGGCGAGCGCGCCCGCCGCAAGCAGCACGCAGAGCGCGGCGAGCGCCGCCTTCATCGAGAGCGCTCGCGGAACGTTGCCCCAACGATGCATCGCGTGATCGGCTCCATTGTCAAACGACAAGCGGCGCGATTATGCATCACCGCGCGATCCGCCCATCGCGCCGCGGGACAGCGGCCGGGCGGACGCGAGGTAGGGCACTGGCGGCGCGTTTTGGTTATCATGCCTGCAAAACATCGAAGGAGGCTCTCATGCAATCTCATATCCATCGCGCCGCCACCCGCGGCATCGTCGCCGCGGCATGCTGCGCGCTCGCGTGCACGGCGCTCGCGCAGGTGAAGGTCGGCGTCACCGTGTCGGCCACCGGGCCGGCGGCATCGCTCGGCATCCCGGAAAAGAACACGATCCCGCTCTGCCCGAAGACCGCCGGCGGCAAGACGATCGAGTACATCCTGCTCGACGACGCCACCGACACCACCACCGCCGTCCAGAACACCAGGAAGCTGATCAGCGAGAGCAAGGTCGACGCCATCATCGGGTCGACGACCACGCCCAATTCGCTGGCGATGATCGATGTGTTCTCCGAAGGCGAGACGCCGACCATATCTCTGGCGTCGTCGATCCGCATCATCGATCCCGTCGATGCCAAGAAGGCGTGGTCGTTCAAGACGCCGCAGACCGACGTGATGATGGCCGGCGCGATCCTCGAGCACGCCTCGAACAACGGCGTGAAGAACATCGCGTACATCGGGTTCAACGACGCGCTCGGCGAGGCGTTCTTCGCCGAGGTCGACAAGGCCGCCAAGGTGCGCAACATCCCGATGGTCGCCAGCGAACGCTTCGCGCCCAAGGACACCAGCGTCACAGGCCAGGTGCTCAAGGTGGTTTCCGCCAATCCCGACGCCATCGTCATCGGCGCATCGGGAACACCGGCGGCGATGCCGGCCTCCGCGCTGCGGGAGCGCGGCTACAAGGGCAAGATCTATTTCAACCACGGCGTGGCGAACAACGACTTCCTGCGCGTCGGGGGCAAGGACGTCGAGGGCGCGTTCGTCCCGGCGAGTCCGGTCATCGTCGCGTATCAGCTGCCCGACAATCATCCCGCGAAAAAACGCGCCGAGGAATACACCAAGCTCTACGAGGCGACGTATGGACTGGGCAGCGTCGCCGCGTTCGGCTCCTACACCTGGGACGCGTGCCTGGAACTGGTGGAGGCGATACCCGCAGCGCTGAAAGCCGGCCAGCCGGGCACGGTAGAGTTTCGTCGCGCGTTGCGCGACGCGCTCGAGGCGATCAAGAATCTCGAAGTGACGAACGGCGCGGTGACCATGAGCAAATCAGATCACCTCGGCCTCGACTCGCGCGCCCGCGTGATGGTGCAGATCCAGGGCGGCAAGTGGGTGCTGCAGAAGTAGCGACGCGAGCCACCGACGACCGGAGCGCGCGACGCGAGCCACCCCGCGAGTCCGCAAAAGAAAAGGGGCGCGACGCGCCCCTCTCTTTCTTGTCGAAGAGCCCCGTCGATCAGCCCGCCGGCATCCCCGAACGAAGCACGCTCGGCATGCCGCTGCGATAGCCGGCGCGCACCGGCACCTGGTTGCCCTTGGCGTACATGCATTGCACGTACGCGTTGTCGTAGCGGCGCTGCCAGTCGTAGCTCGCATAGCCCCCGGCATACGCCGCGTTGGTGCCGCCGAACAGCAGGCCGGTCCCCGCGCCGATGGCGGCGCCTTGACCGGCCTGTCCGCTGATCGAGCCGATCGCGGCGCCTGCCGCAGCGCCGATCAGCGTCGCCGCGACCGCGGCATTGGCGGCGTTCTGCTCCGGCACCGCCGCGCCCGGCGGCCCCAAACCGAGCGACGTGGATGCAAATTGCTGACAGGCAAAGCTGTCGGCCTGGAACGCATCGAAGGTCTTGCTCGTGCCCGGCAGCACCATCACCGACGGCCCGCTAGGCACGGTGGCACACGCGGCCAGCACGAGCACGGGCGCGACGACGAGTGCGCGAAGCCCCCGTGGGCATGGCGCGAAGTGTCTTGTTCATCAATCTCTCCGTCATTGCATGGTTCCAGGCATCGGCGAAGGCCGTCCGCCATCCGGCACGACTCTCAGCCATCCGCGCGGGCACTGCGAAATTTGCGGGTAGTACCCGGCGGGGTCGATGCAGTAGTACGAGAACTGGGGCTGGGCCGGCCGCGGATCCACCGGCTGCATCGGAGCGCTCGATGGCCCGGGCGCGTAGCTTCCCTCGACTTGATCGCGCTGGATGTAGACGACGCCGGAATCGTAGGCCGGCGCTGCGGCGTAATACGGGATATGCAGCCGGATAACCGTAGGCGCCCCAGTACGGGTAGTAACCGGGCCACCACCACGATCCGGGATAGCCGAAATAGAAGCCTGCTCCGTACCAGCGTCCGCCGTACCAGCCTGAATTCCAGGAGCCGCCGCGATACCCGTTCCAGCCGCCATGCCACCCAGAGCTCGCCGCCGTGCCAACCGGAGCTGCCGCCACCATGCCAGCCCGAGCCGCCGCCGTTCCAGCTTCCGCCGCCGTTGCCCCCGCCGTGCCAGCCTCCCCCTCCGCCGCCGCCACCGCCGCCGCGCATTCCACCCCCGCCGCCCATCATGCCGCCGCCACCGCCACCGCCTCCGCCACCACCACGCGACTGCGCATATGCAGCAACCGCACCGAGTGCGAGCACCGATGCCGCGACAAATGTAACGATTTGTTTCCGCCCAAGATTACGCATGACATCCTCCTTCGTCTGCTGCATTGGACTCAACGCTTGAGCAGGAGTTCGGACGACAGGTTGCTACAAATGATGACCGATTTGGCAACCAAAGCTCCTCGTGTTCACCGGTATTGCGCGCCGACACTTGGACGCGGACCTCTTTGGTATCCTTGAGGGTTCGAGCGCACCCTGAAGGAACGCACATGGCCAACGAGACCGCCCCACGCGGCGCAGAAGCGAAAATGGACGCAACCTCCCTCTATCGGGAGGAAATCTACACCGACCGCGGCGCCGGCACCATCCGCGTGCTGGTTCCCGTGACGCGGGACGGCGGCCCCGACCAGACGCGTCCCTCGGTCTATGTCGGCGAGGCGCAGATCCTGACCAACATGGGCCCGCTTCCGATCAGCTTCGAGATCGACGCCGTCACCCTGGGCGAAGCAGCGCAGAAATACGCCGACGCCGCCAAGGAAGGCGTCGAGAACGCGGTGCGCGAGCTGCAGGAGATGCGCCGTCAGCAATCGTCGTCGATCCTGGTCCCCGGTCAGAGCGCCGGCTTGCCGGGCGGCATGCCGCCGCTCGGCGGTGCGGGCAAGATCAAGATGCCCTAGCGGGCGGTCTTTCGTGGCCGCGGCGCCGATGTCGGCGTCGGCGGGTCGAGCGACCACGCCGGAACTGCGAAGCGCGCGGTGAGGAATTCGGCCAGCGCGCGAACCTTCGCCGAGAGATGCCGGCGGCTGGGGTACACCACGTAGATGCTCGCCGGATGCGGCTCGAACTTGCGCAGGATCGCCTTGAGCCGTCCTGCGCGAATGTCCGGGCCCACCACGAAATCCGGCTCGAGCACGATGCCCGCCCCCGCGACCGCGATCGTCGCGAGAAAATTGCCGTGGTTTGCGTGGACTGGACCGCCCACGCGCACCGAGCGATCGTTGCCGTCGGCGGCGCGAAACGGCCACACGTTCTTGTGCGGCAGGTATTCGTAGGTGAGGCAGGCGTGACCGGCAAGCGCCTCGGGCGTTTTCGGCTCGCCGTGCCGCGCCAGATACGCCGGCGCCGCGCAGCAAACCATTCGTGTCATGCCGACGCGGCGTCCCACCAGGTTCTGGCTGCCGATCGCTCCGATGCGCAGCGCCGCATCGAAACCCTCGTCGACCAGGTCGGTGGTGCGATCGGAAAGCTCGACGTCCAGCCGCATTTCCGGATAGCGCTCGAGGAACTCGGCCACCGCGCCCGCCAGGTGACGCTCGCCGAAGGTCGTTCCGCAGGTCAGCCGCAGCGTGCCGCGCGGTCGCACCGTGCCGGCACCGGCTGATTGCTCGGCTTCCTCCAGATCGGAGAGCAGCTGCACGCAACGCTCGTAGAACACGCGTCCGCTCTCGGTAAGCGACAGGCGACGCGTGGTGCGATTGAGCAGGCGCGAATCGAGATGCGACTCGAGCTCGCTCACCTGCCGGGACACCGCCGATACCGACATGCCCAAGCGCTCGGCAGCGCGCACGAAGCTGCCGGTCTCGACGACGCGCGCGAAGGCGCTGATTGCCTGGAAGCGATCCATGAGCGGTTGAGGATTGTTGCGTCACTCGCAATAGTATTTCCCATTGTGCCTACTTTATCGCTGCCTGCACAAGTGTGATTATGTGAGTGGTCGAGCGGGCGGCACCATCGCCAGGCCCGCCGAACCCGAATCGATTTCACCAAGGAGAAGCGAATGAAGCTCTACTATTCACCGGGTGCGTGCTCGCTGTCGCCGCACATCATCTTCCGCGAGGCCGGACTGCCGGTCACGCTGGTCAAAGCCAGCACCAAGACGCACCAGCTCGACGACGGCACCGACTTCTACACGCTCAACCCGAAAGGCTATGTGCCGCTGCTCGAACTCGACAACGGCGAGTTCCTGAGCGAAGGCCCGGCGATCGTGCAATACCTCGCCGACAAGAATCCCGGGGCCAACCTCGCACCCGCCGCCGGCACGCTGCCGCGCTATCGCCTGCAGGAGTGGCTCAACTTCATCACCTCGGAACTGCACAAGCAGTTCGGTCCGATGTTCTCGCCCGACACGCCCGCCGAGTACAAGGCGATGCTCAAGGACAAGATCGCCAAGCGCTTCGACTGGCTGGCGGGAGAGCTCAAGGGCAAGGACTACGTGATGGGAAGCCAGTTCACCGTCGCCGACGCATATCTCTACACGATACTGCGCTGGACCCACTTCATCGGGCTGGATCTCGACAAGTGGCCGGTACTGGCTGCGTACAAGGCGCGTGTCGAAGCGCGTCCGAAAGTTCAGGAGGCGTTGCTGGCGGAGGGCCTGGTGAAGGCGCCGGCCACCGCGGCCGCCTGACTTGTAGATGTGAAAGCCCGGGTCGCGAACTGCGGCCCGGGTCCACTGCCATGATGCCAAGTCTTTTTCTTTCTCACGGATCACCGATGCAAGCCGTGCAGCCGGGCGTCGCTGGGCGCGCGTGGGCCGCGCTCGGCAAGGCGCTGCCGAGACCGCGCGCCATTCTGATTGCGTCGGCGCATTGGGAGACGTCGGTGCCGATGCTCACCGGCAGCTCCAAGCCGCAGACCATCCACGATTTCGGCGGGTTCCCGCCCGAGCTCTATCAGCAGCGCTATCCCGCGCCGGGCGCGAGCGATGTCGCCACGCAGGCGGTGTCGCTGCTCAAGCGTGCCGACATCGCCGCGGGCATCGACGGATGCCGCGGGCTCGATCACGGCGCATGGGTGCCGCTCAAATGGATGTACCCGCAGCACGATATCCCCGTCGCGCAGCTCTCGGTGCAACCCGAGCTCGGCGCCGCGCATCACCTGCGACTCGGTCGCGCGCTCGCGCCTTTGCGCGAAGACGATGTGCTCATCATCGGTTCAGGTCACACCACGCACAACCTGCGCGACTGGATGTCCAATCCGCGCCGCGACGAGCCGCTTCGCTACGTCGAGGCATTCTCGTCCTGGCTGCACGATCGTTTGCAGGCGCATGACGCCGATGCGGTCAGCGCGTATCGCGAGCGCGCGCCCGATGCCGTGCGCGCGCATCCCACCGAGGAGCATTTCCTGCCGCTGTTCGTGGCGTGGGGCGCGGGCGGAACCGATTCACCCGTCGAGAGGGTGGTGAGCGGCTACGAAGGCGGCGCGATGTCGCTGGACTCGTACCTTTTCGACGCGGAAAAGGCGCTCGCGCTTTAACGAGCCCAGACAGCCGCTAAAGCCTAGTGAAGTCGCTGCCTGCCCTTGCGCGATGCTTCGCGGCGCTGGGCGCGGCGCTCGGCGCGATTGGCTGATTCCGGACGGCTTTTCTCCTGCCAGAAGCGGAAGATCAGCACCGCCGCGATCGGCAGCTCGTCGATCATGTCCAGCCGCTTTTCCTCGGTGTCCACCCAGTCGAGATACTCGGGGTCGTGATCGCCGTAGGCGAGCGCTTCGACCGGCAGCATCCAGTCGCGCGTCGCATCGTCGGCATACACGGGCTCCCAATTTTCCTCGCGCAGCAGCACGCCGGTCATGTAGCCCTCGCACCATGCGCTCGCCTCGGGCGGGCTGCGGTCCTCGCGGAGCTGCTGCTCGGCGTGGTAGAGCAGCGGCTTGAATCGCGTCGGCGATTCCGCCAGCGTGCGGCGGATGCTCTGCTGGAGTCGCAGCACCAGCGACAGGATGCGCTCGGCCTGCTCGTTGTTCTGGAACACCGGGGTCACCGAGCGCTGGCTGTCGCTCCATACCACCGGCAGCCATTCCGACGGCTGGATGAGATCGGGGCCGCTCACGATCGCGGTGAGGAAGCCATCGAGCATCTCGAGATCCATGCAGTCCTGCGGCACGGCGTTCGATCCGAGGAAGACCTCGAGCTCGTCGTAGTCGACGTCGGTCAGCGGTTCATCGAGCTTGTTGGGTTCGGACATGGGAAGGACCGGTGCGGCGTTGCAGGGCGAACATCATGGCCCCAGACGCGAGCGAAAGCAAATCCGGAATCGCCGCGTCTCGTCCTCAGCCCGCAGTCGTCCCGCCCGCAGCCGCGGCGCGCGCGGCGTGCGCCGCATTGATCGCTGCTGCGAACACGAGCACCGCGCCGGCCTGGTGCAGCGCCGCGAGCGCAAGCGGAACGACCATCAGCAGCGTGGAAATTCCGAGCAGGATCTGCACCGCCAGCATCGCCAGCAGCAGACTCGCCGCGACGCGCACCACCGGCGACGCGGCGCCGCGCGCCCGCCACCAGAACGCGACGACGAGCAGCGAGAGCACGAGCGCGATGGCGCGATGATCGAACTGGACCGTCGCCATGTTCTCGTAGAAATTGCGGTACCACGGCTCGACCATCATGATCTCCGGCGGCACCCACGCTCCGTTCATGCGCGGAAAGGTGTTGTACGCGAAGCCCGCGCGAATGCCGGCGACGAGCCCTCCCGAGAGCACCATCACGAACACCACCGCGACGATGACGGCGGCGAAACGCGCCAGTCCGCGTGCCCGCTCACCGCGGGATTCGCCATCACCCCGATCGCGCAGCAGCGACAGCGCGGTCCAGAGCATCGCGCCGAAGATGACGAAGGCGAGCCCGAGGTGCGCGGTCAGGCGCAGCTGCGACACGCGCGGATCGTCGACGAGACCGCTTTGCACCATGTACCAGCCCAGCGCGCCCTGCGCGCCGCCAAGGACGAGCAGCACGGCAAGTCGCGGCGCGTATCCGCGCGGGATCCGGCGACGCAGCGCGAACCAGATCAGCGGCACCGCGAACGCCACGCCGATGGCGCGACCGAGCAGGCGATGCGCGTACTCCCACCAGAAAATGGACTTGAACGCGTCCAGGCTCATGCCGCGATTGACCTGCCGATACTCGGGCGTCGCCTGGTACTTGGCGAAGGTCTCGTCCCAATCCTGCGCCGAGAGAGGCGGGATGGTGCCGACGATCGGCTGCCATTCGGTGATGGACAATCCCGAGTGCGTGAGACGGGTCACGCCACCGACCACGATCATCGCGAACAGGAGCGCGCAACAGGCGAGCAGCCAGACCGCGACCGGGCGCGCCGACCGCAGATGCGTCACTGGCCGTGCGTCATCGCACCCATCGCCTGCACGTGGAGCACGATGTCGATGGAGCCTGCGTCGCGGAATGTCAGCGTCAGAGGCACCTTGTCGCCGACCTTGATCGGCTGCACCAGGTCGACCAGCATCACGTGATAGGAGCCCGGCGCGAGCTCGAGTCTGCCTTTCGCGGGAACATCGATCGAGGTCATCGAGCGCATTTTCATGACGCCGCCGTCCATCGACATCTGATGCAGCTCGGCCCTCGCCGCCGCCGGCGACGCAACGCCGATCAGCGCGTCGGGTTTGGCGCCGGTGTTCTCGACGACGAAGAATGCCCCGGCAGCCACGGCGCCCGGCGGCGTCGCGCGCGTGAACGGCTGCACGATGCGCAGCGATTTGAGCTGGTAGTCATGCGCCGATGCGACCAGCGGCAGCCATGCCAGCACGATGCAGCAACGCTTCGCCCATCTGGAAATGATCACGAGATGCGCCTTCGGTCGGGTTCAGAATCAAGATTGTACCGTCGGAGATGCCGCTGATGGTGCAGAGCACAACACATCCTCGTTGACACCGGGCCTCCGCCGGGGTTGAATCGCCGCTCGACCCATAGAGGATCGGCGCGCCGCGAGGATGTCCCCGACACCATCGCGACACAGCAATTCAAATTCAAACCTTCCGGAGGAATCGATGCACGCTCTCATTCACGCATTGGCGCGATGCGCCGCCGTCGCTGGCATGGCGCTCTCGACGCTCGCGCTGGCGCAGCAGCCGATCACGCTGCATGGCGCCGTGCAGTTCAACGACGGACACGCCTTCAACCGCGCGCTGGAGAAGTTCCAGGAACTGACCGCCAAGTACTACGGCAAGCCCATCAACTTCGTCCTGCACAAGAACAGCGAGCTCGGGCTCGAGAAGGACTATTTCGCGTACATGAACCAGGGCATTTCGGTGGATTACGGCATCGTATCGCCCGCGCACATGTCGACATTCTCCAAGGCGGCACCGTTCATCGACGCGCCGTTCCTGTTCCGCGACCTGGATCACTGGAACAAGGTCCTCGACGCCGACACGCTCAAGCCGATCGCCGACGAGGTGTACGCCAAGGGCGACGTCATGCTGATCGGCTTCGCCGGAGGCGGCACCCGCAACATCTTCGCCAACAAGCCGGTGCGCAACATGGCGGAAATGAGGGGACTCAAGGTCCGCGTGCAGGGCGCGCCCATCTGGAGCAAGACCTTCGCCGCCGCCGGCATGTCGCCGACGGTGATCGCCTACGACGAGATCTACAACGCGATCCAGAACGGCGTGATCGCCGCCGGCGAGAACGAGGCTGCCGGCGTGGAAACGATGAAGTTCTACGAAGTCGGCCCCAATCTCAACATGACGCAGCACGCGATCACGATCCGGCCGATCTGCTTCTCGGGCAAGACCTTCAAGAAGCTGCCGCCCGACCTGCAGGCGGCGATCGTCAAGGCGGGCAAGGAGGCCGGCATCTACGGCCGGCAGATCGAATCGAGCGAGGACCAGAAGAAGCTCGAGGCAATGCAGGCGGCCGGCAAGCTCAAGATGATTCCGTTCGCCGACCGCGCGCAGATGAAGAAGGCTCGCCGATCCGGTGATGGCCGACTACGCGAAGGAAATCGGCGCCGAAGCCATCTACGCCAAGATCAACGCGATGTAGCAATCGGTACGACCGACCCGACGGAAGCGACGCTTCCGTCGGTCTTTTTTTGCCGCCGATGCGGCAAGCCCTGGGGAGGCGCATGCGCAAGTTCATCGATGGCTACTACTGGCTGCTCAACGTCCTGCTGGGCGCCAGCGTCGGCATCCTGATCGTTCCGGTCACGCTGCAGATGATCGCGCGCTTCACGTCGCTGATCCCTCCGTGGATCTGGACCGAGGAGATGGCGCGCTTCCTGTTCATCTGGATGGTCATGCTGGGCGCCATGATCGGCGTGCGCGACGCGACGCATTTCGAATGCGACGTATGGCCCGAGCTCAAGCCGCGCGCCAACGCGCTCCTGCGCATCGTTTCCACGGTATTCGTCCTGGTCTTCGCGCTCGTCTTCGTCTGGTACGGCATCAAATTCGTGCAATTTGGATGGGACCAGACATCCGAGCTCGCGGACATGCCGATGACCTGGATATTCATCGCTTGGCCGCTGACCGGCGTCACGTGGCTGCTGTTCGGCGTCGAGCGCATCCTGGCCGACATCCGGATCGTTCGCTTCGGACCCGGGCGGGCGACGAGCCGCCGACGCGCGACATCGCGCAAGGCAGCTTCGTATGAGCGGCGCAGGCAGGTCCGGCGCCGCGGACATGGCGGTGCTCAGGTGACCGGCGCCGCGCTCACGCCGAACGTCGCCGCGATGTGGCTGTTCGGCGCGTTCTTTTTCTTCCTGATCCTGCGCGTGCCGGTGGCGTTCGCGCTGGGTCTCGCCTGCCTGCCGGTGTTGTTCATCGAGCCGCGGCTGTCGCCGATGGTGATCTTCAACACGACGTTCAAGGCCTACAACTCGTTCATCCTGCTCGCCGTGCCGTTCTTCCTGCTCACCGCGAACCTGATGAACGTCGGCGGCATCACCGATCGGCTGGTCACGCTGTCGCGGACGATGGTCGGCAACTTCCCGGGCGCGCTGGCGCAGATCAACGTGCTGCTCTCCGTGTTCTTCGCGGGCATTTCCGGATCGTCGACCGCCGACGCCGCGAGCCAGGGCAAGATCTTCATCGAGGCGCAGGTCAAGGAAGGCTACGACCTCTCGTTCTCGATCGCGATCACCGCGGTGTCGGCCGTGCTGGCGGTGATCATCCCGCCGTCGATCCTGATGGTCGTCTGGGGCGGCGTGCTGTCGGTGTCGATCGGCGCGCTGTACCTCGCGGGCGTCATCCCGGGCCTGCTGATCGGGCTGGCGCAAATGGCGACCGTCCACGTGTACGCGAAGCTGCGGCACTATCCGACCTACCCGCGCGCCACGTTCAAGGAATTCTTCACGGCGGCCATGGTCTCGGTGCCGGCGCTGATGACGCCGTTCATCATCGTCGGCGGCATCCTGCTCGGCTGGTTCACCGCGACCGAATCCGCCGCGGCCGCCGTGCTTTACGCGGCGGTGCTGTCGATCTTCTTGTACCGCGAGATGGATGCGAAGAAGCTGTGGCATGCGCTGCTCGAGACCGGCAAGCTCTCCGCGATCGCGCTGTTCTGCGTCGGCACCGCCTCGGTGTTCGGCTGGCTGCTCGCCTATTTCCAGATTCCGAGGGCGCTGCTCGAGAACGTCACGTCGTGGGGACTCGGGCTCGTCGGCGTCGGCTTTTTCATCGCCTTCGTGTTCCTGGTGGTCGGCTGCTTCCTCGATGCGATCCCCGCCATCATCATCGTCGGCACCACGCTGCAGCCGCTGGCCGCGTCGGTGAACATGCATCCCGGTGTCGTTCGCGATCATCGGCATCGTCGCGCTCGCCTTCGGGCTGGTGACGCCGCCTTATGGGCTGTGCCTGATGATCTCGTGCGCGATCGCCAAGGTGCGGCTGCGCTACGCGCTCAAGGACACGCTGATCATGCTCGTCCCCATGCTGCTGGTGCTGGCGATGCTGATCATCTGGCCCGAGATCGCGCTGATCCTGCCCAAGCTGATCCGGCCGGAGTTTCTCAAGTAGCGGCCGACATCCTCGGGCGACGCGGTTCAACAGCGCGCCGCGCCGGCGTATCATCGACGCATCGATGGCGCAGGAGACCGTGCCCGATGCAACCCACACCGCTCAGCCCGAAGTTCGGCGCCGAGATCACCGGCGTCGATGTGGCGTCGCTGTCGCAGACCGCGTTCGAGGAGCTGGAGCGCGCGTTTTTCGACGCACAGGTGCTGGTGCTTCGCGATCAGAAGCTGACACCGTCGGATTACGTCGCGTTCGCGAAGCGTCTCGGGCCGCCCGAGCCGCACGTCATCGACCAGTTTCACCATCCGGCCGACGCCAACATCCTGATCCTGTCGAACCGCACCCGCGACGGACAGCCGGTCGGACTCGCCGATGCCGGCACGTACTTCCACACCGACTACTCGTATCTCCAGGTTCCGGCGCGCGCAACGATGCTCTATTCGATCGAGGTGCCGAAGGTCGGCGGCAACACGCTGTTCGCCAATCAGTACGCCGCCTACGACGATCTTTCGCCGTCGATGAAGCGTCGCATCGAGCCGCTGGTCGGCGTGCATCACTACGGCAACCGCAAGGTCGAGGACGAGATGAGTCGCACCGCCGCATCGCCGCTCACGGCCGAGCAGAAGGCAAAGATGCCGCTGATCACGCACCCTCTGGTGCGCACCCATCCGGTCACCGGACGCAAGGCGCTGTACGCGGTGTCAGGAAGCTCGTACGGCATCGTCGGCATGCCCGACGACGAAGCGCTCGCAGCTGCTCGACGAGCTCGCCGCGCATGCCACGCAGGCGCAGTACGTGCTCGACTACGCCTACCGGCCCAATGACCTGATGATCTGGGATAACGCGTCGCTGCTGCATTCGGCGACCCTCACCGATCCCGTCTATCCGCGCACGCTGTGGCGCATCACGGTCAAGGAGCCGTCGCGCAAGCTCGACGCGCTCGAGGTGCTGGCCCCCACCTTCGCGGCGCCGTAGTCAGCGCCGCATCATCCGTCCGGCCGAGTTCGCGTTCATCGCAACGTGCTACATTAAACGCCTGCTAGCCACTCGCATTACCCCATGATCCGGTTGCGTCACCCGCTGTTCGCCCTGCTGCTCGGCCTGCTGGTCGCGACGGCGCAGCTCGGCGGCGTGCTGCATGCGCTGTCCCACGCCGGGAACGCGCTCACGGGGCCGCAGCACCACTCGCTGAGCGCGGACACCGGCGAGACTTGTGCGACCTGCGCCGCGTACGCCGGCGGCGCCAATCTTCTCACCGGCGATGCGGGCGCGCTTTGCGCGCTGCGCTGCAACGCCGATGTCTCGATCGCGGCGCCGGTCAGCGTCGCCGCCGCCGCTCCCGACTACTACCACAGCCGCGCCCCACCCACGCTCCTCTGAGTCTGCACGGTGCGCCGCGCGTCAATCGCGGCGTGATCAGCAACATGACCCGAGGAGCATCATGCGATCCCATTGCATTCGTGCGTGCAGCGCGCTGGCGCTGGCGCTTGTCCTGCCCGCGACGTCCTTCGCCGCGACCGATGCCGAGCTCGCGGACATCCGCGACCAGATCCGCCAACTGAAGGAGAGCTACGAGGCGCGCATCCAGGCGCTCGAGGAGCGGCTCAAGAAAGCCGAGTCGCGGCCGGTCGAGAACGCCGTCGCACCGGTCGCTCCACCGGTCGTCGCACAGCCGCCGGCCACGGCGCCACCCGCGGTCGCCAGCGCACCGGCGTCCGGCGGCATCGCCGCTTTCAACCCGGCGATTTCCGCGGTGCTCCAGGGCACCTACACGAACCTGTCGCAGGATCCGAACGCGTACGCGCTGAGCGGCTTCGCGCCGAGCGGCGACATCGCGCCCGGCAAGCGCAGCTTCAGCCTCGGGGAGTCCGAGCTCGCGATCTCGGCCAACGTCGACGATCGCTTTTTCGGCAATCTCATCATTTCGCTGACGCCGGACAACACGGTCTCCGTCGAAGAGGCGTACGGGCTCTACACCGGTGCCGGGAACGGGCTCGCGCCCAAGTTCGGGCGCTTCTTCTCGGGGCTGGGCTATCTCAACGACCAGCACCAGCACGTGTGGGACTTCACCGACGCGCCGCTGGTCTATCAGGCGTTTCTCGGCGGGCAATACGATGTCGACGGCCTCCAGCTCAAGTGGCTCGCGCCGACCGAGCAGTTTCTCGAGCTGGGCGGCGAGCTTGGCAGCGGCGAAGGATTCCCGGGGAACCTCGCTCAACAAGAACGGCATCGGCTCGGGCGTCGCCTACGTGCACACCGGCGGCGACATCGGCGATTCGAGCAGCTGGCGCGCCGGCCTGTCGTACCTGCAGACGCGTGCGGTCGACCGCGACTACGCGCAGACCGACGTCTTCGGCAACCTCGCGCAGGTCGGCTTCACCGGCAGCAGCAAGCTCGCGGTGGCCGACTTCGTGTGGAAATACGCGCCCAACGGCAATGCGCAGCAAACCAACTTCAAGCTGCAGGCCGAGTATTTCTGGAGACGCGAGAGCGGTGACTTCACCTACGACAAAGACGCGCAGTTCGGGCCGGCGCGCACGTCGGCGTACAGCGCGCGGCAGAACGGCTTCTACGTGCAGGGCGTGTACCAGTTCATGCCGGCGTGGCGCATCGGCGCGCGCTACGACTGGCTCGATCCGGGCCAGGTCGACTACGGCGCCAATGCCGCGTACCTGGTGAATCCGCCGTTCCATCCGCAGCGCTCGACCGTGATGCTCGACTGGACGCCCTCGGAGTTCAGCCGCGTGCGCCTGCAGTTCGCGCAAGCCAAGCTGCGCGAAGGCATCACCGACAACGAGTTCTTCCTCCAATACATCCTGACGCTGGGCGCGCACGGCGCTCACAAGTACTAGGAGCCGCGACCATGAAATCCTTCCTGATCTGGTTGCTCGCAGTGTCGATCGCGGCGTGCTTCGCGCCGCCTGCATGCGCCGCGCTCAGCGTCTTCGCCACCGTTCCGGAATGGGGCGCGCTGGCGCAGGAGCTGGGCGGCGATGCGGTCAAGGTCTACACCGCCACCAACGCGCTGCAGGATCCGCATCACGTCGAGGCCAAGCCGAGCCTGATCGCGCGCGCACGCGGCGCCGATCTGGTCGTCGCCACCGGCGCCGAGCTCGAGATCGGCTGGCTGCCGCTCGTGCTGCAGCAGGCCGGCAACCCGAAGGTTCAGCCGGGCAAGCCCGGATACTTCGAGGCCGGCGGCTTTCGTCACGCTGCTCGACAAGCCGACGCGACTGGATCGTGCCGACGGCGACGTGCACGCCGCGGGCGATCCGCACATCCAGACCGACGCTCGCAACATCGCGCGCGTCGCCCAGCCGCTGTCAGCGCGCATGGCGCAGCTCGATCCGGACAACGCGGCGCTCTACCAGTCGCGACTGAAGGCGTTCAACGAGCGCTGGAACGCGGCGATCGCCAACTGGGAAAAGCAGGCGACGCCGCTCAAGGGCGTGCCGATCGTCGTCCAGCACAAGGCCTTCACCTATCTGATCGCGTGGATCGGATTGAAGGAGGTGGCGACGCTCGAGCCCAAGCCCGGCGTCGAGCCGACCACGTCGCACCTGTCCGAGGTGCTGGCGACGCTGCAGCGCACGCCGGCGAAGATGGTGCTGCGCGCCGCGTACCAGAGCGACCGCGCATCGCAGTGGATTGCCGAGCGCGCCAAGATCAACGCGGTGACGCTTCCCTTCACGGTGGGCGGCGACGAGCAGGCCAAGGATCTCTACGGCCTGTTCGACGACACCATCGCGCGCTTGCTCAAAGGCGCGCAATGAGCATCGAAGCCCTCGAATGGTCGATCCTTGTTCCCGCGCTGATCGCAGGCCTGCTGGTGACGTCGACGCACGTGCCGCTGGGCATGCAGGTGCTCGCGCGCGGCATCGTGTTCATCGATCTCGCGATCGCGCAGATCGCCGGATGCGGCGTGCTGCTCGCCGACCGCGTCGGATTCGAAGCCGAGGGCATCGCCGTGCAGATCGCGGCGCTCGCCGCCGCGCTCGCCGGCGCGCTGCTGCTCACCTGGACCGAGCGCATCTGGCCCGACGTGCAGGAGGCGGTGATCGGCGTCGTCTTCGTTCTCGGCGCCACCGGCAGCGTGCTGCTGCTGGCAAGCAACGTGCACGGCAGCGAGCATCTGCGCGATCTGCTGGTCGGACAGATCCTTTGGGCGCAGCCGTCGCGCCTGGTCGCATCGGCGATCGTCTACGCGGTCATCCTCGCGCTGTGGTTCGGTCTGCGCGAGCGACTGGGCCGCGTCGGGTTCTACGCGCTGTTCGCGCTCGCGGTGACGGTGTCGGTGCAGCTCGTGGGACTGTACTTGGTGTTCGCGACGCTGATCGTGCCGCCGCTGGCCACCCGCGCGATGACCACGCATCGGCTCGCCGCGGCGTGGGCGCTCGGCGCGATCGGCTATGCGATCGGACTGGTCGTGTCGACGGCGCTCGACCTGCCGAGCGGTCCGGTGATCGTGTGGGCGCTGGTCGCGCTCGGACTGGCGTGGCACCTTGCGAGCGTCGCCATGTCGCCGTCGCGCGCCCTTCGCTGACGCGCGCCAACGAAACCGGCGGCGGCGCCTTCGACGCGCTTCAGGTCGGCGCCACGGCGCGCGCGATCGCGGTCGGGTCGGCCCGCTCGAGCTACGCGCTTGGCGCGCTCCTCGCTGCGGTGTCCGCGGCGGTCCTCGCGCTGGAAGCGCTTTTTCTTGGCCTCCGAGCCGAAGATCTGCGTCCACTGCCCGTTCTTGAAAATGATCTGGTAGCCGCCGGCGAGGATCTGGAACGGCTTTTTCACTTTCTTGAGCCGGTCGAACTGCACCGAGCCCGGCTTGTGGAACACCTCGAAGTACGACGGATACACGAAGTCGGTCATCGCGATGCCGTTCACCGGATACGAAAGCTCCTCGACCGGGTCGGCGCTCTCGTACGCGTAGATGATCTTCGGATCGGGACCGGTCGAAAGCAGGTTGATGGCAGGGTCGACCAGCATTTCCACCAGCTCGTGCGACGCCGAGACGCTGACCAGATCGTTGTTCGCGATCGTCGTCTGCACGAACACCTTCGACTCGGGCAGGCCGTCGGGAGTGAGATCGTGGTACGCGAGCGCGCCGGGCTGATCGGCGTTGTCGAGGAACACCATCGCCCAGTGACCGGGCAGAAATCCGCTGGACTTCACCAGTTTTGCCGGGGTTCCCCAGACCGGCACCACGTCCTGTCGACGAAGGCCTGCATGGCCGCGATCAGCGCATCGAGGTCGACGCCGAGCGGGGTCGCCGCCTTGTTGAAGCACGCGATGCGCGGAACTTCGCCCTGGTTGAATGCGCCGAAAGTCGGCTTGAGTGTCGTGACCATGTCGAGCTCTGACGCGAGGGAGGCCGGCGCAGTGCCGGCGATTCGATTCTACGCTCGCGCATCAGCGCCGCAGCGCCGTGATGCCTTTCTGCAATCCGTCGAGCGTCAGCGCGAACATGCGCGGGCCCAGCGCTTCGAGCACCATCTGCGTCGAGCGCGTGTAGTTCCACGACCGCTCGGGCTCGGGGTTGAGCCAGATCGTGTGGCGGTACGCGTCGAACAGGCGCTTGAGCCAGGCGATGCCCGGCTCGTCGTTGATGTATTCCACACTGCCGCCGGGCTGCAGCAGCTCGTAGGGGCTCATCGCGGCGTCGCCGACGAAGATGAGACGCCAGTCCGGCCCGTACTTGTGCAGGATGTCGAAGGTCGGGATGCGCTCGTTGCGGCGACGTCGATTGTCGCGCCACACGTAGTCGTACACGCAGTTGTGGAAATAGAAGTACTCGAGATGCCGGAATTCGGTCTTGGCCGCGGAGAAAAGCTCCTCGCATAGCTGGATGTGCGGATCCATCGAGCCACCGACATCGAGGAACAGCATCACCTTGACGCGGTTGCGCCGCTCCGGGACCAGATGCAGGTCGAGCCAGCCGGCGTTCTTCGCGGTGCCCTCGATCGTCCCCGGCATGTCGAGCTCCTCGGGGACGCCTTCGCGCGCGAAGCGGCGCAGCCGGCGCAGCGCGATCTTGATGTTGCGCGTGTTGAGCTCGACCGAATCGTCGAGATTGCGGAAGGTGCGCTCGTCCCACACCTTGATGGCGCTGCGATTCCTGCCGCCTTCCTGGCCGATGCGTATGCCCTCGGGATTGAAGCCGTACGCGCCGAACGGGCTCGTTCCGGCGGTGCCGATCCACTTCGACCCGCCCTGGTGACGCGCGCGCTGCTCCTCGAGGCGCGCCTTGAGCGTCTCCATGAGCTTGTCCCAGCCGCCGAGCGCCTTCACCAGCGCCTTCTGCTCGTCGGTGAGCGTGCCCTCGATCATCTTGCGAATCCACTCCTCGGGGATCTCGGCGCGGATGTCGAAAATGCTGTCGATGCCCTTGAAGTAGCTCCCGAACGCGAGGTTGAAGCGGTCGTAGAGCGTCTCGTCCTTCACCAGGCACGTGCGCGCCAGGACGTAGAAGTCGTCGATGTCGTTGGACACCACGCCGCGCTCCAGCGCTTCGAGCAGCGTCAGGAATTCGCGCGTCGAGACCGGCAGCTTGGCCGCCTTCAGGTGCAGGAAGAAATCGACCAGCATCGCGTCGACCCTTCAGCGCGGACGGTCCAGCTGGAAGCGCAGGTGCCGCTTCACCGCCGGCCATTCGCTCTCGATGATGCTGAACACGACGGTGTCGCGGTAGCTGCCGTCGGGGGAGATCTGGTGGTTGCGCAGCACGCCGTCCTGCTTGGCGCCGAGCCGCGCGATCGCGGCGCGCGACGCCTGGTTGAACCAGTGCGTGCGAAACTCGACCGCGATGCAGCGCAACGCCTCGAAGGCGTGGCCGAGCAGCAGCAGCTTGCACTCGGTGTTGACGGCGCTGCGCTGCACGCGCTTCGCGTACCACGTGTGCCCGATCTCGAGCCGGCGGTTGGTCGCATCGACGTTGAAGTAGCGCGTGCAGCCGACCACCTCGCCGCTCGCCTTGTCGCGAACCACGAACGGCATCGCGCCCAGACGCTCGCGCATGTCGAGCGCCGCGGCGACGTACGCGTCCATCTTCTCGGGCGGCGTGATGCTCGTGTACCAGAGCTGCCACAGCTCTCCATCGGCGGCGGCGCGCGCCAGCGCATCGCGATGCGCAGGCGTCAGCGGCTCGAGCGTCGCGTGCGCTCCCTCGAGCGTGACCGGTTCGACGAAGCGCAGCGCCATCGCTACCTCCCGGAGCGCGCCATGAATGCGACCTTCTCGAACAGATGCACGTCCTGCTCGTTCTTGAGCAGCGCACCGTGCAGCGGCGGAATGAACACCTTCTTGTCGGCGCTCTTGAGCGCCTCGGGCGGGATGTCCTCGGCGAGCAGCAGCTTGAGCCAGTCGAGCAATTCCGAGGTCGACGGCTTCTTTTTCAACCCCGGCACCTCGCGCAGCTCGAAGAACACCTCGAGCGCTTCCTTGAGCAGCGCCTTCTTGATCCCCGGGAAGTGCACGTCGACGATGCGCGTCATCGTCTCCTTGTCGGGAAAGCGGATGTAGTGGAAGAAGCAGCGGCGCAGGAACGCGTCGGGCAGCTCCTTCTCGTTGTTCGACGTGATCACGACCAGCGGCCGGTGATGGGCGCGGATCGTCGCCTGCGTCTCGTAGACGTAGAACTCCATGCGATCGAGCTCGCGCAGCAGGTCGTTGGGGAATTCGATGTCGGCCTTGTCGATCTCGTCGATCAGCACCACCGCCGGCACCGGAGCCTCGAACGCTTCCCAGAGCACGCCGTGCTTGATGTAGTGCGCGATGTCGGCGACGTGCTCGTCGCCGAGCTGCGAATCGCGCAGCCGCGACACCGCGTCGTATTCGTAGAGTCCCTGCTGCGCCTTGGTGGTCGACTTGATGTGCCATTGCAGCAGCGGCCGGCCGAGCGAGCGCGCGACTTCCTCGGCGAGCAGCGTCTTGCCGGTGCCGGGCTCGCCCTTGACCAGCAGCGGACGCTCCAGCGTGACCGCGGCGTTGACCGCGAGCATGAGGTCGGGAGTCGCGATGTAGGTGTCGGTGCCTTCAAAACGCATCGTATGCTCCAGGAATCAGGGCGCGCATCGCGCCATTTCGAAACGTGTTCACACTATATACAGGCGCTAGCCGAGCAGCCAGCGCATGAGCCACAGCGTGCCCATGCCGATCGCCATGGTCTCGACGGTGCTGCGCCTCCACCACGCGACCGCGGCCGCGACCAGCGCGGCGATCAGCCGCGGATTGCGCCAGCTGAGCTCGAGCGTCCCGGGCGCGACGAACACGACCGCCGGCACCGCGATCGCCGTGAGCATCGCCACCGGCACGTGATGCAGGGCGCGCGTCAGCAGCGGCGGCATCTCGTTGCGCGAGAACCAGGCGATGAACGACACGCGCGAGGCGAAATTGAGCGCGCCGACCACGAGCGTGACCGCCCAGATAAAAAGCGACTTATCCACGGCGCCGTTCCCGAGCGCAGCTGTTCGGCGACGACGCCGCATACGATGGCGAGCAGCCCGGCGCAGATCAGGGACAGCCGCATCGGCAGCGCATCGAGCGCGACTACCGAGATCGCGGCGACGGCGAAGACGACGACGCTGACGCGATCGCGCAGCAGCGGCGCCAGCAGCGCGATGAACACCAGCGGCACCGCGAAGTCGAGCTCCCACGAGGCCGGTATCACCGAGCCGAGCAGCACGCCGGCAACCGTGGCCACCGCCCAGGTCACCCAGAGCAGGCCGCCCGACCCGACAAAATACGACGCGTTGGCGCGCACGTCCTTGGACTCGCGAAAGCGCCGGATGGTGGCCGCGAACGCCTGGTCGGTGAGCAGAAAGGCGAGCAGATTGCGCCAGCGCGAATCGAGGTCGCGCACGTGCGGCGCCAACGCGGCGCTGTACATGAGAAAGCGCAGGCTCAGGACGAAGCAGGTCAGCACGATGACCGCGAACGGCGCGCCGTCGGCGATGAGCTGCGTCGCGGCGATCTGCGCGGCGCCGCTGAAAATGATCAGCGACATCGCCAGCGTCTCCCACGCACGACGCGCCAGCTGCGAGCGCGCTGACGCCGCATACGACGCCGAAGGGAACGATGCCCATGAGCATCGGCAGCATGTCGCGAACGCCTTCGAAAAAGGCGGTGCGGGAGAAGTGGGCGCGCATCCGGGTCGAAAAACAAAAGGCCTGCCGCATGAGCCGCAGGCCTGAGCAAGTTCTAATCGTAATTATATGCCCTTAGCGGGTTCCCTCTCCCATCTCATTTCGCCACACCTATCGAATCACCTCGGTTGCCCGGAGCAGCAACGATTGAGGAATCGTCAGACCGAGCGCATTTGCGGTTTTCAAGTTGATCACCAACTCGTATTTGTCCGGGGTGTAGACAGGCATGTCGTTCGGCCTTGCACCGCGAAGAATGCGGTCCACGCATTCCGCCGCACGGCTGGCGGTGGCTTCGGATTCGGGCATCGGGCGTGCCGTAGCTGAGAAGACATCCGGCTTGCACGTATTCTCTGGTGAAGACGGCACTTGGCAGCCGATGGCGTATTGCGAGGTCCACGTAGCTGCTTACCGCAGACGGTGGCATAGGGAAAGACATGAGGGCTTGCGCCGATGCCACCACGATCTCACCGAAAAGTCGATCCAGGTTCTGACCCTCCCGGACTTCATGAAAGCGGCTCTCGAAGCCGCGCTCTTTCGCGGCGGATTGCAGCACAGGGATCACGTTGTAGCCGTTCCCGGAAACTGTCTCCACCGCAAAATAGCTTGGCACACTGGTCCATGAAAGGCGCGTTGCCGATGGCACCACCTGTCTCAGGTAATCGAGCCGCTTGGTCGTAGCCTCGATGCCAATCGAAGCTGCGACGCCCGTGACGTTCCTCCCAGGCCGCGCGTATGAATCAATCAAGCCCCGCTCCAGAGGCCAGAAATTTTCGACGAAAACGACAGGAATCGTCCGGGTCGCACGTGCGGCAACGGTGGGTGCCCTTTGACCGAGCGCCACGATGACCTCGACCTGCGTTCGGACCAATTCACCGACAAGTTTCGCGAGACGCGCGTCATCGCCGTCCCCGAATGCTCGCTCCACGGCGAGGTTCTTGTCACGGACCCACCCGAGTTGGTTCATTGCGGCGAAAAAATTCTTCTCCAGGTCACTCAATTCTTCTGGAGAGCCTGCGTAGATCAAAGCTATGCGCCGCGACGTGCCCGGCTTGGATGTCTGCGCAGCCGCGCGCAGGGCAGCGGCCATGAGTGGAAGCGCCCACAGGGCTTCGCGGCGAGTGGTCACGCAGTCTCCTCGTATCAACAGCCGGCCGGGAGAGGCGGGCGCGCATCCGGGTCGAAAGACAAAAGTCCTGCCGCATGAGCCGCAGGCCCGAGCAAGTTCGATGTGATTATATGTCCTAACCGCGGCTCGACCCTGATCGACGGGAGAGCGAACGTCCTCCATACCGCGCGACCAATCGCAGCCGGTGATATGCGGCGCTCGATCCTGTTATGGGCGTACGATGGCTGGATTTACAGCGGCTGTTGAGAGATTCGGTGATCGACCGGCGCAGGTTTACGGGCTCGTTCGCGGGCGGCCTTCTTGCTTTGCCCTTCATCACGTTCGCGCAGCAGCCACCCGGTGACGTGCGCCGCATCGGCGTCTTGACGGCCGGCAATGCATCCGACGTGGCGACGGTACTGAGCAAGAGGCTCGGGGAACTCGGTTGGGTCGAAGGCCGGAACCTGATCGTCGAACTACGCGGCGCAGGCGGCAAGCCGGAACGGATAACCGCGCTCGCTGAGGAACTGGTTGCGATGCGCGTAGATGTCATCGTCTCGGCCGGTGCCGTCGCGGGATTGGCCGCCAAGAATGCGACCACGACGATCCCGATCGTGGCGGGCTCCGGAGATCCCGTCCGACTCGGCCTGGTGTCGAGCCTCGGACATCCCGGCGGAAACATCACCGGGCTATCGATGGCGTCCGTCGAGCTCTCGAGCAAGCGCATTGAATTGCTTCGCGAGCTGTTTCCGAAAAAGGTGAAGATCGGAGAAATGATGGATCCGGCCAACGAATATGCGCGACTTACTCGGCCGGAGTATGAGCGCGATATCAGGGCGTTGGGATTCCAGCCGATCTTCGTCGACCTCGCAGGCGCCGACGATCTGGAACGGGCGATGAGCGAGATCGTCCGGCTCGGCGCAGAGGCACTCGTCGTAAGGGGTGATCCGGTCTTCGTTGCCAATTCGGACAGGATTGGGCGTCTCGCGCTGAGACACGCGCTTCCAGCGATGAGCGAATATCGCGAACTCACTTCAGCGGGCGGGCTGGTCTCCTATGGTCCCAGTAACGTTGCGGCAATCCGCCAAACCGGCAACATCGTCGACAAGATTCTTCGCGGCGCCAAGCCCGGCGATCTCCCAATCGAGCAGCCCACGAAGTTCGAGCTGGTGATCAACATGAAGACCGCAAAAGCTCTGGGTCTCGCCATTCCGCAGGCACTGCTGCTGCGCGCGGACGAGGTTATCCAGTGATCGACATTGCGTGAGCGACTTCGCTTCGGCCGCGTAACGCAGCACACACATTGATCTGCTTTGTCGGTTGACCGCGCGTCACCAGGCGCATAGGCTTGCCTGTCTTCAACCACTCAGCAGGGGTGTGCAATGACAGCCAGGACCGCCGTTACGACAGTCAGCAGGCCGCTCCACGCGCGCGGATTCACGTTGATTGAGCTGCTCGTGGTGATCGCCATCATCGCTGTCCTGATTGCCCTGCTCCTACCGGCCGTGCAGAAAGCGCGGGAAGCGGCCGCTAAAGCGGCTCAGTTTCACAGCATGCAGGTAGTTGCGTTACAGGTTATCAGCGATACGAAGGGCGATGTGGACTGCGTGCCGACCCAGGAGACTGTCTGCGATGTGGAGGCCAACTCTGCCGTTGTGAATGCCCTCCGAAACACCAGGGCGATCGTCTCGACGGTGCTGCAGGAGCATGTGCCGCCCTCACCCGAACGGGTCGCGGAGGCGCTGCTGAACTTGCAACTCGGCGAAGCAGCTTTGCGGCAGGATCTCCACGACCTGAAGAACCCGGCGTCATCGCACGTTCGAGAAGAAGTGGAAGCATATCTCGAACTAAAGCACAGCCTCACGACATTGATTTCCCACTTTCAGCAGCTGCAGGCTCACCTCGGACATCTGCACAAATTGCTGCAGACACCCCTGAAGGAGGCTAAGTAGGAGGGAATCATGCGGCAAGACCGGGGAGAACCACCTTGACCGCATGGCGCGCGTTTCTCGCAGCGTCCGCGGTCGTCGGCGATGGTGGTGGCCGATGGCATCGCGAACGCAGCAGCATCCGGCTGCAAACTTATCAAGGTTGAGGACTGGCCGATTCGATTGCAGCGTAATCATGTGATCGTCGATGGCGCCATCAATGGCCAGAAGGTCGGCGTCATCCTGGACACCGGCGCGAAAAGAACGCTGATCTTCCGCGCGGCAGCGGTGCGCTTGGGTGTGCCCCTTTCGGGCTCGACGAATGCCCGCATGTTCGGCATCGGGGGCGCAACCAAAGTCGATGTTGCCCTAGTCGACGAACTCAGGGTCGGCCAATCCGCGCAAAAGGAGTTGCGGATACTTGTCGCCGGTGAACACGATCCCGGTGATGACGTCAGCGGTGCTGCTCGGCGAAGATTTTTTCCAGCGCTTCGATGTCGAATTCGATCTGGCTCACAATGCGGTCCGGCTATTCCGGCCGCAGGATTGCGACCGCGTGTCGCTGGCGTATTGGGAGCGCGCGGGCGCGAGCGAAGTAGCGTTCGAGGCGCTCGACGTGAATCAGCCCCAAGTCATCCTGACGGTCCATATCAATGGCGAGCCGCTGAAGGCACTCCTGGACTCGGGCGCTGGTCTCTCGATGCTGGACAAGTCCGACGCCGAGCGCCTTGGCGTCACGCCCGATACGGCCGGCGTCATCCTCGGACGCCGCGGCAGTGGACTGGGCACGAACGCCGTCGATGTCTGGGTGGGCCCGTTTCGCAGTTTCAAGATCGGCGACGAGACGATAACGGATGCTCAGATCCCGCTTCAGCGACATGTACAAGGACGCCACCTATCGCGCCACCGGCAGCAATCTTGCGCACAAGATACAAGTATCGTATTCCATGCTGCTGGGCGCCGATTTCCTCCGTTCGCATCGCGTGCTCATCGCGCACAGTCAGCGGAAGGTCTACTTTACCTACACCGGTGGCCCGATATTCCAGGTGAACCGGGCAGCCATGCCGGCGGGCGCTCCGTCGTCAGAAAAGCCCTTGACCGGTGGGAACTGAGCGCGACAACACTCAATCTTCGAACCTCAACCCTTCACGCCACCTGCCGTCAGTCCGCCGACGACGCGCTCCTGGAAAATCGCGATCAGGATGCAGATCGGCACGATCGCGATGATCAGCGCCGCCGAGATGAGCGGCCACGGGAACGCGAACTCGCCCTGGTAGAGCGTGATGCCGACCGACAGCGTGCGCATGCTGACGCGGTTCATCATCGTCAGCGCGAGCAGGAACTCGTCCCAGGCGTTGACGAACGCCAGGATCGCCGCCGTGAACACGCCCGGCGCCGACAAGCGGGATCACGACCTTGAACAGCGCGCCGACGCGCGAGCAGCCGTCGATCATCGCCGCCGCCTCGAGGTCGGGCGGAATGTCCTGGAAAAAGCTCGCCATCACCAGCGTGCAGACCGGCATCGACAGCACGGCGTAGGGCAGGATCAGCGCGAGATAGGTGTTGAGCAGCCCGAGCTCGCGCATCACCTTGAACAGCGGCACCATCAGCGAGATCAGCGGGAACATCGCGACCGCGAGCAGCAGCGACATGATGAGGTTGCGATGCGGGATGCGCAGCCGCGTCAGCGCGTACGCGGCGAGCGCGGAGACGAACACGCACAGCGCGGTCGACAGCGCCGCGACGACGATGCTGTTCCACATGAAGCGCAGGATCGGCTGCGCGGTGAACGCGAGTCACGTAGTTGTCGAGCGTCGGCGCCACCGGCAGGTACGTGATCGGCACCTGCAGCAGCTCGGTCTCGGTCTTGAGCGAGGTGAGCAGGATCCACACCGCCGGGAAGAAGCCGTTGACCACGACGATGAGCGCCGCGAACCACACCATCGACCGGCGGCTGAAATTCACGCTCGTCGCTCCGTCGCGCCGCGCTGCGCCGCGTGTAGCGCAGGTAGCCGGACGTCGCGACCATGCTGATGACGAACATCAGCGCGGCGAGCGCCGAGCCGTAGCCGAAGTCGAGGAAGTCGAGCGTCGTCTTGTGGATGTACATCGCGAGCGTCTCGGTGGCGTCTCCCGGGCCGCCGCCGGTCATCGCGTACGGGATGTCGAACGTCTGGATCGCGGTGATCGTGCGAAAGATGAGCGCGACGAAGATCGCCGGCCGCAGCATCGGCAGCGTGATCTCGACGAACTGCTGCCAGGTGCGACGCGCCGTCGACTTCCGCCGCCTCGTACAGCGACTTCGGGATCGTCTGCAGCCCGGCGAGCAGCATCAGCGCCATGAACGACGACGCCTTCCAGATGATCGCGATGCAGATCGCCCAGAACGCGAGCGTCGGGCTCCGACAGCCACTGCAGCGGCTCGATGCCGAGCGCGCACCAGCCAGTCGTTGACGACGCCGGTCTTGTACTCGAAGAACCAGCGGAAGATGAGGCCCGCGAACACCAGCGGCAGCGCCCACGGCAGCAGCAGGCCGAGGCGCACCGGCCACTTGATGCGGAACGGCTGGTTGGCGAGCAGCGCGAGGCCGAGCCCGACGAGCAGCGACGCCCGGCACCGTGACGACGATGTAGAGCACCGTGTGCAGCGTCGAATGCCCAGAAGCGGTCGTCGTCGAAGGCGCGCGCGTAGTTGTCGACGCCGACGAACAGCTCGCCCGCCTGCGGGTTCGCGTGGTCGACGCTGTGCAGGCTGTTCCAGAACAGCGTCGCGATCGGATAGACGACGATGACGAGCAGCAGCAGCGCCGCGGGCAGCAGCAGCAGGAACGCCGAGCGTGCGCTCGGAGAGGTCCCTGCCCGCGGCGGCGTTGCCGGCCGTCGTCCGCGATCGACGTCGCTATCCATCGCTCAGCTGCTTGAACAGCGGCGTGAGCCTGTTCTTCATGTCGCCGATCGCGACGTCGGTCGTCTTGGTGCCGGCGAGATACGCGTTCATGTTGCTGCGGATCACGTCGGACACCTGCGGGTACTGCGCCGACACCGGCCGCGACTTCGCGCCCTCGACCACCGGCAGCGCCTCGGCGAACCACGGGTTGGCCTTCAGCACCTCGGGGTCCTTGTACACGCTCGGGAACACCGGCATGTGCGACGCCATGATCGCCTGCATCTTCGAGACCTCGGGCGACGACAGCCAGCGCACGAACTTCACCGCCTCGGCCTTGTTCTTCGAGAACGCCGACACCGCGAGCTGCCAGCCGCCGATGCACGTCGCGCTCTTGCCGCCGGCGTCGTGCGGCAGCATGCGTCACGCCGATCTTGCCCTTGACCTTGCTGTCGGCGTCGTTCTCGAGCCGGTTCCAGACGTAGCCCCACGTCATCGCCGAAGATCAGGTTGCCGGCCTGCATGTCGATGCGGATGCGGTCGGTCGGGATCTCGGCGATGTTCTTCGGCAGCACGCCGGCCTGCTTCATGCGCCCGTAGAGCTGGAACGGCTGCGCGCGCCTGCGGCGTGTCGAGGTTGAGCTTGCCGTCCTTGGTGAGCTCGCTGCCCGCGCCCCACAGCGGGACGAGGTACGTGCACACCGTGCCCTCGATCGGCGAGCCGGCGGTGGAGAAGCCCTGCAGTTGCGGATTCTTCTCGCCGTCCATGATGATCTTGGCGGTCTCCATCATCTCGTCCCACGTCTTCGGCACCGGACGCTTGTACTTCTCGAGCAGGTCCTTGCGGTAGTACAGGAACTGCGCGTCGGCGAAGTACGGCAGCGCGATCAGCTTGCCGTTGACCTGGTCGGCGTCGGCGTAGGCCTTGAGGTACTGCGCCATGACCTTCGCCTTGTCGGCGCCGAGGTAGCCGTCGAGCGGCTCGGCCCAGCCCTGCGCCGCCCACTGCGCGGGACGGATGACGTCGATCAGGATGACGTCGAGCACCGAGTCCTTCGACGACAGCACCGTCGACAGGTATTGCTGCTGCGCCTCCGACGTCGCGCCGCCGACTTCGACGTCGATCTTCACGTTGGGATTCTTCTTCTGGTATTCGTCGGCGATCTTGCGCATCACGTCGGGCCGCTGCTGCCCGCCGGTGAAGATGCGCAGCGTCGTCTGGCCGCGGCGCTCGCCGCACCATTGCGACCGCCAGGCCGATCGTCGCGGCCACCAGCCATGTACGGAATCTCATTGCATCCTCCTTCGGTAAGACAGCGTGTGCGACGCTCGCCGGCGATGAACGAACATCTCCATCACCAGTCGGCGCCGCGGATCGCGCGACCCGGTCTCCGGGTCGAACAGGTGAAAACGGTCGAGCTGCGAGCGACACCTCATGCTCTGGTCCGACGCGCAAGCCCGGCGTCCGGCGGAAAGCGACCGGTGATCTCGCCGGCGTCGGTCGCCGCGCCGAGCTTGACCAGCCCGAGCGTGTCGGAGCCGAGCGGCTCGACCAGCAGCACGTGCGCGGGCACGGTCGCGCACGCCGCATCCGCCGACGCGCCGGCGAAGATGTGCTCGGGCCGCAGCCCGAACGTCAGCGCGCGGCCGATGTGGCGCGCGCACTCGCGCGACGCGCGGCTGCGGAACCGGCAGGTCGACGCCGCCGGGCAGGTGCAGCATGCGACCGCCCTCGCCGACGCGGCACGGCAGGAAGTTCATCGGCGGCGAGCCGGTGAATCCGGCGACGAACTTGCGCCGCCGGGCGGTTGTAGATGCCGTCCGGCGTGTCGTACTGGATCAGGTTGCCGGCTTGCAGCACGACGATGCGGTCGGCGAGCGTCATCGCCTCGACCTGGTCGTGCGTGACGTAGACGATCGTGTTGCCGAGGCGCTGGTGCAGCTTCTTCATCTCGACGCGCATTTCGGCTGCGCAGCAGCGCGTCGAGGTTCGACAGCGGCTCGTCGAACAGGAAGGCCTTGGGCTTGCGCACGATCGCGCGCCCCATCGCGACGCGCTGGCGCTGGCCGCCGGAGAGCTCGCGCGGCTTGCGCTCGAACAGGTGCTCGATCTGCAGGATCGCCGCCGCCTCGCCGACGCGCGTGCTGCACTTCGTGCGTCGGGCAGTTTGCGCAGCGCGCAGCCCGAACGCCATGTTCTCGAACACCGACTTGTGCGGATACAGCGCGTAGTCCTGGAACACCATCGCGATGTCGCGGGCGCGCGGCGGCAGGTCGTTGACGACGGTGCCGCCGATGACGATCTCGCCCGACGTGATGCTCCTCGAGCCCGGCGATCATGCGCAGCAGCGTGCTCTTGCCGCAGCCCGAGGGACCGACGAACACGACGAACTCGCCGGAGCGGATCTCGAGCTCGATCCCGTGGATCACCTCGTTCGTCGCCGTAGGCCTTCACGACGCGCTTGAGCGTCACTTCCGCCATGCGTGCCTACCCGCGCCGCGTGCACCTACGCCGGCGTTGGTCTGCGCGAGCCCTGCGTCAACGATCAGGTTGTGGCCGGTGATGCCGCGCGCCTCGTCGGACGCGAGGAACAGCGCCGCGCGCGCGACGTCGTCTTCGTCGAGCCGGAACTTGAGGCATTGCTGGCCGAGTATCTCCTGTCCATCTCCGGCGTGAGCCACAGCGCCTGCTGCCGCTCGGTGAGGATGGCGCCGGGCACGATCGAGTTGACGCGGATGTTGTGCGCGCCGAGCTCGCGCGACATCGTGCGCGTGAGGCCGTTGATCGCCGCCTTCGCGGTCGTGTAGGCGACCATTCCCGGGCGTCCGCGCATCCACGAGATCGAGCCCATGTTGATGATCGAGCCGCCGCCGGCGGCGATCATCGCGGGCGCGACCGCCTGCGTGGCGAAGAACTGGTGGCGCAGATTGACCGCGAGGCTCTCGTCCCAGTATTCGGGCGTCACGTCCTCGAGCTTGTGACGGTCGTCGCGCGCGGCGTTGTTGATCAGGATCGCGATCGGGCCGACAGCGCGGCCGCCGCGCGAGCGTCGTCGCGCAACGCCTCGATGTCGCGCACGTCGCATGCGCAAGAAGCGCACCGCGGACGCGCCGAGCTCGTCAGCGAGCGCGCTGCGATGCCGCGTCGTCGATGTCGACAGAACGCGACCTTGCACCCCTGCGCGGCGAATGCGCGCACGAACGCGGCGCCGATGCCCGAGCCGCCGCCCGACACGAACACGCGCTGCCGGCGACGCGAGATCGCGGAAGCGGCGGGCTTGCTGGGCATGCGCATTCATCCTATCAGGCCGACACGACGTCACGCGTCGACGCCGCCGCAAGCCGCCCGGATGTCATCCATGATCATCCATATCACATAGATGACTCGCGTCGCAATCGACGACTACAATAGCCGCCGGACACTCGCCGGCGCCCGTCAGGATCAATCCATGGACCTCCCCGTCAACCGTTTCAAGCGCGCGATCGTTTCGGCAAAGACGCCGCTCGGCGCATGGCTGATGAGCGGCACACCGTCGACCGCCGAGGCGCTGGGCTGCGTCGGCTTCGACTTCCTCGTCGTCGACACCGAGCACACGCCGATCGACACGCCGCAGATGATCGACATCCTGCGCGCGATCGCGGGAACGCCGGCGTCCGGCGGTCGTGCGGCCGCCGTGGAACGACATGGTGATGATCAAGCGCTGCTCGATGCCGGCGCGCAGACGCTGCTGTTCCCGTTCGTGCAGAACGCCGGACGAAGCGCGCGCGCGGTGGCGTCGACGCGCTATCCGCCCGCAAGGCGTGCGCGGCGTCGCCGGCACGCACCGCGGCAGCCGCTACGGCACGGTCCCCAACTACCTGCAAGCGCGCCAACGACGAGGTCTGCGTCATCGTGCAGATCGAGACGCCCGCGGCGCTCGACGCAGCTCGAGGCGATCGCCGCCGTCCCCGGCGTCGACTCGATCTTCATCGGCCCCGCCGATCTCTCGGCGTCGATGGGCCATCTCGGCGACATGGGCAACGCGGCCGTGCAGGAAAAGCTCAAGCGCGCGGCGCGCAGCTGTGCAAGCGCATCGGCAAGCCGTGCGGCATCGTCGGCGCCAACCCCGAGATGGCGGGACGCTTCGTCGAATACGGCTTCTCCTGGGTCGCGGTCGGCTCCGACATGCGTACGATGGTGACGCGCGGAACCGAATACCTGGCGAAGATGCGCGGCGCGGTGCCGGCCGCGGCGCCGAAATCGCAAAGCGCGTATTGAGCGGCTGGCTGTTGACGGACGGCGTCGAGCTCCGCGCCGGATCGACGCGTGCGCTGATCGCGCCGTCGGTCGGCGGCGCGCTCGCGTCGTTCGAGTGCGCGGCGTTCCGATCCTGCGCCCGACGCCGGAGCGCGCCTTCGCCGATGCGACGTGCGCGACGTTCGCGTGCTATCCGCTGGTCCCGTATTCGAACCGCATTGCGCGACGCGCGCCTGCTCTGCGAACGGAACGTCGCATGCGCTGCCGCGCTACATCCGGCGAGCAGCCGCACGCGATCCACGGCGACGGCTGGCAGCGCGCGTGGAGCGTCGTCGAGCGCGGCGACCGGCACGCGACGCTCGCGCTCGTGCATCGCCCACGGGAAGCGCACGGCGACGAATGGCCGTTCGCCTACCGCGCGCAACAGCGCTTCGACCTCGCCGCCGATCGGCTCGAGCTACGCTCTCGAGATTCGCAACGACGACGTGCAGACCGTGCCGTTCGGGCTCGGCTGGCATCCCTTTTTCGAGCGCGCCGCCGATACCGAGCTCGAGTTCTGCGCCGGCGGCGTCTGGCTGACCGACGACGCGCCTGCTTCCCATCGAGCACGCCGCGGTTCCGCCCGCGTGGGATTTCTGCACCGCGCGCGCGATCGGCGACGCCGCCATCGACAACTGCTTCACCGGCTGGCGCGCACCGGCGCGCGTGCGCTGGCCGTCGCGCCGCCGGTCGGTGGAGATCACCGCGAGCGCGCGCCTGCGACCACCTGGTTGTGTACGTGCCTCCGGGGCGCGACTTCCTCGCCATCGAGCCGGTCACGCACATGACCGACGCATTCAACCGCGCGCGCGCGGGGCATCGACGGCACCGGCACGCGAACGCTCGCGCCCGGCGATGCCTTTTCTTGTACGATGCGATCTTTCCGTCTCGACACGACCCTTGATGACTTCCTCGCTGCCAGTGCGTGCTCGACGTCAAGGCGAGCCTGGGCGAGTGCCCGGTCTGGTCGGTCGAGCGAGCAGGTGCTCTACTGGGTCGACATCAACGCGCCTTCGCTGCAACCGCTTCGATCCGGCGCAGCGGCGCCAACACTGCGAGGCCGATGCCGGAGTCGATCGGCTCGTTCGCGCTGCGCATGCGCGGCGGCTTCGTGGTCGCGCTGCGCGACGCCATCTGGTTCGCGAGCCGTGACGGCAAGCTCGAGCGCAAGGTCGTCGACGCGCCGTACGACCCGGCGCATCATCGCTTCAACGACGGACGCTGCGACACGCAGGGACGCTTCTGGGCGGGCACGATGAACGAGCAGCGCGACGCCGCGAGCGGCGAAGCTCTACCGACTCGACGCCGACTTGAGCCTTCACCCCGCCGTCGACGACATCACCATTTCCAACGGGCTCGCGTTCACGCCCGACGGGCGCACGATGTACCACGCCGACACGATGCAGCAGACGATCTGGTCGTATGCGCTCGACCCGGATCCGGAGCGATCTCGGAGCGCCGCGTGTTCGCGCAATTCGAAGGCGCGACCGATCGGCCCGACGGCGCGCGCGGTCGATCGCGAAGGCTGCTACTGGAGCGCGTTCTATCGAGGCGGCAAGATCGTGCGCCTGTCGCCGAAGGGCGAGCTGATCGCCGAATACACGGTGCCCTCGATGTGCCCGACCATGTGCGCCTTCGGCGGACCCGAGATGCAGACGCTGTACGTCACCAGCGCGCGCCAGCAGCGCGACGAAGCCGAGCTCGCGCGACTGCCGCAATCCGGCGGCATTTTCGCGATGCACGTCGACGTGCCCGGGCAGGTCGAACCGAAGTTCGCTGGCTGATCCCGCCGCCTTCCGCCTCCATGCAATTCGACAACACCGCGTTTCTGCGCCTCGAGGCGACGGACAGCCTCGGGAGCTCCAGCTCCGGCGCGTCCTTCGCGACGTCGACCGGCGACATCCTGGAAATCGGCAGTCTACGGCCCGGGCGTGCTGCGCATTCGCGTCGGTCCGAACACGCGGCCCGACTACGGCCTGGTCGTCGCCCGCGCGCAGCGCTGCGACGTCGCGCAGCCGTCGCCGGGTGTGTGGACGTTCACCGCCGGCGACACCGTCCTCGAGCTGACCGGATCGCCGCTGGCGCTGCGCCTGCTGCACAACGCGGTGCCGGTGCTCTCCTCGATCACCGACCAGCACTTCCGCGGCTTCACGCGCATGCCGGCGATCGGCCGCACGCGCAGCGGCGCGCAGTGGATCAGCGCCTTTGCGCTCGCATCCGGCGAGCCGGTGTACGGGCTCGGCGAGAAATTCGGCCCGTTGAACAAACGCGGCCAGATCATCCACTCGCAGGTCGAGGACGCGCTCGGGGTGAACACCGGCTTCGCCTACAAGAACGTGCCGTTCTGCTGGAGCCCGACGAGCGGCAAGAGCGCGTGGGGGATCTTCGTCAACACGCCCGCGCACGTGGTGCACGGCGTCGGCCATCCCGACTGGTCGCATCGCTCGTACGGCATCGTCGTCGAGGACGAGGCGCTGGATCTGTTCCTGATCGGCGGCCGCGATCCGGCGGAGATCATCGAGCGCTACACGCAGCTGACCGGGCGCGCCCCCGACGTCCCGCTCTGGGGACTGGGGCTGTGGATGTCGAAGGCGTATTACCGCACGCCGGAGGAGGCGATCGCGGTCGCGGCGAAGCTGCGCCAGCGCAGGATCCCCTGCGATGTGCTGACGCTCGACGGACGCGCCGCGTGGGACGTGCAGACGCGCTTCGACTTCAAATGGGACCCGCAGCGCTATGCGAATCCCGCCGTGTCGCTGGCCAAGATCAAGGCGCATGGGCTGCGCGTGTGCGTATGGGAATACCCGTACGTGTCGATTCATTCGCCGCTGTTCGAGGACCTGGCGGCGAAGCGCTACCTGCTCATGCGCGATACCGGCGACCCGTACGTCTTCGCCTGGGACACGTCGCCCGGAAGCTCGCCCTTCGGCGACGTGCTGACCGCGCTCCCCGAATCGGGCATCGTCGACTTCACCAATCCCGCGGCGTACTCGTGGTGGCGCGACGCGCACGAGCCGCTGTTCAAGGCCGGCGTCGACGTCATCAAGAGCGATTTCGGAGAGCACGTTCCCGACGACGCCGTGGCGAGCAACGGCGATCGCGGACGCCGCCTTCACAACGTCTATCCGGTGCTCTACAACCGTTGCGTCTTCGACGCCACGCGCAAGTTCGGCAACCCCGCAAGCGGACCCCCGATGGTATGGGGCCGTGCCGGATGGACCGGCAGCCAGCGCTATCCGATGCAGTGGGGCGGCGACCCGCAGTCGGACTGGGAAGGCCTCGCGGCCAGCATTCGCGGGGGGTTGTCGTGGGGCATGAGCGGCGTGCCCTATCACGCCAGCGACATCGGCGGCTTCTACGGCTCGACGCAGCCGTCGGCGGAGCTCTACGTGCGCTGGCTGCAGATGAGCGTGTTCTCGTCGCACATGCGCGCGCATGGCATCGGCGCGCGCGAGCCGTGGGCCTTTGGCGAAGAAGCGGAGAACATCGCGCGCGAATGGATCGGCTTTCGCTACCGGCTGCTGCCGTACCTGCAAAGCGTGATCGCGCAATCGGTCGCGACCGGGCTGCCGGTGATGCGGGCGATGCCGCTGGCGTTTCCCGGCAACGCGCTGACCAGGAGCTACGAGACGCAATTCATGTGCGGCGACGCGCTGCTGATCGCGCCGATCATCGCGCCCGGTGGCGAGGTCGAGGTGGCGCTGCCTCCCGGCGCCTGGTACGACCTCGCCTCGCGCCAGCGCATCGCCGGCCGCCAGGTGATTCGCTATCGCGCCACGCTCGAGCGCTTTCCGGTGTTCGGGCGCGAGGGATACGCGCTGCCGCTGGGACCGGTCGTGCAGCGCACCGTCCGAAATGGATCTCGACAATCCACTCGATGCGCTCTACGTCTTCGGCAAGCCCGCGCAGGCGCTCGACGGCTTCGCGCAGGTTTCGATTTGGCCCGGCGATCCCGGAGAGGTCGAGGCGGCGGCAGGCGTCAAGGTCGACGTGTTCGGAGACGCGGCCGCGGTGAGCGTTCGTAGCCGCGCTTCGTCATGAGTGCCGCAGAGCCGCCGAGCGCGAAGCCGCGCGCGGAGTCGAGCTGCGATCGCCCCCGCGGTCGTCGCGGTGACCATCGGCGAGCCCGCCGGCATCGGTCCCGATCTTTGCGTTCGACTCGCCGAGCGGAGCTGGCCGGCGCGCGTGGTGCTGGTCGGCGATCTCGAGCGGCTGCGCGAGCGCGCGCGAGAGCTCGGCGCCGGCGCGCGCCTGGTTCCCTATGCGCCGGGCGCGCCGGTGCCCGCGGGTGCGATGGAAGTCGCGCATTGCCCGCTCGCCGCCCCGGTCGTCGGCGGCCATCCCGATCCCGCCAACGCGCGCTCGGTCATCGCGACGCTCGATCGCGCGCTCGACGGCTGCCTGTCCGGCGAGTTCGCCGCGATGGTGACCGCGCCGGTGCAAAAGAGCGTCATCAACGACGCGGGCATCGCGTTCACCGGCCACACCGAGTACCTCGCAGCACGCACGCACAGCCCGCACGTGGTGATGCTGCTGGTCGGGAGGACCGGCGATGCGTGGCTGCGCGTCGCATTGGCCACCACCCATCTGCCGCTCGCCGCGGTGCCGGCCGCGATCACGCGCGACGGTCTGCTGGCGACGCTGCGCGTGATCGACGCGGATCTGCGCGCGCGCTTCGGCATCGCGCGCCCGCGCATCGCCGTGTGCGGATTGAACCCGCACGCCGGGGAAGGCGGATACCTCGGTCGCGAGGAGATCGACGTGATCGCGCCGGCGCTGGCGCTGGCGCGCGGCGCCGGTATCGACGTCACCGGGCCGCTGCCGGCGGACACGGTGTTCGTCCCGCACACCGCGCAAAGCTTCGACTGCATCCTCGCCATGTACCACGATCAGGGGCTTCCCGCCTTGAAGCAGGCGAGCTTCGGCATGGGAGTCAACGTCACGCTCGGCCTGCCGATCGTGCGCACCTCGGTCGACCACGGCACCGCGCTCGACCTCGCCGCCGACCCGGCGCGAGTGCGCGCTGCCGACCCGAGGAGCCTGTTTGCCGCGCTCGACGCTGGCCATCGAGCTCTCGGACCGTTCGCCCGATGCGACCGCGGCGCGAGAGCGCGCGCGGGCGACGGCGCACTGACCGCGCCAGCCTCGCGCGAGCCCGACTCCAGCGCGCACGCGCGCCGCGCGCTTCCTCGATGCCCTCACACGTCGCCCGCAAGCGCTTCGGCCAGCATTTCCTGGTCGATGCGCACTACGTCCGCGCCATCCTCGACGCGATCGATGCGCGACCGGGCGACAACCTGGTCGAGATCGGGCCGGGGCTGGGCGCGCTCACGCGCGCGCTCATCGCGCGCCTGCGGCCGCATCACGGCGATCGAGATCGACCGCGACCTGGCGGCGCGGCTCGCCGAGGAGTTCGGCGACCAGGCGTCCGGGCTCAGGCTCGAGATCGCCGACGCGCTCGAATTCGACTACGCGACGCTGGGCCGCGATCTTCGCGTCGTCGGCAACCTGCCCTACAACATCAGCTCGCCGCTGCTTTTTCACCTCGCGCAATTTGCCGGCATCGTCCGCGACATCACGGTGATGCTGCAACGCGAAGTCGTGCAGCGCATGGCGGCGCGACCGGCGACGGCGGAGTACGGAAGGCTCTCGGTGATGCTGCAGGCGAAGTTCTCGATCGAGCGGCTGCTGGTCGTTCCCGCCGGCGCCTTCCGGCCGCCGCCGAAAGTCGAGTCCGCGGTGGCGCGGCTCGTGCCGCTCGGCGATTCCAGACCGCATATCGCCGACGAGGCGCTGTTCGCGGCGCTGGTCAGCGCCGCCTTCGGCCAGCGCCGCAAGACGCTGCGCAACGCGCTGTCGGCGCTCGCGGGCGCGGAGGATCTGGAGCGCGAGGGGATCGATCCCGGCGCGCGCGGCGAGACGCTGTCGGTCGCCGATTACGTGCGGCTCGCCAATGCGCTGGCGGAACGGCGCTGACGTATCGGAAAGGTCAGACCAGAAGCTGCTTCAACGCGCCTTCGAGCCACGCCACCGGCAGCATCAGGATGAGCTGCGCGAGCACGATCGCGATCAGCGGCGACAGGTCCAGCGAGCCGCCGATCGGCGGCACGACACGCCGTATCGGCGCGAGCACGCGGAAGGTCAGCGCGTTGAGCACGCCGGCGAGCGGCCCGTCGGGCGCGACCCACGACAGGATCGCCTGGATGAATATCGCGCCGATCATGATCCACAGCGCCGCCTTCAAGAGCTCGAGCAGCGCCATCGCGACGACGAAGCCGACGAGCGATCCATTCCACAGCGGCGCCGCGAGCGCGATCAGCGCGACCAGCCACAGCACCTGCGCGATCCACGCCACCAGCAGCGACGCCCAGTCGTAGCCCGCGCGGCCCGCAACGATGCGTCGCATCGGCTTCACCGCCCAGTCGGTCAGCGCGATCGTCGCCTGCCCCAGCGGATTGCGAAACGGCGCGCGCAGCCACTGCATGATGAAGCGCAGCAGCGCCGTGTAGACGACCAGTCCGAAGACGGTGTTGATGAGAAAGCGCAGCGCGTCGATCCAGGGCATCGCTTATTTCGCTTCGCTTATCGCTTATTCGCTGCCGAATTTATCGCCGAGCTCGCGCGCCCGCACCGCCGCGGCCTTCACCGCTTCGACGATCGCGCCCATCACCTTGGCTTCGTCGAGCGTCGCGACGGCGCGCTCGGTCGTGCCCCCGCGCGAGGTCACCTGCGAGCGCAGCACGGCAAGCTCGGTGTCGCTTTGCTCGGCCAGTCGTGTCGCGCCCGAGAAGGTGGCGATCGCCAGCCGGTGCGCCTGCGCCGCGTCGAAGCCCAGCTCGCGCGCCGCGGATTCGAGCGCCTCGAGGAAATAGAACACGTACGCCGGTCCGCTGCCGGACACCGCCGTGATCGCGTCGAGCTCGTCCTCGCGATCGCACCACATGGTCGCGCCGACAGCTTCGAGCACCGACGACGCCTTGGCGCGGCCCTCGCCGTCGACGCCCGACAACGCGTACAGCCCGGCGATGCCCGCGCCGATCAGCGCCGGCGTGTTGGGCATCGCGCGCACCAGCCGTCGATAGCCGAGCAGCCAGCGCGACAGATCCGGCAGGCGGATACCGGCGGCGATGCTGAGCACCACCTGTCGCTTGAGCAGCGTCGCCAGCTCGCGAGCGACCAGGCGCACGTTCTGCGGCTTCACCGCGATCACGATCAGGTCGGCGTGCAGCACCGCCGCCGGCTCGATCTGGATGAAGGTGGCGACGCCGAAACGCGCCGAGATGGTCGCGCGCGCGTCGGGCTCGACTTCGACCACCTTGAAGGCGTTCGAAGCGTCGCCGCGCGCGATGAGCCCGCCGATGAGCGCGCGCGCCATGTTGCCGCCGCCGATGAAAGTGATGTTCATGCGTCCGCTGTGGGGCCGTTCAAGGGCCCGGCTCGTTGACCGGGTCGCCAGTATCGCTCATCGGACCCTCGACCTTGCCGCCGCGACGCGAAACGCGGGGTCCGAACAGCGCCGTGCCGATGCGCACCATCGTCGCGCCCTCGGCGATCGCCGCTTCCAGGTCCGCCGTCATCCCCATCGACAGCGTGTCGACAGCAAGCCCGGAGTCGAGGGCCTGCGCCTGCAGAACGCGCAGGCTGCGGAACTGCGCGCGCTGCAGCGCGAGGTCATCGGTTTCCTTTGCGATGCCCATGAAGCCGCGAAGCGCCAGCCGAGGCAGCTTCGCCACTGCGCGCGCCAGGTCGAGCGCCTCTTCCGGAACGCAGCCGCTCTTGCTCGGCTCGCCGGAGATGTTCACCTGCACGCAAACGTTCAGAGCGGCCGCGCGCCGGGTCGCGCGCCGCGGACAGGCGCTCGGCGATGGCGAGGCGGTCGACGCTTTGCACCCACGCGAAGTGTGCCGCCGCGGCGCGGGCCTTGTTGCCCTGCAGCGGCCCGATCAGGTGCCATTCGATGCCGGGCAGTCCGTCGAGCGCGCGCACCTTGTCGACCGCCTCCTGCACGTAGTTCTCGCCGAAGGCACGTTGGCCCAGGGCGTACGCGGCACGAACCGCCTCCGGGGGGTGGGTCTTGCTCACCGCCAGGATCGCCACGCTGCCCGGATCGCGACCCGCGGCGACGGCCGCTGCGGCGATACGCTCGCGCATGGCTTGCCACGCCTTCTCGTATAGGGTCATAATCGGAATGACGTCGGCATGGCAGCCGGGACATGTAATCAACAGCTTGCCGCCGCTTCTGCATACTGAGCGTGCATTTGCGCGCCCATTTGCGTGGGTACGGCCGACGCAGGGATTATAAATGGACATCGCTGAGCTGCTCGCGTTTGCGGTCAAGAACAAGGCGTCCGACCTGCATTTGTCGGCGGGGCTGCCGCCCATGATCCGCGTCCACGGGGACATCCGGCGCATCAACCTCCCGCCGATGGAGCACGAGGACGTGCACGCCATGGTGTACGACATCATGAGCGACGCGCAGCGCAAGATCTACGAGGAGATGCTCGAATGCGACTTCTCCTTCGGCATCCCCAACCTGGCGCGTTTTCGCGTCAATGCGTTCAACCAGGAGCGCGGTGCCGCGGTCGCGTTCCGGACCATCCCGTCGAAGGTTCTCTCGCTCGAGGAACTCAACGCCCCGCGAATCTTCGGCGAACTCACCAACCGCCCGCGCGGGCTGATCCTGGTGACGGGTCCGACCGGCTCGGGCAAGTCGACCACGCTGGCGGCGATGGTCAACCACGTCAACGAAGGCGAATACGGTCATATCCTCACCATCGAGGATCCGATCGAGTTCCTGCACGAATCGAAGAAGTGCCTGATCAACCAGCGCGAGGTCGGTCCGCACACGCTCTCGTTCGCCAACGCGCTGCGCGCGGCGCTGCGCGAGGACCCCGACTACATCCTGGTCGGCGAGATGCGCGACCTGGAAACGATCCGGCTCGCGCTGACCGCCGCCGAGACGGGTCACCTCGTGTTCGGTACGCTACACACGAGCTCCGCGGCCAAGACCATCGACCGCGTGATCGACGTGTTCCCCGCGGCCGAGAAGGACATGGTGCGGGCGATGCTCTCCGAATCGCTGGTGGCGGCGATCTCGCAGACGCTGCTCAAGACCAAGGATCAGCAGGGTCGCGTCGCGGCGCACGAGATCATGATCGGCACGCCTGCGATCCGCAACCTCATCCGAGAGAACAAGGTCGCGCAGATGTACTCCGCGATCCAGACCAGCCAGGCCGCCGGCATGCAGACACTCGACCAGTGCCTGGTGGAAATGGTCCGCCGCAACCAGGTGTCGATGGTCGAAGCCCGCCAGCGCGCCGTCAACAAGGACCTGTTCGGCGGCTGATCGCCTGCACCGGAGATCCATCGATGGAACGCGAAACCGCTACAAAATTCATCCACGAGCTGCTCGACCTCCTGGTCAAGCAGGGCGGATCCGACCTCTTCATCACCGCCAGCTTCCCGCCCGCGCTGAAAATCGACGGCAAGATCACGCCGGTGTCGAAGACCCCGCTCACGCCGCAGCACACCATCGAGATCGTGCGCAGCGTGATGAACGACAAGCAGGCGGCGGAATTCGAGTCGAGCAAGGAGTGCAACTTCGCGATCAGCCCGCCCGGCATCGGCCGCTTCCGCTGCAACGCCTTCGTGCAGATGGGCCGCGTCGGCATGGCGATGCGCACGATCAACACCACCATCCCGACCTTCGACGAGCTCGGCGCTGCCGCCGGTGCTCAAGGACGTGACCATGAGCAAGCGCGGCATCATGATGTTCATCGGGGCGACCGGCGCCGGCAAGTCGACGTCGATGGCTGCCCTGCTCGGCTACCGCAACGAGAACAGCTACGGGCACATCATCACGATCGAGGACCCGATCGAGTTCGTGCACGAGCACCGCAACTGCATCATCACCCAGCGCGAAGTCGGGGTGGACACCGACAACTGGGGCATCGCGCTCAAGAACACCCTGCGCCAGGCGCCCGACGTGATCCTCATCGGCGAGGTGCGCGACCGCGACACCATGGACTACGCGATCGCCTTCGCCGAAACAGGCCACCTTTGCCTGGCGACGCTGCACGCCAACAGCACCAACCAGGCGCTGGACCGGATCATCAACTTCTTCCCCGAGGAGCGCCGCCAGCAGCTGCTGATGGACCTGTCGCTGAACATCCGCGCCTTCGTCGCCCAGCGGCTGATCGCCCGCCGCGATGGCCGCGGCCGCGTGCCGGCGGTCGAGGTGATGCTCAATTCCCCGCTGATCTCGGACCTGATCTTCAAGGGCGACGTCTCCGGCATCAAGGAGATCATGAAAAAGTCGCGCGAGCTCGGGATGCAGACCTTCGACCAGGCGCTGTTCGACCTCTACGAGGCGGGCATGATCAGCTACGAGGACGCGCTGCGCAACGCCGATTCGCTCAACGACCTGCGCCTCGAGATCAAGCTGCACGGCAAGGACGCCAAGAACCGCAATGTCATGGCGGGCATCGGCAACATGGACCTGGTCCCCGACCAGACCAACCCGATGGCGGCCAACCGCTTCTGACCCTCCGGGAAAACGCCGGGGCTTCGCTCCGGCGTATGCTAGCCTGTCGCTTACCTGCGACGGAGTCATGCGATGGCTGGCATTGATCCAAGCACTCCCATTCCGACCGAGATCAAGCTGCATCAGGCGACGCGCGTGATGGAGCTCTCGTTCGCCGATGGCACCGTGTTCCGCCTCCCCTACGAATTCCTGCGCGTGTACTCGCCGTCGGCGGAGGTGCGCGGCCATGGGCCCGGGCAGGAGACGCTGCAGGTCGGCAAGCGCGAGGTAGCCATCGCCGAGATCGAGGCGGTGGGACATTACGCGATCCGTCCGAAGTTCTCGGACGGCCACGATACCGGCATCTACTCGTGGGACTACCTGTACGACCTTGGCGCGCGGCACGATGAGCTTTGGGCCAGATACATCGCGCGTCTGGAGCAGGCCGGCGCCAGCCGCGACCCCGGCGCGGCGCCCGCCACGGCGCCGGCAGCTCACGGCTGCGGTCACCGTCATTGAGCCCGCGATCGTGCGGCGGTCGCAGCGCAAACCCGATCCGATGACCGACAAGACCGACTTCGGCTTCGAGCAGGTCCCGCCCGACGAGAAGACGCGACGCGTACGCGGCGTCTTCGAATCGGTCGCGGACAACTACGACCTCATGAACGACCTGATGTCGGCGGGCATGCACCGCGCGTGGAAGCGCTTCACCGTCGAGAGCAGCGGCGTGCGTCCTGGCGGTCGCGTGCTCGACATCGCGGGCGGTACCGCCGACCTGGCGAGTCTTTTCGCGGAGCGCGTCGGCGAGCACGGCTCGGTCGTGCTCACCGACATCAACGGCGCGATGCTCGCCGCGGGACGCGACCGCATGGTCAACGAAGGCCGCATCGTTCCCGCCGTGCAGTGCAACGCCGAGGCGCTGCCTTTTCCGGCGCGGCACTTCGATTGCGTGTGCATCGGCTTCGGCCTTCGCAACGTCACGCGCAAGGAAGCCGCGCTTGCCGAGATGCGCCGGGTGCTGCGCCCGGGAGGCGTGGCGCTGATCCTGGAGTTCAGCCGCGTCTGGGCGCCGCTAAAGGGCGCGTACGACTGGTACAGCTTCAATGTGCTGCCGCGCCTGGGGAAAATGGTCGCCGGCGACGAAGCGAGCTACCGCTATCTCGCCGAATCGATACGCATGCATCCCGACCAGCAAGGCCTGAAGACGATGATGGAGGACGCGGGATTCGAGCGCGTCGACTGGTTCAATCTCGCCGCCGGCGTGGTGGCGCTGCATCGCGGCTACGCGTTCTAGCGTGGAGCGTCCGACCTTGGACCCGGTGCGCGCGCTGATCAATCGCACGCTCGATCGCGAAGCCTGGGCGCGCGAGCGGCTGCAAGCGCACGCCGGGGCGAGCTTTCGCGTGATCGTGGGCCTCGCCAGCGTCACGCACGCGATCGATGCGTCGGGCCGTTTGGGCGAGGCCGCGGGCGAGCCCGACCTCACGCTGACGATCTCGCCGCTGCGCCTGCCGGCGCTGCTGGCGCAGCCCGCGCGCTGGCCCGACATCGTGCACGCGCAAGGCGATGCCGCGCTGGCATCGTCACTGTCGGAGATTGCGTCGACGGCTCCGCTGTTCGCCGAGCAGGCGCTGGCGAAGATCGTCGGTCCGGTCGTCGCCTCGCAGATCGCGGCAGCCGGCGCGAGCGCTCTGCAAATGCCGGAATACGCCGCACAGCGCGTTGCTGACAGCGTCGCGCTCTACGTCGGCGAGCAAAGCGATGCCGCGTTGGGCAAGGCCGAGGCGCATGCGTTCGCCTCCGAGGTCGCGGCGCTGTCCGCCGATATCGACGCGTTCGCCACGCGCGTCGACGCCGCGTTCGAGCGCCTCGCGCGCAAGCGCTGACGTCGACGCGCCAACGTCGGCCGCGCGCGGGCCGGGCGCCCGGGACGCCGCAGCCGATCCCGTACAATCGCACGCATGCGTTTGCTGCGCCTGGCCAAGATCCTGCACGTCGCGCTGAAGTACGGGCTCGACGAATTCCTGCTCGGCCACGAGCGATTCCGATGGCTGCGCCCGACCGTGCTCGTGCTCACCTTCTGGCGCGATCTGTCGCGCCCGCGCGGCGAGCGGCTGCGCCTGGCGCTGCAGGATCTCGGCCCGATCTTCGTCAAGTTCGGGCAGATGCTGTCGACGCGACGCGACCTCCTGCCGCCGGACATCGCCGATCAGCTCGCCGAGCTCCAGGATCGCGTGCCGCCGTTTCCGAGCGACGAGGTGCGCGCGACGCTCGAGCGCGTCTATGGCAAGCCGGTCGAGCAGGTGTTCGCGTCGTTCGAGCGCGATCCTGTCGCCAGCGCCTCGGTGGCGCAGGTTCACCTCGCCGTGCTTCCCGACGGAACGCCCGCCGCGGTGAAGGTGCTGCGACCGAACATCGCCGCCACCATCGAGAAGGACCTCGGTCTCATGCAGACCGGCGCGACGCTGGTGGAGAAGCTCTGGTCGGACGGCAAGCGGCTTCGTCCACGCGACGTGGTCGCCGAATTCGAGAAAACGATCCACGACGAGCTCGACCTCGCGCGCGAGGCCGCCAACTGCTCGCAGCTGCGGCGCAATTTCCTGGGCTCGACGCTGATGCTGGTGCCGGAGGTCTACTGGGACTGGTGCACCAGCGAAGTCATGGTCATGCAGCGCATGACCGGCGTCCAGATCAGCCGGGTCGACGAGTTGCGCGCGCTCGGCATCGACGTGCCGCGCCTGGCGCGCGCCGGCGTCGAGATCTTTTTCACGCAGATCTTTCGCGACGGCTTTTTCCACGCCGACATGCACCCCGGCAACATCTTCGTCGCAGTCGACCCGGTGGACCGCGGCAAGTACATCGCGCTCGATTTCGGGATCATGGGCACGCTCTCGGAGCGCGACAAGAGCTACCTGGCGCAGAATTTCCTCGCCTTTTTCCGCCGCGACTACCGGCGCGTCGCCACCGCGCACATCGAATCGGGATGGGTGCCGCCGGACACCCGCGTCGACGAGCTGGAGAGCGAGGTGCGCGTCGTGCTCGAACCGATCTTCGACAAGCCGCTCAAGGAAATCTCGCTCGCCAAGGTGCTGGTCAGCCTGTTCCGCGCGTCGCGCCGATTCAACGTCGAGATCCAGCCGCAGCTCGTGCTGCTGCAGAAGACGCTGCTCAACATCGAAGGGCTGGGCCGCCAGCTCGATCCCGAACTCGACCTCTGGGTCACCGCCAAGCCCTTTCTCGAACGCTGGATGATCGATCAGATCGGCTGGCGCGCGCTCGAGCGGCGCCTGCGCGAGGAGGCGCCATTCCTGGTCAGCACGCTGCCGCTGCTTCCCCGGCTCATCCACCAGAGGCTCTCCGAGCCGCAGCGCCCGTCGGACGCGGCGATTTTCGCGCTGGCGAGCGCGCAACGAGCGCGCAATGGATGGCTCGCGCTGGCGGCCGTCCTGCTCTCGTGCATCGCGGGACTATTGCTGCTGCAGCTTTTTCGCTGAAACGTCTCGCCGGCGCTGCCGCGCCGACGCGCGTCTCGTTCCACACGATCGCCACGTCGGGCTGTGCTTTCACCAGGCGCTCGAGCCATTGTCGCTGGCGCGCGGAACGCATGCATCCCTGCAGCGTCACGAACTTGCGCATGGTCGTGACCCACACGCTGCTGTCGCGCAAGCGCGGATCGGCGGCGATGGCGGCGACGACGCGGGCGTTGATCTCGGGATCGCGACGATACGCGCCGCCGCATTCGCAGGTACCCGCGAGACAACACGAGGTGCCGCGCTCGGCGCGTCCATGCGCCTGCACGCGCATCTCCTGCTCGCTCAGCAGCGGCGGCGCGACATCGGGGCAACGCGGGGAAACCCACGGTCGCCTGCGCGAAAGGGTCGAGCTGGTAGGTGCGGGCCGGATCGCCCCGCGCCGGTGCGACAAGGACGTGGAGCACGTGATCGCGCACGCCAGGACGAACACGCGCCATCGTGCACGTTCGCGCGCGCCGGCAATAGCGATGGCGCCGGTCATTCCGCCGTGCAATGGTCCTCCGATCCGGTGCATGCCACCACGCCCATTTTGCTACAATCCGCCGGTCTTTTCGAAGAGTCGGCGATGGCCCTGCTCGAGATCAAGAACATCACGCGCCGATTCGGAAGCTTCGAAGCCGTCAAGAACGTAAGCTTCGAGGTCGCCGCCGGCGAGTTCTTCACCCTGCTGGGTCCGTCGGGATGCGGCAAGACCACGATCCTGCGCATGATCGCGGGCTTCGATCTGCCCGACGAAGGCAGCATCGTGCTCGACGGCGTCGACCTCAAGGACACGCCACCCGAGAAGCGCCCCATCCATACCGTCTTCCAGAGCTACGCGCTGTTCCCGCACATGTCGGTGGTGGACAACGTGGCGTTTCCGCTGAAGATGGCAGGCGCGCCGCGTCGAGGAGATACGCACCAAGGTCAGGTCGGTGCTCGAGCTGGTGCATCTGTCGGAGAAGGGCGGACAGTTCCCGCACGAGCTCTCCGGCGGGCAGAAGCAGCGCGTCGCGCTGGCGCGCTCGCTGGTCAACCGCCCGCGCCTGCTGCTGCTCGACGAGCCGCTGGGCGCGCTTGACGCAAAGCTGCGCGAGCAGCTCCAGGTCGAGCTGATGAGCCTGCAGCGCGATGTCGGCGTGACGTTCATCTTCGTCACGCACTCGCAAGCCGAGGCGCTGGCGCTGTCGCACCGCATCGCGGTGATGAACGCCGGGCGTATCGAGCAACTCGACGAGCCTTCCAAGATCTACGGCTTCCCCAACAACCGCTTCGTCGCCGACTTCATCGGCAACTGCAACCTGCTCGACGCGACGGTCACTTCGCGCCAGGACGACGCGCTCACGCTGTCGAGCCAGGGCCTCGGCAGCATCACGGCGCCTGCGCGGGCGGGAGTTGCGGCCGGCACGCGCGGAGTGCTGGCGCTTCGTCCCGAGATGGTGCGGATTTTCGGCGCCGACGCGCCGGCGGTCGAATCCCAGGGGCTGGTGAATCGCTTCCACGGCAAGGTGCGCGAGTACGTCTACATCGGCGACGTGACGACGTATATCGTCTTTCTCGACAACGGCCAGAAGATCGAGGCGCTGGCGCCGAACGCCGGATCCGGCCGCGCGCGCTTCTTCGAGACCGGCGACGAGGTGCAGGTGGCGTGGCGCGGCGACGCCGGCCACTTCGTGACCGAATGAGAGCCGCAGGGCCGCTCCAAGGCTCTCGCCCCCCGCTGGGGGGAAGTCGCGAAGCGACTTCGGGGGGAGGCACCGCCGCAGGGCCGCCCCAAGGCTCTCGCCCCCCGGGGGGAGCGGCGCGCAGCGACGCTCGGGGGGATCATACAGGCGCTCGCGTGCCCGCGCAGTCGTGAAAGCGGCGTCACCCTGGGCGAAGTGGGTCGTCGGCGGGCCTCCGTTCGTCTTCCTGCTGCTGTTCTTCGCGCTGCCGGCGCTGATCGTCGTCGTTGCGTCGTTCATGGTCCCCGGCGAATTCGGCGGGCTTGCCCCGCTGTTTCCATTGCGTGGCAACGAGGATACCGGGCTCACCGCGGAGAACTATGCGGTGTTCTTCGGCGACTGGGTGTACGTGCAGATATTCGCCAAGTCCTTCGGCGTCGCCGCGCTCACCACGCTCATCTGCCTGGTCGCGGGCTACCCGCTGGCGATGCTGATCGCGCGCATGCCCAAGAAGCGCCGCGACCTGATGGTGCTGCTGGTGATCCTTCCCTTCGCCAGCAATTTCCTGGTGCGCGTCTACGCGTGGATGATCATCCTCGGTCCGTTCGACCTGCTGTTCACGCGCTTCGCGGTGATCGTCGGCATGGTCTTCGTGCACCTGCCCTTCATGATCCTTCCGCTATACACGAACCTCGAGAAGCACGACCCGGTGCTGCTCGACGCCGCGCAGGATCTCGGCGCCAACCGCTGGATGCGCTTCTGGCGCGTCACCTTCCCGCTGTCGCTGCCGGGGATATTCTCCGGCGCGGCGCTGGTGTTCATTCCGGTGCTCGGCATGTTCGCGATTCCGGAAATCCTCGGCGGCGCCAACGACTGGCTGGTCGGCAACATGATCAAGGAGTCGTTCCTGGGCACGCGCGACTGGCCCTTCGGCTCGATGCTCTCGCTGATGCTCACCCTCGCGGTGCTGCTTGGTGGCGCTGCTGGCCACCTGGCTCGCGCGCGGAGGCCTGTCCCGTGCCTAGCGGCGGCTTGCTCGCCATCGTCGCGCTCGGCGCGATCGCCATCGCGCTCGGCGCGTGGCTGCTGTCGCGCTCGACGCGCCAGGGTTATGCGCTGTGCCTGGTGTCGATCGCGGTGTACGCGTTCCTCTACGTGCCGCTCGCCATCGTGGTGCTGTTCTCGTTCAACGACTCCAAGCTCAACGCCGAGTGGGTGGGCTTCACCGTCGCCTGGTACAAGACGCTTTTCGCCGACCAGGATATGCTGCGCGCCGCCGGCAACTCGCTGCTCATCGCGCTCGTCGCGAGCCTGTGCGCGACGATTCTCGGCACGATGGCCGGAATCGCCATGCACCGCTATCGCACCCGCGTGCTGCCGTTCATGGTGCTCACGCCGGTGGCGATGCCCGAGATCCTGCTCGGTGTCTCGCTGCTCATCTTTTTCATCCAGGTCGTCGGCACCGAGCTCAACCTCCTCACCGTCATCATCGCGCACGTGACGTTCTGCATCGGCTTTGTCGCGATCATCGTGCGAGCGCGCCTGGCGGGCATGGACGAGTCGATCTTCGAGGCCGCTCGCGACCTGGGCGCATCGCCGTGGAACACCTTCCGATTGGTGACGCTGCCGCTCATCATGCCTGGCGTGGTCGCCGGCGCGCTGATGGCGTTCACGCTTTCCATCGACGATTTCGTGATCACGTTCTTCACCGCCGGCGTCGGCGTGTCCACGCTGCCGCTGCAGATCTACTCGATGATCAAGATCGCGGTCACGCCCGAGGTCAACGCCATCTCGACGCTGCTCATGGCGCTCACGCTGGTGATGATCGTCGTCGCCGGCAAGCTCGCGCCGGACGCGCTGCGGGGGAAGGCGGATTGATGCGCCATCGGTTCGCACGCATGGGTCGCGACGGCGAGCGTGCTGCTGCTGGCGCTCGCGCTCGCCGCGTGCGGGCCGAAGCCAGGCAGACGCCGACAAGAAGGAGGCCGAGGCGAAGCCTGCGCCGCAGGGCGCCAACGAGCTCCACCTGTACAACTGGAACAACTACATTGCCGAGGACACGGTCAAGCGCTTCGAGTCGGCGTGCAAATGCCGCCTGGTGCAGGATTACTACTCGGACAACGAGGAGCTGCTCGCCAAGCTCGCCGCCGGCGCCACCGGCTACGACGTGCTGGTGCCCACCGGCAACGCGGTGGAGACGCTGATCGCGGGCGGGTCGCTCGCGCCGCTGGACAAGGCGAAGCTTCCGAACCTGCGCAACATCAAGCCGGCGTTCCTCGACCCCTGGTACGACGCGGGCAACAAATACTCGGTCCCCTACGCGTACTCGGTGACCCTCATCGGCTACAACGTCGAGAAGATGAAGGAGCTGGGGTTGCCGACCGACACCTGGGCGGTGATCTTCGACCCGGCGTACCTCGAGCGCGTGAAGGGCAAGGTGACCGTGCTCGACAGCCAGCGCGAGCTCTTCGCCGCCGCGCTCATCTATCTCGGCTACCCGGCGAACGAGACCGATCCTGCGAAGCTCAAGCAGGCGCGCGACACGATCCTGCGCGCCAAGCCCTACTGGGCCGCCTTCAACGCGTCGTCGTACATCAAGGAGCTCACCATCGGCAACATCTGGCTCGCGCACGGCTACTCGAACGACATGTTCCAGGCCGCGCAGGACGCCAAAAAAGCCAATCGCCCGTTCTCGATCGGTTACTCGACACCCAAGCAGGGCGCGGTGCTCGCCGTCGACAACATGGTGATGCACAAGACCGGGCCGCGGCCGGACCTGGCGTATCGTTTCATCGACTTCATGCTCGAAGGCAGGAACTCCGCGGAGCTTTCCAACATGCTGGGCTCGGGCAACCCGAATGCGGCGGCGATGCCGTTCATCGAGCCCGCGATCAAGGACAATCCGGCGGTCTTCCCCGACGCCGACGCGATGAAGCGCCTCGAGCAGCTTCGCGATATGCCGCGCAAGGAGCGCCGGCTGATGAATCGAATGTGGACCGAGATCAAGGTGCGATGACAGCTCCCTCCGGCGACGCGATGACGCAATACGAGGTCCGCGCGCTCACGCCTGCGCGCGTCGACGACTACCTCGGCTTTTTCGACCACGAGCGCGGGCCGGCATTTTCCGACAACCCCGAGTGGGCGAAGTGCTACTGCCATTTCTACGAGGTGCGCAGCCGCGCTCGACTGGGCGTCGATCCCCGCCGATTCCAATCGCGTCGCCATGCGCGCGCGCATCGAGGTCGGCGAAATGGAAGGCTTCCTCGCCTACGACGGCGACGAAGTGGTCGGGTGGATGAACGCGCAGCCGCGCCACAAGCTGCCGCATTGCTTCGAGCGCATGCGCGTCGCCGCGCCCGCGATAACGTGCGCGCCATCCAGCGCGGCGGTGATCGTGTGCTTCGTCATCGCGCCGGCGCGGCGAAGAGCCGGCGTCGCGCGCACGCTGCTCGACCGCGGCCTCGCACAGCTTGCCGCCCGCGGAATCGAGCTCGTCGACGCCTTTCCCTTCAAGTCGGGCGCGAGCACGTCCGCCGCCGATCATTACCACGGAGCGCTGTCGATGTTCCTGCAGGCCGGCTTCGCGGTGATCGGCGAGAACGAGAACCTGACGGTGGTGCGCAAGCTCCTGTAAAGGCGACCGCCGCAGCGCCGCTATAATGGGCGATGCGCGAACGCATTCCCGCGCGCCGTGCCCCGCCGGCGCCCGTGCACCCCGCCGTGGAGACTCCCGTGCGCTCAACGGTGCACTCCACGCGATTGCCCAAATATTTTGCGGTGCTCTACGCGGCGATGATCGTCTACGCGAGCCTGCTGCCGCTGTCGAGCTGGATGATGCCTATTCCCGGGACGCCGTTTTTCCTGTTCGCGCCGTGGCCGCCACGCTACACGCGCTTCGACATCTTGATCAACGTCGTCGCTTACCTGCCGTTCGGCTTAGCGGTCGCGATGATCGGTGGCCGCACTCCCGGGAAGATCAGGATCGCCCGCGCAGCCGCTGTCGGGCGCGCTGCTGGCGCTGTGCATGGAAAGCGCGCAGATGTTCGTGCCGACGCGCGACGCGAGCGCGATCGATCTCATCTCCAATACCCTCGGCGCCGCGCTCGGCGGCGCGCTCGCCGCCGCGTATTGCGCAGTGCCGGCACTGCGCGCGAAGACTGGCGCGTGGCGACGACGCGTGTTCCTCGAGGGACGCCGCGGCGATCTCGGTCTGGCGCTGCTCTGCATCTGGATGCTCGCGCAGGTCAACCCGGGGATACCGCTGTTCGCCGCGACCTTCGATCCGTCGCTTGAGCTCACCAGCGACGTCGCCGGCACGATTCTGCAGGCGGCGCAAAGCGCGTTCAACGTGATCGGCGTCGGCCTGTTCCTGGCGCTCCTGGTGCGGCAACGGCGCTACCTGTGGGGCGCGGTGCTGCTGCTTGATCGGCGTCGCGCTCATGCTCAAGGGATTAGCGGCGACGCTGCTGCTGCGCCACGCGATGATGGACACGTGGGTCAAGCCGGGCGTGCTCGTCGGCATCGTGACGGGCGCGATCGTGCTGCTGGTGGCGATACAGCTGCACAGGCCGGTGCGCACCAGCATGTGCGCGATCGCGCTACTGTCGTCGCTCATCGCGCCGCTGCTGGCGCCGGACATGTGGCAGGCGCGCGCTCCGATCGCGCTGTTCGACTGGCCGTACGGACAGCTCCAGAACTTCAACCGGCTCACGCACGCGGTCCTGGTGCTGTGGCCGGTGCTGGCCAGCGGCTATCTGCTCTGGCTCGCCGGGCAACCGGGCTGGGGACATACCACGATGGGCGATGACGCTCGCGTATAATGCGCGGCTCTTCGAGACGCCTTCATGAGTTACTACAAGCACCACGTCTTTTTCTGCCTGAACAAGCGCGATCCGCCCGAGGCCTGCTGCGCCAACCATGACGCGGAGGCGCTGCAGTCCTACGCCAAGAAGCGCATCAAGCAGCTCGGCCTCGCCGGCAAGGGTGCCGTGCGCATCAACAAGGCAGGCTGCCTCGATCGCTGCGAGGAGGGACCGGTGCTGGTCGTCTATCCCGACGAGATCTGGTACACCTACGTCGACCGCGACGACATCGACGAGATCATCGACTCGCATATCGTCAACGGACGCGTCGTCGAAAGGCTGAGGATTTGACGCGAGGCGAGACGCGTTCGGTCATCGCCGGTCCGGCCGGCGCGCTCGAGGTCGCGCTCAACGTGCCCATCGACGCTGCTGCGACCGCACCCCGCGGCATTGCGCTGGTCGCGCATCCCAATCCGCAGCAGGGCGGCACGATGGACAACAAGGTGGCGCAGACGCTGGCGCGCACGTTCGCGGCGCTCGGCTACGCCAGCGTGCGGTTCAACTTCCGCGGCATCGGCGCGAGCGAGGGTGAGTTCGACAACGGCGTGGGCGAAACCGAAGACGCGCTCGCCGCGCTCGCCTACGCGCGGCGCGAGTTCGCGTCGCTCGCCGCGACACCGCCGGTGCTCGCCGGATTCTCGTTCGGTGCGTACGTCCAGACACTGGTCGCGCATCGCGTCACCCCGGAGCGCATGGTGCTGGTCGGGCCCGCCATCAAGCGTTTTCCGGTCGAGGTCGTCGCCGCCGGCACGATCGTGATCCACGGCGAGCAGGACGACGTCGTGCCACTCGCCGACGTGCTCGACTGGGCGCGGCCGCAAAACCTCCCGATCGTCGTATTCCCCGGGTGCGGGCATTTTTTCCACGGACGCCTCGGGCAGCTCCAGCAAACCATCGCCGGCATGTGGCATGTACAGCGATGAGGACCTGAACGCCGCGGTGAACGCGGGCGCGATTTCCCAGGCATCCGCGCAGGCGCTGCGCGCGTTCGTGGAGCAGCGACACAGCGCGTCCGCGGTCGACGAGGAGCAGTTTCGGCTGGTCACCGGATTCAACGACATCTTCGTCGTGATCGCGTGCCTGCTCATGCTGGCGTCCGTCGCGTGGCTCGGTGGCGCGTGGCGCCGTGGCTCGGCGCGCTGGCGGTGTCGGCGGTGGCGTGGGGCCTGGGTGAGTTCTTCATCCTCAAGCGGCGCATGGCGTTGCCGGCGATCGTGCTGCTGCTCGCCTTCACCGGAGGCATCGTCGCCGCCGGCTTCACCACGACCGTCCGGTCGACGGCCAATATCGCCATCGCCTGCGCCATCGCAGCGGTCGCGACGTGGCTGCACTGGCGACGCTTCCACGTCCCCATCACCGTCGCCGCCGGCGCGGCCGCGGCGGCGGGATGCGTCATCGCGCTGCTGCTCACGCTGGTCCCGCAGGCGCGGGAATGGTCGGACCTGCTCTCGCTCACGGCGGGAATAGTCATTTTCGCGCTGGCCATGCGCTGGGACGGCGCCGACACGCGCCGCGAGACGCGCAAGTCCGACGTGGCGTTCTGGCTGCACCTGCTCGCGGCGCCGCTGCTCGTCCGCCCGGTATTCGCCGCGCTGCACGTGTTCGCCGGTTCCACGAACCTCGGCCAGGCGCTGCTCGTGATCGCGGTATACGTCGTCATCGCGATCGTCTCGCTGTCGATCGATCGCCGCGCCCTGATGGTCTCCGCGCTTATCTATGTGCTCTACACGTTCAGCGACCTGCTGCAGCAGTACGGCATGGTCAGCCTGGGCTTCGCGATCGCGGCGTTCGTCATCGGATCGGGACTGCTGCTGCTCTCGGCGTTCTGGCACCCGGCGCGTGTGCACGTGTTGAAGCTGCTCCCGGCGCCGCTACGCGAGCGCCTGCCGCCGCCGCGCTAGCGGACCCGCGCTACAACCCGAACACCCGCCTGGCGTTGATGCCGCGCACCTTGTCGCGCGCCGCATCGGGAAGCGCGTCGACGCGTCGCAGGCAGCCGGGCATGTCGCCGATGGTGTGCGGATAGTCCGACCCGTACATCACGTTGTCGGCGCCGAATTGCGCGACGCAGAGCTCGAGCACGCCCGGTGCGAAGACCACCGCGTCGGCGCTGATGCGCTGCATGTATTCGCTCGGCCGCGTCGAGATCTTCTCGCGGCACGCCGGAATGTTGTCGAAGCACTGGTCCATGCGCGAGATGAGGTAGGGCAGCGCGCCGCCGCCATGCGCGGCGATGACGCGCAAGCGCGCGATAGCGGTCGAAAAAGCCGTCGTAGATCATGCGCGCCACCGCCAGCGAGGTATCGAAGGTGAAGCCGATCGAGGCGGTGAGCTGGAAGCGCTGCATGTCCATCGCCGCGACGCCGGGAGGCGCGGTGGGATGGACGAGCACGGGCAGCGCGCGCGCGTCGATGGCGCTCCAGATCGACTCGAACGCCGGATCGGTCAGCGGCTGGCCGTCGATGTTGGCCAGCACCATCACGCCCACCGCACCCGCGTCCGCGGCGCGATCGAGCTCGGCGAGGGCGAGCTCGGGGTATTGCCATGGCAGCGACGCGAACCACTCGATGCGGCCCGGATACGCGACGCGCGCCGCGGTCATGTCGTCGTTCATGATGCGCGCCGCCTCGAGGCTCACCTGCGGGCCGCCCCAGTAGCAGTTCGGGCAGGTGAGCGAAACGATGCAGACGTCGACGCCGCAGTCGTTCATCGTCTTCAGACGCAGCGCGTAGTCGAACATCGCCGGCACCGGCGTCATGAACGGCGCGCCGTCGAGATGGATCGCGCGCAGCCCGCCGCGCACCGCCTCGACGCTGTAGCGCGGCGCGCCGTGCTGCTTGAGCAGCGAGAACCACGCCTCGGTGAGGCAGTGGGTGTGGACGTCGATGACCGGGGACGAGCTCATGCGCGATGGTGCTCCATGCGTTGTGGCGTGCTGTGTTGGACCGCTAGTCGACCTTCGCGCCGGAATCCTTGATGGCCTTCGCCCAGCGCGGCTGCTCGGCGGCGATCACCGCCGCGAACTGCTCGGGCGTATGCGCGCCGATCGGCTCCATCCCGAACTTGAACAGCTGCTCCTTGAATTCCGGGGTCGCCTGGATCTTCTGCAGCTCCGACGACAGCCTCGCGACGACGTCCGGAGGCGTCGCCGCCGGCGCGACGATGCCCTGCCACGCCTGCCAGTCGTAACCGGCGACCAGGGTGGCGATCGGCGGCACGCTGGGCAGGAGCGTGGTCTGTCGCGCCACCGACGTGCCCAGCGCGGTGACCTTGCCCGCCTGGATGTTGGGCACGGCGATCGTGGCGTCGGCGAACATCACCTGGATCGAGCCGCCGAGCAGGTCGGTCAGCGCAGCCGGCGTTCCCTTGTACGGGACGTGCTGGATGTCGAGGCCGTATTCGCTCTTGAGCGCTTCCATGAACAGGTGATGCGGGCTGCCGTTGCCTACCGACGCGTAGTTGTACTTGCCGGGATTGCGGCGGATGACGTCGATCATCTCGCGAACGTTCTTCGCGGGAAACGACACGCTGGCGATCAGGAAGAAATTCACCGTGCCGACCTGCGACACCGGTGCGAAGTCCTTCAGCGGATTGACCGGCGACGGCTGGTACAGAAGCGGGCTGATGCCCAGCGTCGTGCTGGTCGCCATCAGGAGCGTGTATCCGTCGGCGGGCGACTTGGCGACGAACTCGGCGCCGACCAGCGTCCCGGCACCCGGCTTGTTGTCCACGACCACCGGTTGCTTCAGGCTCGCCGCGAGGCGCTCGGCGATGGCGCGCGCGAGAAGATCGGTGAGCGCGCCCGGTGGATAGGGAACGACGAGCTTGATCGGGTGGTCGGGATACGTCTGCGCGAGCGCGGGCGGCGCGAGTCACCGCCGCGAGCGCCAGGATGCATGCGCACAGGCGCGAGATGGCGCGTTGGATTGCACTTCGACGGTTCATGGATCGACCTTCTCTAGCAACCGCGTCACGGTACGGGACGCTCGCGCGCAGTGTCAAGCGAGCGGGCGCGGCAGCGTCGCCGCAGCGGTATACTTCGGCAGCGCCGGCCCGTCGCACCCCGCATGTCGACCACTCCTCAGGCACCGTTCCCCATTCCGCAACGCTCGCTGCGCTGGATCGCCTAGGGCGCCCGATGCTCTGGATCAAGTCGTTCCACATCGTGTTCATGGTGAGCTGGTTCGCCGGGCTGTTCTACCTGCCGCGATTGTTCGTCTACCACTCGCTGGCCACCGACGCGATCGGCATCGAGCGCTTCAAGGTGATGGAGCGCAAGCTCTACTTCGGAATCATGACGCCCAGTGCGGTGCTCACCCTCGCGTTCGGCGTGTGGCTGTGGCAGGGCTACGGCATCACCGGCGGCTGGCTGCACGCCAAGCTGGCGCTGGTCGCGATCCTGGTCGTGCATCACCTGTGGCTCGGCAAGCTGCTCGCAGACTTCAAGCACGATCGAAACCGGCACAGCGATGTGTTCTACCGCTGGATCAACGAGATCCCCGCGCTGCCGGTGCTCATCGGCGTGGTGCTGCTGGTCGAGCTGAAGCCGTTCTAGTGGATTCTCGCTAGTGGAGCGCTTTTTCGCGCCCTGCCCGCGCGGACTCGAAGCCGCGCTCTCCGAGGAGCTCGCGCAACTCGCCGCTGGCGACGTGCGCGCCGCGGAGGGCGGCGTCGCCTTCAGCGGCGCATTCGATCTCGCGTACCGCGCCAATCTTGAAAGCCGTCTGGCCAGCCGCGTGCTCTGGCAGGTCGGCCACGGCGCGTATCGCGACGAGCAGGACATCTACGCGCTGACGCACTCTCTCGACTGGCCGCGCTGGTTCCTGCCGTCGCGCACGCTTCGCGTCGACGTGGCGGCGACGCGCTCGCCGATCAAGAGCCTCGAATTCGCCACGCTGCGCATCAAGGACGCCGTGTGCGACCGCCATCGTGAAGCCGGCGGAACGCGTCCCTCCATCAGCAAGGAGCGCCCCGACGTGCGCGTGCATGCATACCTCACCGCCACCGACGCCACGCTCTACCTCGACACCTCGGGCGATCCGCTGTTCAAGCGCGGGCTGCGCCGCGAGAGCACCGAGGCGCCGCTGCGCGAGAACCTCGCCGCGGGACTGCTGCGCATCGCGCGCTGGCAACCCGGCACGCCGTTGCTCGACCCGATGTGCGGCGGCGGCACGATCGCCATCGAAGCGGCGATGATGGCACTCGACATCGCTCCCGGGTTGAAGCGCACCTTCGGGTTCCAGAAGCTCGCCTGGTACGACGGGCCGACGTGGCAGCGCATCAAGCAGGCGGCGCAGCGACGCGCGCGGCCGCCGGCGCCGACCGGCATCCACGCGAGCGACATCGACCCCAACGCGCTCGCGCATTGCCGCGCCAATCTCGTCGCCGCCGGCGTCGAGGGCGCCGTGGCGGTCGAGCACGCCGACGTGCTCACCCGCGGCGCGCCGGCCGCCTCCGGAGTCATCGTCTCCAATCCGCCCTACGGCGTTCGCATCGCGAGCGCGACACCGCTCGCCGAGTTCTATCCCCGGCTGGGCGACGCGCTCAAGCAGCGCTTCTCCGGATGGACCGCGCATCTGCTGAGCGCCGATCGCGATCTCGCCAGGCTGATCGGGCTCAAGCCCAGCCGGAAGGTGCCGCTGTTCAACGGTGCGCTCGAATGCAGGCTCTACGAATACCGGCTGGTCACCGGATCGATGCGCGCCGGCGCGTCCGATGCGCGCGCGCAATGATAGAATCGTCGTCGAGATTGCCGTCGAATTGTCCGCTTTCAACCGCCGTCGACCCGAGACCTCGCCATGATGCTTCCGAGCCGCCACTACGTGTCCGAGCACACGCGCTTCATGCGCGAGTTGCTCGAATCCCGCCCGCAGATCGTCGAGCAGCAGCGCGAAGGGCGGGCGATCTGGTGGGACAAGACGCCGCGCGTGCTCGCGGAAGAAGCGACCATGGACGAAGGCCGCATCGCGCAGTCCGGCTACGTGTACGACGCGAGCGGCCCGGCGAAGGGACCCGCGTAGCCTCCTAGCCCATCGCCGTCGTCGCGGCGCCCGGCCGGACCGCACCGTGAATGAAGTAGCGCGCCGTCTGCCCGATCTCGGTGGTCCACCCCAGCTCCGTCAGCGCGGCGCAAAGCGCGCCGGGCTCCCAGAACACCTTCACGATTCGAAATTCGCGTCCGTCGTTGAGCTTGCGCGTGACCAATCCTGTTTCGCGATTCGGAAGCGGGTGATCGCGGGCCGTCGATGACGCATCGTAGGCCGAGTCGATCAGGTACGCGCTGCCGCCGGGGGCGAGCGCCGCGCCGACGCCGTTCCAGAACGCGGCAAAGCGTGATTCCGGAACGTGCGACAGCCAGAAGCTGAAGAACACCGCGTCGTACATGCCCGGCGGCTGCCAGTCGAAAAGATCCGCGTTCACGTAGTCGACGTTGCCCGCCGCGACACGTGCGCGATTGATGGCGATGACCTCGTCCGAGGCGTCGACCGCGGTGAGGTGCTCGACGTGCGGGGCGATGCGCCGTGTGAACAGCCCCGTGCCGCAGGCGAGCTCGAGGACGCGTCGCGGCTTCGTCTGCGCAAGCCACGCATCGAATGCCGCCTCGGCTTCGGCGGTCTCCGCATGCCATTGCGAGTTGAAGGCTTCGCCGCGATCGTAGCGTCCCTGCCTGAACCACCACTGGTCGTACTCGCCGGCGCGGGCGCGATAGTAGGCGACCTGATCGCGAAGCAGCTCATCGTCGGGAATCATTCCGGCTCCGCTCAAGAGCTCGCGTCGCGGGCTCATCACGCACATCACCAATATGTCGCTGTATCGTTTCGCCCGCCCAGCGCCGACTCGCAATTCCCGGTCGATCCCCACTGCGTGGGGCCCCTCGCCCGGAGGCTCGCGTCGCGGGCTCATCACGCACATCACCAATATGTCGCTGTATCGTTTCGCCCGCCCAGCGCCGACTCGCAATTCCCGGTCGATCCCCACTGCGTGGGGCCCCTCGCCCGGAGGCTCGCGTCGCTACTTGTCGTCGAGCCGGATCTCGACGTAGGCCCGGTCGCGGATCTCGCGAACCCACGCCTGAAACGCCTCCTCGGCCTTGCGCTGCCGGATCGCGAGCTGCGCCTCGGCGCGCTCGCGTTCCGCGGTCACGTCCTGCTTGCGCCGCTCAAGCACTTCGATGATGTGCCACCCGAAAGGCGAGCGCACCGGCGCCGACACCTGCTTGATCTCGAGTTTGTTCATCGCTTCCTGGAACTCGCCGACCGTGTCGCCCGGATTGAGCCAGCCGAGGTCGCCTCCCTTGGCGGCGGAGCCATCTTCGGAGTTGAGCTTGGCCAACTCATCGAACTTCGCGCCCGAGTCGAGCCGATCCTTGAGCCGGTCGAT
>CAVRLN010000016.1:0-182300 GCA_963722325.1 uncultured beta proteobacterium
ACTCGCCCTTGATGCCCGCTTCCTTGATCACCTTCGCCCAGCGCGCCAGATCGGCGTTCATGAGCGCGCCGAATTGCTCGGGCGTGCTCGTCACCGCTTCCAGCCCCTGACCGGCGAGCGTCTCGCGCATCTCCGGCGCCGACAGGATCTGCGTGATCTCGGTGTTGAGACGCGCGATCACCTCTTTCGGCGTGCCGGCCGGCGCGAGCATGCCGTACCAGAGGTCGACGTCGAACTCCGGATAGCCCGATTCCGCGACGGTGGGAATGTCGGGCGCCGCCGGCGAGCGCTTCGCGCTCGCGACCGCAAGGATCCTGAGCTTGCCGGCCTTGGCCTGCGGCAGCACCGCGTGCACGGCGTTGAACATGAACGCGATCTCGCCCGACATGAGTCCGGTGATCGCGCCGGCCGATCCCTTGTACGGGACGTGCAGCATGTCGATGCCGGTGGTCAGCTTGAAGAGCTCGGTGGCCAGGTGCTGCGGCGTGCCCACGCCCGGCGTGCCGTAGGCGAGCTTGCCCGGATTCGCTTTGGCATACGCGACGAATTCCTTGACGGTGTTGGCGGGGACGGCATTGCTCACCGTGATGGCGAGCGTTCCGGTCGCCATTTTCTCGATCGGCGCCAGGTCCTTCACCGGATCGAAGGGCAGGTCGCGCGCCAGGCTGACGTTCATCACCAGCGGATTGCCGGACAGCAACAGCGTGTAGCCGTCCGGCGCGGCCTTGGCGACCGCCGCCGCGCCGATGTTGCCGCTCGCGCCCGGCCGGTTCTCGACCACGACCGGCTGTCCCAGCCGCTCGCCGAGCTTCTGGCCCACCGTGCGCGCCAGGATGTCCATGCCGGTGCCGGGCGTGAAGGGGACGATGATCTGGATCGGACGGGTCGGATACGCGCCCGCCTTCGGCGCCGCGGGTTGCGCCATCGCGTCGTGCATGCAAATGCAGAGCGCGCCCAGCGTGAGCACATGGCGAGCGAGCGGGAAGCGATGCAGCAGCGGGAATGTCATGGGTCCTCCGGTCACGTCCTGGTCGTCGGCGTCGCGTCACGACTGCCGTCGGCGCCGGCCAGCGATGCGCGATCATACCCGGCGATGCGCTTGTAGCCCTCGGACATCGCTTTGAGCTCGGCGGCGCCGATCACGTCGTCGATGTTGGCGAACGGCTTGTCGCCGGTGCGCTCGTACACCTCGCGCAGTATCGCATCGGGCGGGTTGACGCGATTGGTGCGCACCACCGCCGCGGTCGCCTCGCGGCGCTTCGATTCGTACGCGGCGAGCGCCTCCTCGGGATCGCGGTGCGCGACGAGCGCCTCGGTGAGAGCCCGCGCATCGAGTATCGCCTGGCCGGCGCCGTTCGATCCGCGCGGCACCATCGGATGCGCGGCGTCGCCGAGCAGCGTGACGCGCCCGCGCGTCCACCACGGCAGCGGATCCTGGTCGATCATCGGGAATTCGAGGATCGATTCGGCGCCGCGAATCAGCGCCGGCACGTCGAGCCAGTCGAAATGCCAGTCCTCGAACGCGGCGATGAAGTCTTCGAGCCGGCCACGCCGGTTCCAGTCGCGCTGGTGATGCTTCGGCGTCTCGATCTCGGCGACCCAGTTGACGAGCTGTCTGCCGGCGCCGTCGACGTCGTTGCGGATCGGATAGATCACCATCTTGCCGGTGGCGAGCCAGCCGGCGCGCACCATGCTCGCGCCCGAAAGGAACGGCTTCCAGACGCTGACCCCGCGCCACATGTTGACGCCGGAGTACAGCGGCTCGCCTTCGTCGGGATGGAGCTGCTTGCGGATCGCCGAGTGCAATCCATCGCAGGCGACGACGACGTCGGCCGATTGTGCGGCCAGCGCTTCTCCGCTCGATCCCGTAACCAGCCGCACCGTCGCGCCATGCGCCGATGTTTCGACACCAACGCAGCGCGCATCGGTGACGAGGGCATCGCGGCCGAGGCGCTCGATCACCGCGTCGAGCAGCACGCGCTGCAGGTCGCCGCGATGGATCGAGAATTGCGGCCATTCGTAGCCTGCGTCGCGACCCGCGGGCTCGCGGTAGATGAGCTGCCCGAAGCGGTTGAAGAAAGCCGACTCGCGCGTGCTCACCGCAACCCGCGCCAGGGAGGGCTCGAGACCGAGACGCGACAGCTCGCGCGTCGCGTGCGGCAGGATGTTGATGCCGACGCCGACCGGCCGGATCTCGCTCGCCGCCTCGAACACGCGCGATGCGATGCCGGCTTCGTGCAGGGTGAGCGCAAGCGTCAGGCCGCCGATGCCGGCGCCGACGATGATGACTTCCATGCCGACAGGTCCGTTCGTTGGGGCGAGTATCCTAGCATCGGTGGACGCCCGACACCTCGGCCCGTGCCCATGGGGCGCTGCCGACGCCACGCGTGCGCCGATTTGTTTCTCTGCGCGCTGCTTGCGTACTAAACTTCCATCGGGAGCAGGCGGCTCGCGCAGGACGGCCGCCGATGAACGACGCGGAGCAGCCGCGCGAAGGAGATGATGATGATCGCTCGCAACCGAATCGTTGCGCTGATCTGCGCATTGCTGCTGATGAGCGGCGCCGCATGCGCCGCGCCATCGTACTTCTCCGTTCCGAAGGGCGCGGCGCCGCACGACGTCGCGGCAGCGCCGACCCCGGGCGGGCCCGTCTACTACACCGCGCAGGCGACCGGCAAGCTCGGCATCCTCGACCCGGCGACGGGCAAGACGCAGGAAATCCCGCTCGGCCCGCGCTCGGCGCCGCATGGCGTCATCGTCGGTCCCGACGGCAACGCGTGGGTGACCGATGGCGGGCAGAACGCCATCGTGCGCGTCGACGCGAAGACGCTGGCCGTGAAGGTGTGGCCGCTGCCCAGCCGACACCGGCTACGCCAACCTCAACACGCTCACCTTCGACAAGCAGGGACGCGTCTGGTTTACCGGGCAGAGCGGCTATTACGGAAGGCTCGATCCCGCCACCGGCGACGTCAAGGTGTGGAGCGCGCCGCGCGGCAGCGGTCCCTACGGCATCACCACCACGCCGGGCGGCGACGTGTACTACGCATCGCTCGCCGGCAACCACATCGCGAAGATCGATCTGGCCACCGGCGAGGCGACCGTGATCGAGCCGCCGACCAAGGGGCAGGGCGCGCGCCGCGTGTGGTCCGACTCCAAAGGGCGCATCTGGGTGAGCTACTGGAACACCGGCCAGGTCGGCATGTACGACCCGGCGAGCAAGTCGTGGCGCGAATGGAAGCTGCCGGGCAACGCGCACACCTATTCGGTGTGGGTCGACGACAAGGACAAGGTGTGGCTCACCGAATGGAGCACCAACGCCATCGTGCGCTTCGATCCGGTGACCGAGAAGTTCGACAGCTTTCCGTCCAACGGCGATCGCGCCAACGTGCGCCAGATGCTCGGCCGCTCGGGCGAGGCGTGGGGCGCGGAGTCGGGCCTCGATCGCCTGGTGATGATTCCCGCGCCGTAGCACGCCGCGAGCCAACATCACCTATACACTCGCGGCCATGGACCTCGGGATCGAAGGCAGGAAGGCGCTGGTGTGCGCGGCCAGCAAGGGGCTCGGTCGCGGTTGCGCCGAGGCGCTCGCCTGCGAAGGCGTCGACGTGACCATCGTCGCGCGCACCGAAGCCGCGGTGCGCCGCGCCGCCGAGGAGATCGGCGCGCTGGCGGGTCGGCGCGTGCACGCGGTGGCCGCCGACATCACCACGCCCGAGGGCCGCGCCGCCGCGCTGGCGGCGTGCCCCGATGCCGACATCCTGGTCAACAACGCCGGCGGTCCGCCGCCGGGCGACTTCCGCGACTGGGACCGCGACGCGTGGCTCAAGGCGATCGACGCCAACATGCTCACGCCGATCGAGCTCATCAAGGCCACCGTCGACGGCATGATCGCGCGCAAATTCGGACGCATCGTCAACATCACGTCGTCGTCGGTCAAGGCGCCGATCGACGTGCTCGGATTGTCCAACGGCGCGCGCAGCGGATTGACCGGCTTCGTCGCCGGCGTGGCGCGCAAGGTGGCGCGGCACAACGTCACCATCAACAACCTCTTGCCGGGCACGTTCGACACCGATCGCATCGCGGTGACGCACGCGAGCCGCGCCAAGGCGAGCGGCAAGTCGATCGAGGAGGTGCGCCAGGCGCAGATGGAAGGCATTCCCGTCGGCCGGATGGGCAACATCGTCGAGTTCGGCAAGGTCTGCGCGTTCATCTGCAGCGTCCACGCGTCGTACCTGGTGGGACAGAACATCCTGCTCGACGGCGGCTCGTATCCCGGCACGTACTGACGCGACGCGACGACGCTCCGAGACCTGTGAAAGAACGCGCGTGATCGATCTTCACTACTGGACGACTCCGAACGGCCACAAGATCACGATGTTCCTGGAGGAGACCGCGACTCCGTACACGATTCATCCGGTCAAGATCGGCGAGGGCGAGCAATTCAATCCCGATTTTCTGCGTATCTCGCCAAACAACCGCATTCCCGCGATTCTGGACACGTCTCCCGCCGACGGTGGCGCGCCGATCCCGATGTTCGAATCGGGCGCCATCCTGCTCTATCTTGCCGACAAGACTCGCCAGTTGATCCCCGCGGATCTCGCGGCGGCGGCTCGATTGCATTCAATGGGTGTTCTGGCAGATGGCCGGCCTCGGCCCGATGGCGGACCAGAATCATCACTTCGGGCTCTACGCTCCCGAGAAGCTGCCCTACGCGATCGACCGCTACGTGAAGGAGACCGGGCGGCTCTACGCGGTGCTGAACAAGAAGCTCTCGGACCGGGACTTCATCACCGGCGAATACAGCATCGCGGACATCGCGAGCTACCCGTGGATTCTTCCGGAGCGGCAGGCGCAGGATCTCGACGACTTTCCGCATCTCAAGCGCTGGAAGGAAGCGATCCGCGCGCGTCCCGCAACGGTGCGCGCTTACGCGAAGGCCAAGGAGATCAATCCGTCGATGGGCGGGATTCGCACCGACGCGGAGCGAAAGATTCTGTTCGGGCAGACCAAGGACGTGGTGCGCTAGCGCTGATGCACGCGCCCGTTCCTGGCCGGGCGACGCAGGGAAGTGCCGATCGTGCGAAGGGGATGCGGTGAACGCGCGTGGCTTCAAGGACTTACGTTCGTGGATTCGGTCTGCGCCAGCTGCGTATCGCCAGCGGACTGGTGATGTTCTGCTACCTGCTGTCGCATTTCACCAATCACTCGCTGGGCAACATCTCGTACGAGGCGATGAAGGAAGGCCTCGTGATTCACATGGCCATCTGGCGGTTTCCGCCGGTGATGGTCCTGCTCTGCGCCGCGGCGGTCACGCACGCCTCGCTGGGACTGTGGGCGCTCTACCAGCGCCGCCATTTCCACTGGAAGGTGCCGGAGGTCATCCAGCTGGCGCTCGGCCTGAGCATCCCGGTACTGATGCTGCAGCACCTGGTCGGGCTGCGCCTTCCGGTCATCCTCGACGACGCGCAGCGCTACTACGCGCACGCGCTGGGCTACTACTGGCTGAATCGTAACGACCTGCGCACGTACACGTTCCTCGGCCTGGCGGTGGCATGGACGCACGCCTGCATCGGGCTTTTCTTCTGGCTGCGCATGAAGCCGATCTTTACCCGCCTTGGGCCGCTGCTGCTCGCCTGCGCCGTGCTGCTGCCGGCGCTGGCGGCACTGGGTGTCTACCAGGGCGCCCGCAACTACCTCGAGTTGCAGAAGGTGCCGGAATGGCGCAAGCAGGAGTTGACGCAGCCGACGACACCGGCGCAGCGTGTCTTGAACGACCAGATCAAGAGCTACGCGACCATGGCGTGGCTTGCGCTGGTGCTCGCCGTCTTCGCCGCGCGCTGGGTGCGCGACCTGCGCGAGCGCCGCCATGGATTGATCCGCGTCTCCTATCCCGACGAGCGTCGCGCCATGGTGCCGCGCGGCTACAGCGTGCTCGAGGCAAGCTGGCGCTTCGGCATTCCGCACGCCAGCGTCTGCGGCGGACGCGCGCGCTGCTCGACGTGCCGTGTCCGCATTCTTGGCGACTGCAGCGCGCTGCCGTTGCCGAGCCGGCGCGAGATGGCGGTGCTCAATCGCGTCGGCGCCGGCGGCAACCCGGCGGTGCGGCTCGCCTGTCAGCTCAGGCCGCAGATCGACATCACGGTGGTCCCAATCCTTCCGACCGACACCAACGCCGCGTGGCTGCGCGACGTGAAAATGTACAAGGGAGGCAAGGAACAATACGTCGTCGCCATGTTCGTCGACATGCGCGAATCGTCCAAGCTCGCCGAGAGCAGGCTGCCGTTCGACGCGGTGTTCATCGTCAACCGCTTCCTCACGACGGTTTCGGAAGCCGTGATCAAGGCCGGCGGAAGTCCCAATCAGTTCGTCGGCGATGGATTGCTCGCGCTGTTCGGCCTGACCACCGAGCGCGACGTGGCGTGCCGGCAGGCGCTGCACGCGGTGAGCCAGATCGGCATCGGCATGGAGCGCCTGAATGCGCTGCTCAAGGACGACCTGACCAAGCCGATCCGGTTCGGCGTCGGCATCCACGGCGGCAAGGTCGTCATCGGCGACATCGGCTATCGCGGGCACTTCGTGTTCACCGCGCTTGGCGACGCGGTCAACGTGTCGGCGCGACTCCAGGACATCACCAAGGACCTCAAATGCGAAGTCGTGGTGTCCGACGAGATCCGCCGCGCCGCGGGAGTGGAAGCGGACGTGATGCCCACGACGCATGGTATCGCTGCGCGGCCGCAGCGCTCAGGTGAGCGTCTGCGCGATCGAGCGCGCGGTCGATATGCCGCGGATCGCCTGATCAGTTCCGGGACAGATTGTCCCAGGCGTCTTTCGGAACGCGCGCGATCACGGCGAAGCCTTGCGCACCGAGGGGGCGGATCACCGCGGCTTCGCCTTCGGCGAGATAAGGCGCCCCGGTAACGGCGTTGAAGGGGTTGCCGTGGCTGACGATCGCGAGATCGGTTCCGGCGCGCGGCGGCGTCGAGAGCAAGGCGCGCAGCGCCGCATAGCGCTCCGCGGATTCGGGTCGTGCAGGGCCTCCGCGCACGGCAGCCGATGCCGTGGCGGTGCCGAAAATGAGGCGCGCCGTTTCCATCGTCCGGCAAAACGGGCTGGCCACCACGTCACCGACGGGAAGCTCGAGGCGCTTCAGCGCGGCGCCGATGTCGCGAGCCTCGGCGCGGCCGCGGTCGGTGAGATTGCGCTGCTTGGCGCAATCCTCGTAGCCGGTCATCTGGTCGTCGTTCTGGCCGAAGTCGGTGGACGCGTGCCGGAAGTAGATGATCAGGCCACCTTCGCGCAGCGCATTGAGGAGCGCGGGCCCCGATAAGGAGGCCGACTGCGCAGCCGCCTGCAGCGAAGTGACCTGCAGCAGCGCGAATGTCAGCAGCAGGAAGAGCGAACGCGTGCGATTCATGTGCGATCGTCATCGGGTTACGACGCGATATGAATCCGTGAGCGCGCCGACGGTTCAACGCAAGGCTCGTCGTCGAAAGCGATGTCGCCGGCGGCGTCGGGCATCCCCGTCGCGCGCACGGCGGCGAAATCCTGCAGATCGCGATCGAGCAGGTGCGTCGGCACCACGGTGCCCATGGCGTTGAAAATGCTGTCGACGCGTCCCGGATACTTCTTTTCCCAGTCGCGCAGCATCTCGCCCACCTGTCGGCGCTGCAGGTTCTCCTGCGAGCCGCACAGGTTGCAGGGAATGATCGGGAACGCCATCGCGTGCGCGTAACGCGCGAGGTCGCGCTCGCGAACGTAGGCCAGCGGGCGGATCACGACGTGCTTGCCGTCGTCGGAGACGAGCTTGGGCGGCATCGTCTTGAGCTTGCCGCCGAAAAACAGATTCAGGAAGAACGTCGCCAGCATGTCGTCGCGATGATGGCCGAGCGCGATCTTGGTCGCGCCCAGCTCGCCGGCGACGCGATAGAGCACGCCGCGGCGCAGACGCGAGCACAGCGAGCACATCGTCCCGCCTTCCGGGATGACGCGCTTGACCACGCTGTAGGTGTCCTGCTCGGCGATGCGGTACGCCACGTCGCGCCCGGCGAGGTAGCGCGGCAGCACCTCGGCCGGAAAGTCCGGCTGCTTCTGGTCGAGGTTGACCGCCACGATCTCGAACGGCGCCGGCGAGCGCTGCTGCAGCGAGAGCAGGATGTCGAGCAGTCCGTAGCTGTCCTTGCCGCCCGACACGCACACCATGACCTTGTCGCCGGCCTCGATCATCGAGAAGTCGGCGATCGCCTGTCCCACCTGCCGGCGCAGGCGCTTTTTCAGCTTGTTGGTTTCGAACGCGGGACGGTGCGCCTCGCGCGCGGTGGGCGCGGCGCGAGCCCGCGGCTCGGAAATCACTGAATCCACGGCGACTAGGCCCTGACGCTCAAGCTGTTGCAGGAGACTTGCGCGCGGCGAGCGCGAGTGCGATGCGCGAGACGCCGCACATGATGATCTGGAAACCGACCAGGTAACCGATCAGGATCAGCGAGCCCATCGGCCAGCCGATGGCGATCAGGATGGCGAGGCCGATGGACAGGATGCCGCTGGCCATCAGCCAGCCCCATCCCGCGCGCGGCTTCAATTTCATGGCCAGCATGATCTCGACCACGCCGGAGGCAACCATCAGCGCGCCGACCAGCAGCGCCAGCGTCGCCGCGCCGGCGACCGGGTTCGACACCAGCAGGAAACCGAGCAGCAGGTACATGACGCCCATGGCGATCCGCCACCCGAACTGCGGCTCGGCGCGCGTGCGGATGGCGACGACGATCGCGATCACTCCCGCGATCACCGCGAACCATCCTACGTACAGCGCGACGGCGACCGCCGCCATCTGCGGAACGATGAGCGCGAGCACACCGGCGGCGACCAGCAGGATGCCGAGCGCCAGCGACCAGCCGGGCGAGAGGGACGGCGTTGAGACGGGGGGACGCGCGGTCGTTGTCATAGGTGTCTCCGAAGAGCGCGGCCAGGATGGGCAGGAGCCCGGCGCGGTGCCGCACCAAAAGCTGGCGCGGCCGTGTCTGGCTAGCCCCGGCGCCGCAACGATTGATGTTAGCACGCGTGCACGCCGGACCGTGGCTGTCCGGAGGCGCTTTGGCCCTACAATACGGCAGCCGGCGGCAGGCCGGCCACGAAAAACAAAGGGGGCGGAGTGGCAAAGATGCAGACGCTTCTGGTGGCCAATCCGAAGGGTGGCAGCGGCAAGACGACGCTTTCGACCAATATCACCGGGTGGCTCGCCGGGCGCAAGCAGCGTGTCGTGCTCGCCGACTTCGATCCCCTTGCGCTCGTCCACCGAGTGGCTGGAGCGCCGGCCGCCGATGTTTCCCGCGATCGCCAGCTGGACACCCGTCGCGACGAAAGAGGACATCAAGGAGCACAACCCGCACTGGCTCGTGCTCGACACGCCCGCCGGACTGCACGGCGATGCGCTGCGCGACGCCATGCGCCGTTCCGACCTGCTGCTGCGTCCCGGTGTCGCCGAGCGCCTTCGATATGGCAGCGACCCAGCACTTCCTCGACCAGATCGCGGAATACAAGGCGGTGAAGAAGGGCGACATCGCCATCGGACTGGTCGCCATGCGCGTCGACAGCCGCACGCACAGCGCCGGCGAGCTCGAGGAATTTCTCGGCAAGTTCGACTACCCGCTGGTGACCCAGCTGCGGCAGACGCAGGTCTACGTGCACTGCGCGCGCGACGGACTGACCGTGTTCGACCTGCCGCGATCGCGCGCCGAGCAGGACTGGGAGCAGTGGCGGCCGCTGACGCGCTGGATCGCCAAGCACAGCCCCGTGAAGAACGCCTGATCTCCGGGACATGGCCGATCATTTTCCGCGCTGATGGCGCGCGGGTTCGAATCACAACGGCGGGCCCTCGAGGCGCGCGACAGGAGGATGTCATGACACGATTGTTCAGGGCTTGCTGCGCAGGCCTCGCCACCATCGCACTGCTCGCTGCGGTTTCCATCGCGGGTCCCGCGGCGGCGCAGACCTTCGACAAGCCGGTTCGCATCCTGGTGGGATTCCCGCCGGGCGGAACCGCCGACCTGATCGCGCGCGTGGTCGCCGACAAGCTCAAGGATTCGCTCGGCGTGCCGGTCATCGTCGAAAACCGCCCCGGCGCCATCGGCCGCATCGCCGCCGAGGCGGTGAAGAACGCCGCGCCGGACGGCACGACCATCATGGCGATGCCGATCGGCCCGATGGCGGTCGTGCCGCACAGCACCAAGAACCTCAACTACGATGCGCTCAAGGACTTCACGCCCATCGCCATCGGCGCAACGTTCCAGTTCGCCATCGCCGCAGGACCCGCGAGCAATGCGAAGACGTGGCAGGAGTTCGTGGCCTGGGCGAAGGCCAATCCCGACAAGGCGGCGTACGCCACGTCGGGCGCGGGTAGCCTGCCGCATTTCTTCGGCCTGCTTCTCTCCACCGAGATCGGCGTGCCGATGCTGCACGTCGCGTACAAGGGGTCGGCGGCGTATATCAACGATCTGATCGGCGGCGCCGTCCCGGCGGCGATCGACGCAATGGCCGATCTCACCGAGCTGCATCGCAGCGGCAAGATCCGTATCCTCGCGACTTCGGGCGCGAAGCGCTCCACCGCGCTGCCGGAGGTGCCGACGTTCAAGGAGCTCGGGCTGGTCGGCGTCGAGGCGACTGGCTGGTTCGGGTTCTTCGGCCCCGCCAACATGTCCAAGCCCGTCGTCGACGCGCTCAATCGCGGCATCACCAAGGCGCTGCAGTCGCCGGACGTCGTCGAGAAGCTGACCAAGATCGGCATGGACCCCGCGACCGGAAGCGCCGACGACTTCACGAAGATCTTCGTCAGCGACTACGCGAAGTGGGGGCCGGTGGTGAAGGCGTCGGGGTTTACGTCTGATTAGCGTTTTAGGCCGTACTAAAGAGAGCGACCTCTTTGTTCCTGTGGGAAGTTTCCTCTGGCGAAGATACGGCGCACGATGACCGACGGGAAGTTTTGCGTCGGTTTTAGGATCCCTACTTCTAGTTAGGCTGCAATGGAGCAGATCGACGGAACCGCCGACCTCACGATTCGCGGGGTCATCGAGAAAATCAGCGCCGCGTGGCGTACGAAAGCGTTTGATGGGTTTGAGCAATGCTTTCACGAAGATGCCGTCATTGTCGGCCCAGGTTATGCGGAATTTGCGCGCGGACGAGCCCAGTGCGCCGAGAGCTATCGCGAATTCGCGATGAACGCATCCGTGCTTTCGTATGCCGAGTCTGCCCACGCGCTTCACACTTGGGAGAACGTCGCCGTGTACACCTTCGCGTGGGAGATGGAGTATCAACGGCAAGACGGACCGAAGCGCGAGGCTGGTACCGATCAGCTCGTGTTTGAGTTCGTCCAAGGTCGCTGGCAACTTGTGTGGCGCTACATTTACTTCACACCTGCTATGGAGCCAAATGCTGCCTAACCCGTCGCTCAACCCGGACGCACACCGGCGGGCTTTCGCCCACCGGTGCGCGCCGGTTAGCTTCATTCGTTAGGCATCACACGGACATAACCGGGGCGTCGTCCGCAACCTGAAGCGGTCATTCAACGTTAGACTTCCATCGAGTGTTTCGAGGAGAAGGTCGTGGGCCAGGCCCAGCGTAGAAAGTTCGTGACCGTTGCGGGATTGCTGTTAGCCGCACCGCTCGCCAGTTTTGCCCAGCAGCAAAGCAATGTCCGGCGCATCGGGTTCCTGGCGGTACGTCCGCGCTCCACTGCATCGAATCCCGATGTCTATTACGATGCCTTCACGCAGGGGATGCGCGAACTCGGTTATGTCGAAGGAATGAATCTCGTCATCGAGTGGCGCTTCTCGGATAACAAGGACGAACTCCTTCCCATTCTCGCCACCGAGCTCGTGCGAATGCCACTCGAAGTTATCGTGACCCATTCGACGCCAGCAATCAAAGCGTTGCAACAGGCGACCGGCACAATTCCGATTGTCTCTGCGGCCTCCGGCGACCCAGTAGGCAGTGGTTTTGCCGCAAGTCTGGCGCGGCCTGGCGGGAACATCACGGGACTTTCACTGATGACGGTCGACGTGATCCCGAAACAGATCGAGCTGATGAAGCTCGTAGCGCCTGCGTTGTCCCGCGCCGCTGTTCTTGCAGATCCCCGCAGCCCGCGCTATGCCGAGGTGCTGAAGAGCTTCCAGACTGCGGCGCAGCGGTTTGGCGTAGTGGTTTTTGCTCTAGACGCCAGTACGCCCGAAGAGATCGAGCGCGGTTTTGTCGCAATGAAGCGGGAACGCGCCGACGCCGTCATCGTTCGGAATGACCCATTTTTCTTCGGGCAACGGCGGCAAATTGCGGAGCTTGCCACGCGCAATCGACTGCCGTCGATGTTTTCGAATCTGGAGGATGTCCGAGCCGGCGGCCTGATGAGTTACGGCCTCAATCTCACTGACCACTACCGACGCGCTGCGAGCTATGTGGACAAGATCCTAAGAGGCGCGAAGCCAAGCGAGCTTCCCATCGAGCAGCCCACAAGGATCTATTTCGCGATCAATCTCAAGACCGCCAAAGCGCTCGGAATTTCCGTCCCGAAGGAACTCATGGTCCGCGCCGACGCCCTGATCGAGTGAGAACCAATGGAGGACGAGCGGTCTAACCCGGCGTTCAACCGGACGCCCACCGGCTGGTATTCAGCCCCGCCAGCGGTCCCCGGTTAGCTTGGTTCGTCAGGCCGCACAATGCACGTACTGCATTTACCTAACAGGAAAACAATGTCCTCTCGTCGCAAACGCAAAAGCGCGTCATTTATCGTCAAGGCGGCAGAACTCGCCGTCGCCGCACCTCAAGTAGTGGCGCATCGAGTCACGCGCATGGCACTAGCAGGCGCTTCCCCAACCGCCCGCGATCAGCGGGAGTTCTGGCAAATGGGGACTGAAAAAATGGCAGCGTTTACGGAATCGTGGAACGCAATGGCTGCCCAAGCGGTTCGGGTTAACTATGCGCTTACTACATCCTTTTGGCGATCATGGTTAACGGGCAGGCCTGTTCAGTTTAGGAGCTCGCAATTTCACAACGCTGCCTTAGGGGTGATGGGGAAAGGCATTGGACCTATCCATCGTCGGGCACTAGCTAACGCCAAGCGCTTGGCGCGAACCAAACTTCGGTAGCTATGCGGCCTAACCCCTCGCTGAACCCGGACGCCCACTGGCGGGCATTTAGCGCGCCGGCGATCGCCGGTTAGCTTGGTTCGTTAGGCTACATGGTCGCTTCCCGAATCGTCGCAGCAGCATTGCTCGCGTTCTGCCTTGCGGTTGGCTGGGTGGTAAAGAGCTATGCTGCGGTCGCCGTGCCTGCGCTCCTCGCAGCTTGGGCAGCGGCGTTTTTCGGAGAAGATGTCGGTGCTTCGTGTCGCTAATACCAACAATCGCGTCGCCTTCCGACCTCTTGCAAAAGCTTGAGCGAGAGCGATGGAGGGCGATGCACCACCAAAATAAGAAGCATAAAGCCGATCATTTCTATAACTTCTGCATCACCGCATTGGGAATGAAAGACCATTTTTTCGAATGGAAGGGAGTTGCCTCAGACGCAAAGAGGCAACCCTACTACGACGCGTGGAACCGCATTCCGGAATTGAGTTCCGCAAGTGAAATCGCAAACACTACTAAGCACGCAGTACTTCGCGAGCGCAAATCCGGCGTTCTAAGACGGTCACGTACGTCACGTATCCGCCCCTCCACTTCTGGCGTAGCAAATGTCTACATCGACGGACGAGGCAACGTCAAAATCGTGAACAATCCACGAGCTCCGAGCATCACGGTGGAATTCGAGGGCGGGCGGCGCTTTGGTCTGTATGAGTTCATGGACTCAATCGTAAAATACTGGCACGGTTATCTCTTGGAACAGGGGGTACCTTTGAAGCGGCAACAAGCGCGCACTTTGTATGGCGAAGCCTAACCCGTCGCTCAACCCGGACGCCCACCGGCGGGCATTCAGCCCGCCGGCGGTCGCCGGTTAGCTAGTTCGTTAGGCGTCAGTCGCTCTTCAAGTTATGCGACTGCGGGCAACGCTTTCGATGACGTACGGCAACGCGGCACGGACAAGGTAGCCCAGTGGATCGCCGCAGCTTCGTTATGACTAGCTGCCTAGCAGCGCTATCCGTTTCTCGGACGGCCGGTGCGCAGCCCGCGCATAAGATTGCACGGATCGGCATCATCACTTCCGGCTTCACGACGGCAGAAATGAAGGGGTCTAACCCCGAGAACGCGAACGTTTCCGCCTTGCTCCGTGGTATGCGTGAACTCGGCTACGAGTACGGGAAGGACTTTGTGACCGAGCCACGCGGCGGCGAGGGTCGGCCGGAGCAGTACCCACTGCTGGCCGCCGAGCTTGTGCGGTTGCCGGCAGACGTTATCGTCGCAGGCGGGCCGACATTGCCGGCAGTGATGCAAGCGACGTCAACAATTCCCGTCGTAATGGTCGGTGGCGCGCTCGACCCGGTGCGCGACGGCTTCGCGCGGAGCCTCGGGCAGCCCGGTGGCAACATTACCGGACTCAGTATTCAGCAAGTGGACACGACAGCAAAGCGGCTCGAGATCCTGAAGGAGGTGGCGCCGACGGCACCTATTGCCGCCCTCTGGGAAGCGACAAGCCGCTCGTCATGGCACGCAGCCGAAACGGCGGCGCGCGCGCGGGGCTGGAAGGTCGTGTCGCTCGAGGTGAGCGACGCTGCCGGCGTCGAGCGCGCGTTCAGGATGGCAGCTTCCGCTGGGGCGGGTGCGCTCCTAGTGATCGGCGGCGGCCGCATCTTCGGTCAAAGGCAGCAAGTTGTTGATCTGGCAGCTGCGAATCATCTACCTGCGATGTACTCGCTCCGGTCTTTCGTTGATGCGGGAGGTCTCATGTCGTATGACGCGGATTTGACCGACAGCTGGCGTCGCTCGGCAAACTTCGTCGACCGCATCCTGAAGGGTGCCAAGCCCGCCGAGATGCCTATCGAGCAGTCGGCCAAATTCGAGCTTGTCATCGACCTGAAGGCAGCGAAAGCGCTCGGCCTCACGATGCCGCGATCGCTGCTACTGCGTGCGGACCAGGTCATTGAGTAGCGACCAACGAATGACCTGGCCAAATACTCGACTCGACGAGCGCGGCGGATTCCTAGAGATGCCGCCCAACCATGCGCTCAACCGGACGGGCCAGCATACGACTTCAGCTCGCCGAGCATCGGCGCGGCCCGCCGGTTAGCTAGAACGTTAGGCCCCTCGTGAGCGCACGGATCACGCTCGAAGCGGGCTTTCGGCTCAGATCCTCGGAGTGTCGGTGCATGGAGGAATCGTGAGAGACAAAGTCATAGGCGTTGTCGAGAAATACATCGATGCAGTCCGGCGCAATGATCCAACGGACCTTCCGCTTCATCGGGATGTGATCGGCGTATTTCCTATGAATACCTATCAGGGCGTTGAAGCCTTCGTTCGAGCCCTGGAACCGTTCTCTCGAATCGTGAAGAACATCGACGTCCTTCGTCTTGTCGTCGACGGAGAGCACTGTGTCGCGATACTCGACATCGACACGGTCTTTGGTCGGATACCCTTTGCTGAGCACATTCAAGTCGTAGACGGACAGATCGTGTCGGTTCGCGGCTACTACGATCCACGGCCCATGCTGGGCGAGGCAAATGCGGAGCGTAGGCATGCGCGTGCGGGCCAAGAATGAGGCCTAACCTCTCGTTCAACACGGACGCTCCTCGGCGGCGCGCTTCGCCGTCGTTCTTCGTCGCGCCGTTAACTGAGTTCGTTAGGCCACAGGCGCGGAGTCCAACGTGATGCTAGCGGGAAATCGCCTCGCCCCAATCTCGGTCGCTTTGCTCCTAATCGGCGCTGGCTGCGCAGTTGTCAGCGCCGCCGTATACGGAACGCCACCCGCGATACCGAAGATCGAAGACAGCGCTGGCTGGCAACTTTCAGAAGGTTGCCAGGTTTACGAATTTGGCATACTCACCGAGCCGGATTGCGACATCCTGACCGGCGAGGATGTCGTTGTTCAGATCACGCGAGTTCGTCTCTTGAGCCTGCCACAGGGTCAGGACAACCGTCCCATCATTGGTATCCAATTGCAGCCGGGCCGTGGTCACTGGTATTTCTCTTCGCCGTTCGTTACTCTCGTGATAGCGGGGAGAAGTTACACACCCGCGGAAATCGATCAGGCGCTTGTGTTCGCGAGGAGCGATCGGCCGATCTTTCCAGAAAAGCTACAGCCGAGCCAACAACGGTACGAATTGCCGCCTGGCGAAAAGCGATTTTTTAGACTCCGATTTTCGGTTCCCCAAAGCGAGCTTAGAAACGGATTTGCGCTCCGGGTGACCGGGCTTCAAAAGGAAGGCGAAGCGGTGCGGGTACCAATAATGAGGTTCGAGTGAGCCTCGATTTCATGGTTTCGCTATAAACATGTGGCCTAACCTTGCGGTCACGGCTTCGCCCGCGCCGCGGTCGCCATTTTAATTGCGCGGCGTCGTAGCTTTGACCCCCATGCGGCCTAACCCGTCGCTCAACGCGTACGCCCACCGGCGGGCATTCAGCCCGCCGGCGGTCGGGCGCGGACGAGAACTCAGTGATCGGATAGCCGAGGCGATAACTGCCTCAGATCAACGCCGTGGATCACCCCCGTCCCGCGCGGAAGGCCCTCAGGACACCGCAGTCGCACGCTGGACGTTATCCTTGACGCTCCTTGCGGCGCGTGACGCCTAGTCCGAGCAAGACCGATGCCGAGCAAGGCGAGTGTCGCCGGCTCCGGCACGACGATGGCACCGAACAGTCCATCGCGTTCGCTGTTGATGCCGGAATTGAAGTACAGGGTGTTGCTGTTCCCGGTGACCCCGTTACCGAAGTCAATGGCCCACAGGCCACCCGGGGTATTGCCGGCGCCGTTGTCGATCGGGATAGTGCCGACGAACGCGCCCGTTATCGGGTTGAACGCATTGATCTCGCTCGCGACGAAACTGAAGTTGCCGACGAGCAGGTCGCCACCGAAAGCGCCGAAACTGGCCGGGGCCAGGGCGATCCCCCACGGCGCAGCGAGCATGCTACCGGTGATCAGCCGTTGAAGAAGATTGCCGCTCGTATCGAATTCGTCGACGATCCCCTGCCCGGGGGTAGCCGCGATCTGGGCCGCCCGTCCCGCCGGCGCGTACGTGACGTAGATGAGTGCCATTGAGGTTCTGTACATTGAACGGTACGAAGCCGGCCGGCAGGTTCGGATCGGAGAACTTGCCGGCGAACGTGGTGGCCGTTACGTCCGCGAAGCTCCCATCGAAGACGTCGATGCGATTCTGTGAGCCGTTGGCCGCATACAGAAAGGGTCCTGAAGCGTTACTCCCCTGGGCCAAACCGGTATAGACCGCTCCCGGCGTCGTCACCTTGATCTGGGCCGTCGTGCCGGCGCTGTTGTTCCAGGCGGAGATGGTCCCGTTGAGGTTGGCGAAGATGAAGCTGGCGGCAGTGCCGTTGACCGGGAAAAGCGTGGTGCCGTTGTTGACCTGTCCGGTGGGTCCTTGGGGTCCGCCTGCAGTCGTCGGGATCGCGACTTCGAGGCCGACCTTGGTGATGATCCCGGCGTTGATACGATAAAGCGTGGAGAGATTTTTGCCCTGATCCGAGACCCAGAACGGGCTCGTCGCGCTGAACGACATCCCCCACGGGTTAGCCAGGTTAAGGTCTGTGAGGGGGGCCAACCCGGGGATGTTCGAGACCAGATTCTGTTGCATGAACTGGGCCGATGCGATTCCAGCCGTCAATGCCGAGAGTCCGATGCCCAATAGAGCAACCAAGCTTGTGCCACGCAGTCCTTTCAGCATCGCCGCCTCCTATCGTGACTGATATCGCCGCCGCCCGAGCGGGCGGTAGTCGACTCCAGAAAAAGGTTATGTCACAGGCATTTCCCTTAATGACACTTGCGCGAAATCCGTAGCCGACATGGCCCAAGCTCGGCTGCGAATGCCGCGAACCGAGGCGTCCGGCGGCGCGATGCTGGTACGCCTTCGCGTTACCCGGCTTCCGCCCATGCAGGCAAACAGCCGATCCAGGGTCATCATTCCCGCGACCGTCCACGCCGCTTGTGTTAACTGGCAATTGATTTGCGCCCCCGTTTCCAATTGACTAGCATGGCAGGCTCAAAGGCCGCCGGCATGGGTTTGCCGTTTGGGACTGCATGTCCTGTCGCCTATAAGAAAGATAAGGAGGAAATGATGCGCAGGACGTACAGCATCCTGATCATGGGTGCGTCATACGGGTCGCTGCTCGGCACCAAACTCGCGCTTGCGGGTCACGACGTGCACCTTATCTGCCTCCCGGCGGAGGCAGACCTGATCAACACCGAGGGAGCGATCGTGCGCTTGCCCATCAAGGGCCGAGACGACCTCGTCGAGATCAATTCGAAAAAGCTGCCGGGCAAGCTGACCGCAGGCGGTACGCAGGGCGTGAAGCCGTCGGCTTACGACCTGATCGCGCTGGCGATGCAGGAACCGCAGTATCGCTCTCCGGGCGTGCGCGAACTTCTGGACGCGGTGGCGAGTTCTCGGGTGCCGTGCATGTCCATCATGAATATGCCGCCTCTGCCCTATCTCAAGCGCGTTCCGGGGCTCAACGCCGACGCGTGCCGCGCGGCGTTCACCGACCCCTCCGTGTGGGACGGCTTCGACCCAAAGGTGATGACGCTATGCAGTCCTGACGCGCAGGCCGTCCGGCCGCCGGACGAGAAGGTCAACGTGTTGCGAGTGAAGCTGCCGACCAACTTCAAGGCGGCCCGCTTCGATGCGGACGCGCATACCGCGATCCTGCGCGACCTGGAGCAGGACATCGACGCCATCCGCTTCGACCCCGGCGACGGCAACGAGATCGAACTGCCCGTCAAACTCAAGGTGCACGAGTCCGTGTTCGTGCCGCTTGCGAAGTGGAGCATGCTGCTGACCGGCAACTACCGGTGCGTGCTGAAAGATACCGTGCGCCCGATCAAGGAGGCCGTGCATGGCGACCTCGAGGCTTCGCGCTCGGTCTACCTTTGGGTTGCGGAGCTGTGCATTGCGCTCGGCGCAAAAACGGAGGACCTCGTGCCGTTCGAGAAATACGCGAACGCCGCGCTGTCGCTCGGCAGCCCTTCCTCGGCGGCGCGCGCCCTCGCCGCCGGGGCGCCAAACATCGAACGCGTAGACCGCCTGGTGCAGATCATCGGCAAGCAGAAGGGGATGCAGAATGCCGTGGTCGATCAAACCGTAGCGCTGGTGGACGGCTGGTTGGAGAGGAACCGCAAGAAGGTCGCCTGACGATCATGGGGCCTAACCACGCGGTCAACACGGACGCCCACCGGCGGCGCTTCACGCCTTGGTGATCGTCGGTTACCTTGGTTCGTTAGGCATCAATGACGCCGGAGCATCATCTGCGGGACGTTCAGCAATGGCGCGCCGTTGTTGGAAGGCACTGTCTGTTTTGGCGAGTTGGAGTTGATCACTTACCAGAGGAGATCGCGATGGCATCTGTTCGATACATCGTGAACGACATTGACAAGTCCGTTGATTTCTATCGCGACCGTCTGGGCTTTTCTGTCGAGAAGCATAATCCCGGAAAGTTCGCCGCGCTGACACGGGAGGATTTGCACCTCTTCATCAACGCGCCGGGCGCCGGTAGCGCTGGCAAGGCCGGGGGGAATCCCAAGCCTGGCGGTTGGAGCAGGTTTATGATCGTGACAAAAGATCTCGACGGCATGATCGAGGGATTGCGCAAAGCCGGTGCGACCTTCCGCGGTGAAATAGCAGAGGCGGGAGCTGGCCGACAAATCCTACTCGAAGATCCTTCTGGGAATGTCATCGAGTTGTTCGAGTACGCAGATCGTTCAAGTTGAGTCGCGGACACTTGCCTTCGCTGCGCGGTCAGTGGCCAGCCGCCTAACAATTCGTTCAACCGGACGCGCCGGCGCACGGCTTCTTTCCGGCAAGCCGCGGTGGCGGCGGCGCTGGTCAACTTGATCGTTAGGCACCTGGACCCCTATGCCAATGTCCCCTTATGTTCGTGCGCTTCGCGACAAGATCGGCACTGCTTTGCTCGAAGTCCCTTCGGTCAGCGTATTGGTGTTTGATGATGCGGATCGTGTCTTGCTGGTTCGTCACGTCGGTGGAGAGCATTGGACTACAGCCGGCGGCATGGTGGAACCCTACGAAACCCCGGCTACTGCTGCGGTGCGGGAGGTGTGGGAAGAGACAGGTCTCTTCGTGAAACTTACGCAGATTATTGGTGTGTTTGGTGGCCCTGCGTGCGCCGGAACTTATGCCAACGGTGACCAGATCGCATGGGTTTCAACTCTGTTCCGAGCGCAACGCCTTAGCGGCCAGTTGGCGCCGGATGGTGAGGAAACCGAGGAGGTTCGTTATTTCAGCCGCGCCGAAATCCAAAGCGTTAATTGTCGGCCGTATGTGGGCAGCTTTCTCCACGCCGCTTATCAGCACGAGCAAGCTGCGTACTTCACCCCCGCCGATTGGAGCCCTCCAGGTGCCTAACCCTGCGGTCAACCGGACGCTTCGGTTGGTGACTTCTACTTGGCGAGTATCGGCGCGGCGCGCCGGTTGCCTTGCACGTTAGGCACACCGGGTGGAGGGGATGAAGTTGATGATTCGCAACCCCGATCATGTAACCATCGCAGTGGCGAACGCTGCGGCCGCGATCGAGTTCTTCGCGCTCCTCGGCTTCCGGAAGCAACACGTCGCGATGATCGATGGTGGCCCGCCTGCGCGGTACATGGGCATGCCGAACATGAAGGCTCAGCACATCACGCTTGTACTCGAAGGAGCCGAGCCTCACTTCGAGATCCAGTTGCTCGAGTTCGATCCAAGGCCGCAGGACGACCCAGGCGAGCATCCGACGAATCTGCGGCGACGGGGCTACAACCATCTTGCGTTCCGCGTCGACGATATCGGGGCGGCCACCAACCATTTGACGGCTAACGGGGTAAAGATGCTCAGCGATGAGATGGACTACATCAGCCGGCGGCTTAGATTCTTTGAAGGTCCCGAGGGGATCACCCTTGAGCTGGTGCAGTGGGTCGACAAAGGCGACGACTAGTGGCTGTCGCTCATCTCTTATGCGGCCCATCCCTCGGGGGGAAGTCCACAGCCGCAGGGCAGATTGCCCGTGTAACGGGGGCAGTTGTCCTTTCTGCTGATGCCGTCAATGCAGAACGCGGCCTTCCCTTCGGGGCAGAAGGGCTACCAGAGTCGGTGTGGGCAGAGACTCTGCGTATCCTGCTCGACCGCTTGCACACACACGCCCGGCTCGGCCACTCTGTCGTAGTCGACGACACACAGTGCTATCGCTGGCTAAGGGATCGCTATCGGTCCGAGTGCATCGCCAGCGGCCTCAAGCCGACGCTGCTGCTTCTGTCTCCCCCGCAGCACGTGCTCTATGAGCGCCATGCAAATGCCAAGGCGAGCGCCGGCCGCGCCGTCCTCTCGCTCGAACGCATGGCGGACCACCTTGCGCGGTTCGAGTGGCCAAGCGAAGATGAGCACGCTACGGATGTGTCGTCCGCAGAAGCGCTCAATGCTTACCTACTTGTATTGCAGGAAGCACTGCTCCAACGTGAGGCCCAATCTCTCGCTCAAACCGGGCACCGTAACCGCTGTACTGCTGGTGACATTTGTCTTTGTTGCCTTCCCGCCGCGGGATTTCCTAGCCAATCCGGAACCAGTGCTATCTCTCTTAGCTATCGCCATCGCATGGGGATTCGGCCTCGGGGTTATCGCCGGGTCGGCCCTATTCGCGCTGCTGCGCCGGACCGCTGCCTCCGTTTCTGCGGCCTGACATGGGAACTCTGGGCGACCAAACACCCTGACCCATTACCAATCCGCACACTGGAGAACTCGTGTTTGACCACGTGAAATTCGGAGTCAGCGACTATGCAGCGAGCAAGGCGTTCTTCCTGAAGGCACTCGAACCGCTCGGCGTAGCCGTTGCCGGGGAGGGACCGCCGACGTACGGTGTCGAGCTTTGCGCAAAGGGTAAGGCTGCTTCATTGTGCTTGTTCCAAACCGAGGAGAAGCCGGCGCCTCTTCACTTGGCGTTCGCGGCCGAGAATCGTCAGCAAGTCGACGCTTTCTATCGCGCGGCGCTGGAGGCGGGTGGCAAAGACAATGGTGCACCTGGTCTGCGCCCGCAGTACTCTGGGAACTACTATGCAGCTTTCGTCATTGGTCCGGACGGGCACAATGTCGAAGTCGTTTGTCACGAACCCGAGGTCTAACCTCCCATCAAGGCGGACGCCCACAAACGGGCGTTGCCCACTTGCGGCCGCTCCTCATGTCAGACGTTAGGCCACACCGAACGAGGACACATAGATGACCGAGTTGCGATTCGACGAAGATGCTACAAAGCGATTGCTGGCTCTCTACGTCACGCCGGATATGGTGTCGCAGCGCGGCGAGTTCCTGCGCGCATTGGACCCGAAGTCGGGCGAGCGAGTGCTGGATGTCGGGTCCGGCCCAGGATTCTTGGCAGGCGCGATCGCGGCGGTCGTGGAATCGCGAGGCACGGTCCATGGCGTGGACATCAGCGAGCCGCTGCTCGCGGTGGCTCGAACGCATTGCGCTCACCAGCCGTGGGTCGAATTCCATCAAGCTGACGCTACGCAGCTCCCCTTCCCAGAGAAGAGCTTTGACGCGGTCATATCGACGCAAGTATTGGAATATGTTCGCGACGTTGATCTTGCGTTGGCCGAGATTCACCGCGTGCTTCGAAAGAGCGGACGGACGGTGATCGTAGATACGGACTGGGACTCGATCGTTTGGTACTCGCCCAATCGCGACAGAATGAGCCGGGTCCTATCCGTATGGGAACAGCACGCGGCCGATTGCTATCTGCCTCGAACAATGTCCAATAGGCTGCGTCATGCTGGTTTTCGAGTGGATGCGACAGCAATAATTCCGATATTCAATGCAGCTTATGATGCGAACACTTTCAGCAATCAGCTTATCGACTCTATTGTTCCGTTTGTGAGTGGACGAAACGGATTGACTCGCGACGAAGCGGAAGTATGGGCAGAGGAAATAAGACATGCCGGAAAGCAAGGCGAGTACTTCTTTAGCCTCAATCGCTATCTGTTCCTGGCGAGAAAACCATAGCATGACCATGTAGAGGGGGATCGTGAGCACTGAAGCCATCTACTTCGCAGCGGCCGTTGTCGTTGGCCTTGGCGCGACTCTATTCATGGACATGTGGGGGCTGCTGCTGAAGTTTGCGTTCAACATCCCTTTTGCCAACTATTGTCTGGTGGGTCGCTGGGTTAGCCACATGCCCGAAGGCACGTTCATGCATGCGAGTATCGCCGCCGCTGCGCAGAAGCCTTCCGAGTGCACTTTGGGTTGGATAGTCCACTACGTCGTTGGTGCCATGTATGGACTCGTGCTCGTCGCGCTGGTGTCAGGTAACTGGCTTGTGCACCCGACCTTGTTGCCGGCCATGCTCTTCGGCATTGGCAGTGTTCTGGTGGCGTACCTGGTCATGCAGCCTTCGTTCGGACTCGGCATTGCTGCATCTAGAGCGCCCCAGCCGACGCAGGCTAGGCTGCGAAGCCTCATGGCGCACACAGTTTTCGGAGTCGGCCTCTATCTGTCTGCTGTTGGCGTGAGCTATGTGCTGCGGTCCCAGGTCTAATCCTTCACTCAAACCCGGACTCTCTGCCGCGACGCTTTCGCCATCTCCCGCCGTCGCGCCCGTTAGCTTTGTTTCGCTAACCCGCACAGGTTCAATCCGCTGCAAACGCAAAGGTGCCCACGCATGCTGAAGACGTATCACGGTAGTTGTCACTGCGGAGCTGTCAAGTTCGAAGCCGAGATCGATCTGTCGCAGAGTACGTACAGATGCAACTGCTCCATCTGCAGGAGAACACGCTTCTGGCCAGCCGTGGTCAAACCCGAAGGCTTTCGGTTATTGGCGGGACAGGAAGACCTGACGCAGTATCTCTTCAACACGAAGAAGAACCATCACTACTTCTGCAAGCACTGCGGCGTTCGCGCTTTCGGCGTCGGGAACGAAACACCCATCGGCAAGATGTACGGAGTCAACGTCATGTGCCTCGAAGACGTCTCCGATGAAGAACTGGCAAAGGTTTCCATTACGTACATCGACGGTCTGAACGACAGATGGCAAAGCGTCCCCGCGTTCTTCACGCATCTGTGACCCCGTGTTAGGCCAAACAAGGTGCTCCGCTTTCGACCGCTCGGTGTCCTCGATCAGGACAAACTCTGGCACTGGCTGCATGTTGCGCTTTGGGATCCGCCACCAGCACCGCTGCGCCCCATCGAAGTACTCCAGACGCCAGGGGTGCGCATCTACGCAGAGAACTGGGGTCGCCCTTCAGACGTCGGCGTCGTTGGCCAAGTGAACGGAATCGACGCCGGCGCCTGCTGGCTACGCCTCCTGCCGCTTGGGGTTGGTCTGGGTTCAGTGGACGAAGAAACGCCCCAGCTCGGCATCGCCCTTGAACCGGAGTTTCAACACAAGGGCTATGGGCGACCGCTCATGCTCGAATGCTTGAAAGCCGCGCATCGAGCCGGTTACAGGCAGGTATCTCTCACCGTACATCCCGAGAATCCCGCGCAGTACATGTACGAGCGCTGTGGCTTTCGGATGGTCGAGCGCCGGAACCATTATCACCTCATGCTCGCCAGTCTGGCCTAACCCAGCGGTCAACCGGACGCGTCGGTTCATTTCTTTCGCTGGGCCGCGTCAGCGCGGCGTGCCAGTGTACCGTAAACAAACGAGAGCATTGCCATGTCACACATAAATTCGGCGAATGCCATCTCTACTGCCGATGACTTTCGGTCGCTGGAGCGAACCCGTTTGCGCTCGCTGATCGACCGAGATATGGCCCTGGCGCAAGAGCTCCATTCAGCGGAGTTCCACCTCGTTACCCCGAGAGGTTCCGTTTACTCACGAGAGTCGTACCTTGGCGCCGTCCAGACGGGAAAGATCGTCTACCTCAAGTGGGAGGCCGCTGACATGCTCGTCCGTCTGCACGGGAGCGTTGCGCTGCTTCGTTATCAAGCAGCGTTGGAGATGCCTTCTGCGTCCGGTGAACCTTTTTCGTTCCACTGCTGGCATACGGACTCGTACGAACTGCACGATGGCTTGTGGCAGGTGGTCTGGTCTCAAGCCACGCTTCAAAAGTAAGGGACTCATCGAAACCCATGCCACGATACGTCGCATTCCTTCGCGGGGTGAGCCCCATGAACGCCAAGATGCCGGAACTGAAGAAGTGCTTCGAGGCCGAAGGCTTCTCAGACGTACGCACTCTGTTGTCCAGCGGGAACGTCGTGTTCAATGCCCGCTCGGCGTCCGTGACCGCGTTGGAGCGCAGGGCCGAAAAGGCTATGCAGTCTGAACTTGGCCACAGCTTCACTACCATCGTCCGGTCCGCGGAGTACCTTCAGAATCTTGTCGAATCGGAACCCTTCGCCAGGTTCGACCTTCCATCAACAGCCAAGCGAGTCATCACCTTCCTTCGCAGGCCCGCCGAACCAAAACTCAGACTCCCTATCGAGCGCGACGGCGCGAGCATTCTTGCGTTCACCGGCTCTGAGGTCCTCTCCGCCTACGTGCCGAGCCCCAAGGGCCCTGTGTTCATGAGTCTGCTCGAGCGAACGTTTGGCACCGACATCACCACCCGAACCCTGGACACGGTTCGAAAGTGTGCGTGGGCATAGTCTCGTTAGACGCCATCAGAGCGACTTTGTCCACGTAACTCAGCGCGTTCGCCGCACTTCCTGCAGCGCGAGCAGCAGTCCGCTGGCGACGATGATGGTCATGCCGAGCGCCGACCAGCGATCGGGCAGCTGGCCGAAGATGACGAAGCCGTAGAGCGTCGCCCAGATCATCTGCAGGTACGAGAACGGCGTGAGCAGCGACGGTGGCGCGTGCTGGAACGCGCGCACGATCATCCAGTGCCCGATTCCCGCGCACAGGCCCAGCACCAGGAAACAGCGCGTCCTTGGGCACGGGCGTGGACAACGTCGCGACGAAGGGCAGCGCCAGCGACAGCACGACGGTGCCCACCAGCGCGCTGTAGAACAGCGTCGTGTGCACGTTTTCGTCGACCAGCTTGCGCGTGAGCAGGAAAAAGAGCGCGTTGCAAAGCGCCGCCAGGACCAGCAGCAGCGCGGCGGGATGAAAGACCGCGGAGCCCGGGCGCGCCAGGACGAGAATCCCGCAAAAGCCCGCCGCGGTCGCGATCCAGCGTCCCAGGTTCGGGCGCTCGCCAAGGAGCGGACCGGACAGCACGACCACGAACACCGGCGCCAGGAAGGTGATTGCCGAGCCTTCGGCGAGCGGCAGGTAGCGCAGCCCTGCGAAAAACAGGATCGTCGCGCACAGGAGCATCGCCGAGCGCAGCAGCTGCAGCCCGAGCCGGCGCGTGCGCCAGAATCCGCTGCCGCCCTGTCGCCACGCGAAGGGCGTCACCACCACCATCTGTCCCGCGTAGCGTGCCCAGACGACGAGCACCAGCGCGTGATCCTGGACGAGGTACTTGGCGGTGGCGTCCAGCGACGAGAGGCACAGCCCCGCCAGCATGAACAGGGGCAGCGCGCGCGCCAGCGAATGCGGGCGCGACGCACGCGCGACGTCAGGGGCGGTGGCGATCGCGCGTCGCCTTGTGTCGGTGCCGCGTCGCCTCAGGCGGCGAGCAGCTCACGCAGCACGAACGGAAGGATGCCGCCGTTCTCGTAGTAGTCGACCTCGATCGGCGTGTCGATGCGCAGCAGCAGCGGCACGGTCTGCGTCGAGCCGTCTTTCCGCCGGATGGTCAGCGTCACGTCCATCTGCGGCTTGATCCCGCCTTCGAGGCCGGTGATGTCGAACTCCTCGTCGCCGGTGATCTTGAGCGTCGCGACGCTGTCGAGTCCCTTGAACTGGCACGGCAGCACGCCCATGCCGACCAGGTTGGAGCGGTGGATGCGCTCGAAGCTGCGAGCGATGACGGCCTTGACGCCGAGCAGCTGCGTACCCTTCGCCGCCCAGTCGCGCGAGCTGCCCGTGCCGTATTCCTCGCCGGCGAAGATCACCGTCGGCGTGCCGCGTGCGATGTAGATCATCGCCGCGTCGTAGATCGGGACCTGCACGTTGTCGGGGAAAAGCGTCGTGATGCCGCCTTCGATGCGCGACCCGTCCGGCTTGGCCGGCAGCATCAGGTTCTTGATGCGAACGTTGGCGAAGGTGCCGCGCATCATGACTTCGTGGTTGCCGCGGCGGCTGCCATAGCTGTTGAAGTCGGGAACGCCGACGTCGTGCTCGAGCAGGTAGATGCCGGCGGGTGAGGTCGGCTTGATCGAGCCGGCGGGACTGATATGGTCGGTGGTGACCGAGTCACCGAACACGCCCAGCGCGCGCGCATTGCGGATCACCGGCAGCTTGCCGGGGTGCATGCTGAAATCCATGAAGAACGGCGGCTCGGCGATGTAGGTCGACTTGTCCCAGACGTAGACCTGCCCGGTCGACGTCGGGATCGAGTTCCACAGCGGATTGTCCTTGGTGAAATCGCTGTACAGCCGGCGATACGTGGCGGGGTCGGTTGCGTATTGCATGACCGCGCCGATCTCCTCGGTCGAGGGCCAGATGTCGCGCAGGAACACCGGCGCGCCGTCGCTGCCGGTGCCGAGCGGCTCGGTGGTCATGTCGATGTTGGCGCGGCCGGCGATCGCGAACGCGACCACCAGCGGCGGCGATGCCAGGAAATTGGCCTTGATGTTCGGGTGGATGCGCGCTTCGAAGTTGCGGTTGCCCGACAAGACCGCCGCGCACACCAGATCGTTCTTGATGATCGTTTCCTCGATGGACGGATCGAGCGGACCAGCGTTGCCGATGCACGTCGTGCAGCCGTAGCCGGCGAGATAGAAGTTGAGCTTCTCGAGCTCGGGCAGCAGTCCGGCACGGGTGAGGTACTCGGTGACCACGCGTGATCCCGGCGCGAGCGAGGTCTTGATGTGGCGCTCGACCTTCAGTCCCTTCGCGGCGGCCTTCTTGGCGAGCAGTCCGGCGGCGAGCAGCACGCCTGGATTCGACGTGTTGGTGCACGAGGTGATCGCGGCGATGAGCACGTCGCCGTTACCGATGTCGATCGACTTGCCGGGCTTGACCGGCGACCCTGTCCGGCGTGGGGAGATTGTCGACCATCTCGACCAGGTCCATCGGCTGTCCATTACCCGGTAGTGGGAGCAGCTTGGCGGGAGGGGGTTCAACGCCGCGCATCAGGCCGGTGGGATAACGCTTGCCGAGCTTGTCCGCAGCTTGGTTGAAACCGTTGTCGGTGACCGGCTTGGAGAACAGCGTATTGAACGATTCCTTCATCTTGGAGAGCACGATGCGGTCCTGCGGGCGCTTCGGTCCGGCCAGGCTGGGCACGACGCTGCCGAGATCGAACTCGAGCGTCTGTGAATAGTCGATGGATCCGGCGGCGGGCATGCCGAACATTTCCTGCGCGCGATAGTAGGACTCGAACGCGTCGATTTCCTCGGCGGTGCGGCCGGTTTTCGCGAGATAGTCGACCGTCTTGTCGTCGATCGCGAAAAAGCCCATCGTGGCACCGTACTCCGGCGCCATGTTGCCGATGGTCGCGCGATCGGGCACGGTGAGCGTCGCGGCGCCGGCGCCGAAGAATTCGACGAACTTGCCGACGACCTTGGCCTTGCGCAGCATCTCGGTGACGGTGAGAACCAGGTCGGTCGCGGTGACGCCTTCGGCGAGCCGCCCTGTCATGTGCACGCCGACCACGTCGGGCGTCAATATGTAGACCGGCTGCCCCAGCATCCCGGCCTCGGCCTCGATGCCGCCGACACCCCACGCCACGACGCCGATGCCGTTGACCATGGTCGTGTGCGAGTCGGTGCCGACCAGCGAGTCGGGGTAATACACGCCGTTCTTCTTGTGCACGCCGCGCGCCAGGTACTCGAGATTGACCTGGTGCACGATCCCGATGCCCGGCGGCACGACCTTGAAAGTGTCGAACGCCTGCATTCCCCACTTCATGAACTTGTAGCGCTCGGCGTTGCGCTGGAACTCGATTTTCATGTTGAGGTCGAGCGCGTTGCGCGTGCCGTAGTGGTCGACCTGCACCGAATGATCGACGACGAGGTCGACCGGCACCAGCGGCTCGATGACCTTCGGGATTCTTGCCCATCCGCGCGGCGACGCCGCGCATCGCCGCGAGGTCGCACAGCAACGGCACGCCGGTGAAGTCCTGCAGCACGACGCGCGCGACGACGAAGGGGATCTCGTCGGTGCGCGCCGCGGTCGGCGCCCAGGACGCCAGCTGGCGAACGTGCTCCTCGTTGACCTTCTTGCCGTCGCAGTTGCGCAGCACGCTCTCGAGCACGATGCGGATCGACACCGGCAGGCGCGAGATCTTGCCCAGTCCCGCGCGCTCGAGCGCGGGCAACGAGTAGTAGTGACCCGTCGCGCCCGACGACAGGGTGAACGACCGGCGCGATTCGAACAGATTGTGCGTCATGGGAAAACCTTTCGTTGCAGAGCGTTCGGGCGCAAGGCCTCGCGGGAGGCGTTATTTCTTGCGGAGCCGGCGGAGGGATGAGCCCCGCGGGCGGCGCCTGCATCATCTGCTTGATGTTGATCGGTCTGGCCCGTCTCGAGTGTGACGTCGCCGGGCTGCTGGCCGGGACGGCAGGGGCCGACCCACTTGGCGTCGACCGAGGTCTTGCTCTCGGCCATGTTCATCATCGGCGGGTCGTAGGTCGCGGTGCCGTCCATGTGATACGAGGTGTTGCTGTTGAAGGTCATCACCGACGTGCTCTTCATCGTGGTCGGCCCGAGCTTGCACGTCGCCTTCATGGTCATCTTGTTGCCTTCGAAGCTGCGGTCGTTCTGCGTGCACATCTCCTTGGCGGCGCCCATGCCGAACTCGCGCATCTGCGCTTGCACCGATTCGTCGAGGCACATCGTGGTCACGCTCTTGCGGTCGGCCTGCTGGTTGCCGGCGCGGGTGACCTCCCACATGCCGGACTTGAGCACCGGAGGCTCGGCGGCCCACGCATGGGCGCACAGGACCGCGGCCGCGGCTGCGGCGAATGGAGCGAAGCGGGACGATTGCATGGGTGTCTCCTGGAAATCGGGTAAGAATCTAGATAACGAACAGGTCGACGAATTCGTGGACCGGCATGGCGTCGAGCTTCGCCGGATCGAGCACCTGGTCGAGAATGGCGCGCTGCTGGCGGGCCGGGAAGCGGCGGGCGAGGTTGGTCCTGAACTTCTCCACCAGGACCGGCATGCCCTCCTTGCGCCGACGGCGGTGGCCGATCGGGATATTCGACGACGACTTCCTTGAGCTTGGACCCGTCGTTGAATTCCACCGTGATGGCATTGGCGATCGAGCGCTTGTCCGGGTCGAGGTAATCCTGCGAGAACTTGCGGTCCTCGACGCAGACCATCTTGGCGCGCAGGCGGTCGATGCGCGGGTCGGCGGCCACGGCGTCCTCGTAGTCCGGATGCCGTCAGCCGGCCGAAGAGCAGCGGGACCGCGACCATGTACTGGATGCAGTGGTCGCGATCGGCCGGGTTGTCCAGCGGACCCTGCTTGTCGATGATGCGGATCGCCGATTCGTGCGTGCGGATCGTGATCTTGCTGATGTCGGCGATGCGGTCCTTGACCTTCGCGTGCAGCGCCATCGCGCACTCCACCGCGGTCTGGGCGTGGAACTCGGCCGGGAAGCTGATCTTGAACAGCACGTGCTCCATGACGTAGCTGCCGTAGGGCCGCTGGAACTTGAAGGCGTTGCCCTTGAACAGGACATCGTAGAAGCCCCAGATCTTCGCGGTGAGCACCGACGGATAGCCCATCTCGCCCTTGGCCGCCATCAGCGCCAGGCGCACGGCGCGCGACGTCGCGTCGCCGGCGGCCCAGCTCTTGCGCGAGCCGGTATTCGGCGAGTGGCGGTAGGTGCGAAGGCTCTGGCCGTCGACCCACGCCAGCGACACCGCGTCGATGATCTCGTCGCGGGAAAGCCCGAGCATCGCCGCGACCACCGCGGTCGAGGCGACCTTGACCAGCACGACATGATCGAGCCCGACGCGGTTGAAGCTGTTCTCCAGCGCCAGCACGCCCTGTATCTCGTGCGCCTTGATCATCGCGGTGAGCACGTCGCTCATGGTGAGCGGCGCCTTGCCCGCGGCCACGGCGTTGCGCGAAAGCCAGTCGGCGGTGGCGAGTATGCCGCCCAGGTTGTCGGACGGATGTCCCCACTCGGCCGCCAGCCACGTGTCGTTGAAGTCGAGCCAGCGGATCATGGTCCCGATGTTGAACGCCGCCTGCACCGGGTCGAGCTGGAATTGCGTGCCGGGCACCTTCGCGCCGTTGGGCACCACGGTGCCCGGCACGATCGGACCGAGGAGCTTGGTGCACGCCGGGTAGGAGAGCGCTTCGAATCCGCAGCCCAGCGTGTCGATCAGGCAGTAGCGCGCGGTGGCGTACGCCTCCTTGCTCGAGATCTTGAAGCTCGCCGCGTAGTCGGCGATGTCGGCGAGAACCTTGTCGGGCTTCGGGCGGACGTTCGAAATGGGTGCGGACATGAATGGGTTGCGCCTGTTGAATGACGGCGGGTTATTCGGGTGCCTTGCCGATGTTGTACCCGGCGATGCGCCACTCGCCGTCGGCTTCCTTGCTCACGATCAGCGTTTCGGTCGCCAGCGGCGCATTGGCGAACTTGGTGAGATACGACACGGTGACGTATTCGCCGGTCGACGGCGCGCCGCGCAGCTTCGTCGAGAACTGCGTGCTCTTGAGCTCGCGCATGGTCGTCTTGCCGAGCTTGGCGTGGATCGCTTCCAGGTCGCTGATCCAGTCCGCCTGCGACACGCCGAGCTTGAAGACTTCGGCGGCGCCTTTCCAGCTCTCGCCGAAGTTACCGGCGTCGATCACCGCCAGGAAATGGTCGCTGGCGAGCGTCGCCGCGCTCACCGCATCGGGCTCGACCGGGTCGCCGATGGCGCGACCGGTGGCGGCCGCGCCAGCGCTGCCCTGCGCGAGCAGCGCCGACGGGGCGCACGCCAGGGTGGCGATCAGCGCCGCCATGCATCGTGCTCGAGTCGGGCTGTTCATAGACGCCTCCGTTACGGCCGCTCTTTGAGCGGCACGAAAGACTGGTCTTCGGGACCGACGTAGTTGGCGCCGGGTCGGATGATCTTGCCGTCGGCGCGCTGCTCGATGACGTGCGCCGCCCATCCCGACGTGCGCGAGATGACGAACAGCGGCGTGAACATGTCGGTCGGTACGCCCATCATGTGGAAGCTCACCGCCGAATACCAGTCGAGGTTGGCGAACATGTTCTTCGCCTCCTTCATGACCGACTCGATGCGATCGGCGATCTCGTACATCTTCATGTCGTGGACGGCGCTGGACAGCGAGCGCGCCACCTCCTTGATGATGCGGTTGCGCGGGTCGGCCACGGTGTAGACCGGATGCCCGAATCCGATGATGACCTCGCGCGCCTCGACGCGACGACGTACATCGGCGTCGGCCTCGTCGGGCGTGTCGTAGCGCTTTTGTATCTCGAACGAGACCTCGTTGGCGCCGCCGTGCTTCGGACCGCGCAGCGCGCCGATGGCGCCGGTGATCGCCGAGTACATGTCGGAGCCGGTGCCGGCGATCACGCGCGCGGTGAAGGTCGACGCGTTGAACTCGTGCTCGGCGTACAGGTTGAGCGAGGTGTGCATCGCGCGCACCCATTCCGGCGACGGGACCTTGCCGTGCAGCAGGTGCAGGAAATGCCCGCCGATCGAGTCGTCGTCGGTCTCGACTTCGACGCGCCGGCCGTTGTGCGTCCAGTGGTACCAGTACAGCAGCATCGAGCCCAGCGACGCCATCAGCCGGTCGGCGATGTCGCGCGCGCCTGGCGCGGCGTGGTCGGGACGCTCGGGGAGCGCGGTGCCGAGCGCCGAGACGGCGGTGCGCATGACGTCCATCGGGTGCGACGCGGCGGGAAGCTGCTCGAGCACGACCTTGACGCGCGCCGGAATGCCGCGCATCGCCGCGAGCTTCGCCTTGTAGGCGGCGAGCTCGGCGACGTTGGGAAGCTTGCCGTGCACCAGCAGGTACGCGATCTCCTCGAATTCGCAGGTCGCGGCGATGTCGAGGATGTCGTACCCGCGGTAGTGCAGGTCGTTGCCGGTGCGGCCCACCGTGCAAAGCGCGGTGTTGCCGGCGACGATGCCCGACAGCGCGACCGATTTTTTCGCCTTTGGGGCCGGCCCCGCGACTGCGGCCGCTGTGGCTTCACTCATCGTGGTTCCTCATTCGCGATAGTCAGGCGCGCGCCTTCGAGAACAGCGCGTCGAGCTTCGACTCGTAGGCGTGGTAGCCGAGATGCTCGTAGAGCTCGGCGCGCGTCTGCATGGTGTCGATCAGCGCGCGCTGCGAGCCGTCGCGGCGCAGCCCCTGGTAGACATTCAGCGCCGCCTTGTTCATGGCGCGGAAGGCGGAGAGCGGATAGAGCGCGATGGCGACACCGGCGCTGCGAAGCTCGTCGACCGTGAACAGCGGCGTGGCGCCGAATTCGGTGATGTTGGCCAGGATCGGCACCTTCACCGCGTCGGCGAAGCGCTTGTACATCGACAGCTCGGTGATCGCTTCGGGAAAGATCATGTCGGCGCCGGCCTCGACGCACGCCGCGGCGCGGTCGACCGCCGCGGACAGGCCCTCGACGGCAAGCGCGTCGGTGCGCGCCATCACCACGAACGCCGGGTCAGTGCGCGCGTCGACCGCGGCCTTGATCCTGTCCACCATCTCGTCGGCGGAGACGAGCTCCTTGTTCGGCCGGTGGCCGCAGCGCTTGGCGCCGACCTGGTCCTCGATGTGCATCGCGGCGGCGCCGAACTTGATCAACGACTTCACCGTGCGCGCGACGTTGAACGCCGATGCGCCGAATCCCGTGTCGACATCGACCAGCAAGGGCAGGGTGGTGGCGTCGGTGATTCGCCGCACGTCGGTGAGCACGTCGTCGAGCCCTGAGATGCCGAGGTCGGGAACGCCCAGCGAGCCGGCGGCGACGCCGCCTCCGGAGAGATAGATCGCCTGGAAGCCGGATTGCTCGGCGAGCATGGCGTGATACGCGCAGATCGCGCCAGGCACCTGCAACGGCGTCTCGGCGGCGAGCGCGGCGCGAAAGCGCGCTCCGGGACTCGGACGTCGAGTCGGCTCATTCGCGTCCCGGCCGATGGAAGGTGGCGAAGCCGCGTCACGGGCGTCAGGCGAGCAGCGACGCCACGCCGGCGCGCTCTTCCTCGAGCTCCTTGAGCGTGAGGTCCATTTTCTCGCGCGAGAACGCGTCGATCGGCAGGCCTTCGACGCGCGTGTACTCGCCGTTGGCGGTGGTGACGGGGACGCCGTACATCACGTCCTTCGGGATGCCGTAGCTGCCGTCGGACGGCACGCCCATGGTCACCCACTTGCCGCCGCTGCCCTGGATCCAGTCGCGCACGTGATCGACCGCGGCATTGGCCGCCGACGCCGCGGATGAGAGCCCGCGTGCCTCGATGATCGCCGCGCCGCGCTTGCCCACCGTGGGCAGGAACGTGTTCCGGTTCCACGCGTCGTCGTTGATGAGATCCTTGATCGACGCGCCGTCGGAGGTGGCGAAGCGGTAGTCCGGATACATGGTCGGCGAATGGTTGCCCCAGACGATCAGCTTTTCGATCGAGCCGACGGGTCTGCCCGACTTGGCGGCGAGCTGCGAGAGCGCGCGGTTGTGATCGAGGCGCAGCATCGCGGTGAAATTCTTCGACGGGAGCCCGGGCGCCGACTTCATCGCGATGTACGCGTTGGTGTTGGCGGGGTTGCCGACCACCAGCACCTTGACGTTGCGGCTCGCGACGGCATCGAGCGCCTTGCCCTGCTCGATGAAGATCTTGGCGTTCTCGAGCAGCAGGTCCTTGCGCTCCATGCCGGGACCGCGCGGGCGAGCGCCGACCAGTATCGCGATGTCGGCGTCCTTGAATGCTGTCTTGGCGTCGCCGCTGCCGGTCATGCCGGCGAGCAACGGAAAGGCGCAGTCCTCGAGCTCCATCATCACGCCCTTGAGCGCGGCCTGCGCCTTGTCGACCGGAAGCTCGAGCAGCTGGAGATGCACCGGCTGGTCGGGTCCGAGCATTTCGCCGTTGGCGATGCGGAACAGGAGGCTGTAACCGATCTGGCCGGCTGCGCCGGTGACGGCTACGCGGACGGGCTTTTTCATCGACGACTCCTGGAGAAGCGAAGGTCCGGGGAGGGGCAGGGAAGGCAGCGCGCGGTCCGGCCACGCCGGTCACGACACGACGACGATGATAGGGCGCGGGTCGGCGCGTGTCAATTAGCTCTTATATAAGACATATGATATAAATCGCGCCATGAGCGACCCGGCCCCGACTCCCGCTTCCCCTTCGTTCAAGCCGCTCTACCTGCAGCTCAAGGCGCTGCTGCTGGAGAGCCTCGAGTCGGGTGAATGGCATCCGGGCGAGGCGATTCCCAGCGAGGGCGCGCTGGCGCGCCGCTTCGGCGTCTCGCAGGGAACCGCGCGCAAGGCGATCGACGCGATGGCCGCCGACAACCTGGTCGTCCGCCGCCAGGGCAAGGGCACGTTCGTCGCCACGCACACCGAGGAAAAGACGTCGCTGTTTCGCTTCCTGCGCATCCGGCGCAATGACGGCCAGGATGAATACCCGGCGAGCCGGCTTCTCGACGTCAGGCGCGGCAAGGCGGGCCCCGAGGTCGCACGCGCGCTGGCGCTGCGCAGCGGCGCCGCCGTGGTGACGCTGCGCCGCGTGCTCGAGTTCTCCGGCGAGCCGGTGGTGCTCGACGAGATCGTGCTGCCGGCGTCGCTGTTCCGCGGCCTCACCCGCGCGCGGGTCGAATCGTATCGCGGGTCGATGTACAGCCTTTTCGAGACCGAGTTCGGCGTGCGCATGCTTCATGCGCAGGAGCGCGTGGTGGCGGTCGCCGCCGATGCGCACACCGCCGGCGTGCTTGGCGTTCGCGCCGGCGAGCCGCTGCTTTGTGTCGAGCGCGTGACCCACACCTACGGGGACCGGCCGGTGGAGTGGCGTCGCGGCTTGTGCGTCACGCGCCGTCACGCCTACGTCAACAACCTCGGCTGATCCGCCGCGCCGAAGCGGCGTCGGAAGTCGGCAACGGCGGGCGCGCCGACGACGCGGCCTTGCGCTATAATTTGAACCAGCGCGACCTGCGCGATGATGCAGCGATGCGCGGTGTGGTTCGGCGGCGATTGGCGATGAGTCGACGGTTATCCGGCGCTTCAATCGGTCGAACCGGCGCCGGTGCGGATGCTTCGTAACGCCCTTTCGACGTTTCCTGGCGAGCAACCCTTGATCAAGCCGCGCCCGGTTTACCTGAATCTGGCTCAGATACGCCTTCCGCTGCCCGGATGGGTATCGATACTGCACCGGATCAGCGGCTTCGGCATGCTGGTGATCGGCATCCCGCTCGCGCTCTACGCCCTGCAGCAGAGCCTGGCGTCGCCCGATGCTTTCGCCGAGCTTAAGTCGCTGTTCTCCCATCCGCTGGCCAAGCTCGTGCTGATCGGGCTGGTATGGGCGTACCTCCACCACTTCTGCGCGGGCATCCGCTTTCTGCTGCTCGACCTCGACAAGGGGATCGAGCTCAAGCCGGCGCGCCAGTCGAGCGTCGTCGTGCTCGCCGTCAGCATCGCGCTCACGCTGCTCATCGGTGCACGGCTATGGTGAGCCGCACCGTCGTCGGCGCGCACTACGGCTGGCTCGACTGGCTGGCACAGCGCATCACCGCGGTCATCATGATCGCGTACACGTTGCTGCTGCTCGGCGTCGTGCTCTATCGCGGCGGCATGGATTACGCCGGCTGGCAGGCGCTGTTCGCCGGCACCATGTTTCGCGTCGCCACGCTGCTCTTCGCGCTGTCGCTGCTGTGGCACGCCTGGATAGGCGCGCGCGACATCTGGATGGATTACATCAAGCCCACCGCGCTGCGCCTCGGCCTCGAGGTGCTCACCGTGCTGGCGCTGATCGCGTACGCATGCTGGACGGCGGCAATCCTGTGGGGGCGGACCGGATGATGCCGATCATCGCGCGCGGCGCGTGGGCCGGCGACGCTCGCGCCGCGACCCACCGCGACCCGTACATGACGCTGCCTGTCAGAAAATTCGACGCGATCGTCGTCGGCGCCGGCGGCGCGGGCATGCGCGCGTCGCTGCAGCTCGCCGAAGCGGGCCTGTCCGTCGCGGTGCTGTCCAAGGTGTTCCCGACGCGCTCGCATACCGTCGCCGCGCAGGGCGGCATCGGCGCGGCGCTCGGCAACATGGGCGAGGACAACTGGCTGTGGCACATGTACGACACGATCAAGGGCTCGGACTGGCTCGGCGATCAGGACGCGATCGAGTTCATGTGCAGGATGGCGTCGCAGGTGGTCTACGAGCTCGAGCACTACGGCATGCCCTTCGACCGCAACGCCGACGGCACGATCTACCAGCGGCCCTTCGGCGGACACTCGGCCAACTTCGGCGAGAAGTCGATCCAGCGCTCGTGCGCCGCCGCCGACCGCACCGGCCACGCGATGCTGCACGCGCTCTACCAGCGCAACGTGCGCTCGCGCACGCAGTTCTTCGTCGAATGGATGGCGCTGGACCTGGTGCGTGACGCCGACGGCGACGTGGTGGGCGTGGTCGCGCTGGAGATGGAAACCGGCGACGTCATGATCCTGCAGGCGAAGACCACGGTGTTCGCCACCGGCGGCGGCGGGCGCATCTTCGCCGCCAGCACCAACGCCTTCATCAACACCGGCGATGGCCTGGGCATGGCGGCGCGCGCCGGCATCGCGCTCGAGGACATGGAATTCTGGCAGTTCCACCCGACCGGTGTTGCCGGCGCCGGCGTGCTGATCACCGAAGGCGTGCGCGGCGAAGGCGGCATCCTGCTCAACAGCAACGGCGAGCGCTTCATGGAGCGCTACGCCCCGAATCTCAAGGACCTCGCGTCGCGCGACGTGGTTTCGCGCTCGATGGACCAGGAGATCAAGGAAGGCCGCGGCTGCGGTCCGAACAAGGACTACGTGCTGCTCAAGCTCGACCATCTCGGGCCCGAGGTGATCAACAAGCGCCTGCCGTCGATACGCGAGATCGCGATCAAGTTCGCCAACGTCGACCCGATCACCGAGCCGATCCCGGTGGTGCCGACGATCCATTACCAGATGGGTGGCGTTCCGACCAACATGCACGGGCAGGTGGTATCGCCGAGCGGCGGCGACGCCAATGCCATCGTCAACGGTTTGTATGCGATCGGCGAATGCGCGTGCGTGTCGGTGCATGGCGCCAACCGGCTGGGCACCAATTCGCTGCTCGACCTGCTCGTGTTCGGCCGCGCTGCCGGCAACCACATCGTCGATCAGCAGCTGCAGCGCCGCGAGCACAAGGCGCTGCCGCGCGACGCCGGCGAGCTGTCGCTGTCGCGCCTGGCGCGCATCGACAGCGCCACCTCCGGCGAGCGCGTGCCGGACGTCGCCGCCGACCTGCGCAAGACCATGCAGGCGCACTGCGGCGTGTTCCGCAACGAGACGCTGCTTGCCGGCGGCGTCGAGAAGGTCAAGGAGCTCGAGCAGCGCGCGATGCGGACCGCGATCGACGACAAGAGCAAGACCTTCAACACCGCGCGCATCGAGGCGCTCGAGCTCGACAACCTCATCGAGACGGCAAAGGCGACGATCGTCTCGGCGCTCGCCCGTCAGGAATCGCGCGGCGCACAGGCGCGCAGCGACTTCCCCGAGCGCGACGACGTCAACTGGCTCAAGCACACGCTTTGGCACCGTGACGGCAACAAGCTCGTCGTACAAGCCGGTGACGCTCACGCCGCTGACGCGTCGACATTCCTTCCCGCCTGCAAGGCACGCGGACGCTACTACCGACGACCGTAGCACTAATGAAATTCAACGTCTATCGCTACGATCCGGACAAGGACGACAAGCCGCGCATGCAATCGTACGAGGTCGCGCTCGACCCGCACGACCGCATGCTGCTCGACGCGCTGATCCGCCTCAAGGCGCAGGACGACAGCGTGTCGTTCCGCCGCTCGTGCCGCGAGGGCGTGTGCGGGTCCGACGCGATGAACATCAACGGCAAGAACGGCCTGGCCTGCATCACCAACCTGCGCGAGCTCAAGGAGCCGGTCGAGCTGCGGCCGCTGCCCGGACTGCCGGTGATCCGCGACCTGATCGTCGACATGAGCCAGTTCTTCAAGCAGTACCACTCGATCAAGCCTTACCTCATCAACGACACGCCGCCGCCGGAAAAGGAGCGCCTGCAGTCGCCCGCGGAGCGCGAGCAGCTCGACGGCCTCTACGAGTGCATCCTGTGCGCGTGCTGCTCGACGGCGTGCCCGTCGTTCTGGTGGAACCCGGACAAGTTCGTCGGTCCTGCCGGCCTGCTCGCGGCGTACCGGTTCATCGCCGACTCGCGCGACCAGGCGACCAGCGAGCGGCTCGACAATCTCGAGGATCCATACCGGCTGTTCCGCTGCCACACGATCATGAACTGCGTCGACGTCTGCCCGAAGGGGCTCAACCCGACGCGTGCCATCGGCAAGATCCGCGAGCTCATGGTCAAGCGCGCCGTGTAGCGCGTCGCGCTGATCCGGCGACGAGCGATGGACTTGGCGATGCAGAACCGCCTGCGCTGGCGCTGCCGGCGCGGCATGCTGGAGAACGATCTGATCCTGACGCGCTTTCTCGACGCGCGGGGCGGAGCCATCAGCAACGACGAGGTCGCCGCCCTCGACGTGCTGCTGGCGCTGAGCGACAACGAGCTGTGGGATTTGCTGTCGGGCCGGCAAGAGCCCGCCGACCAGGCAGTCGTACCACTGGTCGAGCAGTTGAGAGCCATCTGAGATGTGGGTCAGACCCCGAGCGCGGTGCGCGCTTTTTCGCGCGCCGATCATGATCGCTGCCTGGAGCAATACGCCATGACCGACCGTTCCGCAACGCTGAGCTTCAGCGACGACTCTCCTTCCGTCACCTTCCCGGTGCTCGACGGCACGATCGGGCCCTCGGTGATCGACATCCGCACGCTGTACGCCAAGACCAACCGCTTCACCTACGACCCGGGCTTCATGTCGACCGCGGCGTGCACCTCGAAGATCACCTACATCGACGGCGACAAGGGCGAATTGCTCTATCGCGGCTATCCCATCGAGCAGCTCGCGGTGAACTGCGACTTCCTCGACGTCTGCTATCTGCTGCTCAACGGCGAGCTTCCGGACGCCAAGGAGAAAGCGGAGTTCGACAAGTCGGTGACCACGCACACCATGGTTCACGAGCAGATGAGCCAGTTTTTCCGCGGCTTCCGGCGCGATTCGCATCCGATGGCGATGCTGGTCGGCGTCGTCGGGTCGTTGTCGGCGTTCTATCACGATTCGCTCGACATCACCGACCCGTATCACCGCCACGTCTCGGCGATACGGTTGATCGCCAAGCTCCCGACGCTGGTGGCGATGTGCTACAAGTACACGCAGGGACAGCCGTTCGTGTACCCGCGCAACGAGCTTACCTACACCGCGAACTTCATGCGCATGATGTTCTCGGTGCCGTGCGAGGACTACAAGATCAACGACGTGCGCGGTGCGCGCGCTCGATCGCATCTTCATCCTGCACGCCGACCACGAGCAGAACGCGTCGACGTCGACGGTGCGGCTCGCCGGGTCGTCGGGCGCCAATCCCTTCGCGTGCATCGCCGCCGGCATCGCCTGCCTGTGGGGGCCCGCGCATGGCGGCGCCAACGAGGCGGCGCTCAACATGCTCACCGAAATCGGCGACGTTTCGAAGATCGGCGACTTCATCAAGCGCGCCAAGGACAAGAATTCGGGCGTCAAGCTGATGGGCTTCGGCCACCGCGTCTACAAGAACTACGATCCGCGCGCCAAGCTGATGCGCGAGACCTGCCACGAAGTGCTGGAGAGCCTCGGCCTGCACGACGACCCGCTGTTCAAGCTGGCGATGGCGCTGGAGAAGATCGCGCTCGAGGACGACTACTTCGTGTCGCGCAAGCTGTATCCCAACGTCGATTTCTATTCCGGCATCGTGCAGCGGGCGCTCGGCATTCCCGGTGAGCCTGTTCACCGCGATCTTCTCGCTGGCGCGCACCGTGGGCTGGATCGCGCAGTGGAACGAGATGATCTCCGATCCCGACCAGAAGATCGGCGCGCCCGCGGCAGCTCTATACAGGTTCGGTCCGGCGCGACGTTCCTGCCGATGGCCAAGCGCTGACCGGCATGAACCGCGTCTTGAATTCAGCGTTGCCGCCCCTCAACTCGAGGTAGAACCCGAGGTAGAGACATGTCACAGATGCGCGAGTACGAGCAGACCACCACGCTCTTCGGCGGCAACGCGCCGTTTCTCGAGGAGCAGTACGAGGCGTATCTCTCCGATCCGAACGCGGTGGGGCCCGACTGGCGCGCCTACTTCGACTCGGTGCGCGGCGACGCGCACGACGTCGCGCACCAGCCGGTCGTCGAGACATTCATCCAGCTCGCCAAGAGCCGCAAGCTCGCCGGCGGCATGGTCGACGCGCAGGCGATGCACAAGCAGGTGCTGGTGCTGCGCCTGATCAGCAAGTTCCGCACGCTGGGCATGCTCCACGCCGACCTCGATCCGCTGAAGCGCCAGGAAAAGCGCTATATCGCGGACCTCGACATCGCCACCTACGGCTTTACCGACGCCGATCTGGACACCGAGTTCGACACCGGGTCGTTCAAGGGCAATCCGCCAGGCACGGATCGCATGCGCCTGCGCGACCTCATCGCAGGCGCTGCAGCAGACCTACTGCGGAACGTTTGCCGCCGAATACATGTACATGGCGGATACGCCGCAGAAGCGATTCATCCAGTCGTACATCGAGCCGCTGCGCTCGCGCCCGAGCTACACGCCGGAGTTCCGCAAGCACATCCTGGAGCGGCTCACCGCCGCCGAGACGCTGGAGCGCTACCTGGGCACCAAGTACGTCGGCCAGAAGCGCTTCTCGGGCGAAGGCGGCGACACCATGATCCCGATGCTCGACCACCTCATCCAGAAGTCCGGCGCGGCCGGCGTGCAGGAAATGGTGATCGGGATGGCGCATCGCGGGCGTCTGAACGTGCTGGTCAACACGCTGGGCAAGATGCCCGCCAACCTGTTCGCCGAATTCGAGGGCAAGGCCGCGGCGGATCTCTCCGCGGGCGACGTCAAGTACCACCAGGGCTTCTCGTCGGACGTGGTGACGCCCGGCGGGCCGATGCATCTCACGCTCGCGTTCAATCCGTCGCACCTCGAGATCGTCGATCCGGTGGTCGAAGGCTCGGTGCGGGCGCGCCAGGACCGCCGCCGCGATCCGACCTGCGACCAGGTCATGCCGGTGCTGATCCACGGCGACGCCGCCATCGCCGGCCAGGGCGTGGTGCAGGAGACGCTCAACCTCGCGCAGACGCGCGGCTATCGCACCGGCGGCACGATCCACATCGTCGTCAACAATCAGATCGGCTTCACCACCTCCGACCCGCGCGACACGCGCGGCACGCTCTACTGCACCGACGTCGCGAAGATGGTCGAGGCGCCGATCTTCCACGTCAACGGCGACGACCCGGAAGCGTGCCTGCTGGCCATCGAGCTCGCGATCGATTTTCGGCAGACGTTCGACAAGGACGTGTTCATCGACCTGGTCTGCTTCCGCCGCCAGGGACACAACGAGGCCGACGAGCCGATGATCACGCAGCCGCTCATGTACAAGAGCATCCATCAGCATCCGGGCACGCGCGCGCTGTACGCGCAGCGCCTGATCGACGAGGGCGTCGTCACCGCCGAGCAGGCCGACGCGATGATCGAGACCTATCGCAACGCGATGGACAAGGGCTATCACACCAACACGACGATCCTGTCGAACTACAAGCCGCCGTTCGCGGTGGACTGGGGCCGCTTCGTCGACAAGCACTGGACCGACGTCGCCGACACGCGCGTGCCGATGAAGCGGCTCAAGGTGCTCGCCCAGAAGGTCACGACGCTGCCGGAGGGCTTCAAGGCGCATCCGCGCGTCGAGAAAGTGCTCGCCGACCGCCGCGCCATGGGCGAGGGCGAATTGCCGCTCGACTGGGGCATGGGCGAGACGCTGGCGTACGCGACGCTGCTCGACCAGGGATTCGGTGTTCGCCTTTCCGGACAGGATTCGGCGCGCGGCACGTTCTCGCATCGCCACGCGGTGCTGCACGACCAGAACCGCGAGAAATGGGACGCCGGGACGTGGATTCCGCTGCAGCACATCCGCGACGGGCAGCCCGACTTCGACGTGATCGACTCGGTGCTGTCCGAGGCCGCCGTGCGTCGGCTTCGAATACGGCTACTCGACCTCGGCGCCGAACATGCTGGTGATCTGGGAAGCGCAGTTCGGCGATTTCGCCAACGGCGCGCAGGTCGTCGATCGACCAGTTCATCGCCGCCGGCGAGGTCAAGTGGGGCCGCGTGTGCGGGCTCACGCTGCTGCTGCCGCACGGCTACGAGGGGCAGGGGCCGGAGCACTCGTCGGCGCGGCCCGAGCGCTACCTGCAGCTGTGCGCCGAGCACAACATGCAGGTCTGCGTGCCGACCACGCCGGCGCAGATCTACCACCTGCTGCGCCGGCAGATGGTGCGCGACTTCCGCAAGCCGCTGATCGTGATGAGCCCGAAGAGCCTGCTGCGCCACAAGGAAGCGGTGTCGACCATGGAAGAGCTGGCCGACGGCCAGTTCCACACCGTCATCGCCGAGCCCGACAAGCTCGTCGCGAAGGCGGTGCGGCGGGTCATCGTGTGCAGCGGCAAGGTCTACTACGACCTGCTGGCGTACCGGCGCGAGAACAAGATCGCCGACATGGCGATCATCCGGCTCGAGCAGCAGTATCCGTTTCCGCACGACGATTTCAAGGCGCAGATCGCGCGCTATCCGTCGGCGAAGGAAGTCGTCTGGTGCCAGGAGGAGCCGCAGAATCAGGGCGCCTGGTACCGGCTGCGCGCGTATCTGCGCGCCGACATCGCCGACGCGGCGGTGCTCGCCTACGCAGGGCGCCCGATCTCGGCTTCGCCCGCGGTCGGCTACATGGCGAAGCATCAGGCGCAGCAAAAGCAGCTCGTGCTCGACGCGTTCGCCTCCAAGCTGGGGTCGGGCGAGATGGTGACTGCGCACTGAGGCGCACTGAGCGCACTGAGCGCAACCGAAGGTCGACCACCGTCCACTGAGAACCACCACGCGCGCGCCAGCGCGCACGCATGCAAAGCACCAACGGGATTCACGATGCTCATCGAAGTCAAAGTGCCGGTGCTGCCGGAGTCGATCACCGAGGCGACCCTCGTCGCGTGGCACAAGAAGGCAGGGGATGCGGTCAAGCGCGACGAGAACCTGATCGACATCGAGACCGACAAGGTCGTGCTCGAGCTGCCCGCGCCCGATTCGGGCGTGATCACCGAGATCCGCAAGAACGACGGCGCCACGGTGACCGCGCAGGAAGTGATCGCGGTCATCGACACCGCCGCGAAAGCCGCCGCCGGCGCCGCACCGTCGGCCGCCGCCGCTCCGGCGCGGCCCGCCGCGGCGCCCGCACCCGTCGCTCCTCCGGCCCCTGTTCCCTCGTCACAGCCTGCTGCGCGCCCAAGCCGACGCCATCACCGCCGGTTGCGGGCACGCCGACGGCGCTTCCCGCCGCGCGCAAGATGCTCGCCGACGAAGGCATGGCGGCGAGCGATGTGGCCGGCAGCGGTCGCGGCGGACGCATCACCAAGGGCGACGTCGCGCAGGCGGTCGAAGCGCGCGGCGCGCCGGCCGCGCCCGCCGCTGCGCCTCCGCCGCCGCGAAGCCGCCCGCGAGCCCGACACCGGCGTCATCAGCGATCGAATGCGGGATCGCGCCCCGAGCAGCGCGTGCCGATGTCGCGGCTGCGCCAGCGCATCGCCGAGCGCCTGGTGCAATCGCAATCGACCGCGGCCATCCTCACCACGTTCAACGAGGTGAACATGGCGGGCGTGATCGAGCTGCGCAACCGCTACAAGGAGCGCTTCGAGAAGGCGCACGGCGTCAAGCTGGGCTTCATGGGCTTCTTCGTGAAGGCCGCGGTGCACGCGCTGAAGAAATTTCCCGCCGTCAACGCGTCGATCGACGGCACCGACATCGTCTACCACGGGTACTTCGACATCGGCATCGCGGTGGGCAGCCCGCGCGGGCTGGTGGTGCCGATCCTGCGCGACGCCGATCAGCTTTCGGTCGCCGAGATCGAGATGCAGATCGCCGAGTTCGGCAAGCGCGCGCAGGAAGGCAAGCTCACGCTCGACGAGCTCACCGGCGGCACCTACACGATCTCCAACGGCGGCGTGTTCGGCTCGATGCTGTCGACGCCGATCATCAATCCGCCGCAATCGGCGATCCTCGGCGTGCACGCGACCAAGGACCGCGCGGTGGTCGAGAACGGCCAGGTGGTGGTGCGGCCGATGAACTATCTCGCGCAGTCGTACGATCACCGCATCATCGACGGCCGCGAAGCAGTGCTGTCGCTGGTCGCGATCAAGGAAGCGCTCGAGGATCCGGCGCGCATGCTGCTGGACCTGTAGGCGCGCTCATGGCGCTCAACGACGGGATGGGACCGCGTGGCTGAGGTACGCACTGAGGCATTCGACGTCGTCGTCATCGGGGGCGGCCCTGGCGGCTACGTCGCGGCGATCCGTGCCGCGCAGCTCGGCTTCGCCACCGCGTGCATCGACGACTGGAGCACGCCCGACGGCAAGCCGGCGCCCGGCGGCACGTGCACCAACGTCGGGTGCATACCGTCGAAGGCGCTGCTGCAATCGTCGGAGAACTACGAGCACGCGGGGCACGCTTTCTCCGAGCACGGCATCGAGGTCAAGGGCCTTGCGATCGACGTCGGCCGGATGCTCTCGCGCAAGGAAAAGGTGGTGCGCCAGAACAACGACGGCATCCTCTACCTGTTCAAGAAGAACAAGGTCGCGTTCTTTCACGGCGTGGGAAGCTTCGCCGGCGGCGCGCCCGGCGCGTGGCAGGTCGAGGTCAAGGGCGGCAGCGCGGCCGACGACGCTGACCGCGAAGAACGTGATCGTCGCCACGGGCTCGAAGCCGCGCGCGCTGCCGGGCACGCCGTTCGACAACAAGCTCGTGCTCGACAACGACGGCGCGCTGGCGATCGACCAGCGTTCCGAAGCGCCTCGGCGTGATCGGCGCCGGCGTCGTCGGCCTCGAGCTGGGCAGCGTCTGGCGCCGGCTGGGCGCGCAGGTCACGATCCTCGAGGCGCTGCCCGCGCTGCTCGGCGCGGCCGACGAGCAGGTGGCGAAGGAGGCGGCGAAGGCCTTCGCGCGGCAGGGACTGTCGATCGAGCTCGGCGTGAAGATCGCCAAGGTCAGCGTCGGCAAGACCGTGAGCGTCGACTACGCCGACGCCTCCGGCGCGGCGAAAAACGCCGACCTTCGACAAGCTCATCGTCGCCATCGGTCGCGTGCCGCACACCGCGGGACTCGATGCCGGCAAGGTCGGCCTCGCCCTCGACGAGCGCGGCTACATCGTGGTCGACGCCGACTGCAGGACGAATCTCGACGGCGTGTGGGCCATCGGCGACGTCGTGCGCGGTCCGATGCTCGCGCACAAGGCCGAGGACGAAGGCGTCGCCGTCGCCGAGCGCATCGCCGGCCAGCACGGTCACGTCGACTTCAACACCGTGCCCTGGGTGATCTACACATCGCCCGAGATCGCGTGGGTCGGCCAGACCGAGCAGCAGCTCAAGGCCGCCGGTGTCGCCTATCGCGCCGGATCGTTTCCCTTCACCGCCAACGGCCGGGCGCGGGCGATGGGCGACACGCGCGGTTTCGTGAAATTCCTCGCCGACGCGAACACCGACCGCATCCTCGGCATGCACGCCATCGGCCCGATGGTCTCGGAGCTCATCTCCGAAGGCGTCGTGGCGATGGAGTTCGGCGCGTCCAGCGAGGACATCGCGCGCATCTGCCACGCGCACCCGTCGCTGTCGGAAGCCGTGCGCGAGGCCGCGCTGGCGGTCGACAAGCGCACGCTCAATCTCTGAGCTTCGCCTCGCCGCGCCGGCTGCCGCGATGAACGATGCCACGCGCGACGAGTCGAGGCTGGCGAGCGACGTCGCGGGCTTGCCCGCGGCGATGCGAGGCGAAGCGGGAGAGCTCCAGGCGGCGCTGGCGCCCGAGCTGGCGCGCCGCAATATCGTGCTCGATGGCGCGCAGGAGGGAGCGCTGTCGCGCCTGCAGCGGCTCTATACAGAACTGATCGCGTTTCGCCGCGCGCGGCGCTCGCTGCTGCGCTGGCTCAACCCGCCGGAACCGCCGCGCGGAGTCTACTTTTACGGCGGTGTAGGCCGCGGCAAGAGCTTCCTGATGGACGCTTTTTTCTCGGCGCTGCCGTATCGCCGCAAGACCCGCGTGCACTTCCACGCCTTCATGAAGTCCGTTCACGACGAATTGCGCGGGCTGGCGCGGACGCAGGATCCGCTCAGCACGGTCGCGGCGCGCATCGCCCGCCGCTATCGCGTCATCTGCTTCGACGAGTTCCACGTCTCCGACGTCGCCGACGCCATGATCCTCGGCCGGCTGCTGTCCGCACTGTTCGAGGGCGGCGTGGTGTTCGTCATGACCTCGAACTATCCGCCCGACGCGCTCTATCCCAACGGCTTGCAGCGCCACGCCATCCTCCCCACCATCGCGATGCTCAAGGAGCGCCTGGACATCGTCGAGATCGACGGCGGCGTCGACTACCGGCTGCGCGCGCTGGAGCAGGGGACCGCGTACCTCATCGCGGCGGCGGGTGCCGCCGACGCGCAGCTCTCGGCGCTGTTCGACCGCATGCGCGCCGGGCCGGACGAGACGCCGGCGCTGACGGTGGAATCGCGGACGATGAAGGCCCGGCGGCGCGCCGGAAGCGTCGTCTGGTTCGACTTTGCCACCTTGTGCGAGGGGCCCCGCTCGCAGCTCGACTACCTCGAGCTCGCCCGCCGCTTCGCCGTGGTCATCGTCTCGGACGTGCCCCGGCTGACCCCGGACATGGGCAACGCGGCACGGCGCTTTACCTGGCTCGTCGACGTCCTTTACGATCATCGGGTAAAGTTGCTGGTATCGGCGGCGGTGCCGGAGCATGATCTCTACGTGGCGGGGCCCAACAGTCACGAGTTTGCGCGCACCGTCAGCCGCCTGATCGAAATGCGCACGCGCGAATACATGTCACTGCCGCACCAGACCGGCGACGTCGCGAGCGTCTGACCTAGGAGGATCCACCGATGCAGCCCCTTCAGCCGCCACAGCACTTCAAGGCCTATCGCACGTTCCAGGAGGACGGCGTCATCCGAAGCCGTTTCGTCGAGATGGCGCCCGAGGAGCTCGATCCGGGCGATGTGCTGGTGCGCACCAAGTACTCGACGATCAATTACAAGGACGCCCTGTCGTACAACGGCGCCGGCAAGATCATGCGCAAGTATCCGACCGTCGCCGGCATCGACATGGCCGGCACCGTCGAGACTTCCGCCGATCCGCGCTTCCGCCACGGCGACAAGGTCATCGTCCACGCCTATGACATGGGCGTCGCGCACGACGGCGGCTACGCCGAATACGCGCGCGTTCCCGCCGACTGGGTGGTGCGGCGCTCGCCGAACATGACGGCGTTCGAGGCGATGACGCTGGGCACAGCCGGGTTCACCGCCGCGCTCGCGGTCGAGCTCATGCAGCACAACGGGCTCACCCCCGCCAGCGGGCCGGTCATCGTCAATGGCGCGACCGGCGGGGTCGGCAGCGTCGCCATCGACATTCTCGACAAGCTGGGCTATCACGTCGTCGCGCTCACCGGCAAGGCGGAGGAGGAGACTTACCTGCGATCGATCGGCGCCTCCGAGGTCATGTCGCGCCAGGATCTCGACCTGTCGTCGATCAAGCCGCTGGGCAAGGCGACGTGGGCCGGCGCGATCGACAACCTCGGCGGCGACCACCTGGCGTGGATGCTGTCGACCATGAAGCAGTGGGGCACCGTCGGCAGCGTGGGCCTCGCCGCCGACTACAAGCTCAACACCACGGTGATGCCGTTCATACTTCGCGGCGTGAAGCTGCTGGGCATCAACAGCTCCGAGGGCGCGATGCCCGAGCGGCAGAAGCTGTGGGATCGCCTGGCGAAGGAGTGGAAGCCATCGCGCGTGCAGTCGAAGGTTCGCACCATCGACTTCGCCGAGCTGCCGACGCATTTCGACGCGTTCCTGAAGGGCATGATTCGCGGGCGCACGGTCGTGCGCATCGGCGCCGACCCGGTAGGGAATTGAACGCGACCTACCGCGAGACGCATCGCCGGTCGCTGGACGAGCGCGACGCCTTCTGGCGCGAGCGCGCGACGCTGATCGACTGGCAGACTCCGTTCTCGGCGACGCTCGACTACAGCCGGCCGCCGTTCGCGCGCTGGTTCGTCGGCGGACGCACCAACCTGTGCCACAACGCGATCGATCGCCACCTCCCGGCGCGCGGCGGACAGCCGGCGCTGATCTTCGTGTCGAGCGAAACCGGGATCGAGCGCACCTACACGTACGATGAGCTCGCGGCGGAGGTCAACGCCTGCGCGTCGATGCTCAGAGAGCTCGGCGTCGAGCGCGGCGATCGGGTGCTGATCTACATGCCGATGATTCCCGAGGCGGTGTTCGCCATGCTCGCGACGGTGCGCATCGGCGCGATCCATTCGGTGGTGTTCGGCGGATTCGCCGCGGCGAGCCTGGCCACGCGCATCGACGATGCGCGGCCGAAGGTGATGGTGACCGCCGACGGCGGCATGCGCGGCGGCAAGACCATCGCCTACAAGCCGCTGGTCGACGAAGCAGTGCGGCTCGCCAAGCATCCGCCCGCGCGCGTGCTCATGGTCGATCGCCGGCTCGACGCGGGCGCTGCGCGCGTGCCTGGACGCGACGTCGACTACGCCACGCTCGCGGCGAAGCACGCCGGTGCGCGCGTGGCGTGCGAGTGGATGGAATCGTCGGAGCCGTCGTACATCCTCTACACCTCGGGCACCACCGGACGCCCCAAGGGCGCGCAGCGCGACACCGGCGGCTACGCGGTGGCGCTGGCGGCGTCGATGCGCGACATTTTCTGCGTCGCGCCCGGCGAGACCATGTTCACCACCAGCGACATCGGCTGGGTGGTCGGCCACTCGTACATCGTCTACGCGCCGTTGATCAACGGCTCGGCGACCGTCATGTACGAAGGTCTGCCGACGCGGCCCGACGCCGGCGTGTGGTGGGACATCGTCGAGCGCTACAAGGTGCGCACCATGTTCAGTTCGCCCACCGCCATCCGCGTGCTCAAGAAACAGGACGCGTCTTTCATGAAGCGGCACGACCTTTCCTCGCTTCGCTATCTTTTTCTCGCCGGCGAGCCGCTCGACGAGCCTACCGCGCGCTGGGCGGCCGACTCGCTGGGCGTCGCGATCGTCGACAACTACTGGCAGACCGAGAGCGGCTGGCCCATCCTTTCTGCGCAGCCCGGCATCGAGGCGACCCCGCGCAAGTTCGGTAGCCCGTCGTTCCCGACGTGCGGCTACGACGTGCGCCTGCTCGATGAAGCCAGCGGCGAGGAGGTCGGCGCCGACCGGAAGGGCGTGCTCACGATCACGCCGCCGCTGCCTCCGGGGTGCATGACGACGGTGTGGGGCGACGACACGCGCTTCGTCGAGACGTATTTCCGCACCGTGCCCGGCAAGCTCGTCTATTCGACCTTCGACTGGGCGACGCGCGACGCCGACGGCTATTACTTCGTGCTCGGTCGCACCGACGACGTCATCAACGTCGCCGGCCACCGCCTCGGCACGCGCGAGATCGAGGAAGCGATCCAGGCGCACTCCGGCGTGGCCGAGGTCGCGGTCGTCGGCGTGGCCGACGCCGTGAAGGGACAGGTGCCCGTCGCGTTCGCGGTGGTCAAGGACCCGGCGCGCATCGCCGACGCCCAGGGCGCGGCGGCATTGCGGCAGGAAGTGATGGACACGGTGGATCGCGAGCTCGGCGCGATCGGGCGGCCGTCGCGCGTGCATTTCGTGCCGATACTGCCCAAGACGCGCTCGGGCAAGCTGCTGCGACGGATGATCCAGGCGCTGGCGGAAGGGCGCGATCCGGGCGACCTGACCACGATCGAGGATCCCGCCGCGCTCGAATCGATCCGCCAGGCCCTGGCGTCGCGTTGAACTGATCGCGCCAGCAATGATCCAACAGGCGATGCCCGTCCCGAGCGCACGATGACGGCGACCCACGCTCCTCTGGCGCGAGCCACGCGCGGCGAGGCGGTCGACAGCGTGCACTACGGCTCGGTCGCGGTGGTCGATGCCGAGGGGCGCCTGATCCACGCCGCGGGCGATCCCGAGCACCTCACGCTGACGCGCAGCGCGCTCAAGCCGCTGCAGGCGATTCCTTTCACTGCCGCCGGCGGCATCGAGCGCTTTGGCTTCTCGACGCCGGAGGTCGCGCTGATGTGCGCCAGCCATTCTGGCGAGCCGCGCCACGTCGAGGCGGCTGCCGACATGCTCGCGCGCGCCGGCAACAGCGAATCCGATCTGCAGTGCGGCGTCCATCCGCCGCGTTTCTACAGCCTGCGCGACGAGGCGCCGCCGCCGGGGACTAAGTTCACGCAGCTGCACAACAATTGCTCGGGCAAGCACGCCGGCATGCTGGCGCATTGCAGGCAATGCGGCGCGCGCATCGACACCTACCTCGACTTTCATCACCCTCTGCAGCTCGAGATCCGGCAGGCCGTCGCCCACATGTGCGGCGTGGCCGAGTCGAGCCTGGTCGCCGGGATCGATGGCTGCTCGGCGCCCAACTACGCCGTTCCGCTGTCGCGCCTTGCCTACGCCTTCGCGCGGCTGGCCGGCAGTCGCGAGGATGCGCGCTACGGCAGCGCGCCGCAGCGCCTGGCGGCGGCGATGAGCGCCCACCCGGAGATGGTCTCGGGCGAGGGCCGCAATGACCTGGCGTTCATGCAGGCGGGCGGCGGCGACTGGGTGACCAAGGTCGGCGCCGAGGGGGTGCAGGCGATCGGCGTGCGTTCCAGGGGGTGGGGCATCGCCATCAAGGTCGCCGACGGGAGCTGGCGCGGACTGCATCCGGCAAGCGTCGCGGTGCTCGATCAGCTGGGCCTGCTGGACGCCGGGCGCCGAGCGGCGCTGGAAGCGTGGCGGCAGCCGCCGATCCGCAACGTCCGCGGGCTCGTCACCGGCCGCGTCGAGCCGCGTGGTGACGCTCGAGGCCCGCTAGACGCCCGCCGCGGCAACCATGCCGGAAACACGCCGCCACCTTGAACTTCCGGGGGTTGCGATGGTCTAGGCAGCAGGCTTCCGTAGGTACCGTGGTTCCAGCCGGCCGGGGTCTCTGGTCTATACTCCCGGCGGACGTTGCGCCTCAAGCGGTGCGGCGAAAAGACCAACGATACGAAGGACCGCCCGCGGATGGCTGACCGCGAAGTAGATCAGCAGCTCGTGGAGCGCGCCCAACGGGGTGACAAGCGCGCATTCGAGCTGCTTGTATTGAAATACCAGCGCAAGCTGGGACGGCTGTTGTCGAGGCTGGTTCGCGACCCTGGCGAGGTCGAGGACGTGACGCAGGAAGCGTTCATCAAGGCGTATCGCGCGCTGCCTTCGTTTCGCGGAGACAGCGCGTTCTACACCTGGCTGTATCGGATCGCGATCAACACGGCCAAGAACTACCTGGTCGCGATGGGAAGGCGGGCGCCGACGTCGACCGGTTTCGACAATGAGGAAGCGGAGGGTTTCGAGGACGCCGAGCAGTTGCGCGATTCGGCGACACCCGAGGACGAGTTGCACGGCAAGCAGATAGCGAACACCGTCAACAAGGCGATGGACGCGTTACCCGAGGATTTGCGCACCGCGATCACGCTGCGCGAAATCGAGGGATTGAGTTATGAAGAGATTGCCAACGTGATGAATTGTCCGATTGGCACGGTGCGCTCCCGGATATTCAGGGCGCGCGAAGCGATCGCGGCCGAGCTGCGGCCGCTGCTGGGGACGGATAAGGATCGGAGATGGTGATGGGCACATTCCAGGCAGACCCTGGCCAGCATGGCGCCAGCAGGTCCGTGGAGCCGGAGGAAATCTCGCTGCTGATGGACGGCGAACTCGACGTCGCGCGCGTCGATACCGTGTGCATCGGCCTCAAACAATCGCATTGCGTGTCGACGTGGGTGTGCTATCACGTCATCGGCGACGCCTTGCGCGGACCGTGCGCCACGCGCTCGGGTTTCTCCGAGCGCTTCTCGAAGCGTCTGGAATCGGAGCCCACCGTTCTGGCGCCGCAGCGACGACGCACCGCGCCGGCCGCCATCGCGCTCGCGGCGGCTGCGACGGTCGCCGCCGTCAGCGTCGTCGGCTGGGTCGCGCTGTCCACCATGCCGACGCCGCAGACGGCGATCATGGCCGCGCGGCAGGCCGCTCTGGTGCGCGCTGCCGACGCCCGCCGCCCTGTCGACAACGAGTATCTGCTCGCGCACCAGGAGTATTCGCCTTCGACCGCGATCCAGGGCGCACGCCCGTATTTGCGCGCGGTCGCCGCCAGCGAACCGGATGCGCGCCCGTAGTCGCGCCCTGCGCGCGGTAAGGGTGGTGAGGGGGGCGTCCCCCCGGCTGCTGCGCACCGGCCTGTTCGCGGCGACGCTGTTCGTCGTTCCCGTCGCGCAGGCGCAGGAAGCCACGCAGTGGCTGCAACGCGCCGCCGAGGCGGCGCGAACGCTCGACTACGTCGGAACGGTCTCCAACCAGCACGGCAACCGGATCGAGACTTCGCGCCTGGTGCATTTCAACGATCTCGGCACCGAGTACGAGAAGCTGACCAGCCTGGACGGCCCGGCGCGCGAGGTGATCCGTCTCAACGACCAGGTGCGCTGCTACTACAACGACGCGCGCGTGGTGCGCGTCGAGCCGCGGGCGCTGCACAACGTCTTTCCTTCGCTGCTGCCGCAGCAGCAATCGACGCTGCTGGAGCATTACACCTTTCGCAAGGCCGAGACGGCGCGCATCGCCGGGCGCGACACGCAGGCGTACGTTTTCGAGCCGAAGGACAACTTGCGCTATGGCCACAAGTTCTGGGCGGACGTCCCCAGCGGCTTGTTGCTCAAGGCCCGCCTGATCAACGAAAAGGGTGACCCGGTCGAGCAGTTCGCGTTCACCGATATCCAGATAGGCGGGCGGCTCGACCGCACGCAGTTCAAGACGACGTTCCCGCCGGCGCCCGTCGATTGGCACGTGATCGAAACCCCCAGCGCGGACGTGGCGCCGCACGAGACCGGCTGGGTGGTGAAGGATTTGCCGCCGGGTTTCTCCAAGGTGGTCGAGGGTTTTCGCACGCTGCGCGGCAAGCCGGACAAGGTTGCGCATCTGGTATTCTCCGACGGGCTGGTCGCGATCTCGGTGTTCGTCGAGCCGACGCCGTCGTCGCCGCAGACGGTCGGACTCTCGCAGCAGGGCGGCGTGAACGTGTTCGCGCGCCCGCTCAACGAATACCTGATCACCGTGCTAGGCGAGGCGCCAGGATCGACCGTGCGCCAGATCGCCTATTCGGTGAATCACCGCTAGCACCGTCATCTCGATTTCCGCACTCAACGACAGAGGTAACGACGCATGATCTTTCGCGCATGGACGATGCTTGCTGCGCTGTCCTGCTTCGCCTGCTTCGCCCAGGCCGCCACCGCGCAGTCCGGCAGGCTTCCCGATTTCACCGAGCTCTACGAGCAGCAGGGTGCTGCCGTGGTCAGCATCGACGTCACCCAGAAGGCGAGGCGCCCGCAGATGCCGGAGCTTTCCGAGGACGATCCTTTTTACGAATTCTTCCGCCGCTTCGGACAGATTCCGCGCGGCGGGCCGCGCCAGCGCGAATTCGAGCAGCAGGCGACCGGCTCCGGATTCATCCTCTCGGCCGACGGGTACGTGTTGACCAACGGCCACGTGGTCGATGACGCGAGCGAGGTGTCGGTCAAGCTCTCCGACAAGCGCGAGTACAAGGCGAAAGTGGTGGGGACCGACAAGCGCACCGATGTCGCGCTGCTCAAGATCGAGGCGACGGGTCTGCAGAAGGTGACCATCGGCGACCCGGAGAAGCTCAAGGTCGGCGAGTGGGTCGCGGCGATCGGCAAGCCGTTCGGGCTGGAGAACACCATCACCGCGGGCATCGTCAGCGCCAAGGGCCGCGAGCTGCCCAACGAGAACCTCGTGCCATTCATCCAGACCGACGTGCCGATCAATCCCGGCAATTCGGGGGGGCCGCTGTTCAACATGCGCGGCGAAGTGGTCGGCATCAATTCGCTCATTTTCAGCCGCACCGGCGGCTACATGGGACTCGCCTTCGCGATCCCGATCGACGTCGCCATGAATGTGGTGAGACAGCTGCAGGACAAGGGCCGGGTCACGCGCGGTCGCATCGGCGTGCAGATCCAGGAAGTGACCAAGGAGACCGCCGAAGCCTTCGGGCTGTCCAAGGCGAGCGGCGCGCTGGTCAATTCGGTGGAAAAAGGCGGGCCCGCCGACAAGGCGGGTGTCGAGTCCGGCGACATCGTGCTCAAGGCCGACGGCCGTACGGTGAACACTTCGTCCGAGCTGCCGCGCATCATCACGCAGGTCAAGCCCGGCTCGAAAGTGACGCTGCAGGTGTGGCGCAAAGGCGCCGCGCGCGACATCGTCGTGACGGTGGCCGAGCTCAAAGAGGACGAAGCCGTCAAGCCGACGCGCCGCGCCGCGCCGCAGAACAAGGAGAAGGTCAAGCCCAACCGCATGGGGCTCATCCTCGCGGATATCACCGACGAGCAGAAGAAGGAGCTCGATCTGAAGAACGGCGTCGTCGTCGAAGACAGCAGCGGCACGTCGCGCGGCGACATCCAGGCCGGCGACGTCATCGTCGCCGTCATCAGCCGCGGGGCCACGATCGAGGCGAAGAGCGCGGAGCAGGTCAACGGAATCATCGCCAAGCTCGACAAGGGCGCGTCGGTGACGTTCCTGCTGCGGCGCGGCGAGCTCCAGTTCTTCTCGACGCTGCGCGTGGCCAGCGGCGAATAAGCGCGCGTGACGCTCACGCTTCTCGGTCGCGCGTACTGCCATCTATGCGACGAGATGCGCGAGGCAGCGAGCGCGATGCTTGCGCCCACAGGCGTGGCGCTGCTCGAGCTCGACGTGGACGCCGATCCGGCGCTCGAGGCGCGCTGGGGCGACAAGGTGCCGGTGCTGCTCGACGGCGACACCGCGCTGTGCTTTCACCGGCTCGACCGGGGCGTGCTCGCCCGCTGGCTGCGGCAGACGCAGCCTTCGGTCGCGTCCAGGCCAAAAATCGGTTAATATTCAGCTTGTTCCGATACCGATCCGGACCGAAGACAGGGGCACTGCACGGTGCCCCTTTGCTTTAGGGCAGCCCCTCAGTCGACCCATGCAGCACATTCGCAATTTCTCCATCATCGCCCACATCGACCACGGCAAATCGACCCTGGCCGACCGCTTCATCCAGCGCTGCGGCGGGCTCGCGGAACGCGAGATGGAGGCGCAGGTCCTCGATTCGATGGACCTCGAGCGCGAGCGCGGCATCACCATCAAGGCGCAGACCGCGGCGCTCTCGTACGCGGCTCGCGACGGCGAGACCTACAGCCTCAACCTCATCGACACGCCTGGTCACGTCGACTTCGCCTACGAGGTGTCGCGATCGCTCGCTGCCTGCGAAGGAGCCTTGCTGGTGGTCGACGCTTCGCAGGGCGTCGAGGCGCAGACGGTGGCGAACTGCTACACGGCCATCGAGCAGGGCGTCGACGTGGTGCCTGTGCTCAACAAGATCGACCTTCCTTCCGCCGAGCCCGAGCGCGTGATCGAGGAGATCGAGGACATCATCGGCATCCCGGCGCACGACGCCATCCACGCCAGCGCCAAGACGGGCGAGGGCGTCGACGACATCCTGGAGGCGGTGATCGCACGCATCAAGCCGCCGTCGGGCGATCCCGCCGCGCCGCTTTCGGCGCTGATCATCGACTCCTGGTTCGACAACTACGTAGGCGTGGTCATGCTGGTGCGCGTGATGGACGGGACGCTCAAGCCGCGCGACAAGGTCCTGCTCATGGCGACCGGCGCGACCTACAACTGCGAGCAGGTCGGCGTGTTCACGCCCAAGGCGGTGGCACGCGATGCGCTGTCGGCCGGAGGCGTGGGCTTCGTCATCGCCGGCATCAAGGAGCTCAAGGCGGCGCGCGTCGGCGACACGCTGACGCTTGAGAAGCGACCCGCTGCGGCGCGCGCTGCCCGGCTTCAAGGACGTCAAGCCGCAGGTGTTTGCAGGCCTCTACCCGGTCGAATCCAACCAGTACGAGGCGCTGCGCGACGCGCTGGAAAAGCTCAAGCTCAACGACGCGTCGCTGCACTACGAGCCCGAAGTCTCGCAGGCGCTGGGCTTCGGCTTCCGCTGCGGCTTCCTCGGCCTGCTTGCACATGGACATCGTGCAGGAGCGCCTCGAACGCGAGTACGACATGGACCTGATCACCACCGCGCCGACGGTGATCTATCAGGTGCTGCTTCGTGACGGGACGCTGCTCGAGATCGAGAATCCGTCGAAGCTTCCCGACCTGTCGCGCGTCGAGGAAATCCGCGAGCCCATCATCACCACGACGATTCTCACTCCGCAGGACTACGTCGGCCCGGTGCTCACGCTTTGCACCGAGAAGCGCGGCGTGCAGAAGAACATGCAGTACGTCGGGCGGCAGGTGATGCTCACCTACGAGCTGCCGCTCGCCGAGGTGGTGATGGATTTCTTCGACCGGCTCAAGTCGGTGTCGCGCGGCTACGCCTCGCTCGACTACGACTTCAAGGAGTTCCGCGCCGCCGACGTCGTCAAGCTCGACATCCTCATCAACGGCGAGCGCGTCGACGCCCTGTCGGTCATGGTGCATCGCGCCAACGTGCTCTACCGCGGGCGCGAGGTGGTCTCCAAGATGCGCTCGCTCATCCCGCGGCAGATGTTCGACGTCGCGATCCAGGCGGCGATCGGCGCGCAGATCATCGCCCGCGAGTCGGTCAAGGCGCTGCGCAAGAACGTGCTCGCCAAGTGCTACGGCGGCGACATCACGCGCAAGCGCAAGCTGCTCGAAAAACAAAAGGCCGGCAAGAAGCGCATGAAGGCAGTCGGCAGCGTCGAGATCCCGCAGGAAGCGTTCCTCGCCATCCTGCAGGTGGGAGAGAAATGAACTTTGCCCTGATCCTTTTCGTGCTCACCGTCGTCACCGGCGTGATCGCGCTCGCCGACAAGCTCGTGTTCGCGAGGCATCGAGCCAGCGGAGCACCCGAGCCGTGGTGGATCGAGTACCCGAAGAGCTTTTTCCCGGTGCTCCTGATCGTGTTCCTGCTGCGTTCGTTCATCGCCGAGCCATTCAAGATTCCGAGCTCGTCGATGCGCCCGACGCTGGAGGTCGGCGATTTCATCCTGGTAAACAAGTTCGCCTACGGCATACGGTTGCCGATCCTGGAGAAAAAGATCATTCCCACGAACGACCCGCAGCGTGGCGATGTGATCGTCTTTCGCTATCCCGCCAATCCGTCGCAGGACTTCATCAAGCGGCTGGTCGGGCTGCCTGGCGACGAGGTGACATACCGCGACAAGAAGCTCACGGTCAACGGCGTGCCCTGGCCGCAGACCCAGGACGGCAATTACGGCTACCTGGAAGGCCTCGCTTACGTCAATACCGAGCGATTTTTCGAGAAAACCGGTGATCGCGACCACACAATTGCCCAGAATCCGGCCGTTCCAGCCTGTCTTCCAGCAGAACGTTCGCATGTTCCCCGGCCGGGAAAACTGCGTTTACAATGAGCGCGGATTCACGTGCAAGGTGCCCGCGGGCAGCTATTTCATGATGGGTGACAATCGCGACAACAGCGACGACAGCCGGTACTGGGGATTCGTGCCGGACGACCACATCCGCGGCAAGGCGTTTTTCATCTGGTTCAACTGGGACGACATCAGCAGTCTGGCTTTCAAGCGGATCGGCAGCTCGATCCACTGAAGGGGAGAGCACATGAGTGAAGAGTCGCCTCGAGGGCGAATATCGGAGCGCGCGGCGCGAAGGTACACGAGTGACTGGGTAAAGAGGCCGATGAACACCCGCAGTCGGCAGCAGGGCCTCACCATCACCGGCTTTGTCTTCGTGGCCATCTTCGCGATGCTCGTCGTGATGGTCGGCTTCCGGATGGTGCCGGCCTATATCGAGTGGTACACCGTGCAGAAAGTGATGGCCAACACGCTGGCGACGTCGAAGGAGGGGTTCACGCTGTACCAGTTCAGGCGCGACTTCGACCTCAAGGCAGCGGCGGACTACATCGACTCGGTGCGCGGCGCCGACGTCGAGGTCGTCAAGGAAGGCAATCAGCTGGTCGCCACCGCGAGCTGGACCAAGGTCCTGCACCTCGTCGGCAATGTGAGCCTTCTGCTGGAGTTCGACGCGTCCGCGAAGAAATAGCCTCATGCCCTTCGACGCGGGGCATTCGCTGGGTCATGTCTTCCAGCGCCCGGAGCTTCTGCAACAAGCACTGACCCACCGCAGCGCCGGCCCCGAACACAACGAGCGCCTGGAATTCATCGGCGATGCGGTGCTCGACTGCGTCATTGCCCAACTGATCTACGAGCGTTTTCCCGCGATGTCGGAAGGCGAGCTGTCGCGGGTTCGCGCCAACCTCGTGAACCGGGACACCCTGCATCGCCTGGCGCTCGCGCTGGACCTGGGCGCCCATGTGCGACTCGGTGCCGGCGAGATCAGGAGCGGCGGCGCGGCGCGCGCATCGATCCTCGCCGACGCGCTCGAGGCACTATTCGGCGCCGTGTTCATCGACGCCGGGTTCGACTCCGCCGGCGCCAGCGTCGCGCGCGTGTATGCAGCTGAGCTGGCACAGATCGACGTGGGCGCGGCGAAGGATCCGAAGACGCGCCTGCAGGAGTGGCTGCAGGCGCGGCGCCTCGCGTTACCCGAGTACGCGATCGTCGCCGTCAATGGCGAGGCGCATGTGCAGTCCTTCGACGTGATGTGCCGGATCCCGGGCATGGGCATCGAGGCGCAGGGCTCCGGACCCAGCCGGCGCGCCGCGGAGCAGGCTGCGGCGAGCCGCGCCTACGAACAGGCATCGAGCCGGTGAGCGAGAGCGCAGAGCCGGTCGAAGGGTCCGTGGCCGGTGCGGATTTCCGATGCGGTCGCGTCGCCGTCGTCGGGCGGCCGAACGTGGGCAAGTCGACGCTGGTCAACGCCTTGGTCGGCGCGCGCATCAGCATCACCTCACGCAAGGCGCAGACCACGCGTCACCGCGTGCTCGGCATCCTGACCAGCGCCGACGCGCAGTACGTGTTCGTCGACACGCCCGGCTTCCAGACGCAGCACGCGTCGGCGCTCAATCAGCGTCTGAACAGCTCGGTGCGCGCCGGTATCGGCGGCGTCGACGTCGTGATCTGGGTGATGGAAGCCGGGCGCCTCACCGCGGGAGATCGCGAGGTCCTGGCGCTGCTGCCCAGCGACGGCGCGGTGATCGTCGCGCTCAACAAGGTCGATCGCGTGACCGATCGCGCGCGACTACTTCCCGGCGATCGCCGAGGTCGCTGCGCTGCGCGATTTCGCCGCGATCGTCCCGGTCAGCGCCGAAAAGCGATGGCAGCTCGACGATCTTCTCGCCGAGGTGCGCGCGCATCTTCCTGTCGCCCAAGCGATGTATCCGGACGACGACGTCACCGATCGCGACGAGCGCTTTCTCGCCGCGGAATACATCCGCGAGAAGATCTTCCGGCTGCTCGGCGCCGAAGTGCCGTACGCGACGAGCGTCGTCATCGACAGCTTCGACCACAAGCGCGACCTGCGCACCATTCATGCGACGGTCTACGTCGAAAAGGCCGGACAGCGCGCGATGCTGCTCGGCGAGGGAGGCGAGCGCATGAAGAGCATCGCCAGCTCGGCGCGGCGCGACATGGAGGAGCTCTTCGGCGGCAAGGTGTTCCTCGAGGTCTGGGTGAAGGTGAGATCGGGCTGGTCCTCGGACGAGCGCATGCTCGACCGCCTGGGGTACTGATCGCCATCATGGTCGAGCCATGAAGCAGCCAAGCGAGCGCCGCGACGACCAGCACGGTTTCGTCCTGCACGCCTATCCGTACCGCGAGACAAGCCTGATCGTCGAGGCGCTGACCGAGTCGCACGGCCGCGTCGCGCTGGTTGCGCGCGGCGCGCGCCGGCCGCGCTCGGAGCTGCGCGGCATCCTGCAGGCGTTCCAGCCCCTGACCTTGTCGTGGGCGGGCAGCGGCGAGCTCAAGACGCTGATGCGCGCCGAATGGCGCGGCGGGCTGCCGCTGGTCGGCGGATCGGCGCTCTTGTGCGGCTTCTATCTGAACGAGCTGCTGCTCAAGTTGCTGGCGCGCGAGGATCCGCATCCGAATCTGTACCGCGACTACGAGGATGCGCTCGCGCGGCTGGCGTCCGGCGCCGAGCAGGCACCGGTGCTGCGCCAGTTCGAGCTCAACCTGCTCGCCGAGCTGGGCTACGCGCTGCCGCTGCGTCACGAAGCCGACACCGGTGCGCCGGTCGATCCGGTCGCACGCTATTATTACGCGTTCGAGCGCGGCCCCCGATTGACCGCGTCGGAACCCGGGCGGCGCTACCCGCAGGTGCGCGGCGCGACGCTGCTGGCGCTCGCCGACCTCGATTTCGCCGAGGCCGACGCCGCCGCCGAGGCGAAGCGACTGATGCGCGAGGTGCTCGACCATTACCTCGAGCAGCGCGCCGTATTCAGCCGTCGCGTCGTGCGCGATCTGCGCTCGCTCGACGAGGAAACCAGCGAGGGAACCGATAGCGTCCATGATTGAGCTCGGCGTCAACATCGACCACGTCGCGACGCTCCGGCAGGCGCGGCGCACCTACGAGCCCGATCCGGTGTGGGCCGCGGTCGAGGCGCATCTCGGCGGCGCCGACGGCATCACGGTGCATTTGCGCGAGGACCGGCGTCATATCCAGGACGAGGACGTGCGCCGCCTGCGCGAGCTCGTGCACATCAAGCTCAACCTCGAGATGGCGGCGACCGACGAGATGGTCGGCATCGCCTGCGCGCTCAAGCCCGAGATGGCGATGCTGGTGCCGGAAGGCCGCGAGGAGGTCACGACCGAGGGCGGTCTCGACGTGGCGCGCGAGGAGCGACGGCTCGGCGGCATCGTCGCCAAGCTCGCCGGCGCCGGAATCATGACCAGCGTGTTCATCGACGCCGACATCCGGCAGGTGGAAGCGGCCGCGCGCGTCGGGGCGCGCGTGTGCGAGATCCACACGGGTCCGTACGCGCACGCCTTCCATGCGCGCGGCCGCGATGCGCGCAGCGAGCCGGTGCAGGCCGAGCTCGCCAAGATACGCGCTGCCGGCGAGGCGACCTGCGGGCATGGGCATGCGCTTCAACGCCGGTCACGCGCTCAACTACTTCAACGTGCAGCCGGTCGCGGCGCTTACGGGCATTCGCGAGCTACATATCGGCCACGCCATCGTGAGCCGGGCGGTGTTCGTCGGCCTGCGCGAGGCGGTGCGCCAGATGAAGGCGCTGCTGCGCGAGGCGGGATCGACCGGGGTTTCGACATGAGCAAGGCGCGCGCAAGCGCTGCCATCGCGCGCGGTCCCGCCATGATCGACGTCGCGGGCCACGTGCTCGACGCCGCCGATCGCGAGCGCATCGCGCATCCGCTGGTCGGCGGCGTGATCCTGTTCGCGCGCAACTACGCGACGCCCGCGCAGCTCTCCGCGCTCACCGCCGAGATCAGGGCGTTGCGCAGTCCCGCGCCGCTGATCGCGGTGGACCACGAGGGCGGTCGCGTGCAGCGCTTTCGCGATGGATTCACGCCTATTCCGCCGATGCGCACGCTCGGCAAGCGCTGGGACGATGACGTCGCCGGCGCGGCGGCGGACGCCGAGCGGCTTGGGCGGCTCATCGGCGGCGAGCTTCACGCGCACGGCGTCGATTTCAGCTTCACGCCGGTGCTCGACCTCGACTACGGCGCGAGCTCGGTGATCGGCGATCGTGCGCTGCATCGCAATCCGAACGCCGTGGCGCACCTGGGAGCCGCGTTGTGCCGTGGCTTGCACGCCGCCGGCATGGCGGCGGTGGTGAAGCATTTTCCAGGACACGGATTCGTCGCCGCCGACTCGCATCACGAGATTCCGGTCGATCCGCGTCCGCTCGCGGCGATCGAAAAGGACGACCTGGTGCCCTTCGGCGCGCTGATTCGCGCCGGCGTCGCGGGGGTGATGCCCGCGCACGTGATCTATCCCGAGGTCGATGCGCAGCCCGCCGGATTCTCGCGCGTCTGGCTGCAGGACCTGCTGCGCTCGCGCTACGGCTTCGACGGGCTCGTGTTCAGCGACGACTTGTCGATGGCGGGCGCCAAGGGCGCAGGCGACATCGTGGCGCGCGCCGACGCGGCCCGCGCCGCGGGCTGCGACATGGTGCTGGTATGCAACGATCCGGCGAGCGCCGACGCGCTGCTCGTCGCGCTGGAAGCCGGCGCGCAACGATGCGGCGGCGCGCCGCTTCGACGCGATGGCGCGACGGACGCTGGCGGCCTGATCGCATGACACTTCCCGAGGATGCGCCATGATTCGACCGGGATCGACGACGGGTGTCGTCTTCGTCGGCAGTTACCTGCTTGCCTACCTATGGGCCTGGGTGGACGCCTACCGGCATCGCGGCACGTGGATGGGTGACATCCTGATCGCCATCCTCGCCGTGCCGTACACGCTCATCGGCCGCATGCTCACGGGAAACGACGCCTTCGAGTTCAACGCCTTCGATCCGCTGGATTTCTTCCTGGCGGCGGCGTTCTGTTCGGTGCTCGTCTACCTCATCGGCTGGGCGATGGCCGCGGCGCTGCGCTGGATGCTGAATCGGAACTGAGGCGCGCTGAGCAACGCGCCGCCGCGGCGCGATCAGCGCAGCGCGAGATGCGCGCTCACCGCGCAGATCTCGCCGGCGACGTCGACCTTGTATTGCGCGGCCAGCAGGCGCTCGTCGGTGAGCGCCTCGTCGCTGCGCGCATAGCCCATCGCCACCACGCGGCCGAGCTTTCGGCTGTATCCCGCGGACGTGAGCTCGCCGACGCTGCGGCCGTCCATCAGGATCGGCTCGCCGCCCCACGCAAACGCCGCGGGATCGTCGAAGGTGAACATCGACCAGGCGCTTTTTCACGCCTTGCTCGCGCTGCCGTAGCAGCGCCGCCTTGCCGAGGAAATCCACCCGTCTTGTCGAGCTTGACCGCGTAGGCGAGCCCGGCTTCCCACGGCGTCTCGTCGGGGCCGAGCTCGGCGCCCCAGGCGCGGCGGCCGGCCTCGATGCGCAGCGCGTCGATGGTGTAGTAGCCGGCGTCTCGCAGGCCGAACGCTGCGCCGGCGTCGAACAGCGCATCGTACAGCGTCAGGCACTGGTCGGTCGGCACCAGGAGCTCGTAGCCTGGCCCGCCGACGTAGCTCATGCGCGCCGCGCGCACGCGCGCGTAGCCGACGTCGATGTCGCGCGTCATCGCGAAGGGCAATGCGTCCTTGCCGACGTCGTCGGCGGAGAGCTGCCGAGCAGCGCCGCGGATTTCGGTCCCATCACCGACAGCACCGAGTACGCGCTGGTGACGTCGACGAGCACCGCGAACTCGTCGTCGCGACGATGACGGTTGATCCAGTCGGCGTCGCGCGTCGCCTGCGCCGATCCGGTAAGGATGAAGAATCGCTCGGGCGCGAGTCGCGTGATGGTGAGATCGCTCTCGAAGCCGCCGCGCTCGTTGAGCATCGCCGTGTACACCATGCGGCCTATGGACACGTCGATCTCGTTGGCGCACAGGCGCTGCAGGAGCGCGAGCGCGTCGCGTCCCTCGAGCACGAACTTGGCGAACGAGGTCTGATCGAACACGACGACGTCCTCGCGCGTGGCGCGCTGCTCGTCGAGCACGTAGGGCAGCCATCCCGGCGTGTCCAGCGTCGGCGGCGGCAGCGGCGCTCCCACGGGAAGGAAATAATTGGCGCGCTCCCAGTTGAGCTTGCTGCCGAATACCGCGCGCTTGGCGTCGAGCCTATCGTAGAGCGGCGAGCGCCGCAGCGGCCGGACCGTGGCGAGCTCCTCGCGCGGCCAGCGCATCGCGTAATGCAGCCCCAGCGTCTCGGCGGTTCGGTCGACCAGATGCCGGCGATTGGTGTGGAACGGCGCGAAGCGGCGGATGTCGACGTCCCACAAGTCGATCGGCGCTTCGCCGCCGACGATCCATTCCGCGATCAGCCTGCCTGCGCCGCCGGCGTTGGCGATGCCCGCCGAGTTGAATCCCGCGCAGACAAAATAGTGCCGGAGCTCGGGCGCTTCGCCGAGGATGAAGTTGCCGTCGAGCGTGAAGCTCTCGGGCCCGTTGAGCAGCATGCGTATCTCGGCGGTCTCGAGGCAAGGCGTGCGATGGATCGCATTGGTCATCAGGATCTCGAACTGGTCCCAGTCCTCGCCGAGAAGCTGGAACTCGAAGTCGTCGGGGATCGCGCGCACGTCCCATGGCTTGGCCACCGGCTCGAATCCTCCCATCACCAAGCCGCCGACTTCCTCCTTGTAGTAGATGTAGCCGTCGGGGTCGCGCATCACCGGCAGGTCCGGGTGCACGCCTTCGATGGGCTTGGTGACGACGTAGAAGTGCTCGGCCGCGAACAAGGGAACAGCGACGCCGGCCATGGCGCCGAAGGCGCGCGCCCACTGGCCCGCGCAGTTGACCAGGCTCTCGCAGCGGATCTCGCCGTGCTCTGCATTCGGCCCGCGGCCGCGCTGCCAGCGCACGCCGGCGACCGCGCCGCGCTCGACGACGACGCCGGTGACGCGCGTGTGCTCGAAGATGCGCGCGCCGCGCAGGCGCGCGCCCTTGGCGAGCGATTGCGTCAGGTCGGTGGGATTGGCCTTGCCGTCACCGGGAATCCACACCGCGCCGGACAGGTCGTCGGTGCGCAGGATCGGGTAGATCTTGCCCGCTTCGGCCGGGGTGATGAATTCGAAATCGATGCCGAAGCTCTTCGCGCGCGCCATCTGGCGCTTGAGCAGCTTGAGCCGCTCCGGCGTCTTGGCGACGTTGAGGCTGCCGCATTGCTTCCAGCCGGTGGCGAGGCCGGTCTCCGCTTCAAGGCTCGAATAGAGCTCGATGCCGTAGCGGCTCATGCGCGTCGCGTTGCGGGTGGCGCGCAACTGTCCGACCAGCCCCGCGGCGTGCCACGTCGTGCCGCAGGTCAGCGTGCCCTGTTCGAGCAGCACGACATCGCTGCGGCCCGCCTTGGCGAGATGGTAAGCGGTGCTGGCGCCGGCGATGCCGCCGCCGACGATCACGGTCTGCGCGGACGAGGGGAGCGCAGCAGCAGAGGGGGCTGACGCCGGCGGCAAGGCGGCCACGCTTCAGCCGAGCTTGAGCGCCGCGATGCCGGCCACCACGCTCGCCGCTCCGGCCATGCGACGCCAGCCGAAACCTTCCTTGAGCCACACCGAGCCGATGAGCGCGGCGAACAGTACCGAGGTCTCGCGCAGCGCAGCCACCGCCGCGATGGGCGCCTTGGTCATCGCCCAGAGCACGATCGCGTACGCGCCCAGGCTGCAGGCGCCTCCGATCAAGCCGTTGCGCGCCGAAGCGCGCAGATAGGCGAGGGCGGGGCGCCCGCGTCGGTGAATGATCCAGACCAGGAACGGAATGCCTTCCAGGAATATGAGCCAGGTGACGTAGGAGAACGCGTTGCCCGAGGTGCGCGCGCCGCTGCCGTCCACCAGCGTGTACGCGGCGATGATCGCGGCGTTGGCAAACGCCCAGCGTGCGGCAGCCGGCGGGTGCTTGCGATGATGGATGAACGCGATGCTGACAATCCCGGCGCAGATGAGCGCGATGCCGATCATCATCGGAACCGTCGGCAGCTCGCGCAAGAACACACTGCCTGCGAGCGTCACAATCAGCGGAGCCGTGCCGCGCATCAGCGGGTAGGCAAACGACAGGTCGCCGGTGCGATACGCCTGCGCCAGCGTGATGTAGTAGCCGAAGTGGATGACCGACGACGCGGCGATGAACACCCACGCCGACGGGTGCGGCAGCGGCAGGAACGGCAGCAGCACGAGTCCCCAGATCGACGACCCCGCGACCACGGCGGCGGTGTCGAGCATGGGATCGCCACCGGCGGAGGACTTGAGCAGCGCGTTCCAGCTCGCGTGCAGGAAGCCCGCGCCGAGCACGGCGAGCGCCAGGCCGGCCGTGAGCTCCATTACTTCTCCATCACGCCGTATGCGGCTTGCGTTTCTGCCAGGGCGCCGCGTCGTCCACGGCGGCGGGCGATGGCGCCTCGGTCATGGGCACGATCGGATCGGGTGCGTCCTTGAGGCGGGTTTTCGCCAGCACGCCGGCTTCCTCGAGAATCGGATAGGCGATCGAGCAGATGTGCGAGTTGATGCGCTTCAGGTCGCTGATCATGTCCAGGTGCAGCGACGAGGTTTCGATGCTCTGCACCGTATTGCTGGTCAGCCGCTCGATGTGCGACTCGGCGTAGGCGCGCTCGAGGTCGCGAAACAGCACCTTCTCCGCAAGCAGGCGCTGCGCGCTGGCCAAGTCGCCATGCAGGAACACGCTCATGCCCAGGCGCAGGTTGGCGAGCAGCCGGCCGTGCAGGTCGCAGATCTCGTCCATGCCGGCTTCGGAGAACTTGCGGCCCTTGTCGATCTTTTTTTCCTCGAGGTCGGTGATGATGCGCTCGATGATGTCGCCGACCTGCTCCATGTTGATCGCGAACGACACGATGTCGGCCCAGCGGCGGCCTTCCTTGACGTCGAGCGCCTTGCGGCTGACTTGCGTGAGGTAGAGCTTGATCGCCGTGTAGAGATTGTCGACGACGTCGTCCATATTGCGCAGCTTCTGACCGAGCGCGCGGTCGTTGGTCTTGAGCACGGTGAGCATCCCCACCAGCATCTGCTCGATGAAGTCGGCCAGCCGCACCGCCTCGCGCGCGGCGTTGCCGATGGCCAGCGCCGGCGTCTCGAGCGCCGAGGGATCGAGATAGCGTGCCTTCGCCGGATCGTCGTGGTTGGGCTTGGTCGGAAGCATCCGCTCGGCGACCCGCGCGATCCGCTCGGTGAAGAACAGGAAGCCGCCGGCGATGGCGATGTTGAACAGAAGGTGGAAGTACACCGTGATCTGTCCGTCGTCGAGCGGCAACGACTTGAATGCGTCCTCGATGTACGGCAGGAGCGGCACGATGATGAGACAGCCGAGGATGCGGAACAGCAGGTTGCCGAGGCTGACGCGGCGCGCTTCGGGCGGCGCGGTGACGGTGTTGAGCATCGCCAGCAGCCCGCTGCCCAGGTTGGCGCCCAGCACCAGCCCGAGCGCGACGTGCAGCGCGATCACCTTCGAGGTCGCCAGCGTGGCGGTGAGCAGCACCACCGCCAGGCTCGAGTACGAGAGCATGGTGAACACCGCCGCGACCAGCATGTCGAGCATGACGTCGCCGGTCAGCGATCCGAAGATCACCTTCACGCCCGCGTCCTGCGTCAACGGCTTGGCGGCGAGCACGATGAGCTGCAACGCAAGGATGATGAGTCCCAGCCCGATGAGCACGCGCCCGACGCGGCCCACCGGCGTCGACTCGCGGCGCATGAACAACGTGACGCCAACGAAAATGAGCAGCGGCGAAAGCCAGGAGAGATCGAGCGAGAAGACCAGGGTCACCAGCGCGGTGCCGACGTCGGCGCCGAGCATCACGGCGAGCGCCGGCGCGGTCGCGATCAGGCCTTGTCCCGCGAACGACGCCACCATCAGCGCGGTGGCAGTGCTGCTCTGGATGAGCGCGGTGATGCACAGTCCGGACGCGAACGCGGCGTAGCGGTTGGACACGCTCTCGCGCAGCAGACGCCGCAGGTCGCCGCCCCAGATGCTGAGTATGCCGGTGCGCACGATGTGCGTGCCCCAGACCAGCAGCGCCACGCCGGCGAGCAGGTTGAGCAGGATTTTCATGGCTTCACGGACGCCGAGGCGGTCTGCATGATCGACACGAAATGCGACAGCGGCGGGGTCACCCGGCCTGGGGCTTTGGCGCTGTCGTCCCACAGGCGAAGTCGCAGCGCGCGTTCCGCGCCGGGCAGCGCCGCGAAGGTGCGCGCCTCATCGGGGGTGTACGCGCCGCCCTGGAGCGCGAGGCTGCGCTTGGAGTCGGCGGACAATGCGTCGTAGTAAGCCGGCCGTGTCGCGCACAGGTAGCGCTTGGCGTCGACATGCAGGCGGATCGGCTCGAGGACTGCCTCGTCGAACAGCGGCCGCAGGAAAGGCAGCGCGAAATACTGGTGGATGTCGTCGACGCCGCGTATCGTGGGTGTCTCGCCCTGGTCGTTGAGCATGTGCCCGAGGTCGTGCAGCAGCGCGGCGGTGATGAGCGCGGCATCGGCGCCCGCGTCCTCGGCGAGCGACGCGCTCTGCAGCGCGTGCTCGAGCTGCGTCACCGGCTCGCCGGTGTACATGCGCGCGCCCCTGGCGTCGAACAGCTCGCAGATGTCGGGGATGCTCAACGCCATTTCCGGATGCTCACCACGGCAGCGAGTAGGTCTTGGTGTTGGTGAAGCTCTTCATGGCTTCCTGCACGCCTTCCTTGTAGCCCAAGCCCTGAGTCCTTGATGCCTCCGAACGGTGTCAGCTCGAGACGGTATCCCGGAACCTCGCGCACATTGACGCTGCCGACGTTGAGCTCGGAGACGAAGCGCGTGATCCAGTCGAGGCGGTTGGTGCACACCGCCGAGGACAACCCATAGTCGGTCGAGTTGGCGATGGCGATCGCTTCGTCGATGGTGCCGAAGCGGATCACCGGCGACACCGGCCCGAACGTTTCCTGCTTCACCACCGGCATGTCCGGAGTCACCCGATCGAGCACCGTCGGGGAGTAGAGCGCGCCCCGGCGCACGTTGCCGTAGAGCAGCTTCGCGCCGCGCGCGACGGCGTCGTCCACGCGCTGCTCGAACGATTTCGCCGCGGCCTCGTCGATTACCGTGCCCATGTCGGTGTCCGGATCCATCGGGTCGCCGTAGCGCACCGCACGCGATTTTTCCACCAGCAGTTCGACGAAGCGATCGGCGACGCCGCGCTGGACCAGCATGCGCTTGACCGCGGTGCAGCGCTGTCCTGAATTCTTGTACGAGCCGGCGGCGGCGAGGGTTGCGGCCTCCTCGAGGTCGGCGTCGTCCATCACGATGATCGGATCGTTGCCGCCGAGCTCGAGCACTTGTCGCTTGTAGACCGCCTTCGCCGCGATCGCCTTGCCGACGGCGACGCCGCCGGTGAAGGTGACGAGGTCGACATCGGCGTGGGTGAGCATCTCGTCGGCGATCTCGCGCGGGTCGCCGGTGACGACCGAGAACATCGGCGGCGGCAACCCCGCCTCGTAGAGGATGTCGGCGAGCAGGAGCGCGGTCAGCGGCGTCTTCTCGCTCGGCTTGAGCACCATGCGGTTGTTGGAGGCGATCGACGGCGCGATCTTGTGCGCGACCTGGTTGAGCGGATGGTTGAACGGCGTGATCGCGGTGATCACGCCCTGCAGCGGCTCGCGCAACGTGTAGACCTTGCGCTTGCGCCCGTGCGGGGTGATGTCGCACGAGAACACCTGGCCGTCGTCGACCAGCGCGGCGTTGCCGGCGAAGGTGAACACGTCGCGGGCGCGGCCGACTTCGTAGAGCGAATCCTTCTTGGCGAGCCCGGATTCGGCGGTGATAAGGTCCGAGATCGCGGACGCGCGCTCACCGAGCAGCTCGGCGGCGCGATGCAGGATGCGGTAGCGGTCGTGTCGCGACAGCGTCGGGCGGAAGCGCTTCGCCAGCGCGTAGGCGCGGCGCACGTCGTCGACCGAAGCCTTGGGGACGGTGCCCACCGTGGCGCCGGTGTACGGATTGCGCACCTCGATCACGCGCTCGCCGCCGACACGCTCGCCGGCGATGCGCATGCTCTCGCGCAGCGCAGCGGGCGCTCGCGGCGCGCCCGGCGATGGCGCGGGACTCGGGCGCGATCGTGGGCTCGACTTGGCGGCGGCTCGGTTGCAGGTCTCATTGCAGGTAATTGAGCGCCAGATCGAACGCGTCGAAGTTGCGCCAGCGCCGTCCCGGCGGCAAGTCGCGCGCCGGACGGTTGGCGATCAGCGGAACGCTCTGCTCCGAGACTCCGCCGTGCGAGCGCAGCGGCACGTCGAGCCCGGACAGGTCGTGGCGGCTGACGCTCGAGCCGAGCACCGTCAGGCGCTCGGCGACGATCACCAGGTCGCCGACGCGGTCGGGCGGCAGCTCGAAGCGGGCGCAGGCGTCCGCACGCGACAGGACGAGCTCGACGCCGGGCAGCGCCGCAATGCGACGCGCCGCGTCGTCGATGCGCGCTTCCGGAAGGTACGCGGTGGCGAACGAGCCGAGCGCACCGTGGTGGACGACGTACGGGTCGGTGATGGGCAGGATCACGCGCGCCACGGCCGCGCCGTACCACGCGTCGAGCAGGTCCTGCAGGTAGACGATGTTGGGGCGGCCGAACGCGTCGGTCTTGGCGTTCATGCCGTGATCGGCGGTGAGCACGATGGTCGCGCCGAGGGCGTCGAGCTTGCGCAGGTACCCGTCCATCATCGCGTAGAAGGCGTTGGCCTGCGCGGTGCCGGGCGCGGCCTTGTGCTGGACGTAGTCTGTGGTGGACAAATACATGATGTCTGGACGCTCGCGCTCCATGATCTTGACACCGGCGGCGAACACGAATTCCGACAGCTCGGCGCTGTACACCGACGGTACCGGCATGCCGACGCGTCCGACGACGTCGTCGATTCCGTTGGCGGCGGCGCTCACCGAATCCGCCTTCTCGGAGGAAAAGCAGATGCCGCGCAGGCGGTGCCCGAGCAGTCCGCGCAGCTTGTCCTTCGCCGTGATCACCGCCACCTTGGCACCGGCGTCGGAGAATGCAGCAAGAATAGTGCCGGCGCGCAGGTACTTGGCGTCGTTCATCATCACTTCGGCGCCCGCGTCGCGATCCCAGAAAAAGTTGCCGCAGATGCCGTGGACCGACGGCGGCGTGCCGGTGACGATGGACAGGTTGTTGGGATTGGTGAAGGATGGGACGACGCAGTCGGCGGTGAGGCAGGTGGCCTTGCCGTCCAGCCCCGCCAGGAACGGCGCGGCGCCGGCTTCGATCGCCTGGTTGATGTAGTCGGGCTCGCAGCCATCGACGCAGACCACGACGACCGGGCGCTCCGGCCAACGGTAGTCGCGTCCGTTGACGGCGATCGGCGCGTGGCGCGTCGCATCCGCCGGGGGCCGCATCTCGCTCACCGATGCTTCCGCGCGTTGACCACGCCGAGCAGGCGGGGCGCGCCCGATGCGCTGACTCCGCCGTGCGTCTTGAGCATGCGCTCGCGGCTCGCCATCACGTGGTCGTACAGCGCGCGGCCGGCGGCCGCCGCGTTGCCGGCCGCGATCTTGTCGACGATCTCGCGGTGCTCGCGCGTGGAAATGGGCAGCGTGCCGCTGTGCGCCAGCGTCTGCCGCCGGAACAGGCCGAGCTCGTTGACCAGGCGCCGGTAGGTCGCGAGCAGCTTGGCGTTGCCGGTGAGCGTGACCAGGCGATCGTGAAAGTCGAAATTGAGCCGCCAGTAGGCGTCGACGTCGTTGCGCGCCGCGGCGCGCTCCATGCGCTCGATGAAGCCGCGGAACTCGCGCACGTCGTCGGGCGTCGCGCTCTGCGCGAGCCGTCGTCCGGTCCATTCGTCGAGCGCGGCGCGGACTTCGTAGATCTCGTCGGCCTCGGCCACGCTGATGCGCCGGACAAAGACGCCGCGATTCTTTTCCAGCCGCACCAGCCCGGATTCCTCCAGCGCGCGGAACGCTTCGCGCACGGGCCCGCGCGAAACCCCGAGCGAATCGGCGACGCCGGCTTCGTTGAGCTTGGCGCCGGCAGCGAGCTCCCCGGACAGGATCATGCGCTCGAGCTCGCGCTGAACCAGCATGGGCAGCGAGTTCGATTGCACCAGCGCGATGGTCGCGCCGGCCGGGCGGCGCGCCGCGGAGCGAGCGGCGGGCGCTGCGGCCGGGAGGGTACGGGGCTTGGCGGCGATGCGGGGCATGCTTGCGATTAGACGCCGTGGGGTGTAGATTGTCAACAATCTGCAATCGTCGTTGCTTCATACTGGCGGCCGGCGTAGCATTTTCGCCGGACGCGCTGGAACTGAGTGGAACCAGTGGAAGCTGAGTGGAAACTGAGTGGGAACTCAGGGCACCCTCAGCGCACCAATTCACCTCCGGGAGACACAGATGCAAGTCGCGGAATGCAAGTCGTGGGCACGAGTGATCGCCATCGCGTTGGTCGCAGCAACGACGCTCTGGTCAGGCGCGGCGTCAGCGCAGAAAACCGAGCTGCTGGTCTACACGGCGCTCGAGACCGACCAGATCAAGGCGTACGAGGAAGCGTTCTACAAGGCGTATCCCGATGTCGCGATCAAGTGGGTGCGTGACTCGACCGGCGTGATCACCGCCAAGCTGCTCGCCGAAAAGGCGAACCCGCAGGCCGACATGGTGGTGGGAACGTCGGCGTCGAGCCTGGCGGTGTTCGCCAACGAAGGCATGCTCCAGGGCTACGCGCCCAAGGGTCTGGACAAGATCACGCCGGCGTACCGCGACCCCAAGAATCCGCCCGACTGGGTGGGAATGGACGTCTACGGCGCCGCGGTGTGCTTCAACACCGTCGAGGCCGCGAAGCTCGGGTTGCCCAAGCCGGAAACCTGGAAGGACCTGACCAAGCCGATCTACAAGGGCAAGATCGTGATGCCCAATCCCGCGTCGTCGGGCACGGGCTACCTCGATGTCGCCGGCTGGCTGCAGATGTGGGGCGATGCCGACGCGTGGAAGTTCATGGACGCGCTGCATGAGAACGTCGCGCACTACACGCATTCCGGCTCGAAGCCGTGCCGCGAAGCCGGCACCGGCGAATTCCCGATCGGCGTCTCCTTCGAGTATCGCGCGGTGACGACCAAGAAGGGCGGCGCGCCGATCGACATCATTTTCCCGAAGGAAGGGCTGGGCTGGGACCTCGAGGCGTCGGGCATCATGAAGACGACCAAGAAGCTCGACGCGTCGCGCAAGCTGATGGACTGGCTGGCGACGCCGGACGCGATGGCGCTGTTCTCGAAGAACTTCGCCGTGCTGGCGATGCCGGGCGTGGCCAAGCCGCTGGACTTCGTGCCCGCGGACTACGAGCAGCGGCTGGTCAAGAACGACTTCGCGTGGTCGGCGAAGAACCGCGACAAGATCCTCGCCGAGTGGACCAAGCGCTACGACGGCAAGTCGGAAGCGAAATAATCAGCAGGATGCGACGCGCCGCAATGATCCGGCGCGTCGCGCTCCCGACGTGACCGCCGTGGCGAACACCGCGTCAGCGCCCTATCTCAAGCTCGACGGCGTCCGCAAGAGCTTCGGCAAGTTCACCGCGCTCAAGTCGGTGGCGCTGGCGATCGAGCCGGGCGAGCTCGTCACCTTTCTCGGGCCTTCCGGCTGCGGCAAGACGACGCTGCTGCGCATCATCGCCGGGCTGGAGACGCAGGACACCGGCAGCATCGTGCAGGGTGGGCGCGACATTTCGCGGCTGCCCGCCATGCAGCGCGACTACGGCATCGTGTTCCAGTCGTACGCGCTGTTTCCGAACCTCACGATTTTCGACAACGTCGCCTATGGCCTGGTGAATCGCCGCAAGGGTCGCGACGAGATCCACCGGCGCGTGGGTGAGCTGCTCAAGCTGGTCGGATTGCCGGACTCGGGATCGAAGTATCCCGGGCAGCTTTCCGGCGGACAGCAGCAGCGCATCGCGCTCGCCCGCGCGCTCGCCACCTCGCCCGGACTGCTGCTGCTCGACGAGCCGCTGTCGGCGCTCGACGCGCTGGAGCGCCTGCGACTGCGCGGCGAGATACGCGCGCTGCAGCAGCGCCTGGGCGTGACCACGATCATGGTCACGCACGACCAGGAGGAGGCGCTGTCGATGGCGGATCGCGTCGTGGTCATGAATCACGGCGCGATCGAGCAGATCGGCACGCCGCAGCAGATCTATCGCGAGCCGGCGTCGGCCTTCGTCGCCGATTTCGTCGGCAAGATCAACGTGCTCTCGGCGACCGCGGAAGCGGGCGGCCGTTTTCGCATGGGAGCGCTGCTCCTCGACGGCGCGCACGGCGCAGGCGCGGTGGCGCCCGGAACGCGCGTGCGCCTGTATCTGCGACCCGAAGACGTGGTGATCAACGGCGCCGCGTCGTCGCGCGCCAACGCCGCGCAGGCGAAAGTCGTCAAGATCGAGTTTCTCGGCGCCTTTTGCCACGTCACGGTGTCGATCGCCGGCGCCGAGGAGCAGCCGCTTCTGATCAACATCTCGCGTCACAGCATCGACGAGATGAGCCTCGCGGAAGGCTCGGCGCTGCACGTCGGCCTTCCCGCCGACTGCCTGCGCCTGCTCGCCTGACGTCGGCGCATCGCGATGAGCTCCACCGCCGCCGCACCCGCGTCCCGTGCATCGCCGGCGCGCCACGCGCCAGGCCGGCCGCGCACTGGCACGACCGGCTGGCGCAAGGGCTGCTGGTCGGCATGTGCCTGCTGCTGGTGGTGTTCCTGCTCGCGCCGCTGGCCGCGATCCTGGTCAAGAGCGTGCAGGACAAGGACGGCGCGTTCGTGGGGCTGCGCCAGTTCTACGACTATTTCCAGACCCCGGCGCTGCAGCAGTCGATCCTGCATACGGCATCGGTGGCGCTGGCGGTCACCGCCATCACGATTCCGCTCGCGTTCACCTTCGCGTATGCGCTGACGCGCAGCTGCATGCCGTTCAAGCGCACGTTCCGCGTCATCGCGCTGACGCCGATCCTGGCGCCGTCGCTGCTGGCGGCGATCTCGTTCATCCAGTGGTTCGGCACGCAGGGCCTGCTCAAAGGCGCTGCTCGGCGGCGCCAAGATCTACGGCCCGATCGGCATCATCCTGAGCTCGATCTACGCGGTTTTCCCGCACGCGCTGATGATCATCCTGACGGCGCTGCTGCTGGCCGATGGAAGGTTGTACGAGGCGGCGGAATCGCTGGGCACGCCGACGCTGCGGCGATTTTTCACCATCACGCTGCCCGGCGCCAAGTACGGGCTCATCAGCGCCGCGATGGTCGTCTTTTCCTACACCGTGAGCGATTTCGGCATCCCCAAGGTCATCGGCGGCAATTTCAACGTGCTCGCGCTCGACATCTTCAAGCAGGTCATCGGCCAGCAGAATTTCAACCGCGGCGCGGTGGTGAGCCTGATCCTGCTGGTGCCGGTGCTGCTTGCCTTCATCGTCGACTGGACGATGCAGGGGCGGCAGCGGGCGCAATTCTCCTCGCGCGCCGTCGCCTACGCGCCCAGGAAGGACCGCTGGTTCGACGCGGCGATGTTCGTCTATTGCGTGCTGATCAGCGTGCTCCTGCTCGCGGTGCCTGGGCATGGCGATCTACACCTCGTTCATCAAGCTCTGGCCCTACGACAAGACCTTCAGCCTGCGCCACTACACGTTCGGGCTTGATCGACGGCGGCGTCATTTCCGCCTTTTTCAACAGTCTGAAGATGGCGCTGCTCTCGGCGGTGTTCGGCACCATGATCATCTTCGGCGGCGCGTACCTGCTCGAAAAGACCCGCGGCATGAACGGCCTGCGCGCCTTCATCCGCCTGCTGGCGTCGATTCCGATGGGCGTGCCGGGGATGGTGCTGGGGCTGGGCTACATCTTCTTTTTCAATCATCCGGACAATCCGCTCAACGGGCTCTATCACGGCATGACGATCCTGGTGATCTCGACGATCGTGCACTACTACACGTCGAGCCACCTCACCGCGGTCACCGCGCTCAAGGCGCTGGACAACGAGTTCGAGGCCGTGTCCGCCAGCCTCAAGGTCCCGTTCTACAAGACGTTCTTCCGCGTCACCGTTCCGGTGTGCCTGCCGGCGATCCTCGACATCGGACGCTACCTTTTCGTCAACGCGATGGTGACGATCTCGGCGGTGGTGTTCCTGTACTCGCCCGACACCAAGCTGGCCTCGCTGTCGATCCTCGATCTCGACGATGCGGGCGAAATCGGGCCGGCGGCGGCGATGGCGACGCTGGTCGTGTTCTCGTCGACGACGGTGTGCATTCTCTATGCGATCTGCACGCGGTTCCTGCTGACACGCACGCAGGCGTGGCGCACGCCGATCGCGCTTTGAGGCAACATGAGCAACGCATGGACAACCCAAGGAGCAACCATGAGCAATTTCGACCGCGATCCCATCCTGCTGACACCGGGGCCGCTTACCACTTCGCTGCAGACCAAGTCGGCGATGCTGCGCGACTGGGGCTCGTGGGACGCGAGGTTCAACGCGGTCACCGCACGGGTGCGCGCGCGCTTGCTGGAGATCATCAACGCGTCCGGGTCGCACGTGTGCGTTCCGATGCAGGGAAGCGGCACGTTCTCGATCGAGGCCGCCGTGAACACGCTGGTTCCCCGCGATGGCCACGTGCTGACGCTCGTCAATGGCGCGTACGGCAAGCGCATGGCGCGGCTGACCGAGATGATGGGACGCAAGTCCACCGTGCTCGAGACCGCCGACGGCGTGCCGGCGAGCGCGGCCGATCTGGCGCGTGCGCTCGACGCCGATGCCTCCATCACGCACGTCGGCCTCATCCATTGCGAGACGTCGACCGGCATCCTGAACCCGTTGCCAGAGATCGCGGCGGTCGTCGCCGCGCGCGGGCGGCGGCTGATCGTCGACGCGATGAGCTCGTTCGGCGCGCTGCCCATCGACGCTGCGACGGTGCCTTTCGATGCGCTGGTCGCCGCGTCGGGCAAGTGCGTCGAAGGCCCCCCGGGAATGGGCTTCGTGTTCGTGCGCAAGGGCGTGCTCGACGCCTGTGCCGGCAACTCGACTTCGCTGTCGCTGGATCTGCACGACCAGTGGACGTACATGGAAAAGACCACGCAATGGCGCTTCACGCCTCCGACGCATATCGTCGTCGCCCTCGACGCCGCGCTCGAGCAGTACGCGGCCGCCGGCGGACAGCCGGCGCGCCACGCTCGCTACTCGGCCAATTGCGATGCGCTGATTGCGGGAATGAAGGACCTCGGCTTCAGCGTCTTCCTCGATCCCAGGATCCAGGCGCCCATCATCGTGACCTTTCACGCGCCCGCCGACCCGAAATACGCGTTCAAGGCGTTCTACGACAAGGTGCGCGACAAGGGCTTCGTGCTCTATCCGGGCAAGCTGACACAGGTCGAGACTTTTCGCGTCGGCTGCATCGGCGCCATCGGCCCGGAGGAAATGCGCCATGCGGTGAATGCGATAAGCGACGCGCTGCGCGAGCTGGGCATCAAGCAGATCGCGCGCGCGGCGGTGAAGGCGGCGTGAGCGCCCGGTAGCGCGTCGCCCAAGCGTCGGCTCAGGCGGATTCCAGCGCGAGCGAGGCTTCGCAATGCGCCCGCAGCGCCTCGGCGTGATCGCTGCCAGGCGCGAACTCGCCGCGGCGCAGGAGCCAGTCGACGACGACCAGCGTCGCGTCCGCGGTGACGACGTCGGGCCCGCTGGCGTGCGAGATGAGCAGCTGGGCGTGGGCAGGGTTGGCGAGCACGAATTCGACGGCTTCACCATCGATGTTGTTCGGCGCGAAGTCCGCCGGCAGCGCCAGGTCGTGCGCGTACACCGTCTCGCGCTCGATGCCGAGCGGATGCGGGCGGCAGATGCGGATTTCGGCGACGCGGCGGGCGCGCTCCGCGATCGACGGCGGGATTCCCGCCTCCTCCCACGCTTCCTTCACCACGGTCGCCGCGACGCTCATGCCGGCGGCGATGCCGCCGCCGACGAGGTTGTCGAGCATTCCCGGATCGATCGCCTTGGCCGGACTGCGCCGCGCGAACCAGATGCTGGTATCGCCGTCCACTTCCACCAGGCCGTTGACGTGCGCCGCGAAGGTGCGCACGCCGAAGTAGCGCGCGGCGCTGCGCTCGAGGTCGAAAAAAGCGGGCTCGCCGAATTCGCGCACCACGGCATAGCGTTCGTCGCGCCAGGCGCTGAGCGCACCCTCGCCGGAAAGCGTACGCGCGATGCCGTCCATCGCTTCGGTGCGCGCTGCGTGCGTGTCGACGCCTCGCGCGAAACCAACCCGGTCGGGCGTCACCACGAACGTGCGCGAGAACTGCGCGAGCCGGCGCGCGCGCTCGTCGTCGACCCAGCCGATCGACTGATCGTCGACGACGAACGGCCGCAGCCGCATCGTCGGCGGTGCCAGCAACGTCTCAAGGCGAGCGCGAATCCCGGTTACAATGGCGACCATTTGTCAGGCCCTGAACCGCTGTATCCCCGCATTGTAACGACCCGCCCTCCGATGCCCGCCGACGTCCTCGCGCTGTTCGACCTCGACCATACCCTCATGCCGCACGACAGCGACGAGCAGTGGGTCGCGTTCCTGATCGAGCAGGGCGCGCTCGATCCGGTGCGCTACGACGCCAGCCAACCGCGATCTCATCGCGCGCTACAACCGCGGCGAAGCGGGCACCCTGGAGTTCACCGAGTTCTATTTGTCGACGCTGACGCTGTTCGAGGCCGTCGAGCTGCGCAGCTGGCTCGACAAGTACCTCGCGCGCAAGATCCGCCCGCGCATCCGGGACTCGGCGCGCTCGCTCGTGCAGCGCCATCGCGCCGCGGGGGACACGGTGGTTCTGACCACCGCGGTGATTCGCTTTCTCGCCGAGCCCATTGCCGCTGAGTTCGGCATCGACAACGTCATCGCCACCGAGGCCGAGTGCGTCGATGGGCGCTACACCGGCAGGCTGACAGGCGTCCCGAATATCCGCGAAGGCAAGTACCAGCGCCTGGTCGAGTGGCTCGCCGCGCGGGGAGAGCGTCTCGGCGACTTTCGCGAATGCTGGTACTACGCCGATTCGGTCAACGATCTGCCTTTGTTCGAGCACGTGACGCATCCGGTCGCGGTGAATGCCGATCCGGTGCTGGCGGCGCACGCGCGCCACATGGGCTGGCCGGAGATGCGCGTCGCCTGACGCGGCGCGTCCGATCGTGCCGGCCGACGTCATCGCGCTCTTCGATCTCGATCACACGCTGCTCACCCTCGACTCCGACGACAGCTGGGTCGAGCACCTGCTCGAGCGCGGGCTGATCGATCGCGAAAGCTTCGGGGAGCGCAATCGCGTCATCGGCGAGCGCTATCGGCGGGGCGAGGTCGGATTGCTGGAGTTCACCGAGTTCTACCTGTCGACGCTGGCATCGACGCCGATGGCTTCGCTGCAGGCGTGGCGCGCCGACTACCTGCGCGAGCGCATCCTGCCGGCGATACCGGCGACGGCGCGCGATCTGGTGACGATGCACCGGAGCAAGGGCGACCTGTGCGTCCTGACCACCGCCACCAACCGGTTCCTGAGCGAGCCCATCGCGCGCGAGCTCGGCTTCGAGCACCTCATCGCGACCGAGCCCGAGACACGCGACGGCGCCTTCACCGGCAAGGTCGACGGGATGCCGAACATGCGCGAGCGCAAGATCGACCGGCTCGACGCCTGGCTCGCGCAGCGCGGGATGCGCCTCGACGCGTTTCGCGAGAGCTGGTTCTACAGCGATTCGCGCAACGACATTCCGCTGCTTTCGAAGGTCACCCACCCGGTCGCAGTGAACCCGGATGCGACGCTCGCCGCGCTGGCGGGAGAGCGACGCTGGCCGGTGCTCGCGATCAGGTAGAATCCGCGCTTTTTTCGAAGGAACGAGGCGCGATGAGCGCAGTCATCATCGACGGCAAGGCGCGGGCGGCGCTGCTCACCGCCGAGGTCGCCGGAAACGTGTCCGAGCGCATCCGCGCGGGCAAGGACGCGCCAGGCCTCGCCGTGGTCCTGGTCGGCGAGAATGCCGCCTCGCAGGTCTACGTTCGCAACAAGCGCGCCATCACCGAGCGCGTCGGGATGCGGTCTGCGGCGTTCGATCTTCCCGCGAGCACGTCGCAGGACGAGTTGCTCTCGCTGATCGATCGACTCAACGCCGACCCCGCGATCAACGGCATCCTGGTGCAGCTTCCGCTGCCCGCGCACATCGACCCGGACAGCGTCAACGAGCGCATCGACCCGCGCAAGGACGTCGACGGATTCCACCCGTACAACGTCGGACGGCTGGTGCAGAAGCGCCCGCTGCTGCGTCCGTGCACGCCGTATGGCTGCATGCTGCTCCTGCAAGGCACGGGTCAGGATCTGAAGGGAATGCACGCCGTGGTGATCGGGCAATCCAACATCGTCGGTCGCCCGATGGCGCTGGAGCTGCTCATGGCGCGCTGCACGGTGACGGTATGCCACTCCGCGACGCGGGATTTGCCGCACGTCGTCGCCGAGGCCGACATTCTGGTCGCCGCCATGGGGAAGCACGCCTTCGTGCAGGGGGCGTGGATCAAGCCCGGCGCCATCGTCATCGACGTCGGGATCAATCGCACGCCCGAAGGGCAAGCTGCGCGGCGACGTCGACTTCGACTCGGCCAGGGAGCGCGCCGGTTGGATCACGCCGGTTCCCGGCGGGGTAGGGCCGATGACCATCGCCATGCTGCTGTCCAACACGCTCACTGCGGCGAAGTTGCAGGATACAACTTAACTGACACGACGGCGTCCTTAAACGTCACTCTGCGGCGCCCTCAATAACTACGCGGTGCCACCGCACTTTCCCACCCGGCGCCGGTGCCGAGTCTTACACCGCTTCAGGCGCTTCCTACATCGGAATCGGCGGATGGATGATGGCGGCGCCCCAGCGCGCTCTTGCATGCTTTCTCCACGCGCAGTGACCCGGCCGGCGCACAACACCGGCACGAGCCACAGACCGCTCAAATCAGGAGAAGATTCATGAACACGTTCATCCTTACGATGCTGTTCGTAACCTTGGTCCCGGGGCAGTCTACAAACTGCTCCGGCGTTGGTGGCAGTGACGTATGCGAATCAAACCAGCTGCGAAGCGGCAAAGTCGGCGTTTTATCCGAACGTCGGCAACGACCAGAATTTCGCCCGCATCGCCTGGTGCTCTCCGTACGATAATAGCGGGTCGGCTTCCACGCCGAGCAGGGCGCTACTATCCAATTGAAGGTGTAGCGTTAGGAGGCGCGCATGTGCCACGCCTTCGGTCGGGTGAAGGTCTGGATGCCGTAGGTGGAAAGGGTGAGTCCGATTCCGGAATGGCGTACGCCTGACCACGGAAGCCTCGGACTCACCCGGTCGCAGCAGTTCCAGTACGCCGACCCGGCGCCGACGCGCGAAAGAATGCGCCGGGCGCGTACCCGGCTCCTGGTGTAAACCCCCGCGGTCAGTCCGTATTCGCTGTCGTTCATGAGCGCGACGGCCTGATCGTCGCCGCTCACCTTCTGGATGCCGATGATCGGGCCGAAGCTCTCGTCCCTCATCACCGACATCTTGTGGCTGACGTCGGCGAGCACGGTCGGCTCGAACCAGTTTCCCTTTTTCGCGACGATGCTCCCGCCGGTGAGCACGCGCGCGCCACGCTTTTTCGCATCAGCCACCTGCTTGCGCAGAACGTCGAGCTGCGGCTTGCGGGTGATCGGCCCTATGTAGGTGTTCTCGTCGGTCGGATCGCCCATCCTGTAGCCCTTGACCTCGGCCACGAAGGCGTCGACGAAGGCGTCGTGGATCTTCTCGTGGACGTAGATCCGCTCCACCGAGCAGCACGACTGCCCGGTGTTGTAGAACGCGCCGTCGGCGATGCCCGCCGCGGCCGCCGCGACGTCGACGTCGTCGCAGACGTAGACGGGGTCCTTGCCGCCGAGCTCGAGTTGCACCTTGATCATCCGGCGGCCGGCCTTGGCGCCGATGCGCGTGCCGGTCGCGTACGAGCCGGTGAAGAACACGCCGTCGATGGGCTGGTCGAGCAGCGCCGCGCCCGCGGCGCCGCCGCCGACGACGGCGATGAACACGTCCTCGGGAACACCCGCCGCCACCAGCATCTCGGCGATGGCCAGTCCCGTCAGCGTCGCGAATTCGGACGGCTTGTAGAGCACCGCGTTGCCGGCCAGCAGCGCCGGGACGAACACGTTGCCGCCGACGAAGTACGGATAGTTCCACGCCGAGATGTTGGCGATCACGCCCAGCGGCTCGTGCGAGATGCGCTCCTCGAGCTTCTGCGCGGCGTCGGCGAACACCTTTTCCTCGCGCAGCGTGCGCGCCGCCTCGGCGAGAAAGAAATCGATGCGTCCGACCAGCCCGTTGAGCTCGTTGCGCGATTGCTTGATCGGCTTGCCCATCTCGCGGGTGAGCGTCGCGGCGAGCTCGGGTTGCCGGCGCACGATCGTCTCCCGGAACGCCGCGATGGTCTCAAGCCGCGCTTCATCGGCGTCGCGGCCCACGCGGGCTGCGCGGCGCGCGCCCTCGCATACTTGGCGCGGATGCTCGCGGTGGTGTCGTCCTTCACTTCGGCAATGACGGTGTTGCTGGATGGATCGATGATCTTCACGGTGGCTTTAGTGCCTGGCGCGCGCCAGGAAGTCGTCGAGAATCGGACGGTCGTCGATGAACGACGACGTGTCCTGCGGATGGAATTCCGGATGCCACTGCACGGCGAACACGTACGACGGCCCGTTCCAGCGCAGCGCCTCGACCACGCGGTCGGGCTCCGACCACGCTTCGACCCGCAGGTCGCGGCCCAGATCCTTCGCCGACTGGTGGTGCACCGAATTGGTCTTGATCAGCGGCAGCCCGGGGTAGAGCCGTGCCAGTCCCGACCCGGCGACGATCGACGTCGCGTGCGAGTTGTCGGCGTAGATGTCCCAGTCGCGATGCTTGAGCGCGGACGGGATCTGCGTGCCGATGTCCTGGTAGAGCGTGCCGCCGAAGGCGACGTTGACGACCTGCAGCCCGCGGCAGATGCCGAGCACCGGCTTGCGCAGCTCGACGAAGGCGCGCAGCAGCGCGATCTCGTATTCGTCGCGGATGCGATCGCCGCTCCATTCGGGCTTGAGCGCTTTTTCGCCGTAGGTCTCGGGGCACACGTCCGAGCCGCCCATGAGCACCAGCGCGTCGAGCTCGCGAGCGTAGTCGGCGACGCCGACGCTGCTGGTGGCGCGCCGCGAGCCGCCTTCGGGCGAGGGGATCATCAGCGCCATCGCGTCCCTCTGCATGACCCAGTGCGCCATGTTCTGCTCGATGTACTGCAGCGTCATGCCCTTGAATATCGCGCGCCGCGGGTCGGCGTGGAAAAAGCACGCCGAGATGCCGACCTTGACCATGCGTCTAACCGATCGCTTCGGCGAAAATGCGCTCGAAGTCGGCTCGCGCGCACGGCCGCGGGTTGGTCTGGTGGCAGATGTCGTTGACCGCCACGTCGACCAGCGCGCCGATGTCGGCGCGGGTGACCGCGCGCGCGCTGCGGTAGCCGGCCAGCGTCGACGGAATCGCCAGATCGCGCTTGAGCTCGACCAGCCAGTCGATGAATGCCTGCGCCGACGCGGATGCCGAGGCGCCGCCGACGCCGACCACGTGCGCGAGCTCGGCCATCTTGTCCTGTGCCGCGGAAAGATTGAAGCGCATGACATGGTCGATCATGATGCCGTTGGCGAGCCCGTGATGCAGGTCGGCGACCGTCGACAGCGCGTGCGCGCACGAATGCACCGCGCCGAGGTCCTTCTGGAAGGCGATGGCGCCCATCATCGAGCTCATCATCATGTCGGAGCGCGCCTGCAGGTTGTGCGGCTCGCGCACCGCGGTGCGCAGCGCGCGCGCGGCGATGCGCGTGCCTTCCAGCGCGATGCCGTCGCACAGCGGATGGTACGCGGGCGACAGGTACGACTCGACGTTGTGGGTGAGCGCGTCCATGCCGGTGGCGGCGGTGATGTGCGGCGGCAGGTCGAGCGTGAGCTCGGGGTCGGCGAAGACCGCCTTGGCCAGCAGCTTCGGCGAGAAGATGATCTTCTTGATGTGCGTCGCATCGTCGGACACGACGCTCGAGCGCCCGACCTCGGAGCCTGTGCCGGCGGTCGTCGGCAACGCCACGAACCACGGCAGCTCGCGCTCGATCGCGCGCACCTTCGGATGGTCCCAGGCGTACTCCAGCACGTCGCCCTCGTGCGTGGCCATCAGCGCGATCGCCTTGGCGACGTCGAGCGCGGCGCCGCCGCCCAGGCCGATGACGGCGTCGGCGCGATGCGCCTTGTACGCGGCGGCGCCGCGCGTCACCTGGCTCGCGACGGGGTTGCCGACGATGTCCGAGTACACGTCGACGTCGAGGCCCGGCAGGTCGGCGACGAACGCCGCGAGCATCGGCAGCGGCGCGATGCCGCGGTCGGTGACGATCAGCGGGCGCGCGACACCTTGCGCCTTGAGGTGATCGGCGACGAGCTTGCGCGCGCCCGGGCCGAAATGGATGGTGGTGGGAAAAGCGAACGTTTGTAGTGTCATTGCGTCAGCAGTCGGTGAAAGTCTACGCGACTATGCAAAATATTGTCGTGCCGAGGAATCTGCTGTTGAGCCGGCATCAGATGATCTCGAAATAGCGCTTCAGTTCCCAGTCGGTGACCGCGTCGAGCCACTGGCGCCATTCCCACTCGCGCGTCGCGGCGAAGTGGTCGACGAACTCGTCGCCGAAAAAGTCGCGCGCGATCTTCGAATTGCGGAAATTGCGCGCGGTCTCGATGAGCGTGCGCGGCGCGCGCGGCACGTCTTCCGCACCCTGGTTGGTGCCGTGGATCGGCTTGGTGGTGAGCTTCAAGCCTTTCTCGATGCCGTAGATCCCCGCGGCGAGCACCGCGGCCGTCCCGAGGTACGGGTTCATGTCGGCGCCGGGGCAGCGCGTCTCGAGGCGGGTCGACTTCGGCGAGCCGGCGATGACGCGAAAGCTCGCGGTGCGGTTGTCGATTCCCCACGTCGGCTTCACCGGCGCCCAGAAGCCGTCGACCAGGCGCTTGTAGCTGTTGATGGTCGGCCAGAACATCGGCGCGAACTCGAGCAGGCACGCGATCTGGCCGGCGAGGTAGCTCTCGAAGACCTTGCTCATGCCGTTGCGGCCGTCGCCGTCGTAGAAGACGTTCTTTTTGCCGTCGGTGAGCGACTGGTGGATATGGCCGGAACATCCCGGATACTGCGCGCTCCACTTGGCCATGAAGCTGGGCATGATCCCGAAGCGCGAGCCGATCTCCTTGGCGCCGGTCTTGAACAGGATCGCGCGGTCGGCGGCCTCGAGCGCCTCCGAGAACTGGATCGCGGCCTCGTACACGCCCGGGCCCGTCTCGGTGTGCAGTCCTTCGATCGGGATGCCGAATGCGCCCATCTCGACCATCAGCGCCTTGAAGAACTCGCGATTCTCGTTGGCGCGGATGAGCGAGTAGCCGAACATGCCCGGTGTGATCGGGTCGGGCCGCACGTAGGCCTTGTCGGCCCACGACTGCGGCGTCTCGGCGAAGTTGAACCATTCGAATTCGATCCCGCACATCGGCGCGAGCCCGAGCTTCTCCGCGCGCGCCAGCACGCGCTTGAGCGTCTGCCTCGGGCACAGCGGATGCGGTGTCTGTTTGCCCTTGCGCTCGGTGACGAACTCGCCGAGAAAAAACGGAATGCCGTCGTCCCACGGGACGTTGCGATGCGTACCCAGGTCGAGGCGGGCCAGCGCGTCGGGAAATCCCTTGTGCCAGCCGGTATAGGTGGTGTTGTCGTAGCACTGGTCGCCGACGTCCCAGCCCAGGACGACGTCGCAGAAGCCGAATCCGCTTTCGGCCGCCGAGTAGAACTTGTCCTTGTGCAGGTACTTGCCGCGCAGCACGCCGTCGATGTCGGACACCGCGACCTTGACGCGCTGTCCCGGCGACTCGCGGACGGCGTCGAGCACCTTCTTGATGGTGATGGCTTGCGGCATGGAACCCCCCGGATGTCGCCGCCCGAACGTGCCCGGCGGCGAAGCGCGATTCTACCGCGGACACGCGCCACCTGCCGCGCGGCGCGCGTCGGCGTGGGGCCGGCGTGCGTATCGAAAATGGGCCACAATGACGGCATGAGGCGCAGATCATGATGCGCGAACGACCTGCGCGGGGTCCCGACGACGTTGCTTCGCACCGCGTCGCCCTGACGTCGCTCCACGCGGCGGTTGCACTGTTCGGATTCGCGGGTCTGTTCGGCAAATGGATCGACCTTCCGCCTCCGGCGATCGTGCTGGGACGTGCCGGTGTCGCGGCGCTGGCGCTGGCGATGCTCCTCGCGGTTCGCCGCGAAAGCCTTGGACGGTTCGAGTGGCGCGTCGCCATCAGCGGCGCGCTGCTCGCCGCGCACTGGTTCGCGTTCTTCCAGGCGATCCAGAGCGCCGGCGTTGCAGTCGGACTGCTCGGATTCGCGAGCTTCCCCGTGTTCGTCGTCCTGCTCGAGGCGGCGTTCCTGGGACGCCAGGCCAGCATGCGCGAGCTGCTGGCCACGACGATCGTGTGTATCGGACTGTTGCTGGTGGTGCCGAGCTTCGACTTCGGCGATCGCACCGTGCAGGGCCTGGCGTGGGGCGTGTTTTCCGGCGCGAGCTTCGCGTTGCTGGCGGTGTGCAACCGCGCATTCGCGTCCAGCCACGGCGCGCATCGCATCGCGCTGTGGCAGAACGCCATCGCCGCGCTGTGCCTGGTGCCCGCGGTGGTGCTCGCGCCGTCGATGCCGAGCGCGCGCGACCTCGGCCTGATCGTCGTCCTGGGTGTGGTGTGCACCGCGCTCGCGCACACGCTGTTCATCGGCAGCCTGCGCGCGGTATCCGCGCATACCGCCAGCGTCGTCACGTGCCTGGAGCCGGTCTACGGAATCGCTCTGGCCGTCGTGCTGCTGCATGAAATCCCCGACCTTCGCACCGTCGCCGGAGGAACGCTGATCGTCGGCGCCTCTTTGTGGGAAACGCTGGCCGCGCGGCCGCAACCAGCCGCATAGCTCGCGTGGGCGTGGCGCCGGCGCGCGCGGTTGTGTAGCATCGCGCCTTCGTGGCGATGTGCATTGAAGCGTCGAGGGTGCGGCAATCTTGAGTCCAACGGAAAAACACACGGAAAAGTTGCACATCGGCATCGTCGGATTGGGCCGCATGGGCGCCAACATGGCGAGGCGGCTCTCTGCCGCGGGTATCTCGGTGGTCGGTCACGATCCCGACGCCGCGGCGCGCGAGGCGCTGCTCGCCGACACCGATTGCACCAGCGCCGATACGCTCGAAGCGCTGGTCCACGCGCTCCCTTCGCCGCGCGTGGTGTGGCTGATGGTCCCCGCCGGCGAGCGCACCGACGCCGTGATCGCCGATCTCGCGCCGCGCCTATCGTCCGAAGACGTCATCGTCGACGGCGGCAACGCGTTCTACAAGGATTCGGTGCGGCGCGCCGTCGAGCTCGCCAGCTACGGCATCCGTTTCGTCGACTGCGGCGTGTCGGGTGGTGTGTGGGGACGCACGGAGGGCTACGCGCTGATGTTCGGCGGCTCCAGTGCCGCCGCGCACGCCATCGACCCTTTCGTGCGCGTTCTCGCGCCGGCGCCCGATCGCGGATGGCTGCACTGCGGCCCGAGCGGCTCGGGCCATTTCGTCAAGATGATTCACAACGGCATCGAGTACGGGATGATGCAGGCGCTCGCCGAAGGTTTGGCGTTGATCGACGGCAAGGAAGAATTCGGGCTCGACGTCGCGGCCATCGCGGAAATGTGGCGCCACGGCAGCGTCGTGCGCTCGTGGCTGCTCGATCTCACCGCGGACTTCCTGCGCGACGATGCGACGCTGGCCGGCGTCGCGCCCATCGTCGCCGACTCGGGTGAGGGACGATGGAGCGTGCTCGAGGCGGTGGAGCAGGGCGTGCCGGCGCCGGTGTTGTCGCTGGCGCTGATGGCGCGCTTCGCAAGCCAGGGCAACGCCGACTACACCAGCCGCCTGCTCGCCATGATGCGCAAGAGCTTCGGCGGGCATCGAATCGAGAAGAGCGAGAGCAGCACGAAAGTGGTTTCATGAGCGCGATACGACGCCTCCTGTGCGCAGGTGCAACGAGTGGTGCAATGAGCCGCAGCGCACAACGCGGAGATTTGCGATGAGCGTGGTGCTCATGGGCGTGTGCGGCTGCGGCAAGACCAGCGTCGGGCGCGCGCTGGCCGATGAGCTCGGATGGGCTTTTCTCGACGCCGACGACTTCCATCCGCCCGCCAACGTCGCCAAGATGGCCGCGGGCATCGCGCTCGACGACGAGGACCGCTGGCCGTGGCTCGATCGCCTGCGCGGCGAGCTCGAAAGTATCGAGGCGCGCGGCGAGCACGCGGTGGTGGCGTGCTCGGCGCTGCGCCAGCGCTATCGCGACCGGCTGTCATCGCAGGTCGCGAGCTGCGCTGGGTCTTTCTCAAGGGTGACTTCGCCACGATCGAGCCACGCATGGCGTCGCGCACCGGCCACTTCATGCCAGCGTCGCTGCTCGAGAGCCAGTTCGCCGCGCTCGAGGAGCCGGCGTCGGCATGGGTCGTCGATATCCGGCAAAGCGTCGGCGAGCAGGTGGCGCAGATCAGCGCCAGCCTCCGCTCGACGGTATGAAGCCCGAGGACAAGGCGGCGCAGGCGACCGCGGTCACGCAGCTCGGCCGCGACCCGCGCGCGCACCTGGGCGCGGTGAACACGCCGGTCTATCGCGCCACGACGATCCTGTTCGATCGCGTCGCCGATCTCGAAGCGGCGATGCAGGGCACGTACCCGGGCGTCGTCTACGGGCTGCACGGCATGCCGACGGTGACCGATCTGCAGTCGGCGTTCGCCGAGCTCGAAGGCGGTCACGCCGCGCTCGCGGTGCCGTCGGGACTGGCCGCGATCACGCTGGCGCTGCTCGCCACCACGTCTGCGGGCGATCATGTGCTGATGACCGATTCGGTGTACGGGCCGACACGCCGGTTTTGCGAGAACCAGCTCAGGCGCATGGGCGTCGATGTGACCTACTACGATCCGCTGATCGGCGAGGACATCGGGCTCGCGATGCGCGACAACACGCGCGTCGTCTATACCGAGTCGCCGGGCTCGCTCTCCTTCGAGGTGCAGGACATCCCCGCCATCGCCGAGGTCGCGCACCAGCGCGGCGCGCTGGTGATGCTCGACAACACCTGGGCGACGCCGCTGGGCTTTCGCGCTTTCGCGCATGGTGTCGACGTGTCGGTTCACGCCGGCACCAAGTATCTCGGCGGCCATGCCGACGTCCTCATCGGCCTCATCACCTGCACCGAGGCGACCCATACGCGCATGCACCGCCTGTGGACCGACATGGGCGTCACCGCCAGCGTCGACGACTGCTTCCTCGCGCTGCGCGGGTTGCGCACGCTGGCGTTGCGGCTCGAGCGCCACACGGCGAGCGCGCTGGCGGTGGCGCAGTGGCTGCGCGCGCAGCCCGAGGTCGCGGAAGTCATCTTTCCGGCGCTGCCCGGGTCGCGCGGTCACGCGCTGTGGGCGCGCGATTTCAGCGGCGCCTGCGGCCTGTTCGCGGTCGTACTCAAGCCGGTGTCCAAAGAGCGCATCGATGCCATGCTCGATGGGATGCGGATTTTCAAGATGGGATTCAGCTGGGGCGGCTTCGAGAGCCTCATCCTTCCGATCGAGCCCAACCGCATGCGCAGCGCCTCGCGCTTCGAGGCACAGGGGCCGTGCCTGCGACTTCATGTGGGGCTGGAAGGCGTCGACGACCTGATCGCCGATTTGTCGGACGGCTTGGCGCGCCTGCGCGCCTGATCACGCTTTGTTCGTCGGCAGCGGTCCGAAAAACATGGTGACCAGCTGCCTTGCGGCCGATGACACGCGCCAGCTCGGTGGCCACGCAGTAGACCAGGATGAGCACGGCAAGCAGGATCTGGATCGCCCAGAAATGCGGCCAGACGATTTCCGACAGCAATTTCCGGTTGGCCTCGGCGAGCCCGGGCGCGAGCTTCCAGGCGTCGTAGAGATGCTCGAGGTAGTGGATCGCGAGCGCGACCACGAAGTACAGCATGGTTTTCCAGAAGACGTTCCAGATGAGCGGCTTCTCCGGAAACTGATTGATGAACGGCAGGGCGTTGGCCAGCAGCACCGCCTTGCCGAGGACCAGAGCAGCCACCGCGATCGACGGCGTCGTCGTGATGTCGATGCCTGTGCCACGAGTCATCAGCGTCCGGATCAACGCCACGATGTGAAGGATGACGAAAAAATAAATCGTCGGCGGAATCACCTCGGCGAGCTCGTGTTTGAGGGTCGCAGTCAGTTTGCTCATGGTTTCTCCCGGGTTGATGGGCAAGCGGCGTTGAAAGCGGTCGAGGGCAGCCGACGGACAGCGCATGTCAGCCTGCGTCCACGCCGAAATAGACCTCCTGCACGCGCGGGTCGGCGCGCACCGTCGCCGGCGCGCCTTGCGCGATGATGCGCCCGCGATCGAGCACGATGATGCGGTCGGCGTACGCGAAGACCACGTCGACATCGTGCTCGGTGAACAGGACGGCGACACCGTCGCTACGCGCGATCGCCGAGACGAGCTGCATCACGGTGGCGCGATCCGCCGGCGCGGTTCCGGCGGTCGGCTCGTCCATGAGCAGCAATCGCGGCGAGGTCGCGAGCGCGACGGCGATCTCGACGCGCTTCAAGTCCGCGTAGGCGAGCTGCCCGCATGCCCGACCGGCCAGCGCGTCGGCGCCGCAGCGCGCGAGCAACGCGTCGGCGGCCGCTGCGTGGGCGCGCAACGCCCCCGGCACGCAGGCTCCATTGACCTCCGGCGCGAGACAGCAGCGCCAGCTGCACGTTTTCCCGCACGCTCATCGACGCGAAGGTAGCCGCGGTCTGGAAGGTTCGCGCCACACCCTGCGCGGCGATGCGGTGCGGCGGCATTCCGTCGAGGCGCGTCGCGCCCTGGCTCGTGCGCAAATGCACGCTGCCGCGATCCGCGGCGAGCTGTCCGTTGATCAGGTTGAAGCACGTGGTCTTGCCGGCGCCGTTGGGACCGATCAGCGCCAGCATCTCGCCGGCCGAAACATCGAAGGAAACGTCGTCGACGGCGACGACCCCGCCGAACGCCTTGCGCAGGTGCGAAACCGACAGCAGCGGGGCGCCTGCCGAGCTCATGGCGACGGCACCTGCGTCGGCGCAGCGCCGACACCGCGCCGGCGACGCCGGCCGGAAACGCCAGCACCAGCGCGAGGATCACGACGCCCGTGATGGCGCGCCAGTACTCGGTCGCGCGCGGCAGCGCGTCCTGCATCCAGGTGAACGCCGCGGCGCCGATCAGTGGCCCGAGCACGAAGTCGACGCCGCCCAGCAGCACCATGACCAGCGCGTCGACCGATCGCGGAATCGCCAGGCTCTCGGGCGACACGCTGCCCTTGGAGAACGCGTAGAGCGCGCCGGCGAGTCCCGCGAAAGCGCCGGCAATGGCGAAGGCCATCCACTGCGTGCGACGAACATCGATGCCTATCGCGCCGGCGCGCAGCGGCGAATCGCGCGCGGCGCGCAACGCGTAGCCGAACGGCGTGCGCGAGATCGCGGCGAGCGCGGCGATGCCGGCGCCGGCAAGCGCCAGCACGAATCCGTAGTACGCGACGCGCGACGACAGCCATCCGGCGGGCCATACCCCGATGATCCCGTTCGAGCCGCCGGTGACATCGTCCCATTGCATCGCCAGCGACCAAACGATCTGCGCGAAGCTCAGCGTGAGCATCGCCATGTAGACGCCGGAGAGGCGCACGCACAGCCAGCCGAAGGCGAGCGCGCCGGCGAACGCGACCGGAACGGCGACCAGGAGCGAACCGGTCGTACCCCATCCATGCCTCACCGCCAGCGCCGCCGCATAGGCACCGAGGCCGAAATAGCAGGCGTGGCCGAAGGAGATCATGCCGCCGGGACCGAGCAGCAGCCGAAGGCTGGCCGCGAACAGCCCGAACACCAGTCACGTCGGCGGCGAGCACCAGCGCGTAGTCGTCGGCGACGCAGCGGGAGCAGCGCCATCGCCGCCGCGAGCATCGCCACGACGATCAGCGTGGCGCGCCCGATGGGCATTTCGCTGGCGTGGCGCTCGGTCGACGCGGGCGGGGCGAGATCGGGCGCGCGTCCGAACAATCCCTGCGGCTTGATCGTGAGCACCACGGCCATCAGCACGAACTGGGCGACCGCGGTCAGCTTCGGAAACTCGATCGATACGCCGCCGATGTCGACATTGCCGAGCGCGATGCACAGCGACTTGGACAGGCTGATCGCGACGGCGGCGACGAACGCGCCGGGCACCGACCCGAGCCCGCCGACGACGGTGACGACGAAGGCGTCGGCGATGCTGGCGAGGTCCATGCCCAGCGTCGCGGGCTCGCGCGGCAATTGCAGCGCGCCGGCGAGCGCGGCGAGCCCCGAGCCCAGCGCGAACACGCCGGTGTAGAGCGCGCGCTGGTTGATGCCGAGCGCGGAGGCCATGACGCGGTTCTCGCTCGCCGCGCGCACCAGCATGCCGAAGCGCGTGCGCGCGATCAGCCACCACAGCGCGAGCAGCACGCCGGGCCCGACCACGAGCAGCAGCAGGTCGTACGAGGGCAGCGCGCCGCCTGCCACGCCGATCGCGCCGGAAAAGCCCGGCGCGCGCGGACCGAGCAGGTCCTCAGGCCCCCACAGCGCCAGCACCGCGTCCTTGATGACCAGCACCACACCGAACGTGGCGAGCAGCTGCAGCAGCTCGGGCGCGCCGTAGAGCCGGCGCAGCAGCGTCGATTCGAGCAGCGCGCCGAGCGTTGCGATCGCGCAGGCGGCAAGCAGCACCGCGATCCAGTAACCGGGCGCGCCCATCCCGGCAAAGCGGCCGATCAGTGTGTAGGCGAGGTACGCGCCCAGCATCATGAGCGAGCCGTGCGCGAAGTTGACGATGCGGGTGACGCCGAAGATCAGCGTCAGGCCCGCCGAGAGCAGGAACAGCGACGACGCGCCGGCCAGACCGTTGGCGAGTTGCAGGATCAGCGCGGAGGCGCTCATGCCGGTTTCCCCGGAGTCGCTGCGCGACCTTCCCTGCGAGGGGCGAGAAGTCCGGTCGGCGCGGAATCCGATGCGGCGATTGCCGTCGGTTGTCGGCGGCATGCGCGCTCCGCCGCGCGACAGCGAGCGGGCGTCTACGCGCACGCGATCAGTCGGGCGGACGGTGCGCGCGCACCCAATCGTCGGAGGGAAGGTAATTCCTGCCGTCGGCGTATTTCCAGTCGACCATCACACCCTTGCCGTCCTTCACGGCGATGCGCCCGACGTAGGCGCCCATGGTCGACTGGTGGTCGATGGCGCGATAGACCACCGGGCCGAAAGGCGTGTCGACCGACAAGCCCGAGAGCGCGGCGATCAGCTTCTCGGTGTCGGTCGAGCGCGCCTTGGACAGCGCCGCCGCCGCGGTCATCACGACGCTGTATCCGACCACCGATCCCTGCCGCGGATAGTCCTTGTACTTCGCCTGATAGGCGTCGAGGAAGCGCTTGTGCTCGGGCGTCGCGATCGCCGACCACGGATAGCCCGTCACGTACCACCCGGTGGGCGCTTCTTCCTTCAGCGGGTCGAGATACTCGGGCTCGCCGGCGAGCAGGTTGAACACCGGCATGCCCTTGAACAGCCCGCGCAGCTCGCCCTCGCGAACGAACTTGGCGAGATCGGCGGCGAAAAGCGATGAAAAAATGGCGTCCGGCTTGGCGTCGGCGATCGCCTGCACCACCGGCCCGGCGTCGATCTTGCCGAGCGGCGCGGCGAACTCGACGAACTCGATGCCGGAGGTCTGCAACGCGATCATCTGCTGCTTGAACGCGGTGGTCGCCGATTTGCCGTACTCGTAGTCGGGATACACGATCGCCCAGCGCCGCTTGTTCAGGCGCGCCGCGTCGGGCACCAGCATGGCCGTCTGCATGTAGGTCGACGGGCGCAGGCGAAACGTGTAGCGGTTGCCGTTGTCCCACACGACCTTGTCGGTCAGCGGCTCGGACGCGAGGAACAGCACCTTGCGCTGGCGCGCGAAGTCGGCGATCGCGAGGCCCACCGCGGACGAGAATGTCCCCATGATCAGCACGACCTTTTCGCGCGACACCAGCTCCTCGGCCACGCGCACCGCGTCGCCCGGCGCGCCGGTGTCGTCGCGCACGACCAGCTCCAGCGGGCGGCCGATGACGCCGCCGCGGCGATTGACCTCCTCGATGGCGAGCTCCATTCCCTTGCGGTAGGGATCGAGAAACGCCGGGAACGTCTTGTAGCTGTTGAGCTCGCCGAGCCTGATCGGCTGGGCGAACGCCGTCCGGCGACGAGCGCGGTGAGAGCCAGCGCGGGGACGAGCATCGAGCGTCGGGTCATCTTGTCTCCAGGACAGCCGCGTCCGATGCGGCAGGCAGGGCGCACGAGCGCCCCTTGCGGGAGGGATGATAGCGGTCGCCGGGCTTCCGGGGAATCTTCGCTTGTTCTATGGATATGAGCGCAATGCGCTGCTTTGCCGGCGCCCGACAGGTAAAATCGGCGGTTTGCCTGGCTGTTGGGGCTGTTGGGGCGGTGCGGCACGCTGATGGATGCATGAGCGCGCGTCACTGCGCACGATGCCTGTCTGAATCCCTCCCGCGCCCGCTCTTCCGCCCATGCTCACCCCCCACTACGGCGTCACCTTCGAAGACCTGTACTCGGTCGACGGGCTCGCTCGCGTCGACGCGGCGTTCCTGACGCACCTCGAGCACGCCGATGCGGCGCTGCACGCCAGGCTGCGCGCAGGGCGCGCCGATGCCGCGGCGCTGTCGCGCCTCGACGAATCCGAGCTGCTCATTGCGATTGCGCGTCATCTCGAGGACTTCATCGCGCTGCTTTTCGGCATCGTTCCGGAAGTCTCGACGCTGCAGGCTGCGCAAAACGAGCTCGCGCCGATCTACGCGTGCAAGCGACAGGTCGTGCAGCGCAAGGCGCTGAATCGCTACAAGGCCGATGTCGCGGCCGGCTTCGACGGTGCGGCGCTGCGCGCGATGCTGGAACCGAAGCTCGGCGTCGAGCTCGCCGGACTGGTGGGCGAGCTCGCCTTCGCGCGCGCGGTGGGGACGTGGGCGCAGGACGAAGCGGCGCACGAGGCCGATATCGACCTGGCGCTGCGCTACGCGGCGTGGGCCGTGCAGACGCCGGAGGGCAGGGCGCGCCACAAGGCGGGCGTTCTGTTCAAGGCGCCGCGCAAGCTCGATTTCATGCGACTCATCCCGGTGCAGGCTGAAACGCGACACGACGTGGCGATGCTGCGCCTGCCGGACGATCACGTGCGACGCCGCGAAGGGTTCGCGCTCACCGATCAGGGCACCGATCTCGCCGGCGGACTGGATCAGGCGCACTACTGCATCTGGTGCCACGAGCAGCAGAAGGATTCGTGCTCGTCGGGCATGCGCGAGAAAAAATCCGCCGATTCGCCGCCGGCGCGGCATCGGCCAACCCGCCGTTCAAGAAATCGGTTTTCGGCGTCACGCTCGCCGGCTGCCCGCTGGAAGAAAAGATCTCCGAGTTCCACAAGCTGCGCAGCGAAGGCTGGGCGCTGGGCGCGCTGGCGATCATCTGCGTCGACAATCCGCTGGTCGCGGCGACCGGGCACCGCATCTGCAACGACTGCATGAAGGCGTGCATCTACCAGAAGCAGGAGCCGGTCGACATCCCGCAATCGGAAACGCGCGTGCTCAAGGACGTGCTGGCGCTGCCGTGGGGCTTCGAGATCTATTCGCTCATGACGCGCTGGAACCCGCTCAACCTGCGCCGTCCGCTGCCGCTCGCGCCGACCGGCAAGCGCGTGCTCGTCGTCGGAACGGGGCCCGCGGGATTCACGCTGGCGCACCATCTCATCAACGACGGGCACACCGTGGTCGCCATCGACGGCCTGAAGATCGAGCCGCTGGCGGCCGACGTGTCGGGTGTGACATCGCGCGGCGCGCGCGTGCCGTTTTCGCCGGTCCGCGACATCGAGACGCTGCGCGAGCCGCTCGACGACCGCATCATGGCGGGCTTCGGCGGCGTCGCCGAGTACGGCATCACCGTGCGCTGGGACAAGAATTTCCTGAAGCTCGTCCGGCTCCTGCTCGAGCGGCGCGACCGCTTCGCGCTCTACGGCGGCGTGCGCTTCGGCGGCACGCTCGACGCAAAGGGCGCCTTCGCGATGGGCTTCGACCACATCGCGCTCGCCGCGGGCGCCGGCAAGCCCACCGTGCTCGATCTTCCCAACGGTCTCGCCAACGGCGTTCGCACCGCGTCGGATTTCCTGATGGCGCTGCAGCTCACCGGCGCGGCGAAGCGCGACTCGCTCGCCAACATGCAGCTTCGCCTGCCGGTGGTGGTGATCGGCGGCGGACTCACCGCCATCGACACCGCGACCGAATCGCTCGCGTATTACCCGGTGCAGGTGGAGAAATTTCTCGCCCGCTACGAGACGCTTGCCGCCGAAGCGGACGAAGCATCGGTGCGCGCCGGGTGGCAGGACGACGAGCGCGACGCCGCCGACACGTATCTCGAGCACGCGCGCGCGATCCGCGCCGAGCGCGAGCGGGCGCGCGCCGAGGCGCGCGCTCCGCGCGTTCGCGAGTTGCTCGACAGCTGGGGCGGGGTGACCATCGCGTACCGGCGCCGGCTCATCGACAGCCCGTCGTACACGCTCAACCACGAGGAAGTGGAAAAGGCGCTGGAGGAAGGCATCCGTTTCGCCGAAGGACTCACGCCGCTGGCCGTCGAGGTCGATGCCAGGGGCCGCGCCGCCGCGCTCGCCGTGTCAGTCGCAGCAGCGCGACGCCGAGGGCGCGTGGCACGAGACCTCGCGCGCGAGCCTGCCGGCACGAACCATTCTCATCGCCGCGGGGACGCAGCCCAACACGGTCGCCGCGCGCGAGGACCCGTCGCACTTTCACCTCGACGGCCGCTATTTCCAGGCGCTCGGCGAGGACGGGCGGCGCGTCGAACCCGAGCGCGGCATCGCCAAACCGGCGACGCCGTACGTCCTCACCGCGCTCGAAGCGGACGGCCGCGCCATCAGCTTTTTCGGCGACCTGCATCCTTCGTTCTTCGGCAACGTGGTCAAGGCGATGGCCAGCGCCACGCAGGGCTATCCGATCGTGAGCCGGATGCTGGCTCGTACGCGCGCCGCATCCCCACTCGACGACGCGCAGTTCATCGCCGGCCTCGACGACGATTTGCGCGCGACGGTCGAGCGGGTCGAGCGACTCGCGCCGACCATCGTCGAAGTCGTCGTGCGCGCGCCGGCCGCGGCGCGGCGTTTCGCAGCCCGGACAGTTCTATCGGCTGCAGAATTTCGAGACGCTGGCCCGCGATGCCGGCGGCACGCGTCTCGCCATGGAAGGCCTGGCGCTGACCGGTGCGTGGGTCGATCGCGAGCGCGGCCTGGTGTCGACGATCGTCCTGGAGATGGGCGGCTCGTCGGACCTTTGCGCGCAACTCAAGCCGGGCGAGCCGGTGGTGCTCATGGGCCCGACGGGATCGCCTACCGAGATCGCCGGCGGCGAGACGGTGCTGCTGGTCGGCGGCGGACTCGGCAACGCGGTGCTGTTCTCGATCGGGCAGGCATTTCGCGCCGCGGGCTCGCGCGTGCTCTACTTCGCGGGCTATCGCAGGATCGCCGATCGCTACAAGGTCCCCGAGATCGAGGCCGCGTCCGACGCAGTCGTCTGGTGCTGCGACGAGGCGCCCGGCTTCGCGCCCGACCGGCCGCAGGATCGAAGCTTCGTCGGCAACATGGTGGAGGCGCTGGTCGCGTACGCGAAGGGCGAGCTGCACGTTTCTGGGGCGGCGGAGATCTCGCTCGCGCAGGTCGATCGCGTCATCGCCATCGGCTCGGACCGCATGATGGCGGCCGTCGCCGCGGCGCGCCATCGCGAGCTCGCGCCGTATCTCAAGGCGTCGCATCGCGGCATCGCGTCGATCAACTCGCCGATGCAATGCATGATGAAGGAAATCTGCGCGCAGTGCCTGCAGCCGCAACGCGATCCCAGACACCGGCAAGGTGCGCTACGTGTTCTCGTGCTTCAACCAGGACCAGCCGATGGACGCGGTGGACTTCGATGCGCTGCGCGCGCGCCTCGAGCAGAACGGCGCACAGGAAAAACTCACCGCGCAGTGGATCGCGCGCTGCCAGCGCGACGCTGTCGCGCGCGCCCGGGAACGGTTCTAGCGGCCTCAGCACCAGACCGCTGAACGCCGTGCACCGCGGTTCGCCCGCAGCGTCGACTCGCAATCCCCGGTCGATCCCCGCTGCGCGGGGCCCCTCGCCCGGAGGCTCGCGCCGCTAAACCACCCGCACGCGGATGTTCGGCAGCCCGTCGATATGACCTTCCATCACGTCGCCTGCGACCACCGGCCCGACGTTCTCCGGCGTGCCCGAGTAGATGATGTCGCCGGGTGCGAGCTCGAAGGCCTGCGAGAGCTTGCTCACCTGCTCGGCGACCGACCAGATCATCTGCGACAGGTCGGCGCTCTGCTTGGTCTGGCCATTCACCGACAGCCAGATCGCGCCCTTGGTGAAGTGCCCGACCGATGCCGCGCTTTGCAGCGGGCCGAGCGGCGCGGAGTGATCGAAGCTCTTGCCGATCTCCCACGGCTTTTTTTCGTCGCCCATCGCGCGCTGCAGGTCGCGTCGCGTCATGTCCAGGCCGACGGTGTACCAGCCGACGCATTCGAGCGCCTTGTCGGCGGGAATGTTGCGCCCGCCCTTGGAGAGCGCGGCCACCAGCTCGATCTCGTAGTGGTAGTTCTTGGTCAGCGTCGGATAGGGGTGATCGACGGTCTGTCCGGGCGGCACGATCTGGATCGCGTCGGTCGGCTTCTGGAAAAAGAACGGCGGCTCGCGGTTCGGGTCCGATCCCATCTCGCGCGCGTGCGCCGCGTAGTTGCGGCCGATGCAGTAGATGCGGCGCACCGGAAACTGCTCGCTGCTGCCGGCGATGGGTATGTACGTGCCGGCGCACGAGAAACGGACTGCGCGCCTGCGCGCGCGCCGGCACCGCGCACACGGCCGCGCCGCCGGCAGCGAGCGCGGCGGCGCCGCGCAGCACGGAGCGTCGCTTGCTGGATTTCATCGCATCTCCTCCTTGTTCATCGCCCCGTCTGTGCAGGGCTCGACGCTCTCCTAGCGTCCCTTCGAGCTCGCCTTGGTGCGCGGCATGATGCGCGGCACCGACGGAGGCATCGGGCCGCTTGCCCGCCGCGAACGGCTGCGCCGGCGCGCCCTTGTTGTCCTTGCCCTTGAATCCGGTCGAGCCCTTTCCCTTGGTCATGGTTTGATCCCTTTTGGTCGTCAGCGAGACGTGAAGATTGTGCCGTTATCGTACTCGTCCTGCATGCGCGCGCAAGATCGGGGTCAGGGCATCAGGCATCGGGCATGAGCAGCGATACGCCCAGGCGCGCGCGCCTCGACAGCCATACGCTGGGACGGTATCTCGGATCGCCGTAGGTGGCGTGCAGCGCCTGGAGTATGCCGAGGATGCGAAGCGGACCGAGCGCGTCGCCCCAGGCCAGCGGCCCCATCGGATACGCCAGGCCGAGGCGGACCGCCAGGTCGATGTCGGCGGGCGTGGCGATGCGCTGCTGCGCGATCTCGCAGGCGATATTGACGATGTGCGCGATGACGCGCTGCGCGACAAAGCCCGGGCTGTCGCGGATGACTTCCACCGGCACGCCGTCGGCGCCGAACAGCGCGCGCGCAGCATCGCGCGTTGCCGACTCCGTCACCGGCGTGGTCATCAGGGTGCGCTGGCGCTCGAAGCCGAACAGGCAGTCGAGCGCGACGGTGCGCCTGGCGTCGAGCCCGTGGGCCAGCGCTTCCGACGTCGCATCGCGACCGAGCGGAAGCACGACGCACAGCGCGTCGGCGGCGGGCGTCGTGCCGGTGTCGATGCGCGCGCCGAGCGTGCGCAACAGCGCCGCCAGCGCATCGCGCGTCGATGCATCGGCCGGGCCGATCCACACCTGCGGGGCGGACGCTGCTGGTGCCGCATCCCCGCGCCGGCCGCAGCAGGCGCTGCCGGCGCAGCGGCCTTCGCAGCCGCGTCGCCGTAGTCGTAAAAGCCGCGACCGCTCTTGCGTCCGAGCAGACCCGCCGACAGCCGCTGCGCGGTGATGGGCGAGGGCCGGAAGCGCGGCTCTTCGTAGAACTGCTGGTAGATCGATTCCATCACCGGGTGCGACACATCGAGGCCGGTCAGGTCGAAGAGCTCGAAGGGCCCCATGCGAAAGCCCGCCGCGCGCTTGAGTATTCGGTCGATCGTGGCGTGATCGGCGACGCCTTCCGAGACGATGCGCAGCGCCTCGGTGCCGTAGCCGCGCCCCGCGTGGTTGACGATGAAGCCGGGCGTGTCGCGGGCGCGAACCGGCGTGTGGCCGAGCGCCGCGCCGAAATCGACCAGCCGCTGCTCGACGGCGGGCGCGGTGAGCAGCCCGGCGATGACCTCGACGAGCTTCATCAGCGGCACCGGACTGAAAAAATGCAGTCCCGCGACGCGCTCGGGACGTGCGCAGGCGCTGGCGATGGCGGTGACCGGGAGCGACGACGTATTGGTGGCGAGGATGCACGTCTCTCCGACGGCGGCCTCGAGCTCCCTGAACAGCGCCTGCTTGGCGTCGAGCTTCTCGACGATGGCCTCGACGACGATCGTGCATCCGGACAGTCCCGCCAGCGTGTCCGGCAGGGCGATACGCGCGACGGCGCGCTGGGCGTCGTCGGCCTGGAATCCTGCCCTTGGCGGCAAGCCCGTCGAGCACGTCCGCGATGGCGCGGCGTGCGTCGGACGCTGCGCCGGGCCGCGCATCGATCAGACGCACCTCGAAGCCCGCCTGCGCGGCGATCTGCGCGATGCCGCGTCCCATGAGTCCGGCGCCGACGATGCCGACCACGTCGGAGCGGGACTGCGAGGCTGAAGGTGGCGTGTCTGGCATGTGTGCGGCGAAGAGTCGATTGTGGCGTGGCGACGCAGATGTACCCGGGTTCGGAGCGCGGTGAGCGCGTTGCCCGCTCTGCCTTCCGCCTCGGATCCCGTCGCCAACTGGCGCGGCGGTATTATGTGTCAAAACAGCGGCGCCGCGACGGGCGTGTGCCGGCGATCCTGCCGCTCGCTTCCGCGCGCCATCACATGTCACGCATCTACACCTCGCACCTGCCCTCGGAAATCGAGCTCGCCGATCGCGACCGCCTGCTGGCGTCGCTGCCGCGACGCATCTGCGATATTCCGGCGCTGACAAGCGATCCGGCGGCCGTGGCGCTGCGTCACGAGCGCCGAGCGTGGACGTACGGCGAGCTCGAGCAGGCGTCCCGGCGCGCCGCGGCCGCGCTCAGCGCCGCCGGCGTTCGCGGCGGCGACCGCGTGCTCATCGTCGGCGAGAACTGCCCAGAGCTGCTGGTGCTGCTTTTCGCAGTGACCCGGCAGGACGCCTGGCCGGTGATTCTCAACGCGCGCCTGACGGCGCGCGAAGTCGACACCATCGCCGCGCACTGCACCCCGCGCCTCGCCGTGTTCCTCGCCGCGGTGTCGGGTGAGGCCGCCGCGCACGCGGCGCGTCGCGGCGCGCGCGAGCCGCTCGATCTCGGCGGCAGCGCCGGCGCGCTGATGACGGCGCGCGACGACGACTGCGTCGCGGAGCCGGTGCACGCCGACCCGGCGCGACAGGTCGCCGCGCTCATCTACACCTCGGGGACGACCGGCGAACCCAAGGGCGTGATGCTCAGCCATCGCAATCTCCTGTTCATCGCCAGGCTCTCCAGCGCGCTGCGTTCGCTGCGATCGACCGACCGCGTCTACGGCGTGTTGCCGATCTCGCACGTCTACGGACTCGCCTCGGTGAGCCTCGGGCACGCTGTACGGCGGCGCCTGCCTGGAGCTGCAGACCCGCTACACGCCGCAGGCGATGCGCGCCGCGCTCGACACCGACGGCGGCCTGACCATGCTGCAGGGCGTGCCGTCGATGTACGCCAAGCTGCTCGACTTGGTCGATGGCGAGAGCGGCCCCGTGCGCGCGCCGCGGCTTCGCGCCTGCTTTTCCGGCGGGGCGCCGCTCGACGCTGCGCTCAAGCGGCGATTCGAGCAGCGCTTCGGCGTGACGCTGCAAAACGGCTACGGCCTCACCGAAGCGGCGCCGACGATCGCGCACACGCGCCTGGATTCGCCGCGCGCCGACTGCGCCGTCGGTCCGCTGCTGCCGGCGTGGAAGCGCGCCTCGTCGATCCGCGCGCGCGCGACGGTCGCGATGCACCCGAAGGCGAGCCCGGCGAGCTGTGGGTGCGCGGACCCAACGTCATGCTGGGCTACTATCGCAATGCCGCGCTCACCGCCGCCACCGTCGACGCCGCTGGCTGGCTCAACACCGGAGACCTCGCGCGCTGCGATGCCGACGGCACGCTCAGCATCGTCGGACGCACCAAGGAGCTCATCATCCGCTCCGGCTTCAACGTCTATCCCGCTGAAATCGAGGCCGTGCTCAACGCGCATCCGTCGATCCTGCTCTCCGCGGTGGTTGGTCGCGCGGTCGACGGCAACGAGGAAGTGGTCGCCTTTGTCGAGCTTCGGCCCGGAGCCAGCGCGAGCGCTGCCGAGCTCGCGCTGCACGCGCGCGCCTTGCTCGCGCCCTACAAGCAGCCTGCCGAGATACGCATCGTCGATGCGCTGCCGGTGGCGGCGAATGGCAAGGTGCTCAAGCATCGGCTTGCCGAGAGCGCCCAGCGGGTGCCGGCGGCGAGCGCCTGACGCACGGCCGCGATCGCTGCAAACGCGCGCTAGCGGACAGGGTGTGGGGTCACCGATGCGGTAAAATTCGCGTCGGACCCATGCGCGACACACGTGATGCGAGACATTCCCGGCACCCTGCTTGCGGCGACGATCTGGACCTACTGGATCGGAGTCGGTGTGATGATCGCGCGCGTGAACCGGCGCTCGCGCCGCCTCGGGGGTCTCGTTCCGGAGCAGCGCCTCGAGCGCTATCTGTGGCTGCTGATCGTGCCGGTGGTCGCCGCTTGGATCGTGCTGCCGTATCTGGCGCTGGTGCGCCGCAGCGTCTGGCTGCACACGCCCGCGTTCGCGCTCACCCAGCCCGAGTACTCGATCCTGCGCTGGGTCGCCGCCGCGTGCGCAGTGCTGTGTCTGATACTCACCGCGTGGTGCTGGGCGCGGATGGACCTCAACTGGAGCATGGCGGTGAGCGACCAGCATCGCGGCGAGCTGATCGCCGATGGCCTGTTCGCGCGCGTGCGGCATCCGATCTATGCGTTGTCGGTGATGCTGATGATCTGCTCGGCGATCGTCGTGGCGACGCCGCTCATGGTCGCGGTCGCCATGCTGCACATCGTGCTCATGGATGTGAAGGCACGCAACGAGGAGCGTCACATGCTGCGCGTGCACGGCGATGCCTATGCGCGCTATCTTCGGCGCACCGGGCGCTTCGTGCCGCGTCTTGGCGCGAACCCTGCGTAGGGTCGTGAGCGCCGCCGTGTGTCGCCGACGCGCCGCGAGCCGCGCGTGGCCGATCATCGCGTCGCTGGCCGCGTGCGTCTGGACGCCGCCTGGTGTCATCGGCGCGAGCGCTCAGACCAATGCGGTCACCACCGAAGCCCCGGCTGCGAGCGACGCGGCGCAGGACGAGCGCATCCTCGCGCTCGATCCCGAGAACATCTCGGCGGCGCAGATGCGCGAGGTGCTTTCGTCGGCGCCGGCGCCGAGGATCGTCGCGTTGCAGGGAAGCGCCGCCTTCGTCACCATGGAGCCGCTGGCGCAGTTCCTGGTGGCGATGGGATATCCCGAGGCTCGGCTGCGCAACCCGGCGGACGGGTCGCTTTCGTATTCGAGCTATGCAGACAGCGCCAAGCTCGCCGGCGCGCTCGCCTGGCACTACGAGCGCGAGGGCATGATGCCGATGCTCATCGGGCACAGCCAGGGCGGGATGCTGGTGATCCGCGTGCTGCACGAGCTCGCGGGCGGATTCCATGACTCCGATCGATGTCTGGAACCCGGTCGAGGACCGCGACGAAGGCAGGGCGTGGATCACCGACCCGGTCGACGGTACCCGTCGTGACGTGGTGGGCCTCAAGGTGGGCTTCGCGTCCGCGCTCGCCACGGGAAAGCTGCCACGCATTCTTCTCGGCCAGTGGTCGATGCTGGGCAAGCTTCGTCAGATCCCCGATTCGGTGGTCGATTTCACCGGCATGATCATCCTGTGGGACCCGATCGCGGGAACGTTCCCCGGCGGCGAGCCTGTACCGTGCGCAGGGCAGCGCCAACGTGCGCAACGTCGAGCTGCCCGCCGGCACCGGTCACATCGGCTTGCCCGACATGCGCCCGCTGGCGCGCGACGCGACCGCGCGCGACGCGATCGACGCCTATCGCCCGGTCGCGGAGGGCGCGGCGCGTGCTCTGGAAGGCGTCGTCGCAGACGAACCGGGCAAGCTCGTGGCCGCCGCCGAGCTCTGGTACGGCGTGAAAAAGCACTGGTGCATCGAGGCACAGCGCGTGATCCGTGCCCGCCGTGCACACGCCGCGAGCACCGCGCGGTGAAGCGGCGTGTCAACCTGTTCCAGGCGGCGATGCTGCGCTGGCGCGCGCTCTATCCGTACAACGCGGTCCATGTGGTGCACGTCGCTGGCGGCGTCGACGCGGCGCGGGTGCGCACGGTTCTGGCCGAGCACCTCACGTCGCTCGGCCTCACCGGCCTCGAGCTCGACCCGCGAGGGCAGGCCTTCGAGTGGACGGAAGGTGAGCCGCGCATCGAGCTCCGTGCCGTGGAAGCGGGCGGTGACGTTCGCGCGGCGCTGAGCGCCGAGATCGAGCGCGAGCTCAATCGCGCTTTTCCCGAGCGCGGGCGCGCCGATCCGTTCCGCTTTTTCATCATCGATCTCGGCTCCTCGTATCATCTGGGGCTTGCCTACGATCACTATGTCGCCGGCGGTGATTCGATCGTGGCGCTGATGCGCGGCATCGTGACGCGACTCGATCCGAACGTCGCTCCCGCCGCCGCAGCCGGTGCGACGCCATTTCGTCGCTACGGGCCTTCATATGCGCTGCTGCTCGGGCGCCAGGTTTTGCCGATCATCCGCGGGTTGCCGGCGCTTGCGCGACTGGCGAGGGGCTCTCGTCGCGCGATCCGCATGCGGTTCGCGTCGCAGCAGGATGGATTCAACGCGTTCCTGCTCGAGCGTGCGGAGCCCGACGATCGCGCGCGCCTGGAAACGCGTGCCGACGAGTGGGGCATCACCACGCACGATCTGCTGCTGGCGATCATTTTCAAGAGCGTGTCGCCGCTGGCCCGTCCCTCCGACAAGTCCCCGCGGCGCAACGAGGTCGCGATCGCGGCGATCGTCAACATCCGGCGCGACCTGGGATCGGGTGCGAAGAACGCGCTGGCGCCGTGCCTGGCGTCGTTTCGGGTTGCACATCGTGTGGAAGATGGCATCGCAATGCGCGAGCTTGCCGCGTCGATGCACGCGCAGACCGACGCCTTCAAGCGCAGCAAGCGTTATCTGCAGACGCTGGTCGCGCTTGGGCTTACCGGCTTCGAGTGGGCATTCATGTCGGTTCCGCAACGGCAGCGTTTTTTTCCGAAGCACTTCCCGGTGAGCGCTGGCAGCACTCCGCTCAACGTCGACCTGTTGTGGAAGGATGGCGGCGGTGTGGCGCCGGCCGATTACGTGCGCGGCGTATCCACCGGCCCGCTGGCGCCGATGGTGGTGGCGTTCACCATGGTCGGCGGGGCCATTAACATCGGGATCTCGTTTCGGACGACGGTATTCGCGCGCGCCTCCATCGAAGGCGTCGCGGCTGATATGCTTCGCCTGATACGGACACTTTGACGATGCAGCCCGTCGCTCCACCTGCCTTGCTGAACTCTTTCATTGCACGCGTCGCCCCTGCGCGCGCCATCGGTGCGTGGCTCGCCCTCGCCGCGATCGCTGCTGCACGGCTGCGCGGCGCCGCAGCATGCGGTCGCGCCGGAGCGCGCCGCCGCGGCCGCGCCGTACGTCGCGCCGGCACTGCCGGCAATGGACGCCGTGCTCGAGCAGCGCATTCTGGCGCTGAATCCGGAAAACATTTCCGAAACCGACGTCCGGACCACGCTCGCGGCGGGGCCAACGCCGCGCATCATCCTGCTGCACGGCGGCGTGGTCGGGACGAACCTGCTGATGGCGTCCTTCGGACGGTTCCTCTCGGGCATGGGCTACCCTGCCGACCGCATCCGGGATCCGTCCGACAACTCGTGGTCGCAGCAACCCTTCGGAAGCACCGAGCGTCTTGCCGGCGAAGTCGCGTGGCATTACGAGCGCGACGGGGTGCGTCCGATGGTGGTCGGGCACAGTCAGGGGGGCATCCAGACGGTGAAGGTGCTCTACGAGCTCAACGGTGCGTTCACCGACAAGATCCAGGTCTGGAACGCCGCCACCGACACCGCCGAGCCGCGCACCTGGATCGTCGATCCCATCACCAAGGCGCAGCGACCCGTGGTGGGACTGTCGGTGTCGTTCGCGGCGGTGGTTGGCGCCGGCGGCATCGCGCTGGCGGCACCCGCGCACTGGGGCATGGCGGCGAGGCTGCGCAGCATTCCGAACACCGTCGACGAATTCACCGGTTTTGTCATCGCCTTCGATCCGATCGCCTTGACCGGTGCGGGCGCCGGCAGCGCGTATGAGCACAACGGCACGGCGGCGGTACGAAACGTGGAGCTGCCGGCGACCTACAGCCACGTCTTCGTGCCGGTCACGCAGTCGCTCGCCGCCGACCCGGCGATGCGCGACTGGCTCAACGCCTATGCGCCCGGCCGCGACAATGGCGAGCCGCCGGGCAGCGCCAGCAACGCGCTGTTCGCCGCGGACGTATGGTTCAGCATCAAGAAGCACTGGTGTATCGAGTCGCAACGCCTGATCCGGGCGAAGGCGACGGGAGCGGCGCTGCGATGACTGATCGCAAAACGTAGCCGCGACTTTCGGGAGGAATTCGCATGCGTACTTCACCCCGGCATCCGCGACTGGCTGCGGCTGGCTACCGGGTCCTTCATCCGATGCTGCGCCGTCTCTACGCGCGCCGGCAGATCTACAGCGCGACCAGCGCGCATGCCGCGGAGCGACTGCGTGCCGTGCGGGCGCTCCTGGCGCGTGGCGAAACGATCTATCTCGCCGGACTGGGTCCCGCGGGGATGCACAACTCCGGCGTCGGACTGATCGAGGTATCACGCAACCGCGGGCCGCGCATCATCTGCAACAACGAGGAGGAGCGATTCTCGGGAGAGAAGCACAGCACCGATTTCCCGCGTCATGCGCTTGCATCGCTGCGCTCGACGATGCGGCGCATCGGGATCGGCCCCACCGATGTCGCGGCGTGGCTCGGAACGTGGGACTACTCGGCGTTCGCGGCCACCGTCGGGCGCACCATGCTCGAGGAATTCCCAGCCAGCCTGAGCCTGCTGGGGACGCGTCAGACGCCGTTCATGAACCCGGCGCAGCTCGCCCCGTCGCTGCGCGGTCCGCGCCATCTGGCGCGGGCGATGGATCTTCCCGGCACCGTACCGATCATCGGCATGCCGCATCACGACAACCACGCCTGGTTTTCGTACGCGGTGTCGCCTTTCGCGAAAAGCGGCGCACCAGTGATGATCTCGGTCCTCGATGGCACGGGCGACGCCGGTGCCATCTCGCTCTACCTCGCCAAAGGTGCGAGCATGCAGCTCCTGCGCTGCAACCGCAGCATGTTCGACTCGCTGGGAACGTTCTACGGCGTGATCAGCTCGACGCAAGGCGGGTGGACGTGGCTTTCGAGCGAAGGCCGCTACATGGGCGCCGCCGCGTACGGCGATGGCGACCGGGGATCGAATCCGGTGTATCCAGGCCTTCGCGACATTCTTAGCCTGGAGCCTCATGGCGAGATCCGGCTCAACCGCGAGCTGGCGAACTGGCCGCGAAGTCTTTTCGACAAGCCCTATACCGACGCGCTGGTGCGCATCCTTGGCGCGCCCGTGGCGCCTGCGGACATGTGGAATCCCGACAAGGTGTTGCGGGTCGAGAACATCCGGCATCGGCCCGACACGCAGGACCGGCTCGACAAGGCCGCCGCCACGCAGCTCGTGTTCGAGGACGCGCTGATCCACCTCGTCGATCATTTCATCCGCAGCACCGGCAGCGATCGCCTGGTGCTGACCGGCGGCACCGCGCTCAACGCGGTTGGCAACATGCGCCTGCTCGAGCACTTCGACGAGGCCTATTACGAGCGCGTGCTCGGCAAGCGCACGCGACTTCACATCTGGATTCCCCCGGTTCCCAACGACGCCGGCGTGACCCTCGGCGCCGCGTACATGTTCTCGTACCTCGCCGGCGTCGGCGTCGGCGAGCCGATGCAGCACGCGTTCTATTGCGGCAGCGCGCCGACGCGCGCGGAAGTGCAGACGGCGCTCGCGGAAACCACCGACGTGCGCTGGATGCGCCTAGGCGACATCAACACCCCGGGTCACCGCGATGCTATCGCCGACCTGATGGCGTTTATCACCGAGCGCGACGGCATCATCGCGCTTTTCCAGGGCGCCGCCGAGACCGGGCCGCGTGCGCTGGGTCATCGCTCGGTGCTGGCCAACCCGTGCAATCCGCGCACGCGCGAAGTGCTCAACGACCGCGTCAAGTATCGCGAAGCGATCCGACCTCTGGCGCCGATGATGACCTTGCAGGCGGCGCATCAGTGGTTCGAGCTCTCCCCCGGCGCGAGCGACGACGATTACAACGCTTACAACTACATGGTGCTGACCGCTCGTGCCAAGCCTGCGGCGCACGCGCGCATCCCGGCGGTCATTCACGCCGACGGCACCGGCCGGCTGCAGATCGTCCGCCAGGCCACCGATCCGCTCACCCATGCCTACCTCAAGGCGCTGGGCCGCAGGATCGGCGTCGAGGTGGCGGTGAACACGTCGTTCAACGTCGCCGGGCCGATCGCGCAGACCCCGCAGCACGCCATCGACACGCTGCGCCGCTCGCGCGGCATGGATGCGGTGCTCGTCTTTACCGAGGAGGGCGACGTCTTCGCGCTGTGGCATGCCGAGGCCGGGCAGAGTTCGGCGCAGGCACGCTTCCGTCGCTGGCTCGAGGAGTGGCGCGAGCAGTGCATCGACGGCGCGCAGCTGGCGCGCGCCTGACGGCGGCTCGAAAGCGCCGGTAGACTCGTTTTACCTGGGGCGCCGGCGTTGCCCGAAAGCGCGAAGCAGGCGATAATTGCGGTTTGCCCGACGTCCTTCGAAAGCCCCATTTCGCAATCGGGTTTTCGACAACCCTTCTTCCCATTCTACGAACCGCAAGCGATGTCAGGCGCTCTCGCCGGAAAAGTCGCGCTGGTCACTGGCGCAGCCCGCGGCATCGGACGGGCCGTCGCGCGCAAGCTCGGCGCGGCCGGCGCGGACGTGGTGGTGAATTACTACAACAGCCACGACGAGGCCGAGACGCTGTGCGCGGAGTTACGGGCATGGGGCCGGCGCGCCGTGGCGGTTCAGGGCAGCGTCGGCGTCCCCGACAGCGTCGACGAGATCTTCGCGCAGGTCGGGAAGGAGTTCGATCGCATCGACATCGTGGTCAGCAACGCCGCGTCGGGCGTGCTCAAGCCGGCGATGGAAATGTCGCTCAAGCACTGGCGCTGGTGCATGGAGATCAACGCCTTCGCGCTCGACCTGCTGGCGCAGCGCGCCGTGCCGTTGATGACCGACGGCGGCCGCATCATCGCGATGTCGAGCCTGGGTGCGCAGCGTGCGATGCCCGGGTACGGCTTCATCGGCGCGTCGAAGGCGGCGCTCGAATCGCTGGTGCGCACGCTGGCGCAGGAGCTGGGGCCGAAGAACATCCGGGTGAACGCCGTGAGCGCGGGCGTGGTCGACACCGATGCGCTGCAGTACTTTCCGAACCGCGAGCAGCTGCTGGCGAATTTCGCCGAACGTACGCCCGCGGGGCCGGTGCTCACGCCGGACGACGTCGCTGGCGCGGTCTACCTGCTCTGTCTTCCCGAAGCGGCGATGATCACCGGCCACACGCTGGTCGTCGACGGCGGTTTTTGCATCTCCGGATGAGCGCGCCCATGTCCAACGCGGCGGCGGCTTCGATGCTCAACGACTCCGGACTCGACGGCAAGGTCGCCGTCGTCACTGGAGGCAGCCGCGGTATCGGACGCGCCATCGTGCAGCTCCTCGCCGCGCACGGAGCCGACGTCACGTTCCTGTATCGCGGCAACGCCGACGCGGCCGCGCAAGTGAGCGCAGAAGGCGCGGCCAACACAGGCTCGCGCGCGATCGCGCACGAGCAGGTCGACGTGCGCGATGCCGCGTCGTGCGCGGCCGCGGTCGAGCGCATCGCCGAGCGCGCCGGACGCATCGACATCCTGGTCAACAACGCCGGCGTCATCCGCGACAACCAGCTGGCGGCAATGAGCGACGAAGACGTCGACGTTGTCCTCGACACCAACATCGGCGGCGTTTTCAACATGGCGCGCGCGGTGGTGCCGCACATGATCGTGCAGCGCTCTGGCAAGATCATCAACCTGTCGTCGGTATCGGGTGAGAAGGGCGGCCGCGGCCAGACCAATTACGCCGCCAGCAAGGGCGCGGTGAACGCGTTCACCCGCGCGCTCGCCGTCGAGCTGGCGCCGCGCAAGATCACCGTGAACGCGGTGGCGCCGGGCGTGATCGAAACGGAGATGTCGGAAGCGGTGCGCGACATGGCAGGCGCGGAAGTCAGCTCGCGCATCCTGCTCAAGCGCTACGGCAAGCCCGAGGATGTTGCGTACGCGGTGTGCTTTCTGGCGTCGCGCTATGCCGACTACGTGACCGGACAGATTTTCGCCGTCGATGGCGGCTTCAAAATGGAGTGAAGGCAATGGCACTCAACGAGGTAAGCCAGGAAGAGATCATGGCGGTGTATCCCAAGGTCGCCGAGACCATGGCCGACGCGCTCGGCTGCGATGTCGACGACGTCAAGCTCAAGGTGTCGCTGATCGAGGGGCTCGACGCCGAATCGATCGACTTCCTCGACATGGTGTTCCGGCTCGAGCGAGCGTTCAAGATCAAGATCCCGCGCGGGAAGATCGTCGAGAACGCGCGCGGCGACCTTCCCGAAGCCGAGTTCGAGCAGAAGGGTATCGTCACCGAAAAGGGGATGGCGCAGCTGCGGTCCTATTTGTCGGAGGTTCCGGCCGAGCGTTTCAAGACGCCGATGAAGGTCGCCGACATTCCGCGCCTTTTCACGCCGGAAACCTTCTGCAAGCTCGTCGTGCGCGCCCAGAAGGAAGCGGCGGCCGCTTGATGGTAACCGCGTGATCACGGCGGGTCACAGCGGAGCATCGCAGGCCCCGACGATGCGCGCATCGAACGAGCACTTCGCCGCTTTTTCGTTCGTCGACCGCATCACATCGCTCGAGCCGGGAAAGCGCGCGCGTGGGATCTTCCCGATTCCGCGTGACATCGCCGAGTTCCCGCGTGCGCTCGTCGCCGAAGCGGTGGGTCAACTCGCGGCATGGGTGGCGATGAGCGCGATCGATTTTCGCGGCCGTCCGGTCGCGGCGCTTGCCGATCGCACGATCTTCCAGCGCCTTGCGCAACCCGGTGACGTGCTCGAGCTTGCGGTCGAGATCGACGATTGCGACGACGATGCGGTCGCCTACGGCGGCGCACGCCAGCGTCGGCGGACAGCGCGTCGCCGAGCTCGAGCATTGCCTCGGCCCCATGCTGCCGTGCGCCGACTTTGACGCACCCGAAGCGCTGCGCGAGCGCTTTGCTCTGCTCTGCACAGACGGCGACGTGCCGGGACGCTTCCGTGGCGTGTCGATCGCCGCGCCGACGCCGCTCGCGCACGACCGGGGCCGTTCGCTCAGCGCGCGCCTCGACGTGCCGGCCAGCGCGCCGTTTTTCGCCGACCATTTCCCGCGGCGCCCGGTATTCCCGGCGACGCTGATGCTCGACGCGCAGATGCGTCTCGCGCTCCAGCTTGCGCGCGAGACGGACACGCCGTCGGGCTGGGAGCTGCGCAGCATGAGCAAGGTCAAGGTGCGCTCGTTCACGCTGCCCGGGCAATCGGTGGAGCTGCGCGCCGAGGCCGCGGCTGGAAGCCGACGCGCTGCGGGTCGCGCTGTCGGCGCGTTTCGAGGACAAGGTCGTGTCGACCGCGCGGGTCGACTTCGCGAGGACATCATGAGTACTGCATCATCTCGAAGACCTCCGGCTCGCCGCGTCGCGATCACCGGCATCGGGCTGGTGACGCCGGTGGGGAACGACGTCGAGCACACCTGGAGCGCGTTGCTCGCGGGTCGCAGCGGCGCCGCGCCGATCACGCTGTTCGACGCGAGCGGGTTCTCCACGCGCATCGCCGCCGAGGTGAAGGGCTTCGACCCGCGATCGCTGGAGCAGGATCGCAAGCTCCTCAAGTTTGCGAACCGCTCGCACGGCTTCGCGCTCGCCGCAGCCGAGCAGGCCTTCGCCGATGCCGGCATCGCGCCCACCGAGCGCACCGCCGATCGATGGGGCTGCGCCGTCGGCACCGGGATGATGGGCGTCGCGTACGCCGACCTTTCCAGCGTGCAGGGCCATTCGGCGGCCGACGGCGAGCTGCACACCGATCAGCTTCTCACCGACGATGCCGCGAACGATCCGATGGTGTTCTGCCGCAGCCAGTCGACGGGTGGCATCGCGTTGCTGACCCGCCGTTTCGGCATCCGCGGGAACGCGACCTCGGTGCATACCGCCTGCGCCTCGGGGGGACAGGCGATCGGCACCGCGCTCAAGCTCATCCGTCGCGGCGCGGTCGACTACGCGCTCGCCGGCGGCTTCGATTCGATGATCAGTCCGGTGGGCATCGGCGGGTTCTGCCTGCTCTCCGCGGTGTCGACCGACAACGACGCCCCGCAACGCGCCAGCCGGCCGTTCGACCTCACGCGCAACGGCTTCGTGCTGGGCGAGGGCGCGGGCTTCGTGATCCTCGAGGAATGGGAATCGGCGCGGCGGCGCGGCGCACGCATCTACGCCGAGCTGGCCGGCGACGGCAACTCTCTCTCCTCGTATCGGATCACCGATTCTCCGCCGGACGGCGACGGGCCGATCCAGTCGATGCGCGCCGCGATCAACGATGCCGGCGCGACGCCCGACGACATCGACTACATCAACGCGCACGGCACATCGACCTGGATGAACGACAAGAGCGAGTCGGCGGCGATCCGCGCCGTGTTCGGCGACGCGCACGCAGGATGTCTCGGTGAGCTCGACCAAGAGCTCGATGGGGCACCTCATCGCAGCCGCAGGCGCGGTCGAGGTCGCGATATGCGCGCTGACCATCCACCACGGCGCGATGCCGGTGAACGCGAACCTTGTCGAGCGCGATCCGGAATGCGACCTCAACCTGGTCGTGGACGCGGCACGCGAAGGTCGCGTGCGCATGGCGCTGTCGAACTCGTTCGGCTTTGGCGGCTCCAACAGCTGCGTCGTGCTGCGCGCGCCCGACGAGACGGAAGCAATGCGCGAAACAGGACGCGAGGCGGGACGCTGATGGCGGAGCATCCGCGCGTGGTCATCACCGGCAGCGGCGCCGTCTGCGGCTCCGGAAACAGCGCCGGCGCGATACTCGACGCCATCGTCGCCGGTCGCTCGTCGATCGCGCCGATCGCGCAATGGGACACCACCGGCTGGCCGGTTGCGGTCGCCGCGGAAGTCGCGGACTTCAATCCGAGGGCGCTGGTCGAGGACCGCAAGCTGCACAAGCTCATCCGCCGCACCGACATGTTCGGCCTCTACGCGGCCAGCCAGGCGATCGATGCCTCGGGCGTGACCGCCGCGCGCGACGCGCTCGATGCCGATGCGCAGGCGGTCTTCTCGGATCGCAGCGGGCTCTACGTCGGCTCGGGTGGCGGCGCGTACAACACGCAATACGAATATTTTCCGTTGATGAGCGAGACCGGCGGCGCGCTCGGCGGCTTCGGGCGTGAGCTCACCAACGTGGTCAATCCGATGTGGCTGCTGCGCACATTGCCCAACAACGTCCTGTGCCACGTCGGGATCAAGTACAACCTCAAGGGCAGTAACGCCTGCATCACCAACCATAGCTGCGGCGGAACGCTGGCGGTGATCGAGGCTGCCGAGGCGCTGCGCCAGGGCGAGGCCGATCGCGCGGTGGCGGTCGGCCACGACGCGCTGATCGAGCCGCAGATGGTGCTCTACTACCACCAGTGCGGGTTGCTGGCGAAGGATACGATCCGGCCGTTCGATCTCGCCCGCAGCGGCAGCGTGTTCGGCGAAGGCGCGGGGGCGCTGGTGCTGGAGACCGAGGACGGCGCGAAGCAGCGCGGCGCTTCCATCCTGGGCGAAGTCCTCGGCGGCGGGTACACGAGCGAGGCGCTCGGCTTGCTGGCGATACGCGACGATGGCGACGGACTGGCGCGCGCGATGCGCCAGGCGCTCGACGACGCGGGTCTCGCCGCCGCCGATGTCGGCATGATCGTCGCGCATGGCAACGGCACACCGCAATCCGACGCGTCGGAGGCGGCGGCGATACGACGTGTCTTCGGCAAGGACGTTCCGCCGGTCACCGCTTTCAAGTGGGCGATCGGCCACCTGATCGCTGCCGCGGGAATGATCGAGGCCGTGCTCGCGCTCGAGGCGCTGTCGCGCGACATCGTTCCCGGCATCGCAACGCTGTCGCGCGTCGATTCGGCGTGCGCCGGCATCGGCGTCACCGACGCGGCGCGCGTGCCGCGCTCGAAAGTCGCGCTCATTCTCTGCCGCGGCTTCGCGGGAACCAACGCCGCGCTGATCGTCCGCGCGGCGTAGCGCGATGGCCGCCGACCATGCGGCGCGGGATGCGCCGTCCGAGGCCGAAGGCGGGCACATCGGCGACCGTGGATGGCGCCACGACGGCTCGCGGCGGCACGCCCCGATGCCGAAGGCGCGACGCGCTGCGGCATCGACCGCGTCCTGCTGACGCGCATCGAGCGACTGCTGGCCGACACACCGCCCGCCGATCTGGCGCGCATTTTTTCGCAGACGGAGCTTGCCGACAGCGGCGAAGGCGCGGGGCGGGTCGCCAGCCTGGCGGCGCGCTTCGCCGCCAAGGAGGCGTGCGCCAAGCTTTTCCCGCGCGAACTGGCGTTGGGCCAGATCGAGCCTGCCGACTTTTCGGTGGCGCGCGACGACTACGGTGCGCCGCAGGTCGTAATCGGGCCACAGGCACGCGCCGCGCTTGACCGCCATCGGATCCGCGACATCACCGTCTCGCTGACGCACGATCGCGCCGGCGCATCGGCGGTCGCGCTGGCGCGGCCCATGGTGACCGAGACGCCGCTGGCCGGAAGGCTGCTCTACCGGATGCTGCCGCTGCGCCGGCGAGTGATCCTCGAGAACCTGCGGCGCGTGTTCGGCGGCTTCGTCACGCCGGACGAAATCGAGCGACTGGCCAAGGCGCACTACGCGCACTTGTGGCGTCTGCTGCGTCGAATTTCTGCGCTTTCGATGGATGTCGGCGACGCGCAAGGCGTCGCTGGTCAGCGTCGAGAACGTCGACGTGCTCGCCGCGGCGCTGGCGCGCGGCAAGGGGGTGCTGGTGCTCACCGGGCACTTCGGCAATTTCGAGGTCGCCACCGTCGCCGGCCTCGCGGGGTTTCCCGAGATGCACGGCCGGATCCACTTCGTGCGGCGGGCGATCAAGCCGCGCTGGCTCGACGACTGGGTCAATCGACGCTTTCGGCGCGGCGGCTTCGGCGTGCTGGGCAAGCGCGGATCGCTCGACGCGATCCTGGAGCGGCTCGCGGCGGGCGACATGGTCGTGTTTCCCTTCGACCAGCACGCCAGCCCGCCCGACGGGATCAAGAGCGAGTTCTTCGGCCACCCGGCGTGGACGTTCAAGAGCCTTGCCATCATCGCGCTCAGCACCGAGGCGCCGGTGCTTCCCGCGGCGGCGTGGCGCGAGAACTCCGGGCGCCACGTGCTGCGATTCGAGGAGCCGCTGCCGATCATCGATCGCCAGAACGTCAACGACGAGATACGGCTCAACACGCGCGCCTACAACGCGGCGCTGGAGCGGCTGGTGCTTCGCCATCCCGAGCAGTGGTTCTGGGTGCACCGGCGATGGAAGGTCGTGCGCTAGCGCTGGCAACGGCGTCGTTGGTCGCCGACCGCGCGAGCGCCTATAATGCGAGGCTGTCGATGATCGGTGCCGGCCACTCGAAGCGGTTTCCGGCGCACCAGGCAACCCATGTTCGAACACATCCCCAACTTGCTCGCACCGAAGTTCTTCATCCTGTACGCGTTCATCGCGTCGGCGGTGTTCGTCCACTACCGCGGCACGGTGCGGCACCGTTTCTACCGCCAGATCACCGATCACTCGACGTTCATGGCGCCGTACAACGTGCTGATGTACATGTTCTCGGCGGTTCCCAACAAGCCGTTCATCGACGTGGCGCGGTTCCCCGAGCTCAAGCCGCTGACCGACAACTGGCAGGTGCTTCGCGACGAGGCGCTCAAGCTGTTCGACGAGGGCTACATCAAGGGCGCGGCGAAATACAACGACCTCGGTTTCAACTCGTTCTACCGCCGCGGCTGGAAGCGCTTCTACGTCAAGTGGTACAACCAGCCGCTGCCATCGGCGCAGGCGCTGTGCCCGAAGACCGTCGAGCTGGTGCAGTCGATCCCGACGATCAACGGCGCGATGTTCGCGATGCTGCCGCCGGGCGGCGACCTGGGCAAGCATCGCGACCCGTTCGCCGGATCGCTGCGCTACCACCTCGGGCTGTCGACGCCGAATTCGGACAAGTGCCGGATCTGGGTCGACGGGCAGGAATACTCCTGGCGCGACGGCGAGGCCGTGATGTTCGACGAGACCTTCATGCACTGGGCCGAGAACAAGACCGACACGCTGCGCGTGATCCTGTTCGCGGACATCGAGCGTCCGCTGAAGAGCAAGATCATGTCTCGCATCAACCACTGGTTCAAGAACACGGTCATCCGCGCCAGCGAGACCAACAACGAGGAAGGCGACCGCGTCGGCGTGCTCAATCGCATATTCGGCGTCGCGTACTACCTGCGCTTGCCGGCGAAGGCGCTCAAGCGCAAGAGCAAGACCGCGTACTACGTCGCGAAATGGGCGCTGCTCGGTGGCCTGGTCGTATGGCTGCTGGCGTGACGCGGGAAGCTCGACGGTGATCATGATGGATCGTCGGCGCGCTTCGCGCTGGGCGCGGCTCCCGGCATTCGGGATCGCGCTGTGCATGGCGGCGGCCGCGCTCGCGCAGGACGTCTATCCGTCGAAGCCGATCACGCTGGTGGTGCCGTTTCCGCCCGGCGGTGTCGCCGACATCGTGGCGCGCCCGTTTGCCGAGGCGCTCGGCCGCACGCTCGATACGCCGGTGATCATCGAAAACAAGGCGGGCGCGGGCGGCGGGATCGGCATGGGCTATGTCGCCAAGGCCAAGCCGGACGGCTACACGTTGCTCCTGGCGTTGTCGTCGATCGCGATCATTCCCGCGTCGGACAGCGTGACCGGCAGGGCGCCGATGTACCAGCTCGACCAGCTCGTCCCGCTGGCGCGGCTGACCGCCGATCCCACGGTCCTGGCGGTGCGCGCCGACGCGCCGTGGAAGAACCTGGCGGAGTTCGTGGCCGACGCCAAAAAGCGCCCCGGCAGCATCGCCTACGGCTCGTCCGGCAACTACGGCACCATGCACATCCCGATGGAGATGTTCGCGGCGAGCGCGGGCGTCAAGTTGCTGCATGTGCCCTATACCGGCGCCGGGCCTGCCGTGATTGGGCTCCTGGCGGGCAACATCGACGCGGTGGCGTCGGGTCCGTCGACCGTGATCCAGCACGTCAAGGCGGGCAAGGTGCGCGTGCTGGCATCCTGGGGCGACAAGCGCCTGGCGTCGCTCCCCGAGGTGCCGACCTTTGCCGAGCAGGGCTACGACGCGGTGTTTTTCCAGTGGTCCGGACTCTTCGCGCCGGCCGGGACCCCGGCCCCCATCCTCGCCCGCCTCGCCGCGGCCGCCAAGGTCGCCGCCGCCGACCCGCGCTTCGTCGGCACGCTGGCCACGGTCGACACCCCGGTGCAGTACATGGACGACGCCGAGCTCGCCCGTTTCCTCGACGCCGACGCCAGGAAGCTCGGCAACGTCGTGCGCAACATCGGCAAGCTGGAGTAGGCCGCGCCCGGGACGCCCCATCAAGGGGCGCCGGGGCATGAAACTTGCTGCCCACTGCCCGTTCAGGACTCAGGGACGGGTCCCCCACGCGATGCCGGCCGCCCGTTTCAGGGTTCTCCTGCATGGCTCACGCATGGCTCAACTCGAGCGGCTCATGACCTTCGTCGACTTTGCCTCGCTGCTTGCGGACAACCTGCCGCTGCTCGCGGCCGTCCTCGCCGTGCTGGCGCTGGGTGGCGGCAGCCTGGCGCTCGCCGAGCGCCGGCGCGGGCGGTTGTCGGCTGAAATACCCGGCCTGCACACGCTGGCACACCCCAACCCCGGCGGATCCGCCAGGGCGAGGGCCGGCGAAGGCGCGGGCACCGAGCTGCAGCGCACCCGCGAGGCGCTGCGCACCAGCGAGCAGCAACTCAGGCTGATCACCGAAAACGTGCCGGCGATGATCGTCTACTACGATCGCAACTTCGTATGCCGCTTCGCCAATTCCCAGTACGCCAGCTTTTTCGGGTTCACGGTCAACGGGGTGCTCGGCAAGCATCTGTCGGAGGTGATCGGCGCCAAGACACTTCGAGATAGCCGCGCCGCAATACCAGCGCGTGCTCGACGGCGAGTCGATCACCTACGAGCGCGCGCACCGCGCTGCCGACGGCAGGACTCACTACATCCGCGTCGCCTTCGCTCCCGAGCGCGACCGCAGCGGCGCGGTGAAGGGCAGCTACGCGCTGGTTACCGACGTGACCGCGCACCGCGACGCCGAGGATGCGATTCGCACCCACGCGCTGCGCCAGGAAGCGATCGCCATCTACGGACAGTACGCGCTCGAGACGCGCGACATGGACAAGCTCATCGCCAACGCCGCCGCGATCATCACCTCAGGACTCGACGTCACGCATTCGGCGGTCTACCGGCTGAATGCGCCCGACGATCCGCTGCTGCAGATCGCTGGCGTCGGCTTTCGCCCGGGGCCGCCGGCGATGGTCGCTCGCGCGTCGACCACCGGCGCGGCGGTGGCCAGCGGTGTGCCGGTGATCCACGGGCAGAAGGAGGCGGAACCCTCCGCGCAGCCGTTCGCGCCGCATCTGGTGGCGGAGGGCCTCAGGAGCGGCGTCGAGGTGGTGATACCGACGTCGGAAGGCGCTTTCGGCGTACTCGGCGCGTATAGCCGCGACGCCGGCGCGCTCGGGCGCGACGACGCGAGTTTTCTCACCGCCATCGCGACATCGCTGGGCACTGCCATCGGGCGCAAGCGCTCGGAAGAGCGCCTCGCCTACGTCGCCCAATTCGATTCGCTGACGGGACTGCCCAACCGCACGCTGTTCCGCGACCGACTGTCGCAGGCGATGTCGCGCGCCGAGCGCAGCGGCAACCCGCTGGCGCTGATGCTGCTCGACCTCGACCGCTTCAAGGAGATCAACGACACGCTGGGCCACCGTGCCGGCGACCGGCTCCTGCAAGCCGTGGCGGAGCGCCTCACCACGGCGCTGCGCACCATCGACACGGTGGCGCGGCTGGGGGGCGACGAATTCACCGTCATCGTCGAGGATGCGCAGAGCGTCGACCATGTCGCGCGCGTGGCGGAGAAGGTCGTCGCTTCGCTCGCCAAGCCGTTCCCGCTCGACGACCAGGAGTACTACCTCACTGTGAGCGCCGGCATCACCCTGTTTCCCACGAACCCGGGCGACATCGAGACGCTGATCATGAACGCCGACGTGGCGATGTACGACGCCAAGGACAAGGGCAAGAACAACTTCCAGTTCTACCGTGCCGAGATGAACGCGCTCAAGCAGGAGCGCCTGAGCCTCGAGGGGCAGCTGCGCCGCGCGCTGGACCGCGACGAGCTCTTCGTGCTCTATCAGCCGCAGGTCGATCTCGTCACCGGCTTGGTGGTCGGCGCCGAGGCGCTGGTGCGATGGCGCCATCCGGAGCTGGGGCTCATCGAGCCCAGTCGCTTCATCCCCATCGCCGAGCAGACCAACCTCATCCTGCAGATCGGCAAGTGGGTGCTGCAGACGGCGTGCGCGCAGAATCTTGCCTGGCAGCGCGCCGGCATCGCATCGATTCGCGTCGCCGTGAACGTGTCCGGGCGGCAATTCCGCGCCGAGCTTCTCGACACCGTTGCCTCGACGCTCTCCAGGACCGGCCTGTCTCCCGACTGCCTCGAGCTCGAGATCACCGAGGGACTGCTGATCGAGGACCCGAAGGCGGCGAGCGAGGTGCTGGCCAAGCTCAAGGCGCTGGGTGTCCACGTCGCGATCGACGACTTCGGGCTGGGTTACTCGAGCCTGAGCTATCTCAAGCACTTCCCGCTCGACAGCCTGAAGATCGACCGCGGCTTCGTGCGCGACCTGTCCGTCGATCCCGACGATGCCGCGATCGCGCGAGCCATCATCGCGCTCGCGCACAGCCTCGATCTCAAGGTGGTCGCCGAGGGCGTCGAGACGCTGCAGCAGCTCGCGTTCCTGCGCGAGCACAAGTGCGACGTCGTCCAGGGCTACCTGTACGGCGCGCCGGTCGGCGCGGAGGAGATGGGGCTGCTGCTGAGGGCGGGGGTCGCCGCGCACGCGTAGCGAAGGACGCCGGCCCAAGGCGGGCGCGTTTCGGCCTAGCGCCTGATGTCGTCGACGATCCAGGTAACGAAGGCGACGGCGATGGCGGCCCATACGATCGCCATGAACGTCGACTCGGTGTAGTACTTCCACGTCAGCGCGTTGATCGTGCAAAGCAGCACCACCGCCACCTTGAGCAGCCGGGTTCCTAAGGGTCCGTACGAGGGTGATTGCGCCATTGGAAGAAAAGTGTGGTGAGCCAGCGGCCGGAGCCTGCGTTTCAGGAGCGCTTTGCCTGCGCGAGTATGCGCTCCATCGCGTCGAAATCGTAGGGCTTGGTGAGCACGCGCACGTCAGTGCGGAGCTCGCGTTGTACCAGCTCCTCGGTGATCTCGCCGTAACCGGTGGAGATGATGATCGCGATTGCCGGCCATTGCGCGATGCATTGCTTCGCCAGCTCGATGCCGGACATTCCCGGCAGGCTAACGTCCGTCACCAGCGCATCCCAAGGCTGCTGCGCGAGCTTGTCGAGCGCGGTCTCCGCATCCGCCACCGCAACGACCTCGTGGCCCAGCTCGCGCAGGATCATGTCAGCGATGTCGCGCAGCTCGTTGCTGTCTTCGACGAGAAGCAGGTTCATGTCTGGCGTGAATCAGGCACGGGCCGCGCCGCTTTGCTCAGTAGGTGATCGTGCGGACGGTCATGGTTCGGTCCGGATACACCGTCACGCTGGTGGTTTCACGGTCAAAGGTTTTGAGCGGTGCGCGGTCGGTAGTATCGGCGGCGGGGTTGACGCAGGCCTTGATGCGTTGCGCTTGTGCCGGCGTGCAGTGCACAGGCAGCACCGTGGCCGTGATCTGGATGATCGTGCCGCCAGCGAACACGCACGAGTACGTGAATAGCATGAACAGCCCGCCGGCGGTGCGCAGCATCAGGGCAGAATGAGCCATTTGACGGTGCTGGATGGTGCTGTTGAGTGGAGTCGAACCACCGACCTACTGATTACGAATCAGTTGCTCTACCAACTGAGCTACAACAGCCCGGAGAAAAGGCGCGCACTTTCAAGCTCCGGCCGAATGTGCCGGCCCCGCAACGCGCTGGGGATTATACCCGAGCATCCACGGGCGTGACAGCCGCGCCGGACTCAGCCGCGGTCACTGATTGCGGAAAAATCTCGCGACTCTACCCAACTGATACGCGAAGCTGCGGGCGTCTTTTACCCTAGGGGGGAACGCGAGATTTTGAGCGATCAGTCCCAATTTTGCCGATGGCGAACGCGGCGCCAGAAGCACGTCCAGCACGATCGTCGCGTGCCATGAATTGAACAGCCGCGTAAAAGGAGCGCCGCCGACGAGGTATGTATCGAGCATCGAATCGATGAGCCTGAGCTCGAGGGGTCCGACGCGCTCCTGACTTGCCAGGAGACGCGGCAGGATCGGCAGGGCGAACGAGGTGAGCTCCAGCCGGTCCACGTATCTGAGCATGAGATACAGATAGCAACGTGCGAGCTCGTTATCGAGCCACTCAAAGGCGTCATCCCAGTTCAGGGAAGTCCCGCCGGCCTTGAGCATGTACACCGCGTCGAAAAGCGCTGGCACAAAGGTCGGGTGGAAACCGTTCTTGCAAAGGTTTCGAAGCCATGAGGCCGCTAGGTAAACCAACTGCAGTTCGGCATCGAGTCGGTTGACAGGACGACCATCAAAGACCGAAGCGACCGAATGCGCCGAAATATGCGCGGCGCTGAATACTGTGTTTTGCCGAAGGTTATCGTCCTCCGGAAAGAGTGCCGAATGCACCTCGATTAGCACCCGACGGCCCGGATCGAACAGGGGTGCGCCATGTTGGGCGATAGGATGTCGACGGTGCTCTGCATCCTGCCAATATCCCAGCGAGACGAGGGCCGCTTCGACGCGGGCGCGATCCTGCGCGCCCACGAGGACGTCGACGTCTCCCATGGGACGGAGGTGCGGCGCTGGGTAGAACTGATCGCTGATCGAGATGCCTTTGAGCAGCGTCACCGTGACGCCCAGACGCTGACAGGCGTCCAGAAGTTCGTCGGCGGCGTCTGTTCGCGCTCCCTGCCTGACCTGGGCGGTCATGGACTCCGCAAGTAGCGACTCGTTCCAGGCAACCGGTACGGACAACGCACGCTCAGAGACCGCACGTTGCAGCAGCGGGGCAAGCCCCGCCTCGCGCAGATGCTGGAACTGGCGGTCCCGGCCCGGAGTCCGCCTTTTTAGTGGCCAAAGGAAGCCACCGGGTCACCGCGTCCCGCCGCGTAACGCAGCAGGTCGTAGATCAAGCCACGCGGTCTGATTCTTGCTCCAGCGGATGCGATAGGCGGGATTTTTGGTCGTGAAAGAGGCGAGGGCATGGATATCTTGGCGTCGTGCCGGCCTATGCAAATAGCATCAAAAAGGAATGAGCGGTACGGGCTGTCGCACTACATCGCTCTGGTGTGCGGTGCACGGGGTACAACTCGACAATCGATAAATTACTCTGAATGTAGTGTTACAATGTATTGAATATGAAATCTGCGACGACGCCGTGAAGATCTCGTTAGTTCGCGAGGTGGGATCGGACGTGCTCGTTCTCGATCTGAAATCGGAGCGAATTCACCAGCTCAATTCGACCGCCAGCTTCATTTGGCAAAACTGCGAGGTATGCCTCGTCGCCGGCCGAAATCGCGGAATTGCTTGCGTTCGAATTTGATGTGGCGCAGGATACTGCCGTACACGACGTACAACGTGCTTTGGAGCTTGCTTCGGGAGCTGAAGCTGATTGTAGGGGACGGAGCCCCGTCGGAAGATCGATCGGGGATGTGCTAGGAACGTAGTAATTCTAACTCACGGAGAGTCGATTTATGGAAAAAGACACTTCCGCTCATAGCGCCTGGGAGACGCAACTTTGTAAAGAAGGTTGCCTACGTCGCCCCCGTGATTCTTACCCTGAAGGCGGCGCCAGCGTTTGCGCAGGTCGGATCGGGGGCGGCGGTGCCGCGCCAGTCAACATCTGATCCCAAGCACCGTACGTCTCGCTAACGTATAGGTATCTGGCAGGCGCCCGGTCCAGCGGGTCGCACCCGGACGCCGTCGTTATCGAGCATGAAAGCGCCCCTGTCAGGGGCGCTTTGCGTTTTGGTGGCGGTCATCTAGTACGGCAGGGGCGCGCAGCATTCCAGGCGCGCCGCAGAAGCTGAGTCAGATCGGACTCTCGTAGGCAACATGCCCTCTTTTGCACTCTCCATACTTGGTCAGTGTATCCGCATCGATTGCATCGATGCGCAGACGGCGCAACTTGTGCGGGCGAATTTTGGTGCGATGATCGACACTGGGGTGTCGCGCCCTCGAGGGAGCGATGACAATTGGCGCTACAGCGTCGAGCGTAGCGCAGACCCGCCCGGTTATCTGCTGTCGCGCCCCGGTCATGAAAGCGTGCTCGAGTCCGATTCGGCGGATCTGGTGTACGCGCTGGAAAAGGACATCACGCTCGAGTTGCAAAGGCTGCGTGCCGACCTCTTTTTCCTTCACGCGTCGGCGGTAGCGTTTCAGGGCCGAGCGGTGCTCATCGCCGCGGAATCGGGCGGAGGAAAGTCAACGACCACGTGGGGCTTGTTGCATCACGGATTCGACTATCTAAGCGACGAATTGAGTCCTGTCGACGTCGCATCGATGCAGGTCTATCCGTACGCACACGCACTTTGCCTCAAGCGGGAGCCTCCTCATCGCCTACCCGTTGCCGGCCGATGTATTGAAGCTCGGCCGAACGATGCACGTGTCCCCGCAAAGTCTCCCCGGCGCGACGGTGTCCGAGCCTTGTCGACTTGTCGCGGTGTTCTTGCTGAAGTATTCCTCGGACCACGGCGTCCCGAGGGTCCGCTCGCTCGGCGCCGCCGAAGCAAGCGCGCGCCTGTACGTCAACGCGCTCAACCCGCTCGCGCATCCTCTCCACGGCCTGGACGCGGTCGTTCGCATCGCACAGACCGTGCCGTGCTTCGACGTCGAATCGGCCGAGCTCGCAGCGACGTGCGCCTTGATACGAGAAAACCTGCCCGCCTGATTCGTAACAATGCGCTGATCTGGCGTTCCCGGTTGCGCCATACTCCGATTTTTTAGCCGACGTCGCGCCATGAAGTCGACCCGACTGCTCATCGGTTTCCATGCTGTGACCGCGCGCCTGCGCCAGCGCGCCGAAGGCGTGGGAACGCTCTATGTGGTCGCCGGACGCGCCGACGCGCGAATGCATGAGCTGCTCGAGCGCGCCGAGCTCGCGGGCGTTGCGGTGCAGCGCGTCGACGAGCGGCGCCTGCACGCGCTCGCCGGTCACGACGCACACCAGGGTGTGGTCGCCGAAATCGATGCCGCCATGCCCAGCGTTACCGTCGACGAAGTCCTCGACGGCCTCGACACGCCGCCGCTGCTGGTCATCCTCGACGGAGTCACCGATCCGCACAACCTCGGCGCCTGCCTGCGCAGCGCCGATGCCTTCGGCGCGCACGCCGTCATCGTTCCCAAGGATCGCGCCGTCGGCCTCAACGCGACCGTCGCCAAGGCTGCGTCGGGCGCGGCGGACACGGTCCCGGTGATCTCGGTGACCAATCTGGCGCGGACGATGCGCGACCTCAAGGAGCGCGGCGTCTGGCTGGTCGGCGCCGACGCCGACGGCGCCGAGTCGCTGTTCTCGGCCGAGCTTTCCGGCCCGATCGCATGGGTGCTCGGCGCCGAAGGCAGCGGACTGCGCCGCCTCACCCGGGAGCTTTGCGATCGCATGGTGCACATCCCGCTGCAGGGCAGCGTCGGTTCGCTCAACGTCTCGGTCGCCGCCGGGATCTGCCTCTTCGAGACGTCCCGCCAGCGAAGGGGGAAGCGCTAGAATGGCGCCTTGCTCGCGCATGCGAGTGCGACTTCTCGGGGAAGCCATGCCGTCCATATCCTGCACATCCGTTTTTGCCCGTGCGACGCTCGTCGCCGCGTTGGCCGCTTCGCTCTTCCTTTGCAGCCGCCGCCAAGGGCACGCTGGTCTACTGTTCCGAAGGCAGCCCCGAGGGCTTCCAGCCGCAGTTCTTCACCACGGGGACGACGTTCGACGCGGTCTCGGTGCCGATGTTCAACCGGCTGGTCGAATTCGAGATCGGCACCACCAACATCGTGCCCGGTCTCGCCGAGTCGTGGACGGTCTCGCCCGACGGCAAGACCTACACGTTCAAGCTGCGCAAGGGCGTCAAGTTCCACAGCAATGCCAACTTCAAGCCGACGCGCGACTTCAACGCCGACGACGTCGCTGTTCTCGTGGAACCGCATGGCCGACGACAATCATCCGTTCCACAAGATGACCGCCGGGCAGACCTTCTCGTACTACGACGACATGGGCATGAAAAATATCGTCGACAAGGTAGTCAAGGTCGACGATTACACGGTGCGCTTCGAGCTCAAGCGCCCGGAGGCGCCGTTCCTCGCCGACATGGCGATGGACTTCGCGTCGATCATCTCCAAGGAATATTTCGAGGCGATGCAGAAGAAGGGCACGCCCAACGCCGCCGACGTCTATCCCATCGGCACCGGCGCGTTCGAGTTCGTGTCCTATCAGAAGGACGCGATCATCCGCTACAAGGCCTTCGACCAGTACTGGAAGGGCCGGCCGAAGGTCGACAACCTGGTCTACTCGATCACGCGCGATCCGACGGCGCGCTACGCCAAGCTCAAGACCGGCGAGTGCCAGGTCATGGCGTTCCCCAAGCCCGCCGACCTCGACGAGATGAAAAAGGACAAGAGCCTCGTGGTGCAGCAGAAGGAGGGCCTGAACATCGGTTACATCGCGTTCAACGTCGAGAAAAAGCCCTTCGACAGCAAGCTCGTGCGCCAGGCGCTCAACCTCGCCACCAACAAGGAGGCGATCCTGAAGTCGGTGTACCAGGGCAACGGCCAGACGGCCAAGAATCCGATCCCGCCGATCCTCTGGAGCTACAACAACGCGGTGCAGGACTATCCGTACGATCCGGCAAAGGCCAAGCAGTTGCTGGCGCAGGCGGGATTGCCCAACGGCTTCGAGCTCGACCTCTGGTACCTGCCGGTGACGCGTCCGTACAACCCCGACGGCAAGCGCATGGCGGAGATGATCCAGGCCGACTGGGAGAAGATCGGCGTCAAGGCGAAGCTGGTCACCTACGAATGGGCCGAGTACCGCAAGCGCGCCAAGCAGGGCGAGCACCAGGTGGTGATGTTCGGCTGGTCGGGCGACAACGGCGACCCGGACAACTTCTTCGTCCCGCTGCTCGGCTGCGAGGCGGTGAAGGGCGGCGGCAACAACGCGCGCTGGTGCAACCAGGCATTCGAGGATCTGGTCATCAAGGCCGCGCAGACGCCCAAGCAGGCCGATCGCGCCAAGCTCTACGAACAGGCGCAGGTGATCTTCAAGGAAGAGGCGCCATGGATCACGCTGGCGCACTCGATCCGCTTCGACCCGGTGCGCGCCGAGGTAAAGGGCTACAAGATGGACGCCACCGCGCATCACTACTTCGATACGACGGAGGTCGTGCCCAAGCCCATGCCGTAGGTCGTCGGGGAGCTCACCGCCACGCTTATTGCCGTAGATGCTGGGCTTCCTGCTGCGCCGCGTCGCGCTGATCGTTCCCACGTTCGTCGGCGTGACGCTGCTGGCGTTCGCGCTGATCCACCTCATCCCCGGCGACCCGGTCGAGAACCTTTCCGGCGAGCGGGGGATGGATCCGGCGCGGCGCGCGCGCCTGCTGCACGAGTTCGGGCTCGACCGCTCGCTGCCGGTGCAGTATGGCGACTACATCGGCCACGTCCTGCGCGGCGACCTGGGCTCGTCGCTCACTACGCACGAGCCGGTGCTGCAGGAGTTCACGACGCTGTTCCCGGCGACCGTCGAGCTCTCGCTGTGCGCGATGCTGCTGGCGACGCTGATCGGCGTGCCCGCGGGCGTGCTCGCGGCGCTCAAGCGCAATACCGTCGCCGACTACGCGGTCATGGGTGTCTCGCTGACCGGCTACTCGATGCCGATCTTCTGGTGGGCGCTGCTGCTGATCCTGTTCTTCTCGGTGCAGCTCGGATGGACGCCCGTTTCGGGGCGCATCGCCGTCGAGTACGACGTGCCCGTGGCGACGGGCTTCATGATCCTGGACGCGCTGCGCTCGGGCGAGCCGGGCGCATTGCGCTCGGCGTTGTCGCACCTGATTCTTCCCGCCATCGCGCTCGGCACGATTCCGCTTGGCGGTGATCGCGCGCATGACGCGCTCGGCGATGCTCGAGGTGCTGCGCGAGGACTACATGCGCACCGCGCGCGCCAAGGGGCTGCCTGCATGGCGCGTGGTGATGGTGCACGCGCTGCGCAACGCGCTGATTCCCGTCGTCACGGTCATCGGGCTTCAGGTCGGATTGCTGCTCTCCGGCGCGATTCTCACCGAAACGATTTTTTCATGGCCAGGCGTCGGCAACTGGCTGGTGCACGGCGTGCAGTCGCGCGACTACCCGGTGGTGCAGGGCGGGATACTGCTCGTGGCGACCATCGTCATCGTGGTCAACCTGCTGGTCGATCTGCTCTACGGCGTGATCAACCCGCGCATTCGCCATGGCTGAGCTCGTGGTCGGTCCTCCTGCCGCAGCGCAGGCGCCGCCTTCGCCGCTGCGCGAGTTCTGGAATTCGTATTCGCGCAGTCGCGGCGCGCTGATCGGCATGGCGCTCATCATCGCGCTGGTGGTGCTTGCCGCCACCGCCGGAGTAGTCGCGCCGCATCCGCCCAACGAGCAGTTCCGCGACTTCACGCTGACCCCGCCGGCGTGGAGCGAAGGCGGCAGCATGCGCTTCCTGCTCGGCACCGACGCGGTCGGGCGCGACATCCTGTCGCGGCTGATCTACGGCACGCGACTGTCGCTGCTGATAGGACTGATTTCGGTGGCGATCTCGATGACCGGCGGCGTGACGCTGGGCCTGATCGCCGGCTACGTCCGCGGCCTGACCGAGACGGTGATCATGCGCCTCATGGACGTGATGCTGGCGCTGCCCAGCCTGCTGCTGGCGATCGCGGTGGTGGCGATCCTCGGCCCCGGACTGATCAATGCGATGTACGCGATCGGAATCGTGTTGCTGCCGCATTTCGTGCGCCTGACGCGCGCCGCGGTCATCGCCGAGGCCGGCAAGGAGTACGTCGCATCGTCGCGTATCGCCGGCGCCGGGCCGCTGCGCCTCATGTTCTCGACCATCCTTCCCAATTGCATGGCGCCGCTCATCGTGCAGGCAACGCTCGGCTTCTCGACGGCAATACTCGACGCCGCAGCGCTCGGCTTTCTGGGACTGGGCGCGCAGCCGCCGACGCCGGAATGGGGCTCGATGCTGGCCGACGCGCTCGAGTTCATCCAGCGCGCATCGTGGGTGGTCACGTTCCCCGGGCTGGCGATCCTGATCACGGTGCTCGCGTTCAACCTGATGGGCGACGGCCTGCGCGACGCGCTGGATCCGAAGCTCAAGCGCTAGGCTCGGCGAATGGCACTGCTCGACATCGAAGCGCTGCACGTCGAATTCGGCGACGAGCGCTCTCCGCAGATCGCGGTCGATGGCGTCGACCTGTCCATCGACGCGGGCGAGATCGTCGGCTGCGTCGGCGAGTCGGGATCCGGCAAGAGCGTGACCGCGCTGGCGGTGATGGGACTCATCGAATTTCCCGGCCGCGTGAGCGCCAAGCGCATGCAGTTCGCGGGACACGATCTGCTCGGCCTTTCGCCGCGACGGCGTCGCGCGCTGGTGGGCAAGGACATCGCGATGATCTTCCAGGACCCGCTGGCGAGCCTCAACCCTTGCTTCACCGTCGCGTTCCAGATCGGCGAATCGCTGCGCGTGCACGGCACACCTGACGAGCGGCGCAACCAGGCGGTGCGGCGCCGCCGATCGCTCGAGCTCCTGCAGCAGGTGGAGATTCCGGACGCGGCGCGGCGCCTCGACGCGTATCCGCACCAGCTGTCGGGCGGCATGGCGCAGCGAGTGATGATCGCGATGGCCATCGCCTGCCGGCCGCGGCTGCTCATCGCCGACGAGCCCACCACCGCGCTCGACGTCACGGTGCAGGCGCAGGTGCTGGAGCTGCTCGGAAGGCTGCAGCGCGAGCACGGCATGGCGCTGCTGCTCATCACGCACGACCTGGGCGTCGTCGCGCAGACCGCGCAGCGCGTGATCGTGCTCTACGCCGGACAGGAATTCGAGGCCGGCGCGGTGCCCGGCATCTTTCAGGCGCCGCGCCATCCCTACACGCAGGCGCTGCTGGCAGCGCTCCCCGAGAGCAATCGCGAGGGCACGCGGCTGAAGGCGATCCGCGGCGCGGTTCCCGCGCAGCGCGAGCGCCCATCGGGGTGCCTGCTGTCGCCGCGCTGCGAATACGCGCGGCAGCGCTGCGTCGACGAGCGTCCGGCGCTCGAAGGGCCGGCGGGCATGACGGTGCGCTGCCATTTCCCGCTCGACGCCGAGGGCGCTCCCACGCGCGGCTGGCGCGAGGCCGAAGCCCCCCAGCTTTCGGTCGTACCCGAATGAGCGCCGCCGGGCCGCCCCAAGGCGCTCGCCCCCCTGAGGGGGGAGGTCGCGCAGCGACTGTCGGGGGGAGCGCGCCGACTCGAGACTGCCCGGCCGCCACTTGCTGGAAGTGAGGGCGCTGTCGCGCTTCTACCGCGTGTCGCGCGGACTGTTGCGCGGCAGCGTGGTGATTCGTGCGCTCGACTCGGTGAGCTTCGCCCTGGACGCGGGCCGGACGCTGGCCATCGTCGGCGAGTCGGGCTGCGGCAAGTCGACGCTGGCCCGCCAGGTGACCATGATCGAGCGCCCCACCTCCGGCGCGGTCAGCTTCGACGGGGTCGACGCCGCCGGCGCCGACCGCGCGACGCGCAAGCGCTTGCGCCCGACCGTCCAGATGGTTTTCCAGAATCCGTACGCCTCGCTCAATCCGCGCAAGAAGGTGATCACGCTGCTCGAGGAGCCGCTGGTCATCCGCGGCGGGACGACGTCCGCGCAGCGCGCCGAGGCGGCGCAAGCCATGCTTGCCGAGGTCGGCCTGCTGCCCGAGCACGCCGGCCGCTATCCGCACATGTTCTCGGGTGGCCAGCGGCAACGCGTCGCCATCGCCCGCGCGCTCATGACGGCGCCGCGTCTGCTGGTCGCCGACGAGCCGGTATCGGCGCTCGACGTTTCGATCCAGGCGCAGGTGCTCAACCTGCTCATGGACCTGCAGCAGCGCCGCGGCGTGGCCTATCTTTTCATTTCGCACAATCTCGACGTGGTGCGCCACATCGCCGACAGCGTCGCGGTGATGTACCTCGGCAAGATCGTCGAAATCGCGCCGCGTCATGCGCTCTTCGCCCGGCCGGCGCACCCGTACACGCGCGCGCTTTTCGCCAGCACGCCGCGGCTGGACGCGCGGCGCAGCCCGTCGCGCGAAGTGCGCGGCGAGCTGCCGTCGCCGATCGCGCCACCTCCGGGGTGCGCGTTCCACACCCGTTGCCCGCACGCGATCGAGCGCTGTCGAGCCGAGGTGCCGGAGCTTCGCGTCTTCGGCGAGGCGAGGGTGGCCTGCCACCGCGCCGAGGAACTGGCCGGCTGACAGCTTCGTGGCCTTGCCACGGCGGGCCGAAGACGCGTCGCGTTGTTCCTACACGCGAATCGGACGCGCGCCGATAGCCGCTGACTTGCGCTTTGTCCACCATCGTCTCGCAACGTAGCGGGTGCTCCGGCGGCATCTACCGACCGCGCCGGGCGAGGCGTTGCATCGCGGCAGCAAGGGGAAGTGACGTGAGCTCGAAGAGCCTGACAGGGATGGCGCGGCGCGCTGGTGAAATCGCGATGGCGGCGGCGCGCAAGTGGGTCGACGACCGCGCACCGAGCATGGGGGCGGCGTTGGCGTATTACACGGCGTTTTCGCTCGCACCGTTGCTCGTCATCGTCATCGCCATTGCGGGTCTCACCGTGGGTCACGACGCGGCGCAGGCCGCGATCGTCGCGCAAATGGGCGACCTGCTCGGCGAGTCGGGCGCCAAGGCGATCGAAGGTATGCTCAAAGCGACCTCGGATCTCGGCACCGGGACGCTTGCGCTGGGCATCGGGCTGGCCACGCTGCTGATCGGCGCGACCACGGCGTTCGCCGAGCTCCAGGACGATCTGGATCGCATCTGGGCAGCCGAGCCGTCGAAGGCAAGCGGGATCTGGACCCTCGTGCGCACGCGACTCCTGTCGTTCGGCATGGTGCTGTGCGTGGCGTTCCTGCTCACCATTTCGCTCGTGGTCAACGCCGGGATCGCCGCGATGGGACAGTACATGTTCGGCGGTTCCGAGGTCGCGCTGCAGGCGCTCAACTTCGTGGCCTCGGTGCTGGTGATCACGCTGCTCTTCGCCGCGATCTACAAGATACTGCCCAACACGCCGATCGCGTGGCGCGACGTCTGGGAAGGCGCGCTCATCACCTCGATCCTGTTCGCGATCGGCAAGCTGCTGATCGGTCTGTACATCGGAAAAAGCTCGGTCGCGTCGGCGTTCGGGTCAGCCGGCCCGTTCGTCGCCCTGATGGTGTGGATCTACTATTCGACGCAGGTGTTTCTGCTGGGCGCCGAGGTGACGTGCGTGGTGGCGCGAGCACACGACGGCAAGACCACCGCCGTCGGCTCGGCCGGAGTTCCAAAAGGCACGGTAGATGCTACCAAGGCGGGCTCGCCGACGCCCGGCATCGCGCCGCGTGGCGCTGCGTCCGCCTTGCCTGTGACGGTGCGCGCCGCGGCACCTCCGATTCACGCGGGTCCCGTCGCGAAACGACTTTTCGGCGTATCGGCGGCCGGGCTGGTGGCGGGTTGGGCTGCCGCACGCATCGTCCGAGCGCGCATGCGCTCCACTGCCTGAAAGGAAACCGCGATGCTCCTGGACTTGCCTACACGCGCCGTGAACCTCGTCCGATCGGGCACGTCGCTGCTTCGCCTCGTGAAGGCGCTCGGAAGCGACCTGTATGAGCTTGTCCGGTTGGAGGCGAATCTCGCGGCGTCGGCAGCGGCTACGCTTGCCGGACTGGGTGCGGGGATCCTGGTGCTGGTGGCGACGGGCTGGCTGCTCCTGGTGCTCGCGCTCGTCGCCTGGATCGCGGACCGCTGGCTCGGCCTTCCGGCGGCGCTGCTTTCGGTCGGTATTCTCATGATGCTCATCGCCGCGCCGATGGGCTTGATGGCGATGCGGCTGTCGCGTCGCCTCGCTTTCCCCGAAACGCGCCGACGACTCGACGAGGTGATGCGTGGCCAATAACAGCCCCGAAGAGCTCGAGCGTCAAATCGCGCGCGTCGGCGAGCGGGCGCATGCCGAGGCGCAACGGCTGCGCTTCGAGTTCGCCCGGGCGCGAAATACGCTTGCCGCCGGCGTGCACGACTTGACGCAATCCCGCGCCCTGCTCGGCACCGTTTTCGCCGCGGCGGCAGCCGCCGGCGTGTGGGCGGGCATGCGGCGCAGGCAGCGCGCTGCCGGCCTGCAAGACGGCCAAGAGCTCGGCGCGCCGCGCTCGTCGCTGAACCGGCAGCGAAAGCCTCGGGTCGGTGCGAGAGCGTCGCTGAATTGACGCTCCACGGGGCTTTGGGCATCATCGACTCGCTTCCGGGCGATCGCCCGGGGCGCCCGACGCCCTCCGCGTGCTTGCTTTCATCCTCCGTCGTTTGCTCCAGTCGATCGCCGTCATGGCGGTGGTGGCCTTCATCGCGTTCGGACTGTTCAATTTCACCGGCGATCCGGTCACGTTCATGGTGGGGCAGGATGCGACGCAGGAGGATCGCGCCCGGCTGCGCTCCGACCTCGGGCTCGATCAACCGTTTTACGTGCAGTTCGGGCGCTTCGTCGCGCGCGCGGTGCAAGGCGAGTTCGGGCTGTCGCTGCGCCAGGGCCGGCCAGTCTCGACGTTGCTCAAGGAGCGCCTGCCGGCGACGCTCGAGCTTGCGTTCACCGCCGCGCTGCTGGCGCTCGCCCTCGGCATTCCAGCGGGGGTGTACACCGCGTTGCGGCGCGATTCATGGCTGTCGCAGGTTCTGCTCGCCGCATCGCTGGTCGGTGTTTCGCTACCGACGTTCCTGATCGGGATACTGCTGATCCTCATCTTCGCGGTCATCCTCGGCTGGCTGCCGTCGTTCGGCCGCGGCGAGACCGTCGCGCTGGGCTGGTGGACGACGGGATTTCTCACCAAGAGCGGGCTCAAGGCGCTGATCCTCCCGGCGATCACGCTGTCGCTGTTCCAGATGACGCTGATCATGCGGCTGGTACGCGCCGAAATGCTCGAGGTGCTGCGCACCGACTACATCAAGTTCGCGCGCGCCCGAGGTCTGTCCGACCGCGCCGTCCACTTCGGACACGCGCTCAAGAACACGCTGGTGCCGGTGATCACCATCACCGGGCTGCAGCTCGGCGCGATCATCGCCTTCGCGATCATCACCGAGACCGTCTTCCAATGGCCGGGCATGGGACTGTTGTTCATCCAGGCAGTGGGATTCGCCGACATCCCGGTGATGGCGGCGTACCTGTGCTTCATCGCGCTCGTCTTCGTGCTGCTCAATCTCATCGTCGACCTGCTGTACTATGCCGTCGACCCACGGTTGAGGATGGAACGCCTTGCAATCGCGCACTGAGGATTACTTTAGTCCTGTCGATCAACTGCGGCGCGATCACGACGCGCTGACCGCGATCCGTCGCGATCTGCACGCGCATCCCGAGCTCGGGTTCGAGGAGCATCGGACCGTCGAGGTCGTCACCCGCGAGCTCGACGCGCTTGGCGTGGAGCACCATGGCGGGATCGGCCGGACCGGCGTGGTGGCCGTGATTCCAGGTCAGTCCACCGGCAGCGGCCGGGGCGTCGGGCTGCGCGCCGACATGGACGCGCTGCCGATGCACGAGGAAAACGCCTTTCCGCACGTGTCGCGCTTCAAGGGGCGCATGCATGGTTGCGGCCACGACGGCCACACGACGATGCTTCTGGGGGCGGCACGCTACCTGTCGCGCACGCGGCGCTTCGACGGCACCGCCTATCTCATTTTCCAGCCCGGCGAGGAAGGCTTCGGCGGCGGCAAGGCGATGGTCGACGACGGCCTGTTCGAACGCTTTCCCGCGGATCAGATCTACGCGCTGCACAACTGGCCGGCCTTGCCGCCAGGCAAGATAGCGGTCCGTCCCGGGCCGATGATGGCCGCGGCGGATCGCATCGAGATCCACATCGAGGGGCGAGGCGGGCATGGCGCGCATCCGCAGCAGGTGGTCGACCCGGTGCTGGTCGCCGGCCACATCATCACCGCCGCGCAGTCGATCGTGTCGCGCAACGTGAGCCCCATCGACACCGCGGTGGTCAGCCTGTGCGCGATGCACGCCGGCAACCTCGCCGCGATGAGCGTGGTCCCGCGCGATGCACGTCTGGTCGGCACGGTGCGCACGTTCCGTCCCGAGACGCAGAACCACATAGAAAAGCGCCTGCGCGAGCTGGTGCGGATCGATCGCCGCGGCGTTCGGCGCCAGCGCGACGCTCAGGTACGAGCGCATGTATCCGGCCACCATCAACAGCGAGCGCGAGGCAGAATTCGCCGCCTCCGTCGCCGATTCGCTGGTCGGGCCTTCCAATGTGATCCGCGACCTGGAGCCGTCGATGGGCTCGGAGGATTTCTCGTTCATGCTGCAGAAGCGCCCCGGCGCCTACGCACGGCTCGGGCAGGGCGGCGCCGAAGGCGGCTGTCTGCTGCACAACAGCCGCTACGATTTCAACGACGAGGTCATCCCGCTGGGCGCCGGCTACCTCGCCGCGCTGGCGGAATCCGCGATGCCGCTGCAGCGATGAGCGTCGAACGACATTTCGCGCAGACGTACGCGGAGGCGCGCGACAAGTTCCGGGCGGCGGCGTCGGCCCGCGGCGCGAGGCAGTTTCGATACGTGCATCCGCAGGCGATCGGCGCCGAAGGCGAGGAGCTGTCGATGGATTTCGCGATGCTCGGCCGCTCCGGCGCCGACAGCCTCCTCGTCATGCTCTCCGCCACGCACGGCGCCGAAGGATTCTGCGGCTCCGGGTGCCAGGTTGCGCTCATGCACGACGATGCATTCATGCGCGCGATCGAGGCCAGCGGCGCCGAGGTGATGATGCTTCACGCGCTCAACCCGTACGGATTTTCGCATCTGCGCCGTGTCAACGAGGACAACGCGGATCTGAACCGCAACTTCGTCGATTTCACCTCGCCGCTTCCGGTGAACACCGCGTACGCAGAGCTGCATCCGCTGCTGCTGCCCGCGGCGTGGCCGCCGGCAGCCCGCGGGCGAAGCGAAGCTGGGAGCGTGGCTGGCTGCGCACGGCGCCGAGGCCTACCAGGCCGCCGTCAGCGGCGGACAGTACCAGTTCGACGACGGTATGTTTTTCGGCGGTCGCGCGCCGTCGTGGAGCAACCGCATGCTGCGCCAGGCACTGCGCGAGCACGCCGCGACGCGCTCCGCGCTGGCATGGATCGATTTCCACACGGGCCTCGGGACCGCGCGGTCACGGCGAGAAGATCTACGCCGGGGTCGACGACGCGTCCGCGCTGGCGCGGACTCGCGACTGGTGGGGCGACGACGTGACCACGTTCCTCGACGGCTCGTCCACGTCGGCGCCATTGACCGGAATCAACGGCTACGCCGCGCGCGACGAGGCGCCGGGCGCCGCGTTTGCAGGGATCGCGCTCGAATACGGCACCTACTCGATCGAAGAGATGCTGCAGGCGCTGCGCGCCGAGCACTGGCTGCACAATCATCCCGATGCGCCCGCGGCGCAACGCGATGCGATCAAGCGGCGCCTGCGCGACGTGTTCTACGTCGACGACGACGCATGGAAGCGGACGGTCTACGCGCAGGCGCTGCCGGCAAGCCTGCTCGCGCTGCGGCGTCTCGCGCATACGCACACCGAACGGCAACGAGCCTGATACCGACATCCAACACAAGGAGACCCACGATGCGCACACTGCATACGATCGGCGCGGCGATGGCCGTTGCCACGCTGGCGAGCCTGGGCACGATCATACCCGCGACCGCCGCCACCTTCCGCTTCGCCGACCAGGGCGACGCCGTCTCGATGGACCCGCATTCGCTCAACGAATCGCTGCAGCTCACCATCACCGGCAACGTCTACGAGCCGCTGGTCGGGCGCGGCAAGAATCTCGAGCTGGTGCCATTGCTGGCGACCTCCTGGAAGCAGATCGCGCCCACCGTGTGGCGCTTCACGCTGCGTCCCAACGTCAAGTGGCACGACGGAACGCCCTTCACCGCCGACGACGTGATTTTCTCGTACGAGCGTTCCAAGGACGACGGCTCGGACATGAAGACCAAGATCGCGCCGATGAAGGAGGTCAAGAAGGTCGATGACCTGACGGTCGACTTCGTCACCAAGGAGCCGTTCCCCATCCTGCCCGACACCCTCAACACCTGGTACATCATGAGCAAGGTGTGGTGCGAGAAGAACAACGCCGCCACGCCCGTCGACGTGCGCAAGGGCAAGGAAAACGCGGCGACGCTGCGCGCCAACGGCACCGGGCCGTTCATGCTCAAGTCGCGCGAGCCGGCGGTACGCACGGTGTTCGTTCCCAATCCCAACTATTGGGAGAAGGTGGAGAGCAACGTCACCGAAGCCATTTTCACGCCGATCAAGAACGACGCCACGCGGGTGGCCGCGCTCATCTCCGGGGACATCGACATGATGGAGCCGGTGCCGCTGCAGGACATCGACAAGCTCAAGGCGGCGCCCAACCTGAACGTGCTGCAGGGCCCCGAGCTGCGCACGATCTTCATCGGAATGGACCAGTCGCGCGACGAGCTGCTGTTCTCCAACGTCAAGGGCAAGAACCCGTTCAAGGACAAGCGCGTTCGCCAGGCCTTCTACCAGGCGATCGATATCGAGGCGATCAAGAGCCGGATCATGCGCGGTGCGTCGACGCCGACCAACCTGATGATCGCGCCCGGCATCAAGGGCTTCGCTCCCGACATGAACAAGCGCCTGCCCTACGATCCGGTCGCCGCCAAGAAGCTGTTGACCGAGGCCGGCTATCCCAACGGGTTCGAAGTGGGAATGAACTGCCCGAACGACCGCTACGTCAACGATGCGTCGATCTGCCAGGCGATCTCGGCGATGCTCGCCCGCATCGACGTCAAGGTCGACCTGATGGCCGAGACCAAGGTGACTTACTTTCCGAAAATATTGTCGCGCAACACCTCGCTGTATCTCCTGGGATGGACGCCCGATTCCTACGACGCGCAGAACGCGATCTACGCGTTGCTCATGACGCCGGCGCCGGGCGGGCAGGGCCTGTTCAACCTCGGGAGCTACAGCAACAAGCGCGTCGACGAGCTCGGCGCGCAGATCGCCAGCGAGCTCGACCAGACCAAGCGCAACGCCATGATCGCGGAGCTGTTCAAGATTCACGGCGATGACTTCGGCACGCTGCCGCTGCACCAGCAGGCGCTGGCGTGGGCGGCCAAGAAGAACATCACGCTCGTCCAGCTCGCCGACAACACCAATCTCCTGAAGTGGGTGGTCGTGAAGTGACCGGAGCGTGGGGATTGCCGGCTTGAGCAACGTCATGCTGCCGCGTCTGGCGGGGTGGTGGGACAGCGACATCGCCTACAGTTTCCGGCGCTCGCCGGTCGCCGTGGTGTCGACCGTGGTGCTGGCGATCTGCCTGGGCGCGGCGCTGTTCGCGCCGTGGGTGGCGCCGCACAACCCGTTCAATCTCGCCACGCTCAACCTCCTCGACGCGCTGTCGCCTCCCCATGGCATGGCGGGATCGCGTCCGGAGTACCTGCTGGGGACCGACGACCAGGGCCGCGACATGCTGTCGGCGATCATGTTCGGTGCGAGGATATCGCTGCTCGTCGGCCTCGCGTCGGTGGCCTTCGCGGTGATCGTGGGCGTCTCGCTGGGGCTGATCGCGGGCTACGTCGGCGGCAAGCTCGACGCGTTCATCATGCGAGTCGCCGACGTCCAGCTTTCCTTTCCGGCGATCCTGATCGCGCTCCTGATCGACGGCGTGGCGCGCGCGGTGCTGCCGCGCGACGCGCATGGCCCGGTCGCGCTGTTCGTGCTCATCTTCGCGATCGGCATCTCCAACTGGGTGCAATACGCGCGCACGGTGCGCGGCTCGACGCTGGTCGAGAAGAACAAGGAGTACGTGCAGGCGGCACGGGTGATCGGCATCCGCCCGTTCTCGATCATGCTGCACCACCTCCTGCCCAACGTCCTCGGTCCGGTGCTGGTGCTGGCCACGATCAACATCGCGACGGCGATCATCACCGAGGCGACGCTTTCTTTCCTCGGCGTCGGAGTTCCGCCGACGCAACCGTCGCTGGGCACGCTCATCCGCGTGGGCAACGATTTCCTGTTTTCGGGGGAGTGGTGGATCACCATTTTCCCGGGTTTGGCGCTGGTGATCATGGTGCTGGCGATCAATCTGCTCGGCGACTGGCTGCGCGACGCGCTGAACCCCAAATTGCGGTAGAGTGGCCCGGGCCACGTTTTCCGTGGAGGCGAATCATGCGCAGGACCGTGTTGGTGGCAGCGACGTTGCTGGCGGGTTGCCAGACGTGGTGGCCCACGTGGAGCGAGATCACGGGCAACCGCTATACCGTCACCGAGCTCAATCGCCGACCGGCGATCATCGAGCAGGTCGACAACCAGGGCTCGTTCGCGTCGAACCCGATCAAGATCGAGCCGGGCCAGCACCGCCTCGTGCTCCAGGGGCCCGCGCCGGGATGGCAGGGCGGCGCACCGCTGAAGGTGTACATGCTCGACGCGCAGCCGTGCAAGCGCTACTACATCAATGCGCAGTTCAGGGACACGATCACCCAGGAATGGACACCGGTGATCGACTACGTCGAAACCATCTCGGGCTGCAGGATCGTCACCGCGCAGAATTGATGCGGCGGGCCGCGGGGCCGGCGGCGACCACGTATCGATGACCTCCACCGCTCCTCTGCTCGAAGTCGACGCGCTGCGCGTCGAATTTCCGACGCGGCGCGGAACGCTGGTTGCGGTCGACGGCATATCCTTCTCGATCGCTGCCGGCGAAGTCCTCGGCGTGGTTGGCGAATCCGGCGCCGGAAAGTCGATCACGGGTGCGGCGATCATCGGCCTCATCGATCCGCCCGGACGCGTCGGCGCCGGGCGCATCATGCTCGGCGAGCGTCGCATCGACAATCTTGCGCCGGAGGCGATGCGGCGCGTGCGCGGCCGCGACATCGGCGCGGTGTTCCAGGATCCGCTGACCTCGCTCAATCCGCTCTACACGATCGGCCGTCAGCTCACCGAGACGATCACCACGCACCTCGACCTAAACGCGAGCGCGGCACGCGAGCGCGCGCTCGCGCTGCTCAACGAAGTCGGCATCCCGGCGCCCGAGCGGCGCCTCGACCACTACCCGCACCAGTTCTCGGGCGGCATGAGGCAGCGCGTCGTGATCGCACTCGCTCTGGCGGGTAACCCCAGGCTCATCATCGCCGACGAGCCGACCACGGCGCTCGACGTCTCGATCCAGGCGCAGATCATCGCGTTGCTCAAGCGGCTGTGCCGCGACCACGGCACGTCGGTGCTGCTGATCACGCACGACATGGGAGTGATCGCCGAGACCGCCGATCGCGTCGCGGTGATGTACGCGGGGCGTATCGTCGAGATCGGGCCGGTGCAGGACGTCATCCACCATGCCGGCGCACCCTTATACCCGCGGCTTGATGGGCTCGATCCCGTCGATCGTCGCCGAACGCGAGGAGCTGGCGCAGATCGATGGCAGCATGCCTCGGCTGACCGCGATCCCGAACGGCTGCGCGTTCCATCCCGCGCTGCCCGCACGTCTTCGAGCGCTGCCGGCGAGAGCGGCCCGAGCTCGCCAGCGTCGGCGCGACGCGGGCGGCGTGCTGGCTGCACCAGCCCGCCCGCGCATGAGTACCGACGACCGACCCGAGCGCACAGAAAGTCCACGCGGACACTGCTGCGCGGCCGCTGCTCGAGCTCGACGACGTGGCGCGCCACTTCGACGTGTCGCTGCCCTGGCTCAATCGCATGATCGATCGCGTGCCGAGGCAGTCGCTGCGCGCCGTCGACGGTGTCAGCCTTTCGATCTCCAAGGGCGAGACGCTGGGGCTGGTCGGCGAATCCGGGTGCGGAAAGTCCACCGTGGCGCGTCTGATCGTCGGGCTCTATCGCGCCCACGCGCGGCGAAATCCGCTTCGAGGGCGTGCGCATCGACGGCGACGAAGTGCCGCTGTCGACGCGTCGCCGCATGCAGATGATCTTCCAGGATCCGTACGCCAGCCTCAATCCGCGCTGGCGCGTCCGCGACATCGTCGCCGAGTCGATCAAGGCACACGGTCTTGCAGCCGACGTGGCCGCGGTCGACGCGCGCGTGGCGGAGCTTCTCGGATACGTCGGACTGTCGGCGGCCGACGGCAGCAAGTATCCGCACCAGTTCTCAGGAGGGCAGCGCCAGCGCATTTCCATCGCGCGCGCACTGGCGACCAACCCGGCGTTCCTGGTGTGCGACGAGCCCACCTCCGCGCTGGACGTGTCGGTGCAGGCGCAGGTGCTCAATCTCATGCGAAGGCTGCAGCGCGAGCTCGGGCTGACCTACCTTTTCATCTCGCACAATCTTGCCGTCGTTCATCACGTCGCCGATCGCGTCGGCGTCATGTACCTGGGTCGAATCGTCGAGCTCGCGCCGACGCGCACGTTGTTCTCGCTGCCCCAGCATCCGTACACGCGGATGCTCCTCGCCGCGGTGCCGGACCTCTCGCTGGCCGGGAAGGCGCGCACCGCTGTCGCTGGAGAGGTGCCCAATCCGCTCTCGCCGCCGCCGGGTTGCACCTTTCATCCGCGCTGTCCCTACGCGAACCAGCGCTGCCGCAATGAAGTTCCGGCGCTGCTGCCGAGTCCTTCCGCCCCGGCCGCGGTGGTGGCGTGCCACGCCGTCGAGGAAGGCAGGCTGCCCGTCGCGACGGTCGCGGCGGGCTGATTCGACCGGGTCCGATCGGCTATAATTCGCCTTTCGGGCGGCTGCGGCTTTTCCAAGCCGCTCCGCGCGTGGCAACCCGCACGACGCGCCGTCCCCGGCGCTCCCGTGCCCAGCAGAAGAATTCGAATTGCGCCTGACTCAGATCAAGCTGGCCGGCTTCAAGTCTTTCGTCGACCCGACCAGCATCGCCACCCCGGGACAACTTGTCGGCATCGTCGGCCCCAACGGCTGCGGCAAGTCCAACGTCATCGACGCCGTGCGCTGGGTGCTCGGCGAATCGAAGGCGTCGGCGCTGCGCGGCGAGTCGATGCAGGACGTCATTTTCAACGGCGCGGGTGACCGCGCGCCTGTCGGCCGCGCCTCGGTCGAGCTCTACTTCGACAACAGCCAGGGTCGCATCGGCGGCCAATGGGGCAGCTACGCCGAGCTTTCGATCAAGCGCGTTCTGACTCGCGACGGCGATTCGACGTACTACATCAACAACATTCCGGTGCGCCGCCGCGACATCCACGATCTCTTCCTCGGCACGGGCCTGGGTCCGCGCGCCTACGCAATCATCGAGCAGGGCATGATCGCCCGCGTCATCGAGGCGCGGCCCGAAGAGCTGCGCGTGTTCCTCGAGGAGGCCGCGGGCGTCTCCAAGTATCGTGAACGCCGGCGCGAGACCGAGAGCCGCATCGCCGACACGCGCGAGAACCTGTCGCGCGTGGAGGACATCCGGATCGAGCTCGGCGCGCAGTTGTCGCGGCTCGAGGCGCAGGCCAAGGTCGCCGGCGAGTTCCGCGAGATGGAAGCGCGACACAAGCAGACGCTGCACATGCTCTGGTTCGCGCGCCAGCAGGAGGCGGTGCGCGCACGCGAGCGCCAATCGGGCGAAGTGGCCAGCCTCGGCGCGGCGTTCGAGGCGCTGCAGGCTGATTTGCGCGCCGCGGAGAATCGACTCGAGGGCCTGCGCGCGGAGCATTACAAGGCGGGAGACGCGCTGCACGAGCGGCAGGGCGCGTTCTACGCCGCCAACGCCGAAGTCACCCGCCTCGAGCAGCAGCTTGCCTTCGCGCGCGAGAGCGAAGGGCGCCTGGTGCAACAGGTGGCGCAAATCACCGAGCAGATCGGCGCGTTCACGGCGCAGCGCGAAGGCCTCGTCGCCGACACCCGCGATGGCGACGCCGAGCTCGAGCGCGCCATTGCCGCGCGCGAAGCCGCCGCCGCCGAGGAACACGAGGCGCTCTCGCTGTTGCCCGCGCTCGATGCCCGAGTCGCAGAGTCAGCGGCGGCGATGACCGACGCGCAGCGGCGCATCGCCGAGATCGAGCAGGAGCTGCGCGTCGCCGAGACGCGCCGCGAGAATGCCGCGAAAGTGCTTGCCGCGCTCGATCAGCGCCGCGAGCGGCTGGACGCCGAAGCCGCGGCGCTCGCGCTGCCGACGACGGCGCAGGTCGAAGCGGTCGCTGAACAGCTCGCGCAGGAGGGCGCCGATCTCGCCGAGCGCGGCAAGGCTCTCGCGGAATTGAACGATGTCGTGCGCGCGCTGCAGGAGCGCCAGCGCGCCACGAGCGAAGCCTGGCAGCGCGCCACGAGCGCGCTCGCCGATCGCGAGGCGCGCTCGCAGGCACTGGCCGCGCTCCAGGCGAAAATCGGCGGTCGCGACGAGGCCGCGTGGATCGCGTCGCATGGACTCGAGCGCGCGCACCGGCTCTGGCAGGAGCTCGACATCGAAGCGGGCTGGGAAGATGCGCTCGAAGCGGTGCTGCGCGAGCGCCTGAACGCCGTCGAATTGCCCTCGCTCGACGCCGCGCTCAAGCTCGGCGAAGGCGCGTTGCCGGGCCGCATCGCCGCGTTTGCGGACAGCCACTGCCTCGCAGCGGCGCCACTGCCGCGGCCGATACGCTGCTCGCCAAGGTGAAGAGCCGCCGACCCGCGATCGCCCGGCTGCTCGCGGACTGGCTGCACGGCGTTCGCTGCCGCACCGATCTCGCCGCGGCGCTCGCCGAGCGCGCGTCGCTGCGCGAGGGCGAATCGTTCGTCGTTCCCGCGGGACACGTGGTGAATGCGCAGGCGGTCAGCTATTTCGCGCCCGACAGCGAGCTTCACGGGGTGCTGGCGCGGCAGCGCGAGCTCGCCGAGCTGGCGAGCGTGATCGACGCCGCGCGCGCCGAGACTGCCGCCGCCGCGGCGATGCGCAGCGACGTCGAGAGCGAGCTCGAGGCGAGGCAGCAGGAATACCACGGCGAGAACATGGCGTATTCGTCGCAGCAGCGGCGTTGCCACGACCTGGAGCTCGAGCTGGTGCAGCTCAGGCAGGCGAGCGAAGCGGCGGAGCGCCGGCACGCGCAGATCAGCGAGGAGCGGCGCGCGCTGAGCGACGAGCACGCGCAGGAGCGCGACGCCTTGGCCGCGATCGACGCAGCCGTCGCCGCCGGACGCACCCGTCTCGACGAGGCGATGGGAGAGCGCGACGCGATCCGGCACACGGTCAACGAGGCGGAGGTGGCGCGCGAGCGCGGCCGCGAGCGCGTTCGCGTCGCCGAGCTCGCCTCGCAGGAAGCCGGTTTTGCGGAGCGCTCGAGCCGCGAGCGCCTGGCGGAATTCGCGCGCCGGCGTGAGACGCTCGACGAGCAGCTCGCGCAGCAACAGGGCCTGCTCGCCGAGCGAACCGCCGAGCGCGAGGGCATCGACTGGACCCCGGTGGAGGCCGCGTTGCAGACGCAGCTCACCGTGCGGGGCGGCGCCGAGCAGGCGCTGGCGGCGGCCCGCGACGCGCAGGAGCAGGTCGGGGCATCGCTGCGCAGCGCCGAGGAAGCCCGGCTCGCCGCCGACCAGAAGCTCGAGCCGGCGCGCGGACGCATCGACGAAGTGCGCCTGAAGGAGCAGGCGGCGCGGCTCGCCGAGGAGCAATTCGCGTCGCAGCTCGCCGAAGCCAACGCCGATGTCGCGGCCTTGCCCGAGCAGCTCAAGGCGTGGGGACGCGCCAGCACGCTGCCCGCCGAGATCGAGCGGCTCACGCAGGCGATCGCCGCGCTGGGCGCGGTCAATCTCGCCGCGCTCGACGAGCTCACGCAGGCGACCGAGCGCAAGACCTACCTCGACGCGCAGGCACAGGACCTGACCGAGGCGATGACCACGCTGGAAAGCGCGATCCGGCAGATCGACCGCGAATCGCGGCAGTTGCTGCAGCAGACCTTCGACCTCGTCAACGTCAATTTCGGCAAGCTGTTCCCGACGCTGTTCGGCGGCGGCCAGGCGCGACTCCTGCTCACCGGCGAGGAGATTCTCGATGCCGGCGTGCAGGTCGTCGCGCAGCCTCCGGGCAAGCGCAACACGTCGATCCACCTGCTCTCCGGCGGCGAGAAATCGCTGACCGCGATCGCACTGGTGTTCGCATTGTTCCAGATCAACCCGGCGCCGTTCTGCCTGCTCGACGAGGTCGATGCGCCGCTCGACGATCCCAATACCGACCGCTTTTGCGCGCTCGTGCGCACGATGTCCGACGCGACGCAGTTCCTGTTCATCAGCCACAACAAGATCACGATGGAAATGGCCAATCAGCTCATCGGGATCACCATGCCGGATCCCGGCGTGTCGCGCGTGGTGGCGGTCGACATCGCCGAGGCGCTCGAGCTCGCCGAGGCCGCACCCTGATGTCGCTGCCCGCCATCAATCCGCTCTTCCTCGGCCTGCTCGTGGGTGGCGTCCTGCTGGTGATCGGCGTCGTGCTCATGAACTGGCTGCAGGAGCGGCGCGTGCGCCGGCGCATCGACGCCGCGTTCAGCAAGCCTGCCGCCCGCACGGCGATCGTGTCGAGCCGCAGTTCCACGATGGCGGCGATGCGCCGCCTCAATCCGCGGCTGTGACGGAAGCGCAAGCAGAGCCGCCCGTCGACGATCGATGGCTACCCGACGAAGCCGAGGTCGCCGACGGCGCCCACGTTCGCCGCGCCGTCGCGCGCGGAGCGCGGCGCGCTCGCTCCCGACCCGGACATCGAATGCGTGATCGCGCTCGAGCCCGCCCAACCGGTCGCTACGCATGCGCTTGCCGGCGCGCTGGCGGCGCCCGCCGCCAAGCCGGTCCGATGGCTGGCGCGGCGCGGCCCGGGACTGCCCTGGCAGTCCCTCGACGGCGGGGCCGCAGGTCCGTGGACCGAGATCGCGGCATGCATGCTCCTCGCCAACCGTGCGGGGGCCGCGTCGAGGTCCGACATCGAAGCCTTCGCGCAGTCGGTCGCATCCGCGGCCTCGGCGCTGCACGCGAGCTACGAGCTGCCCAACACGGGTGCGGAAGCCGCGCGCGCCGAGGAGCTCGACCGTTTCTGCGCGGACCTCGACGTGCAGATCGGCCTGACGCTGCTCAAAAGCGGCGGGCAGATCGCCGGCACGCGCCTGCGCGGCGTCGCCGAGGCCGCCGGGTTCAAGCTCGCCGCGTCGGGACAGTTCGAATACGTGCAGGACGACACCGGCGCGATGCTCTACGCGCTCCAGCACTACAAGCAGGAGCCGTTCACCATCGAGGGTCTGCGCGCGGCGGGGACGCCCGGCGTGACCCTGCTGCTCGACGTGCCCCGCGTCGCCGAGCCGGTGCGCGTGTTCGACCAGATGCGCATGGTCGCGAAGCGCACGGCGCAGTCCCTCGAGGCGGCGCTCGTCGACGACAACCACCGCGCGCTCAACGATGGCTCGCTGTCGGCGATCCGGACGCAGGTGCAGGTTACCGCCGAGGCATTGCGGGCCGCGAACATCGAGCCGGGCGGGCCGCGCGCGCTGCGTCTGTTCGGCTGACGCGCACCCGATGGCGGTCCCGACCAAGGCTGCCCGCCGCGCCCGAGCCTTGCGCGACGCGCTCGACGATCACAATCACGCCTATTACGTTCTCGACGCGCCGACGGTGAGCGACGCCGAGTACGACCAGCTGTTCCGCGAGCTCGTCGCGCTCGAGGCGGAGTACCCGGAGCTGGCCACGCCCGATTCACCGACGCGGCGCGTTGGCGGCGAAGCCGTGCCGAGCTTCGCGCCGGTGAGGCATCGCGTGCCCATGCTGTCGATCCGAACCGAGACCGACACCAGCGCGGCGGGGGCGGCCAAGTTCGACGAGCGCATGCGCCGCGACCTCGCGCTGGGTCCCGACGATCCTCCGATCGAGTATTCGGCGGAGCTCAAGTTCGACGGGCTCGCCATCAGCCTGCGCTACGAGCAGGGCGCGCTCGCGGTTGCCGCGACGCGGGGTGACGGCGAGGTCGGCGAAGACGTCACCGCCAACGTGCGCACCATCCGCGCCATCCCGCAGCGTCTGCGCGGCAAAGCCCCGGCGGTGCTCGAGGTGCGCGGCGAGGTCTACATGACGCGGCGCGACTTCGCGAGCCTCAACGCCAGCGCCAGGAAGCCGCCGGCCTGAAGACGTACATCAATCCGCGCAACACCGCGGCGGGCGCGGTCCGCCAGCTCGACCCCAAGATCACCGCGACTCGTCCGCTGCGCTTTTTCGCCTACGGGGTGGGCGAAACCAGCGGCTGGAACTCTCCCGCCACCCACAGCGGCGTGCTCGATGCCCTGCACGGCGTTCGGCCTGCCGGTGGATCCCGACCGTCGCGTCGCACGCGGCGCCGCGGAGCTCACGCGCTTCTACGCCGACGTCGCCAAGCGCCGCTTCGCACTGCCGTTCGAGATCGACGGCGTGGTGTACAAGGTCGACGCGCTGGCGCTGCAGCAGCGCCTGGGCTTCGTCACGCGCGAGCCGCGCTGGGCGGTGGCGCACAAGTTTCCCGCGGAGGAAATGACCACGCAGGTGCTCGGCATCGACGTGCAGGTCGGACGCACCGGAGCGATCACGCCGGTGGCGCGCCTGCAGCCGGTGTTCGTCGGCGGCGTCACGGTCACCAACGCGACGCTGCACAACGAGGACGAGGTGCGGCGCAAGGACGTGCGCATCGGCGATACCGTGGTGGTGCGCCGCGCCGGCGACGTGATCCCGGAGGTGGTGAAGGTGCTCGTCGAGCAGCGTCCGCCGCGCACCCGCGCGTTCGTGATGCCGGCGCATTGTCCGGAGTGCGGCAGCGCGATCGTGCGCGAGGAGGGCGAGGCGATCGCGCGCTGCTCGGGCGGGCTGGTCTGCCCGGCGCAGCGCAAGCAGGCGCTGCTGCATTTCGCCGGACGTCGCGCCATGGACATCGAGGGCCTGGGCGACAAGCTGGTGGATCAGCTCGTCGACGCCGACATCGTCCATACCCCGGCCGACCTCTACAAGCTCGGCGTCGCCGCTCTGGCGGAGCTGGAGCGCATGGCCGAGAAGTCGGCCGCCAACGTCGTCGCCGCGATCGAGCGCAGTCGCTCGACCACGCTGCCGCGGTTCATCTACGCGCTGGGCATCCGCCACGTCGGCGAAACGACCGCCAAGGATCTGGCGCGCCACTTCGGCACGCTCGACGCGCTGCTCGCGGCGGACGAGGCGGCGCTGCTCGAAGTGCCCGACGTCGGGCCGGTGGTCGCTCGCAGCATCCTTCAGTTTTTCAGCGAGCCGCACAACCGCGAGGTCATTGCCCAGTTGCGATCCGCCGGGGTACATTGGCCCGAGTCCGCGCCGCAGCGCCAGGCGAAGGGCAAGCTCGCCGGCACGACGTTCGTCCTCACCGGCACGCTGCCGACGATGTCGCGCGACGAGGCGAAGGAAGCGATCGAAGCGCTGGGCGGCAAGGTGGCCGGCTAGCGTGTCCAAGAAGACCGACTACGTGGTCGCCGGCGCGGATGCCGGCAGCAAGCTCGACGCGCCCGCGAGCTCGGCGTGACGGTTCTCGACGAAGACGGATTGAAGGAAATGCATCCGATGGCGTTCGCTAAAGTCACCAAAGCCGTGTTCCCGGTGGCCGGGCTCGGCAGCCGCTTCCTGCCCGCCACCAAGGCGAGCCCCAAGGAGATGCTGCCGGTCGTCGACAAGCCGCTCATCCAGTACGCCGTCGAGGAAGCCGCCGCGGCCGGCATCACCGACATGATCTTCATCACCGGCCGCAACAAGCGCGCCATCGAGGACCATTTCGACAAGGCCTACGAGCTCGAGACCGAGCTCGCCGCGCGCAACAAGAACGAGTTGCTGCAGGCCGGTGCAGGCCGCCGTCCCGCAGGGCATCAACTGCATCTACATCCGGCAGTCGGAGGCGCTCGGGCTCGGCCACGCGGTGCTGTGCGCCGCGCCGGTGGTCGGCAACGAGCCGTTCGCGGTGCTGCTCGCCGACGACCTCATCGACGCCGACGTTCCGGTGATCAGGCAGATGGTCGACGTTGCAGGGCGCGAAGGCGCGTCGACCATCGGGGTCATGAATGTTCCCGCCGCCGAGATCGGCTCGTGGGGCATCGTCGAGGCGGACCCGGAGCCTGCCGGCGACCGCATCAGCCGGATTCGCAGAATGGTCGAAAAGCCGAAGCCGGGAAGCACGCCGTCGACGCTGGCGGTGGTCGGCCGCTACATCCTCACGCCACGCATTTTCCATCACTTGCGCAAGGTGCAATCCGGCGCCGGCGGCGAGATCCAGCTCACCGACGGCATCGCGGCGCCTGTGCGCCGAGGAGCGCGTCGTCGCCTATGCGTTCGAGGGAAGGCGATTCGATTGCGGCAGCAAGCTCGGTTACCTGCAGGCGACGGTCGAGCTCGCGATCAAGCACCCCGAGGTCGGCAGCGGCTTCGCCGATTTCCTCAAGCAGCGACGATGACCTTCAACGAATTGCGCTACATCGTTGCCGTAGCGCAGGAAAAAAGCTTCGGTCGCGCTGCGCAGCGCTGCTTCATCAGCCAGCCGGCGCTGTCGGTAGCGATCCAGAAGCTCGAAGAGGAGCTGGGAACGCGGCTTTTCGAGCGCGCCAAATCCGAGATCACCGTCACGCCGGTAGGCGAGCGCGTCGTCGAGCAGGCGCAGAAAGTGCTGGAGGAGGCGGCACGCATCCGCGACATCGCGCAGGCGGGGCGCAACCAGCTCGCCGGGGTGTTCCGCCTGGGTGCGATCCATACGGTCGCGCCGTATCTGCTTCCCGACCTGATTCCGGCACTCAACGAGCGCGCTCCGGACATGCCGCTCGAAATCGAGGAGAACATCACCGAGCTGCTCGAAGTCGGGCTCAAATCGGGTCGTATCGACGCCGCCATCATTGCGCTGCCATTCTCGCCGCCGGGCGTCGTCGCGGAGTTTCTCTACGAGGAGCCTTTCCAGGTCGTCGTGCCCAAGCGTCATCCTTGGGCGAAACGCAAGTCCATCGCGTCCGACGAGCTCTCCGGCGAGCACACCATCCTGCTCAATGTCGGCCATTGCTTTCGCGACCAGGTGCTCGACAGCTGTCCCGAGCTCAACCGCGGCGCGGCGGCGGTGACGCGCACGAACTCGCTCGAGACGATTCGCAACATGGTCGCCTCCGGCCTCGGCGTCTCGGTGCTGCCGCGCGACGCGCTGACGCCCAAGTACCACAGCCAGCTCGTCGTCCCGGTGCCCTTCGCGAAGCCGGTGCCGTCGCGACGCATCGCGTTGGCGTTCAGGAAGACTTTTCCGAGGCCCGAGGCGATCGTCGCGATCCGCGACGCGGTGGCGGCATGTCGCGCGGAACCGGCGACGCGTCGGCGCTCGCTTCAGCAGCCGACGTGATCGTCAGCCGCTACGACCTGGCGGCGAGCAACGCGCGGATGTGGGTCAGGCTCTCCACGATCGCGTCCGGGCGCGGACCGTGTCGTTCGATCGGGACCGGTGCACGCCTGACCCAGATCGCCGTGAAGCCGAAGGCCTTGGCACCGGCGATGTCCCAGCCATTCGACGAGACGAATCCGATGCGGATCGGAAGCAGCTTGAGGTAGTCGGCGGCCAGCTGGTAGACGCGCGGATGCGGCTTGTAGATACCCGCGGCGTCAGCCGACAGGATCGCATCGAGGTGAAGCGCCAGCCCGGTCGCTGCCGCAAGCGGCTCGAGCATGGCGCGCGTACCGTTGGACAGCACGATTCGCGGCAGCGGTGCGAGCGCCGCGAGCGCCGGTTCGGCATCGGCGAAGGGCGTGAGGTCGAGATACGCATCGAGCAGGCGATGCCGCGCCGCGGGCGTGGCGACGAGGCCGAGGCGCTCGACCGCGTAGTCGAGCGCGTGCGCGGTGATCGCCGCGAAGTCCTCGCGGCGCTGGTGCGCGCTTTGCATCAGGCTTTGCAGCCACGTGTATTCGAGCTGCCTGCTGCGCCATAGCTGTGCAAGCTCGCTGCCGCGCCCTGGGTACAGTCGCTCGGCGAATCGTCTCGACCGACTGCACGTCGAACAGCGTGCCGTACGCGTCGAACACCAGCGCATCGACCGAAATCGCATTTGCGGATTGAGTAATCATCGGAGGGTTCGACGCCAATTTTTGCAATCATCCCATGCAAAAACGGCGCAGATACGCGATGCGCGCGTTCGTGCGGTGAAAATCATGCAAAAAAATAGGGGTTACACTTGCGTGTAACCCCTTGGTTCCATGGTGGGCGATACTGGTATCGAACCAGTGACCCCTGCCGTGTGAAGGCAGTGCTCTACCTCTGAGCTAACCGCCCGCGCGCGAACCCAGACAGGAGCGTGTATTTAAGCACGCGGCCCATTCGAGGGTCAAACCTGTCTGAGGACTTTGTCTAGGCGTGTCCTGAACAAAGCATGCACCATATAGGTGCGATGAGCGGGCTGTCCGAGCGGGTTTCCCAGCGTATCCGGAAGGCGCGTTTTTCGTTAAGCTTCTAGGCGCAAAAGCAAAAATTTTCTTGGCTCAAGTCTTGCTAAAACAGTCGAGAAATCCACGGTTTTGACCCAGTGTCCCGTACCAATTACGATGAAATGCAGACCGCGGACGGCGCCGTCCGGAGCCACTACCAGGGTTTCGCCGACTGGCTGGAGCGCACGCCGAACGCCAAAATCGCCCAGAAGCGCGACGAAGCCGAACGCGCTTTCCATCGGGTCGGCATTACGTTCGCAGTCTATGGCGAGGACGCGGGCACCGAGCGGCTGATTCCGTTCGACATCGTGCCGCGCATCATTCCCGGCGAGGAATGGCGGGTCCTCGAGCGCGGCCTCAAGCAGCGCGTGCGCGCGCTCAATCTGTTTCTGCACGACATCTATCACGAGCAGGCGATCCTCAAGGCCGGCGTGATCCCGGAGGAGCGCGTCCTCAACAATACGCAGTACCGCCGCGAGATGCAGGGCATGGACGTGCCGGGCGGCATCTATGCGCACATCGCCGGCGTCGACGTCGTGCGCGCCGGCGAGGGCGAGTATTACGTGCTCGAGGACAACCTGCGCGTGCCCTCGGGCGTGTCGTACATGCTCGAAAACCGCAAGATGATGATGCGGCTGTTCCCGGAGCTTTTCGCGACGCAGGCGATCAAGCCGGTGGAGCACTATCCGGACCTGCTGCTGGAGAATCTTCGCGGCGTCGCGCCATCGGGGGAAGAGCAGCCCGAGGTGGCGGTGCTGACTCCCGGCGCCTACAACTCGGCGTACTTCGAGCACGCGTTCCTCGCCCAGCAGATGGGCGTCGAGCTGGTCGAAGGCCAGGATCTGTTCGTCCAGAACGACGCCGTCTACATGCGCACGACGCGCGGCCCGCAGCGCGTGCACGTGCTCTACCGCCGCGTCGACGACGATTTTCTCGACCCGATGGCCTTTCGCGCCGATTCGATGCTCGGCGTGCCCGGACTGTTCTCCGCCTACCGCGCCGGGCAAGGTGACGCTCGCCAACGCGATCGGCACCGGCGTGGCCGACGACAAGTCGATCTACCCGTTCGTCCCGGAGATGATCCGCTTCTACCTGACGGAGGAGCCGATACTCAACAACGTGCCGACGTGGCAGCTGCGCAAGCCCGACGAGCTGGCGCTATTGCCTCGAACACCTCGCCGAACTGGTGGTCAAGGAGGTGCATGGCGCCGGCGGCTACGGCATGCTGGTCGGGCCGGCGGCGAGCAATGCCGAGCGCGCGGCGTTTCGCGATCGCATCGTCGCGCAGCCGGAGAAGTACATCGCGCAGCCGACGCTTGCATTGTCGACCTGCCCGACCTTCACCGAATCCGGCGTCGCGCCGCGCCACATCGACCTGCGCCCCTACGTTCTGTCGGGCAAGACCGTCAACCTCGTGCCCGGCGGGCTCACCCGCGTCGCGCTGCGCGAAGGCTCGCTGGTGGTCAATTCGTCGCAGGGCGGCGGCACCAAGGACACCTGGGTGATGGCGTGAAAACTGCACGCCGCTAGAATGAAACATCCCCCCAGCTCGCTGCTCGCTGCCCCCATCAGGCCGGCCCTCCCGACTGACATGCTCTGCCGCACCGCCAACGAGCTCTACTGGATGGCTCGCCACATCGAGCGCGCCGAGAACACCGCGCGCCTGCTCGACGTCACGTATCGGATGTCGCTTCTTCCCTACGAGCTCGTCGAGCCCGGGCTGGCCTGGGCCGAGCCGTGGGCGGTGCCGCTCATCACCTCCGGTCTCGCCACCGAGTTCTACGAGCGCTTCCAGCAGCTCTCCGCCGAGAACGTGCTGCGCTTCATGATGCTCGACGCCGCCAACGCCGTCGTCGATCTACTGCTGCCTGCGCGCCGCGCGCGAATCCGCCCGCTCGGTGCGCGGCGCGATCACCTCCGAGATGTACGAGGACCTCAACTCGTCGTGGCTCGAGATGCGCGTGCAGGACTACGATCGCATCCAGGCGCACGGCGTGTCCGAGTTCCTCGAATGGGTCAAGATGCGCTCGCACCTGTTCCGCGGCGTGACTTTCGGCACCATGCTGCGCGACGAGGCGTACCACTTCATCCGCCTGGGCACGCATATCGAGCGCGCCGACAACACGGCGCGCATCCTCGACGTCAAGTACCACACGCTGCTGCCGTCGGCCGCCGACGTCGGCGGCGCGGTCGATTACTACCAGTGGAGCGCGCTGCTGCGCTCGGTGTCGGGATTCGAGGCCTATCGCAAGATCTACAGCGACGTGATCACGCCGCGGCGCGTCGCCGAGCTGCTCATCCTGCGCGACGACATGCCGCGCTCACTGCACTCGTGCATGAACTTCATCCACGAAACGCTGGAAGTGCTGTGCGACGCGAGCTCCAAGGAGATCGAGCGCGCCGCCGGCGAGCTGCACGCCGGACTGCATTACGGCCGCACCGACGACATCATCGCGCTGGGCCTTCACGAATACCTGATGGAGTTCGTCGACCGCGTATCGGCGCTGGGCGGCGAGATCAACCGGCACTTCCTCGTGCCGACGTACTAGGCACGACGCTCCGGTACGAATCTGGTCGTTCGCCTCCGCTCTCGACTACCCACACCCCATGACCTATTGCGTTGCCATGTCGCTCGACGCCGGAATGATCTTCGCGTCGGATTCGCGCACCAACGCAGGCGTCGACCAGATCGCGCGCTTTTCCAAGATGCGCGTGTTCGCTCGCGACGGCGACCGGGTTCTCGTGACGCTGTCGTCGGGCAACCTGTCGATCACGCAGAACGCGCTCAACATCCTCGACCAGCGCTCGCGCTCCGGCGATTCGCAGCTCAATCTCTGGAACGCGACGTCGATGTTCGACGTCGCCCGGCTGATCGGCGACGCGCTGCGCGAGGTCAAGACCCGCGACGGGCCCTACCTGCTGCAGAACAACATCGACTCGCACGCCAATTTCATCGTCGGCGGACAGCTGCGCGGCGAGCCGCCGCGGCTGTTCGACGTCTACAGCGAAGGCAACTTCATCGAGGCGACGCCCGACACCTGCTATTTCCAGATCGGCGAGAGCAAGTACGGCAAGCCGGTGATCGACCGCGTCATCAAGCGCTCGAGCAGACCTGCTGGAAGCGACCAAGTGCACGCTCGTGTCGTTCGACTCGACCATGCGCTCGAACATCTCGGTCGGCCTGCCGATCGACCTGGTCGTCTACGAGACCGATTCGCTCAAGGTGAAGCTGCAGAAGCGCATCGAGGAGACCGACCCGTATTTCCAGATGGTGCACACGCAATGGGGCGAGGGCCTGCGCCGCGTCTTCGCGCAGCTGCCCAATCCGGACTGGATCGGAGCCGGCACTTCCTGATGGCCATTCGCGTCGCGCTTCAGCACCGCACCAGCTACCGCTTCGATCGCCTCGTCAACGCGTCGCCGCACGAGATCCGGCTGCGACCGGCGCCGCACTGCCGCACGCCGATCCTCGGCTATTCGCTGAACGGTCGACGCCGGCGAACCATTTCCTCAACTGGCAGCAGGACCCGTACGGCAACTGGATCGCGCGCGTCGTGTTCCCGGAGCGCATCGAACGCGATCGAGATCGTCGTCGATCTCATCGCCGACATGACGGTGATCAATCCCGTTCGATTTCTTCGTCGAGCCCTACGCCGAGCATTACCCGTTCACCTACGCGCCGGCGCTGGCGCAAGGAGCTGCAGCCCGTTCCTCGAGACCGCCGCCGCTCGGACCGCGGCTTGCGCGACTGGGTGCAGCGCTTCCGGGCCACGATCCGCGCCGACGAGAGCACCGTCACTGATGCTGGTGCGGCTCAACCAGCAGCTGCAGCAGGAGATCACGCTACCTGGTGCGCATGGAGCCGGGCGTGCAGACGCCCGAGGAAACGCTGGCCAACGCGCAGCGGATCGTGCCGCGACACGGGCTGGCTGCTGGTGCAGATCCTGCGGCATCTCGGCCTCGCGGCGCGCTTCGCGTCGGGCTACCTGATCCAGCTCGTCGCCGACATGAAGTCGCTCGACGGCCCATCGGGTCCGAAGACGGACTTCACCGACCTGCACGCCTGGGCCGAGGTCTACCTGCCCGGCGCCGGCTGGATCGGGCTCGACCCGACGTCGGGACTGCTCGCCGGCGAGGGCCACATTCCGCTCGCCTGCACCGCCGACCCCGGCAACGCCGCGCCGGTGGTCGGCTTCACCGACGTCGCGCAACGTCGAGTTCAACGTCGCGATGAGCGTCACGCGCGTGCACGAGGATCCGCGCGTCACCAAGCCGTACAGCGACGCGCAGTGGGCCGCCATCGATGCGCTCGGCGAGCAGGTCGACGCCGATCTCGCCGCGCACGACGTCGGCTCACGCAGGGCGGCGAGCCGACCTTCGTGTCGATCGACGACATGGAAGGCGTCGAGTGGAACACCGCCGCGCTCGGCGCCAAGAAGCGCGAGCTGGCCGAAGCGCTGCTGCTGCGGCTCAAGGACAGCTTCGCGCCCGGCGGCTTCATGCACTACGGGCAGGGCAAGTGGTATCCGGGCGAGCCGCTGCCGCGCTGGGCCATCGGCGTGTACTGGCGCATCGACGGCGAGCCGCTGTGGCGCGACCCCGCGCTGATCGCCGACACGCGCAACGGAAGGCGCGACGGTGATCGCGCAGGCCGAAGACTTCACGCCGCCAGCTCGCGCGAGCGCTCGGCCTGCCGGCGTCGCTGCGTGATCACCGCGTACGAAGACGTGCCCAAGGCTGGTGCTCGACGAGGCGGCGCTGCCCGTGAACGTCGATCCGCTCAAGGCGGACCTTGCCGAGCCCGGCGAGCGGGCGCGCCTCGCGCGATCCTGCTGCAGCCGGGCTCGACAAGCCGGCGGGCTTCGTGCTGCCGCTGAAGGCTGCCGCGGTCGCAGGCGCGGCAAACCGTCGGTCGCGTGGGAATCGAGCCCGTGGCCGCTGCGCCGCGAGCGCCTGTACGCGGTGGGCGGCGACTCGCCGCTCGGCCTGCGCCTGCCGCTGTCGTCGCTGCCGGACGTGCTGCCGGCGGAAGCGGAAGTCGAGCACGACGTCGATCCGTTCGCGCCGCGCGTCGCGCTTGCCACCCGAAGCGAGCACGCGACCCGGCGCAGGCACAGGTGCGCGGCAGCAAGCCGCGCGAGGTGGTCAAGACGGCGCTCACCGTGCAGGTCCGGCGACGGCCACCTGCACGTCTTCATGCCGCCGCTCAAGCGCATCGACGACTACGCGGCGCTGCTCGGCGCCGTCGAGGACACCGCGCGCGACGTCGGCGTGGCGGTCGCGATCGAGGGCTACACGCCGCCGCGCGACCCGCGCGTCGCGTGCTCAACGTCACGCCCGATCCCGGCGTGATCGAGGTGAACATCCACCCGGCGTCGTCGTGGCGCGAGCTGATGGCGACGACGGCGACGCTGTACGAAGAAGCGCGCCAGACGCGGCTCGGCACCGAGAAATTCATGCTCGACGGCCGCCACACGGGCACCGGCGGCGGCAACCACGTCACGCTCGGCGGCGCGACGCCGGCCGACAGCCCGCTGCTGCGCCGCCCGGACCTGCTGCGCAGCCTGATCACCTACTGGCAGAACCATCCCTCGCTGTCGTACCTGTTCTCGGGCACCTTCGTCGGCCCGACCAGCCAGGCGCCGCGCGTCGACGAGGCGCGCGACGACCGCCTCTACGAGCTCGAGATCGCTTTCCAGGAGCTCGACGCGCAAGCACGGCGACGGCAAGACCGAGGCGCCGCCGTGGCTCGTCGACCGGCTGCTGCGCCACCTGCTGACCGATCTCACCGGCAACACGCATCGCGCCGAATTCTCGATCGACAAGCTGTACTCGCCGGATACCGCCGACCGGCCGTCTCGGCCTGCTCGAGTTCCGCGCCTTCGAGATGCCGCCGCATCGCGCGCATGAGCGCGGTGCAGATGCTGCTGCTGCGCGCGCTGGTGCGCGCTTCTGGCAGGAGCCGTATCGCGGCAGCCTGATCCGCTGGGGCACCGCGCTGCACGACCGCTGGCTGCTGCCGCACTTCGTCGCCGCCGACATCCACGACGTGGCGCGCGACCTGCAGCGCGTTCGGCTATCCGTTCTCGCGAGACGTGGTTCGCGCCGTTCATCGAGTTCCGCTTTCCGCGCTTCGGCAGCGTCGACGCTACGACGGCGTCGAGCTCGAGCTGCGGCAGGCCATCGAGCCGTGGCACGTGCTCGGCGAGGAGGTGAGCGGCAGCGGCACGGCGCGCTACGTCGATTCGTCGGTCGAGCGCATGCAGGTCAAGCGTCACCGGCATGACGCCGGGCCGCCACGCGGTCGACCTGCAACGGCCGCGCGCTGCCGCTGACGCCGACCGGGCTGCCCGGCGAGTTCGTCGCCGGCGTGCGCTTTCGCGCGTGGAGTCCGCCGTCGGCGCTGCATCCGACCATCGGCGTGCAGGCGCCGCTGACGTTCGATCTGGTCGACACGTGGGCCGGGCGCGCGCTCGGCGGCTGCACCTATCACGTTGCGCATCCGGGCGGCCGCAACTACGACACGTTCCCGGTCAACGCCAACGAGGCCGAGGCGCGCCGCGTCGCGCGCTTCTGGCCGCACGGCCACACGCCGGGCCCGATGAACGTCGCCGCGGAGCCGCCGAATCCGGCGACGCCGACGACGCTCGATCTGCGCTGGCAGCCCGTGACAGGCCGGGCGCCCGAGGGCGTGGCAGCGCATGACGAGCGCTCGCACCGAGTCCGCACGCGCTTCGCGCCGAGTCCGACCGGCTTCCTGCATCTCGGCAACATCCGCACCGCGCTCTTCCGTGGGCGTTCGCGCGCAAGCACCGCGGCACGTTCATCCTGCGCATCGAGGACACCGACGTCGAGCGCTCGACGCCGGAGGCGGTGCAGGCGATTCTCGACTGCGATGGCGTGGCTCGGCCTCGACTACGACGAAGGCCCGTACTACCAGATGCAGCGGATGGATCGCTATCGCGAGGTGATCGCGCAGATGCTCGAGCAGCGGACTCGCGTATCGCTGCTACATGACGCCGGACGAGCTCGACGCGCTGCGCGCCGAGCAGATGGCGCGCGGCGAGAAGCCGCGCTACGACGGCCGCTGGCGGCCCGAGCACGCGGCAAGACGCTGCCCGCGCCGCCCGCCGGCGTCGCGCCGGTGATCCGCTTCCGCAATCCCGATCGACGGCAGCGGTCGCGTGGGACGACGCGGTCAAGGGGCGCATCGAGATCGCCAACGACGAGCTCGACGATCTCGTCATCGCGCGCTCCGACGGCACGCCGACGTACAACTTCTGCGTCGTCGTCGACGACCTCGACATGCGCATCACGCACGTCGATCCGCGGCGACGATCACGTCAACAACACGCCGCGGCAGATCAACATGATCCGCGCGCTGGGCGGCGACGCCGCCGGTGTACGCGCACCTGCCGACGGTGCTCGACGCCGGAGGGCGACAAGCTGTCGAAGCGCCACGGCGCGCGTCGGCGTGCTGCAGTATCGCGACGACGGCTACCTGCCGGACGCGGTGGTCAACTACCTGGCGCGGCTCGGCTGGGCGCACGGCGACGACGAAGTCTTCAGCCGCGACGCAGTTCGTCGGCTGGTTCGACCTCGCCGGGCTGTCATTCCGTCGCCGGCGCGCTTCGATCCGGAAAAGCTCGCATGGGTCAACCACGAGCACATCAAGCGCATGCCGGGCGAGGCGCTCGGCGCGCTGCTCGCTGCCGTTCCTGCGAGCGCGCCGGCGCTCGACGTCGCCGCGGGCCCGCGATCCGGCCGAGGTCGCGCTGCTGCTGCGCGACCGCTCGCCGACGCTGGTCGGCGATGGCCGACGCGGCGCATTACTTCTACGCGACCGTCGCAGCGCGCCGCCCGACATTGCTCGCCGAGCACGTCAACGACCGAACCCTGCCGGCGCTGCGCGAGTCTGCGCGGCGAGTTCCAGCGCGATCGACGTGGACAGCGCGAGACGATCGGCGCAGTCGATCAAGGCGGCCGCCTCCCGGCATGGGCTCAAGCCCGCGCAGGTGATGATGCCGCTGCGCGTGCTGGTCGCCGGGACGACGCACGACGCCTGCCATCGACGCGGTGCTCGCGCTGCTCGGGCGCGAGGCCGTACGGATGCGCGCATCGCGCGCCGCGCTCGCGGGCGTGCAGCGCTGCACGGCGGCGCATCCGGCGCGCCGTCGCGATTTGTACGCGAGCGGTCGGTTCCGGTAAACTGCGAATTTCCGGGACTTGTCGCCCATGACCAAGTTCGTGTTCGTGACCGGCGGCGTCGTTTCCTCACTGGGGAAGGGCATCGCCGCCGCGTCGCTCGCCGCGATCCTCGCCTCGCGCGGCATCCGCGTCACCAATCTCAAGCTCGACCCGTACATCAACGTCGATCCTGGAACGATGAGCCCGTTCCAGCACGGCGAGGTGTTCGTCACCGAGGACGGCGCCGAGACCGACCTCGACCTCGGCCACTACGAGCGCTTCACCGACGTGAAGATGGGCAAGCGCAACAACTTCACGACCGGCCAGATCTACGAGAGCGTGATCCGCAAGGAGCGCCGCGGCGACTACCTCGGCGGCACGGTGCAGGTGATCCCGCACATCACCGACGAGATCAAGAGCTGGATCATCAGCGGTGCCGGCGATGCCGAGGTCGCGGTCGTCGAGGTGGGCGGCACCGTCGGCGACATCGAGTCGCTGCCGTTCCTCGAGGCGATCCGGCAGATGGGCATCACGCAGGGCCGCGACAACGTCTGCTACATCCACTTGACGCTGCGTGCCCTTCATCGCGACGGCGGGCGAGATGAAGACCAAGCCGACGCAGCACTCGGTCAAGGAGCTGCGCGAGATCGGCATCCAGCCCGACGTCGTGCTGTGCCGCGCCGATCGTCCCGTGCCGGACGGCGACCGGCGCAAGATCGCGCTGTTCACCAACGTCGCGCCGGAAGCGGTGATTCCCGCGCTCGACACCGACTCGATCTACAAGATTCCCGGCGCGCTGCACGCCGAAGGCCTCGACGAGATCGTCTGCCGCAAGCTCTCCCTGTCGCCGCGTCCCGCCGACCTCGCCATCTGGCGGAAGCTGGTCGACGCGCTCGTGCATCCCGAGCACGAGGTCAACATCGCGATGGTCGGCAAGTACGTCGACCTCACCGAGTCGTACAAGTCGCTGTCCGAAGCGCTGACCCACGCCGGCATCCACACGCGCAGCAAGGTCGAGATCCATTACGTCGACTCCGAAGTCGTCGAGCGCGACGGCGTCGATTGCCTGCGCGACGATGGACGCGATCCTCGTTCCCGGCGGCTTCGGCAAGCGCGGCGTCGAGGGCAAGATCCGCGCGATCCGCTACGCGCGCGAGAACGACATTCCCTACCTCGGCATCTGCCTCGGCATGCAGCTCGCGGTGATCGAGTACGCGCGCCACATGGCGGGCCTCGACGGCGCCAACAGCACCGAGTTCGAGCCCGACACGCCTCACCCGGTGGTGGCGCTGATCACCGAATGGCAGAACCGCGACGGCAGCATCGAGCGTCGCGACAACTCTCCGACCTGGGCGGGACCATGCGCCTCGGCGCGCAGCCGTGCGAGGTCGTGCCGGGCTCGCTCGCGCAACCGCATCTACGGCACGACGACGGTTTCCGAGCGGCACCGTCACCGCTACGAGGTCAACAATCACTACCTGCCGCGCCTCGAGGCCGCCGGGCTGACGGTCGGCGCGTGGACCAAGAGCGCGGTCGCGGGCGACCTGTGCGAGATGATCGAGCTCTCCGGCCATCCGCTGGTTCTTCGGCTGCCAGTTCCACCCCGAGTTCACGTCGAATCCGCGGCGCGGCCATCCGCTGTTCATCGCCTTCGTGAACGCCGCGCTGGCGCGCCATCGCGACCTGCGCGGCGACGCCGTGCGAGCGCGGCCGCAGCTGGTCGCCTGAGTCGCCGGGCGACGGCTGCATCCGATGAAACTGTGCGGATTCGAGGTCGGCCTGGACCGGCCTCTGTTCCTGATCGCGGGTCCGTGCGTGGTCGAGTCCGAGCAGCTGCAGGTCGACGTCGCCGGCCGGCTCAAGGAAATGTGCGCCGGCCTGGGACTGCCGTTCATCTTCAAGTCGTCGTACGACAAGGCCAACCGCAGCTCCTCGCAAGTCGTTTCGCGGGCCGGGCATGCACGAGGGCCTGCGCATGCTCGCCGAGGTGAAGCGCCAGATCGGCGTGCCGGTGCTCACCGACGTGCACGCCGAGGACGAGGTCGCCGAGGTCGCCGCGGTGGTCGACGTGCTGCAGACGCCCGCGTTCCTGTGCCGCCAGACCGACTTCATCCAGGCCGCCGCCGCGGCGGGCAAGCCGGTGAACATCAAGAAGGGCCAGTTCCTCGCGCCCGAGGACATGACCAACGTCGTCGCCAAGGCGAGCGAGGCGAGCGGCGCCGACAACATCACTGGTGTGCGAGCGCGGCGCGTCGTTCGGCTATCACAACCTGGTGTCCGACATGCGCTCGCTCGCGATCATGCGCGCCACCGGCTGTCCGGTGGTGTTCGACGCGACGCACTCGGTGCAGCTGCCCGGCGGGCAGGGCACGACGTCCGGCGGCCAGCGCGAGTTCGTCCCCGTGCTGGCGCGTGCCGCGGTCGCGGCGGGCGTCGCCGGCATTTTCATGGAGACGCATCCCGAATCCCGCGCAAGGCGCTGTCCGACGGTCCCAATGCCTGGCCGCTCGACCGCATGCAGGCGCTGCTGCGAACGCTGGTGGCGATCGACCGCGCCGTGAAGCGCGAGGCGTTTGCCGAGAGCGATCTGATGGTCGCAGCGCATTGAGCGCCGTGCCGACTCCGCCGCGATCGCATGTCGCTGCACGTCCACCGCTATCGTCACTCAACCACTGAGCCTTCGGAACCCATGAGCGCCATCGTCGACGTCATCGCCCGCGAAATTCTCGATTCACGCGGCAACCCCACCGTCGAGGCCGACGTCGTGCTCGAGTCGGGCATCAGCGGCCGCGCCGCGGTGCCTTCGGGCGCATCGACCGGATCGCGCGAGGCGATCGAGCTGCGCGACGGCGACAAGGCGCGCTACGGCGGCAAGGGCGTGCAGAAGGCGGTCGAGAACGTCAACACCGAGATCTGCGAGGCGATCATCGGTCTCGACGCCTCCGAGCAGGCCTTCGTCGACCGCACGATGATCGATCTGGACGGCACCGAGAACAAGGCGCGACTCGGCGCGAATGCCATGCTCGCGGTGTCGTGCGCGGTGGCCAAGGCGGCGGCGGAGGAGTCGACGCTGCCGCTGTACCGGTACCTCGGCGGCGCCGGCGCGATGACGCTGCCCGTGCCGCTGATGAACGTGATCAACGGCGGCGCGCACGCCAACAACAGCGTCGACATGCAGGAGTTCATGCTCGTGCCGCTCGGCGCCCCGACGTTTCCGCGAGGCGCTGCGCTACGGCGCCGAAGTGTTCCACACGCTCAAGAAGCTGATCGACGCCAAGGGCATGCCGACGACGGTGGGCGACGAAGGCGGCTTCGCGCCGGACCTGCCGTCGAACGAGTCGGCGCTGCAGCTGCTGCTCGAGGCCATCGACAAGGCGGGTTACACCGCCGGCACCGACATCGCGCTGGCGCTCGACTGCGCGGCGTCCGAGTACTACAGCGACGGCGTCTACGAGCTCGAGTCGGAGCACGCCGAGCTCACCCGCTCGCAGATGGTCGATTACCTCGCGACCTGGGTCGACAAGTATCCGATCATCTCGATCGAGGACGGCATGGCCGAGGGCGACTGGGACGGCTGGAAGCTTCTCACCGAGAAGCTCGGCAAGAAGGTGCAGCTCGTCGGCGACGACGTGTTCGTCACCAACACCAAGATCCTCAAGCAGGGCATCGCCAAGGGCGTCGCCAACTCGATCCTGATCAAGATCAACCAGATCGGCACGCTGACCGAGACCTTCGCCGCGATCAACATGGCGACGCGCGCCGGCTACACCACGGTGATCTCGCATCGCTCCGGCGAGACCGAGGACAGCCTCATCGCCGACATCGCGGTCGGCACCAACGCCGGACAGATCAAGACCGGCTCGCTGTCGCGCTCGGATCGCGTCGCCAAGTACAACCAGCTGCTGCGCATCGAGGAAGACCTCGGCGACGTGGCGAGCTATCCCGGCCGCGCCGCCTTCTACCAGCTCTGAGGCCGTGCGCATCCTCGCCGGCATCCTCGTCGCGCTGATCCTCGCCCTGCAGTATCCGATGTGGCTCGGCAAGGGGGGCTGGCTGCGGGTGCGCGAGCTCGATCGGCAGGTCGAGGCGCAGAAAAAAACCAACGAGGCGCTGGCAGCGCGCAACGCCGCGCTCGACGCCGACGTGCGCGACTTGAAGCAGGGCTTCGACGCGATCGAGGAGCGCGCGCGCTCCGAGCTCGGCATGATCCGCGGCGACGAGGTGTTCTTCCAGCTGCCGATGAATGCGCGACTCGCCGGAAGCCTCGAAACCGGCGCCAGCGAAATAGAGCGCGCCCGCGGCGCGCGCTTCCGGCGCAGCGCCAGTGCGGTCCACTACCAACCCGCGGTCAACGCACACCGTGCCCCGCGTCACTTCCCCCGACAATCCGCGCCTGAAGCAGGCGCTGCGGTTGATGTCGTCATCGCGCGAGCGGCGCAAGGCCGGACTGTGCGTGCTCGAAGGCGCGAACCTGGTCGATGTCTATCTCGCGCGCCACGGCGCCCCCGAGACCGTGGTCGCGCTCGACGACCAAGATGCCGGCGCGCAGCTGCGACACCTGCGCGGGCGAGTGCCGCCGGGACGGGTTCTCACCCTCGCCGCGGGCGACTGGACAGCGCTGACTCAATTGCCCCTGGAAATCGCCGTCGTCGCGGTCGTGCCCACCCCCGCGCCGGTGCCCGGGCGCGTCGCCGATTTCTGCATGCTCCTCGAAGACGTTCAGGATCCCGGCAACGTGGGGTCGATTCTGCGCAGCGCTGCCGCGGCGGGCGTGGCGCAGGTATACATGTCGGCCGGGTGCGCGTTCGCGTGGTCGCCCAAGGTCTTGCGCGCGGGGCAGGGCGGCCACTTCCATCTCGACATCTTCGAGAATGTCGACCTCGCTGCATGGATGCGGACATTTCCACGGCAAGACCGTCGCCGCGGTAGCCGCGAACGGGGACCCGCTGTTCGATTCGCGATCTGCGTGCGCCGGTCGCCGTCGCCATCGGCAACGAGGGCGCGGGACTTTCGGCGGCGCTGCGCGCCGCTGCCACGCGGCAGGTCACCATCCCCATGCCGGGCGGCTTCGAATCGCTGAACGCAGCCGCGGCGGCGGCGGTATGCCTGTTCGAGTGCGTGCGCCAGCGGGCGCGACGTCAGTGAAGCACCGCTGAGAAGTTCGCATCCTCGCGGCATCCGGATCCCACCGCCGGCGCGGAGAACCGGCCCTCGATGCCGAGCGAAGTCGCGCTGATCTCGCCCATCGCGGCGTTCGTGTCCAGCCCGGTCGAGCATTTGTACGCGGTGGTCGGCATGGTGTAGAGCTTGCCGAATTGAGTCAGCGTGCCCGAAAACGTGCAGGTCAGGCTCTGGTAGGTGAAGGTGAACAAGACGCTGCCGCTGGTGGACTGGTTCACCTGCAGGGTGAAGAAATCGCTGTAGGCACCGTTGTTGCTGGTGTTGTTGCATCCTGAATAGGCGCCGGCCTGCGCGCCAATGTAGGACCCGCCGATGGTGATCCGGGTCAGCGTCTGACGCTGAATGAGCTTGGTCACCGTGACCGATCCGGCCGTGACGACGTAGATCAGTCGCGCGGTGTAAGGGCTAGTGGGCTGAAACGAGGCTGTACCCACTTCGGTGACGCTGAGATCGGAGGCTTTCCACGGCATCGAGTAGAACGTGCCGGTGCTGGCGAACAGCTTTCCGTTGTAGTTGCCGGTGCCGTCGAGAGTGAGCTGCGCGGTGTACCAGGTGGGCTTGTTGTCCGCGCCGTAGATGAAGAACGTGACGAAAAGAAAATCGTCGCTCTCGACGACGTTGGCGCCCCATCCTGACTCCTCGGGGATGTACCAGATATCGGTGTGGTCGACGGCGTAGGCGCGCAGCGAAACCAGCAGCAGCGCGCATAGAAGGAATCGTTTGAGCATGGGCGGTCCAAATGAACGGAGGTTGGATACCGGAATTATACCATTGTCATTGCGCACGCAGCGCGACTGTAGGCGACAGCGCGGCGATCGCTGCCGCATCGGGCATCGCCGACTGCGCGCCGAGCCGCGTGCAGGCCAGCGAGCCGGCGGCGACGGCACGCCGCAGCGATTCGCCCGGAGTCGCGCCTGCGTCCAGCGCGGCGGCGAGCGTTCCCACAAACGCGTCGCCGGCGCCGGTGGTATCGATCGCCTCGATGCGCGGCGCGATCGCGCGCAGCGCCGGCGGCGAGCCGCACCATAGCGCTCCCTGCGCGCCGAGCGTGACGACCACCGCGGTGTCGCGCGTCGGTGCGAGCGCCGATCTTGCCGCCTGCGCGAAATCGGCCGAGGCGGTGGGCCAGCCCAGATCGCGCGCAAGCGCCGCCGCTTCGCCCTCGTTGACGATCGAGGACGTCGATCAGTTGCATGCATTCGCGGCTGAGCGCGCGCGCCGGCGCGGCGTTCAAGCACCACGCGCAGGCCGGCCGCCCGCGCTCGCTTCGCCAGGTCGAGATTGGCGGCGGCGGGCACTTCCTGCTGCAAGCACAAGCGTCGCACCCGCGGCGAGCGCGGCCTGGCGCGACCGCGTCCGCGCTGGCGTGCGCGTTTGCGCCGGGAACGATGACGATCCGGTTCTCGCCGCCGCGCTCGACCAGGATCGTCGCGCAGCCGGTCGCTGCCGCGATGTGCGACACGCCGCGCAGATCGACGCCCGCGCGGGCGAGGTTGGCGAGCGCGAGGTCCGCGAACGCGTCCTCGCCGACCGCACCGAACATCGCGACGGTCGCCCCCGCACGTGCCGCCGCGAGCGCCTGGTTGGCGCCTTTGCCTCCTGGCAGGACCGAGAAGTGCTCGCCGCGCACGGTCTCCCCGGCCGAGGGGAAACGATCGACCGTGCTGACCAGGTCGATATTGATCGAGCCGAAAACGAGGATCATGCCGGAGCGGGGTACTCCGTCACGACTCCCTTGACCAGGATCAGGTTGCCGTAGCCGCGCATCTCGGCCGTGCGAACGACCGCGAACGCCTTGCGCGCGCGCTCGTAGAATGCGTCGCGGTCGACGCTGCCCATCGCGGCGAGCGGCATGTGATGCTCGAGCAGCGCGGCGAATTCGTGGACGGGCGCGGGGACCCCGGCCGCGCCGCCGATGACCTTCATGGTCACCGCTGCGGGCGTGACGACGCTATCGATCGGGAATACCGTCAGGACGGCTTCGAGCGTCGCGGCCGATGTCGCGGTCGGCGAATGGATCACGCGCTTGCCGACGCTCATCGCCGGGAAGTTGGCATCGACGATCGCAATCTCGTCGCCGTGACCCATCGCGGCGAGCGCGTGGAGCAGATCGGCGTGGAGCAGGGGATGAATGCCCTTGAGCATGCCATCAACCTCCTTTGATGCCGCCGGCGGTGAGACCGACGACGATTTCCTTCTGGATGACGATGGTCAGCAGCAGCACCGGCAGCGTGACCACGATCGCTGCGGCGGCAAGCGGCCCCCACGCGAGCTGCTCGAAGGTGAGCACGTTGTACACCGCGGCCGGCAGCGTTCGCGTGGCGCGTCCTGCAAGGACCGCGCCGAACACGAAATTGTTCCAGGAAAAGATGAACGCCAGGATGGTGCCGACCACGATCCCGGGTCGCGCCAGCGGCAGCGCCACGTAGCGAAACGTCGTCCATACGCTTCCGCCGTCGATCAGCGCGGCTTCCTCCAGCTCCTTCGGCAGCGTCTCGAAGTAGCCCGCCATGATATAGACGACGATGGGCACCGTGATCACCAGATGCGCGATCACCAGCGCGGTGAGCGTGTTGTTGAGTCCCAGGAGCTGGAACACGGTGAACAGCGGAATGAGGTACGACAGCGCCGGCGTCATGCGCGCGATCAGGATCGTGATCGTCAGCTTGTGCGCCTGCGCGCGCGCGATCCCGTAGCCGGCGGGCACACCGACCAGCAGCGCGATCAGCGTCCCCAGTCCCGAGACGACGATGCTGTTCCAGAAATACAGGCCCATCGAGTTGTCGGCGAAAACCTGCACGAAATTGGCGAACGTCGGCGGGCTGGGAATGAACACCGGCGGGTACGCGAGGTTGTCGATCTCGTTCTTGAGCGAGAGCGAGAGCATCCACAGGAACACCAGCAGCGCCGGCGACACGATGACGACGACCGATGCCCAGAAGCCGGTCTTGCGCAGGACGCGGCGCAGGCGCGCGCGGCGGGCCAGCGGCGACGGCGCGGTGCCGGCGGTCGCGATCGTGCTCATATGATTCCCCGAGCGTCGCTGCGCGTCGCACTCCCAGGGGCGAGAGCTTGGGGCGGCCCGGCAGCTCTCATGTCCATTTCGTGCGCTGCCGCACGTAGAGCAGCAGCATCGCCAGCGCCAGGATGATCGCGAAAAACACGACCACCACCGCGGAAGCGTTGCCGACGTTGTAGAAAGCGAACGCCTGCAGGTAGAGGTAGAGATTGATCGTCTCCGACGCGGTCCCCGGCCCGCCCTGGCTGATGACGTAGATGGTGTCGAACGCCTTGATCGCGTCGATGGTCCGGATCACCGCCGCGACGACGATGAACGGCGCCACCAGCGGAAACGTGATGTAGCGGAAGAGCTGCCACTCCGACGCGCCATCGAGACGCGCGCTCTCGTACGGCTCGATCGGCAGCGCGGCGAGGCCGCCGAGCACGATGAGCATGACCAGCGGCGTCCAGTGCCAGATCTCGACCAGCACCAGGCTCGGGATCACCCACGTCGGCGAATAGACCCACAGCGACGGCGGCAGGCCCACGAGCGAGAGCAGGTAGTTGAGCACGCCCTGCTGCGGGTGGAACATCATCGTCCACACCAGCGCCACCGCCACCGGCGTCGCCATCATCGGCATGGTGAAGATCGAGCGCAGCAGGCCGCGATAGGGGAACTCGCGATGGAAGATCAGCGCGGCGATGGTGCCGAGCACCAGCGGAACGACCACCGCGAGTGCCGTGAAGTAAAGCGTGTGTCCGACCGCTTCGTGGAAGCGCGTGTTGGTGGCGAGCTTGACGTAGTTGTCGAAGCCGACGAAGTGCGCGGTCGTGCCGATCTTCCAGTCGAACGCGCTCATCCATACCGTGAACAGCCACGGAAAGATGATCACCGCGCCGACGACGACCAGCGCCGGCACGATGAAGTACAGATAGCTGCGCTGGCGGCGCGCCAGGAATCCCGGGCGCGCGCCGCTGGCAGCGCTCATGGCAGACACGACGCCAATGCGGCCCCTGCGGCTTTTTAGCCTCAGGCCTTCTCGCTCTTGTCCAGCACCGGCTGGAATTCCGCCGTGGCCTTCTTGAGCTCGGTCGCCGGGTCCGCGCCGTTGAGCATGTTGTTGAGCGCGATCCCGAAGGTGTCGCGGAACTCGGTGACCGGCGCGATCACCGGCAATCCGGGCTCGGCGATGCTGGCCGATTTGAGCATGCATTCCACCCACTGCTTCGGCGCCTTGAAGTCCGCGGAGTTCTGCGCCGCCGCGTACGCGGAGTTGCGCACCGGCGCGCCGGCGGCGGCCTGCAGCATGCGCGTCTGGTTGGTCTTGTTCGACGCCCATTGCAGGTAGTACCACGACGGCCCCTTGCGCTTGCTGTAGGTCGAGATGCCTTCGCCATCGCCGAACAGCGCCGACACCTGCTTTTTCGGGCCGGCGGGCATCACGCCGTAGACGACCTTGCCGACGACGCGCGACTTGGTCGGATCCTCGAGCGGCTGCGCGAAGCCGATGCCGTCGAGCCACATCGCGGCCTTGCCCTGGAGGAACAGGCTCTGCGACTCGTTCCAGTTGTATCCCGCGACGCCGGCGGGACCGTATTTGGACAGGAGCAGCGCATACATCTTTGCGCCTTCGATCGCTTCCGGCGAGTCGGTCATGAGCTTGCCGTTCTTGTCGACGAAGCCGCCACCGAAGCCGAGCAGGAAGCTCGTCCACACCGGAACGTTGGCATTCTTGAGCCCGCGCCCGACGAAGCCGGACACGCCCTTGGAGGGGTCGTTCAGCTTCGCCGCCGCATCGGTCATCTCGGCGAAGGTCTTCGGGTATGCGACGCCTTTGGCGTCGAAGAGCTCCTTGTTGTAATAGACGACCCACGGATCGAGATTCATCGGCAGGCTGTTGACGCGACCGTCCGGCTCGACGGCGTAGTTGAGCCCGCCCTTGGCGAAATCGTTGAAATCCAGATTCGGATCGGTGACCGACTTGTCGGCGAGCATCGGGCGAAGGTCGGTGAGCCAGTTGTTCTTGGCGAACTGTCGCTTCTGAACGTGATACGAAAGCTGGATGACGTCGAAGCTCGGATTGCTCGAGTTGAACTCGATCACCGCCTTCTGTCGCTGCTGCTGCTCGGGAATCATCTCCGAGCCGACGCTGATGCCGGTCAGATCCTCGAATTCCTTGTGGTATTTGGTGAGCAGATCGCCGCGCGGACTCTTCACCAGCAGCACCTCGATAGGCTCGCCCTTGTAGCGCTTCCAGTCGAACGTGGCTTGTGCATACGCGCTGGACAGCGATGCGCCGGGAATTGCACCGAGCGCCAGCGCACCCGCGCCGGCCTGCAGCAGGCGGCGGCGGGTCGAATCCGCACTATCGTCTCGAATCGAATCGGTCATGGTTTCCTCCGTTGTTGTATGCGTAAGTGCGACGTCAGTGAATCTGGTCGGCCTCGCCGATGGCCTGCATGAGCTTGTCGGCGGTGCAATCCGGAGCCCGCGCAACTGCAAGGATGCGACCTTCGCGGCGTGCGAGCAAGCGCGCCGCATCGGGCAGTTTGAGAACGGTTTCCGCGGGCACGACGACGGCGCCGTGGCGATCGGCGTGCACGATGTCGCCGGACGCGACGCGCATGCCGAGCACGTCGACCTCGCCTCCGAAGTCGACCGCGTGCACGTACGCGTGCGACGGGCCGATCTTCGCGGCGAGAAACTGGAAGTCGGGCGCCCACTGGTCGATGTCGCGCACCGATCCGTCGGTGATCACGCCCAGCGCGCCCAGCCCGCGATGGATCGCGGACTGCACCTCGCCCCAGAACGCGCCGTAGCCGGCGTGCTCGCCGTCGAGATCCTGGATGATCATGAGCGAGGGCTTGGGCCCGCTGTCGACATAGCGGTAATACTCGTGACGCGCCTTGCGCATCTCGGCCGCAGGCAGCTCGGAAGGACGCTGTGCGCGGATGCGCACGGTCCGCGCGAAGCCGACCACGGGCTTCATCGCCGGGAACCCGCATTGCGCCGCCCGCGTGGTGTAACCGTGGCCGCGCCGCTCCGGCGCCACCAGCTCGAGCGCGTTGCAGATGGTCGGAGTATCGAAGGCGGCGAGCGCCGCCAGGTCGGTCTCGGTAGTTGCGGGTGTGCTCATGAATGGGCTCTGTGAACGATCAGGCCGCGTCGCGCGCGGCGACGATGCCGGTGCGCGAAATCGACGCGACAAAGGCGCGCTGCGCATCGCGATCCATCGGCACCAGGGGAGGGGCCATGCCTTCCCACGTCGCATCTCCGGTCAGAGACGCAAGCAGCGCCTTGAACGCAGCGAACACGGGAACACGGTCGAGCAGCGCGACGAACGCCTCGACTCGCGCAAGGTCCTCGCCCCCGCGCGAGGCCGGCGTGTCGTGGAGCCGGCGGATCAGCTTGGGGTACAGGTTGGCCACGCCGCAGATGGTGCCGGCGCCGCCGGCGGCGAGCGCGGCGGGCAGGTGCGGCTCGTGCCCGACGAAGATCGAAAGCGTGCGAAAGCGCTCGAGCAGCGTGCGCGTGTGCTGCAGGTTGCCGGCGCTGTCCTTGACGCCGGCGAGCACGCCGGGATGCGTCGTCGCCAGGCGCGAAATGACGTCGTGCGGGATGGCGACGCCGCTCATCTGCGGGATGTGATACAGGTAGAGTCGGAAACGGGCGTCGCCGACACCGTCGATCAGCCTGCGCGTAGAAGGAGTAGATGCCTTCCTCGTCGAGGCCGGTGAAAAAGAACGGAGGAAGCACCAGCTGGCCAACGCATCCGGTGGCGACCGCATGCCGGGTGAGCTCGATCGCATCCGCCAGCGCCGCGCAACCGGTGCCGACCACGATGCGCTTGGCCGGGACGCCGGCGGCGAGCAGCGCGTCGAGCCCCGAGCGTCGCTGTGCGACCGAGAACGACTGCCCTTCACCTGTCGTTCCGAACAGCGCGATGCCGTCGACGCCCGCGGCGAACATCCGCTGCGCGTGCGCGGCGAGGGTCCGGGCGGCGAGGTCGCCCTTGGCGTCCAGCGGCGTCAGCGTCGCGCACCAGACGCCGCGAATGCGATCAGTCATTGGACACTGCGCGGACACCGGCGCTATCGAGGGGGACGGGAAAATATGTCACTGCGGCGGACGCGTTGAGCAGGCCTGGCACGGGCGTTAGGATAGCATCGATGACTGAGCTCTTGCCCCAGGACTCGCTGCCAACGCTGCGCAAGCGCGGCTCGATCGAGCCCGCTGCGGCATTGCTTTGGGAGTCGACGTGATTCGCGTCGACGCGCATCACCACGTATGGCGTCTCGACCGCGGTGACTACGGGTGGCTGCGCCCCACGCCCACGCTTCGTCGTATCTGCCGTGACTTCGATCTCGACGAATTGCGTCCGCAGCTCGCCCGCGCCGGCGTCGAAGCGACCGTGTTGGTGCAGGCAGCACCGACCATGGCGGAAACGCAGTATCTGCTCGAAGTCGCGCGCGAAAATGCGGACACCGTGCGCGGCGTGGTGGGATGGGCCGATCTTCGCGGCCCAGACGCGCCCGATGTCCTTGCCGAGCTCGCACGCGACCGACGTCTCAAGGGCATCCGTCCGATGCTGCAGGACGAGCCCGATGCAGCCTGGATTCTCCGTCCCGACGTGCAACCCGGCCTGGCCGCACTGCACGCGCTGGGCCTGCGCTTCGACGCGCTGGTCAAGCCGGCGAATCTGCGCGCGCTGCTTCAGATGCTGGAGCACCATCCGGATCTCGCCGTGGTCGTCGATCACTGCGCCAAGCCGGGCATCGCCGCCGACGCCTGGCTGCCGTGGGCCGACGATCTGGCTGCGATCGCGCACCACACCTCGGCGCACTGCAAGCTCTCTGGCCTGGTCACCGAGGCAGGCGCCCGATGGAACGTCCAGACGCTGCGCCGCTATGTCGAGCACGTGCTGGGATGCTTTGGGAGCAAGCGCGTCATGTGGGGCAGCGACTGGCCGGTGATGACGCTGGCCGCGAGCTATGCCGCTTGGAGCAGCGCGACCGACGAGCTGCTCGTCGGCCTCGCGGCCGACGAGCGGGACGCCATCCGCGGCGGCAACGCGGTGCGCTTCTATGGGCTCGAAATGCGTGCTCCGGGACGCGCGCGCGAAGCGCGCTAGTAGACGTGCCGCTGGAGATGGGCGCGGTGCATGACCGTCGTTGCGATTTCCTCGATCGACTTGGTGGTGACGTCGAGTGTCGGGATGCCTTCGCGCTTCATGATGGCGTCGGCCTCGCGCAGCTCCTCGCGGCAGTTGGCGAGCGACGCGTACGAGCTGCCGGGTCGGCGCTCGGTGCGGATCTGTGAAAGGCGCTCGGCGTCGATGGTGAGGCCGAATAGGCGGTCACGATAGGGCAGTACGGATGCCGGCAGCTTGTGATCGACGAAGTCGTCCGGCGTGAGCGGAAAATTGGCGGCGCGAATACCGAATTGCAGCGCGAGATAGAGCGTCGTGGGGGTCTTGCCGCAGCGTGAGACGCCGACCAGGATCACCTGCGCCTTGGAGAGATCGCGCGTCGACGCGCCGTCATCGTGCGCTTGTGCGAAATTGATCGCCTCGATGCGTGCGAAGTATTCGTGGCTGTTGGCGATGCCATGCGAGCGTCCGGCGGCGTGCGACGACTTGGCACCGAACTCGGTTTCCAGCGGCGCGATGTAGGTGCCGAACAGGTCGAGCACCAGCGCGTTGGCGCGGGCTAGCTGCGCGCTCATCGCGTCGTCGACGATCGAGCTGAACACCAGCGGCCGGGCGGTCTTGTCCTGCGCCACCGCGTCGATGTGGCGCACGACCTCGCCGATCTTGTCCGGCGTATCGACGAAGGGGATGGTCTCGCGGTCGAAGCGAATGTCCTCGAACTGCGAGAGCAGGCTGTTACCGAGCATCTCGGCGGTGATCCCGGTGCGGTCCGAAACAAAAAAGACCGTGCGCCGGTCCGCCATCACCAGTCCTTCCACACGGGCACCACGCCCGCGGGAAGGTCCGGCATGTCCCCGAGGTCGATCCAGCTCTCGCCGGGGCCGTGATAGTCCGAGCCGGACGAGGCGAGGAGTCCGTAGACGCGCGCGTATCGGGCGTACTCGGCTGCCTGCGCCTGGGTGTGGCTCGACGACAGCACTTCGATGCCATCTCCGCCGGTGTCGCGAAACTCGCCCAGCAGCGCGCGCATCTGGCGGTTCTCGATCGGATAGCGGCCCGGATGCGCCAGCACCGATTGGCCGCCGGCCGCACCGATCCACCCCAGCGCCTGCGACAGCGTTGCCCACGCGTGTTTGACGTACCCGGGCTTGCCGGGTGTGAGGTAGTTCCGAAACGCGGCCTTGGCGTCCGGAACGTGGCCTGTTTCGACCAGGAATCGCGCGAAATGCGTGCGGCTGATCAGCCGTTCGTTGGTCACGTATCGCGCCGCGCCTTCGTACGCGCCCGCTATGCCGGCATCCTCAAGGGAATCGGCCATTGCCGCGGGCACGCTGGTCACGGCCGCTGCGGATGGCGTTGAGCCCGTCCTGCAGGACGGCGCTCGCGGGATCGATGCCGAGCGCCACGACGTGCAACGTGACGTCGTTCCAGCTGACCGACAGCTCGGCGCCGGGGATGAAGCGCACGCCCGCGGCTTCGGCGACGTCGCGTGCCTCGGCCAGGCCCCCGGTCTCGTCGTGGTCGGTGAGCGCCCAGACATCCACGCCCCGGGCGGCGGCGCGCTCGGCCACCGCCGCGGGTGCCAGCAGGCCGTCGGAAAACGTGGAATGGCTGTGCAGGTCGTAGCGGGGCATGGAATGTTGCGGTGCGACTGGAAATCGGCGCCGATCGGCCCCATTCTATCAACATCGACGACTCGGAGGCTCCGGCGCCCAACCCTATGTCTCTGCGCGGAAATGGTGCCACGGCGACATGCCTTTCGGCGGCTTTTGGCCGCCGCCTGCCGGATACCCTTGCGCGACGGAAGGCTTTGATCAACAATTATGCCAATGTCTTTCGGGGCGCCCGCGGTTATTCATCGTGAGCGCAAAATGCAGCTTGTTGTGCGTTGTAACTAACTAAGACCATAAAACGTGAAACTCTTTGATCGAGTGCTTAACCCGCGCGAAATTCGCCGGCGTCTTGGGCTGAATCAAGAGCAATTCTGGACCCAGATCGGCGTGACCCAAAGCGGCGGGTCGCGATACGAAAGCGGGCGCGAGATGCCCAAGCCCGTGCGCGAGCTGCTGCGCCTTGTTCACGTCGAGCAGATCGACCTGTCGCAGGTCAAGCGGGTTGACTTCGAGATCATCAGCTATCTGAAGGAGTCGCATCCCGATCTTTACCGCAACCTCAGGCGCGCCGTGCGAAGCAAGCACCGCCACCCTGACGGCGCGACGGCGCAGCTTTCCGACGAGTCGTTCATGCGCAAGATGGGCGATTCGCGCGAAGAGCTTCTCGACGACGTCACGGGCCCCAACTAGCTCCGCGCCGCAGCCCACACGTTAGAATCCGCTGACCGCGCGGCGCTTCGCTGGCGGCTGCCGGAGAATTCCGCATGAGTGAATCACCGCGCGTCCTCGCGCTGGACGCGTTGCGCATGGCCGATCTTCCCCAGGTCGGTGGAAAAAACGCTTCGCTGGGCGAAATGATCGGCCAACTCGCGGATCAGGGTGTGCGCGTGCCGGGAGGTTTCGCGACTACCGCACACGCGTTTCGCGAATTCCTCGACGCCGCCGGCCTGCCGGAGCGCATCCGCGACGCGCTCGCGGGCCTCGAGGTCGACGACGTCAATGAGCTGGCGCGCGTTGGCGCCCAGATTCGCGGCTGGATCGAAGCGGCACCGCTTCCCGACGCGCTGATCAGGCGAGGTGCGCGGCCGCTTACGACGCGCTCGCCAGCCGATGGAGAAGCCGCCACCGTTGCCGTGCGCTCGTCGGCGACTGCTGAGGACCTGCCTGATGCGTCATTCGCCGGCCAGCAGGAAACATTCCTTAATATCAATGGAATAGAGAGTGTTCTTCAAGCTATTAAAGAAGGTATTTGCGTCGCTCTACAACGATCGCGCCATCGCCTATCGCGTCCACCAGGGCTTCGCGCACGACGACGTCGGGCTCTCCGGCGGGAATCCAGCGAATGGTTCGCAGCGACGTCGGCGCCGCCGGCGTGATGTTCACGCTCGACACCGAGTCCGGCTTCGACGAGGTGGTCTTCATCACCGCCGCGTACGGGCTGGGTGAAACGGTCGTGCAGGGGTCGGTCAATCCGGACGAGTTCTACGTCTACAAGCGCAATCTCGACGAAGGGCGTCCCGCCATTCTGCGCAAGACCCGGGGCGACAAGGCTATCCGCATGGTGTATTCGGCGAACCCGAGCGCCAGGTCGTCGGTGCGACACCGAGGACGTACCGGCCGCCGAGCGCAACCGCTTCGCCATCACCGACGACGAGGCTGAAGCGCTGGCGCGCACCGCGCTGATCATCGAGCGGCACTATGGGCGCCCGATGGACATCGAGTGGGCGCGCGACGGCGTCGACGGCCAACTCTACATCCTGCAGGCGCGTCCGGAAACGGTGAAGTCGCGCGCCGGCGCCGGCGAGAACCTGCGGCGCTATCGTCTCGACAAGCGCTCGGCGGTGCTGGCGAGCGGGCGCGCCATCGGCCAGAAAATAGGGCAGGGGCCGGTGCGTCTGATCTCTTCAGCAGCGCAAATGGACCGGGTGAAGGAGGGCGACGTCCTCGTCACCGACATGACAGACCCGGATTGGGAGCCCGTAATGAAGCGCGCCAGCGCGATCGTCACCAACCGCGGTGGCCGCACCTGCCACGCGGCGATCATCGCCCGCGAGCTCGGCATCCCGGCGGTCGTGGGCTGCGGCGATGCAACGCGCGTGCTCAAGGAGCAGCAGGACGTCACGGTCTCGTGCGCGGAGGGCGACACCGGCCACGTCTATGAAGGTCTTCTCGCCATCGACATCGTCGACGTCGCGCTCGACAAGATGCCGCCGGCGCCGACCAAGATCATGATGAACGTCGGCAATCCGGAGCTCGCCTTCGAGTTCCGGCGCCTGCCCAACGACGGCGTCGGACTGGCGCGGCTGGAGTTCATCATCAACCGCAACGTCGGCGTGCATCCGAAGGCGCTGCTGGGCTACGACGCGCAGCCGGACGAGCTCAAGCGCGAGATCGATGCGCGCATCGGCGGCTACGACTCACCTACCGAGTTCTACGTCGCAAAGATCTGCGAAGGCGTATCGACCATCGCCGCCGCGTTCTGGCCGAAAAAGGTGATCGTGCGCCTGTCCGATTTCAAGTCCAACGAGTATTCCAATCTGATCGGCGGGACGCGCTTCGAGCCCCACGAGGAAAATCCGATGCTGGGCTTTCGCGGCGCTTCGCGATACATCGCCGCCGAGTTCTACGACTGCTTCCAGCTCGAGTGTCAGGCGCTCAAGCGCGTGCGCGACGACATGGGATTGGACAACGTCGAAGTCATGGTGCCCTTCGTGCGCACGCTCGGCGAGGCGGAGCAGGTCGTCGACCTACTGGCGAAGAACGGATTGCGCCGGGGAGACAACGGTCTGCGCCTGATCATGATGTGCGAAATCCCGTCGAACGCGGTGCTGGCCGATCGATTCCTGGAGCACTTCGACGGGTTCTCCATCGGCTCCAACGACATGACGCAGCTCACGCTCGGCGTAGATCGTGACGCCGGAGGCGCGATCGCGAGCGCCTTCGATGAGCGCGACGACGCGGTGAAGGCGATGCTTTCCATGGCGATCACCGCCTGCCGCAAGGCGGGCAAGTACGCCGGCATTTGCGGGCAGGGGCCGTCGGATCATCCCGATCTCGCGCAATGGCTGGTCGAGCAGCGCATCGAGAGCATGTCGCTCAACCCCGATACGGTGCTGGAGACCTGGCTGGCGCTGGCCAAGAGCAATCCAGCGACACGCAGCTGATCGGCTCGCATCATCCGTTTGGCCGATTGACGTCGGGATCGTCACGGCGCGCAATCCCTGGGTGCATCAAGCCGTATCGCTGAAAGTGGCTTTGCGCCGGTCCAGGATCGCCGGCGTGATGGTATTGAGCGGCGTCACGTCGACCGCTGCTCTGATGGCGTCACTCCCGATTGCCGCGCCGCTGCGCGCGGCGATCGTTGTCCTGTTGGGGACGTACGGGGTGCGGGTGGCTCGCGCATGGGCCGATCGCGCGTGCAAGCACAGCGTCACCGAGGTCGTCTTGAGCAGCGACCGGCGAATCGCCTGCACCGACCTGGAAGGTACCTGCGTGGTCGGAACGGTGGCCGACGACTCCTACGTGGGCAGGATACTGACCACCATCGTGTATCACGCGCCGGGTCGGCGCCGGGCGCACACGCTGGCGCTCCTGCCGGACATGCTCGACGCGGACGAATTCCGAAGGCTGCGCGTCTTGCTCAGGCTTGGAAAATCAGCGCCCTCAGAACCCGGGTGCGGTCGCTAAGCGGGCGCGACGCCGCTCGCACCTTGCAGCCATGCGGCTGCATCGATCACGCCGCCGCTTTGCTCCTTGGGCTGACCATCGAGCAGATATAGATACAGCGCCACAAACGCTTCCGGCGCTGGCAGGCGCGCGTTGTCGTCGCCCGGGTGGCTTTGCGCGCGCAGCGGCGAGCGCATCGGCCCCGGCACAACGCCATTGACGCGCAGCGTGGGCACGTTCTCCCATTCGTCGGCGAGGATGCGCAGAAGCGCCGACAATCCGGCCTTCGCTACCGCGTACGCGCCCCAGTACGCCCTCGGGTCCTCGCCGCGCGTGTCCAGCGTGAACACCACGCTCGCGTTACGCGCCGCGCGCAACAACGGCAACAGCGAGCGCGTCAGCCCAAAGGGCGCCAGCAGATTCACTCGTGTGGTCGCAAGCCATCCGTCGAATGACTGGTGCTCGACCGGGCCGAGCGAGCCGAGCTGAACGGCGGTATGCACGATGCCGTCGACACGGCCATGCTGGGACTGCAGCGCGTTGGCGACGTTGCCGAAGTCGTCGGCCTTGGCGCTGACCAGGTCCAGCGGCAGGATGGTTGGCTCCGGATCCTTGGCGGCGACGATCTCGTCGTAGAGCGCCTCGAGCTTGCGCACGTTGCGTCCGTGCAGCACGACGGTGGCGCCCCGGCTCGCGCAGGCGCGGGCGAGCACGCGGCCCAGTCCACCGCTCGCGCCGGTCACCAGGATGACGCGGTCGGTGAGCGCTGCTTCGGGCAGCGTGGAAGGCGGGGGCAGAGGCATGCGGTCGGCTCGCGAAAAAGCAGCCGATGATAACGGATTGGGCCCCGGCCGGACCCGCATCGCGTCGCGGTCGCGGCGCGTGCGCAGGTTTGCCTTGGGCAGCGGGCGACCGCTATAATCGCGGGTCAGCTGTGGGGCTATAGCTCAGCTGGGAGAGCGCTTGCATGGCATGCAAGAGGTCAGCGGTTCGATCCCGCTTAGCTCCACCACCAGTCCTTCGCATCATCCGCCTCGTCCCCATCGTCTAGAGGCCTAGGACATCGCCCTTTCACGGCGGTAACCGGGGTTCGAATCCCCGTGGGGACGCCACTAGACGCAGGTCTATTCCGGTTACATAGGTAACGGTTTATACCGGAGACATGGGTAACACTTTTGGCGCGAACGGGTTGTCGATCGGTTCAAGCCGACATGCCTCGTGATCGAAGAATCCCAGGTCGTAGTGCATGAAGGTGACGAGCCAGATTCTATCGCTCACCTCCTTGATTCCCACATTCTGACCGGCGAAGGACTGGCTGAGGTTGATCTTGCGCTTGCCCAGGCAGATACGGCCGCAGTGGGTGACGGTCACGGTTCGGTCGTGAAACGGGTAGTCGAGCACGCCCAGACCGCGATAGGGTCGCGGTGAGGGCTGGTAGACCTCGGCGGGGTACTTCATGTCGAGGGCCTGGTGGGGACGCTCATGGTTGTAGCAGTGGATGAAGTCGTCGAACTTGGCTTGCTGTTGTAGGAAGTTCTGCGCCGCGGGCCTGGTGGCTTCTTTCTTCAGGGTGAGGTGCATGCGCTCGTGACGGCCATTCTGTTCGGGATGGCCGGGCTTGATGCGTTCGATGCGGATACCGAGGCGCAGCCACCAGACCGACAGCTTGCTCAGGCCGTAGAGCGCATTCGGGCTGGCGAAGGGCAAGCCGTTGTCGGTGCGGATGGCTTGGGGCATGCCAAATTCCTTGAACACGCGCTCGAAGACGGTGAAGGCATACACCTGCTGAGTGGTGGCCAGTGCCTCGCAGCTCATCAGGTAGCGGCTGGCGAAGTCGCTGATGGTGAGCGGATAGCAGTAGCGCCGATCGGCGAGCATGAACTCGCCCTTGTAGTCGGCGCACCACAGATCGTTCGGTGCCACCGGACGTGACAGCGGCGTGCCCTTGGCTTTGTAGCGTCGCTTGCGCGCATGGTTAACGAGGCCGTGGCGATAGAGCACGGCGTGAACGGTGCTGATGGCGGGCGTTTGCACCTCGTTGTACGAGCGCCGCAGCTTCTCCCGGATCTTCGGTGCACCCCAGCTGGGCCGTTCGCGCTTGAGCTGAACAATGAGCTTCTCGATCTGGAACGGCAGCCGGTTGGCATGCCGGTAGGGGCGACGACTGCGATCGGTCAGCCCGTCCAGGCCGCAATCCTTGTAGCGCTGGAAGATCTTGTAGCCGGTCTTGCGCGAGATATCGAACTCGCGGCAAACGGCGGTCATCTGCTCGCCGTCGAGCAAGCGAGCCACGAAACGAAGACGTTCGTCCATCTTGCAACACTCCTGCCAAGGCACTTTGCGCTCCCACAAAGTGCAGAAGTGTTACCTATGTCTCCGGAATATACTGTCACCCTTCTCTCAGGAAGGGCAGCATGTCTGCGTTAACAATTGGTTTAACAATCGCCGTCGACCTGATGCGGGCTTTACACTGCGCTCGCCGACGGTACAATTCTGCCGTGAGTCGCTTCGACGAAGACACCAGCGTGATGCGCGTACGCCGCGAAGCTACCCTCATCGAGCTCCTCAAACCCGAACTTTCGCCGCAGAGCAAAGCGCGCGGGATCGTCAATGGCGTCCTGCTTGGTGCGGTACTGTGGGCCGCGATCATCGCGCTCGGCGTCACGATCTGGCACAGACTCAATTCCTGAAAGAACGTCGGTCAGAGCGTCGTAACGGTTCGCGGTTTGACGCACATCTTCATCGTCGCTCATCGACGTTTGTAACCTTGTCTCCATCCGAGCCAAACGTTCTGGGAGTCGCGTGCCGCTTGGCGCTCATTCCATCCATTTCCTTTGCGTACCCCAGGTGCTCCGGTCGAATTGGGTCGGCGAAATACTAGGTTGTGGTGTGCAACGCGACGTTGACGAGTAGCCCACAATTTGTTACGGTCCAATCGGATAGGTAAAATGCATGAGCTTGCTTGTCATTCGCATCAGGGAGTTCACCGGACCCGGATCCGTCGCCAAAGTATCTGAGCGACACGAAGGAGTGTGCGGGACCGAGAAATTGAGGAAGCGCGTCACTGATCGCGCTTTGTAGGCG